>JAZOOI010000028.1:0-65926 GCA_045654925.1 Alistipes sp. | reverse complement strand
ACAATAGATCAGATGGTTCAAGCAGCACGCTCTGGCAAGCAAAATATTATTGAAGGTAATGCAGATATAGAAACCTCAATCGAGATGGGTATCAAACTTATCAATGTTGCCAAAGCAAGTTTCAAGGAGCTACTGGCTGATTATGAGGACTATCTGCGTGTTAATGGCTATGAGCAGTGGTGTGCCGACTCTGACAAGTTTGTTGCAATGCGCAAGCTTGGCAGTGACGGTAGCAATCAATCAATTTTAGACATTGCAAAATCCCGCCCTCTTGACACGGTCGCCAATATGGCAATCATACTACTCAAGCAGGAGGACTATCTACTGCACAAACTCCTTGTTTCGCTTTCTGAACAATTTCTTGAAGAGGGAGGCTTCAAAGAGAAAATGCACCGTATGCGTGTAGAGCGAAGAGGAAGGTAAGAGGAGTACGATGATTATAGCTATTGATTAAGGAATTTAAGGAGATTAGGGATATTAGGGATATTAATATTTTTCTAACCTCCTTAATTTCCCTAAATTCTCTAAACTCCTTACAATCTGATAGCGACAACAGAAACAAGCCTCCCTTTGACAAAGGGAGGTTTGGAGGGAATGTAAATATAAATGGTGGTGTTCTTGACACCACCACTATATTAAAAGCAACAAAGGTCTCCTTTTGGGAGACCTTTGTGATTATATGAAGTAATTGGGATTACTTCATATAGCTTTTAATATAGTGGTGGTGGCTGCCGTAGCGCTCGAAAGCTGCACGGTCGAGCTCCTCCTGTGCTGATGGGTGAGCAACAGAGATGATGAGGCGTGCACGCTCCTGGAGACTCTTGCCGTAGAGGTCAACAGCACCGTTCTCGGTTACGAACCAGTGGATGTGGTTACGAGTGGTAACAACACCTGAACCCTCAGTAAGCACGTCAGAGATCTTTGATACACCCTTGTTGGTGATAGATGGCATAGCGATGATAGCCTTACCACCCTTAGAGAGTGATGCACCATAGATGAAGTCTACCTGACCACCTACGCCTGAGTAGAACTTACGACCAAGTGAGTCAGCACATACCTGACCAGTGATATCTACCTGGAGTGCAGAGTTGATAGCGGTAACCTTATCGTTCTTAGAGATGATGAATGGGTCGTTAGTATAACCTACGTCCATCATAAGTACGCCTGGGTTGTCGTCGATGAAGTCGTATACCTTCTGTGAACCCATAAGGAATGTAGATACCATCTTACCCTTATCGATATTCTTCAATGCACCGTTGATAACGCCCTTCTCAACAAGTGGAAGTACGCCATCGGCGAACATCTCGGTGTGAACACCAAGGTTCTTGTGGTTGCCGAGCTGCGCAAGAACAGCGTTAGGAATAGCACCGATACCCATCTGAAGGGTTGCGCCATCCTCGATAAGGCCAGCACAGAGGTTACCAATCTTTGTCTCCACCTCGTTAGGTGTTGTGAAGTGAGCCTCCTCGAGTGGCTGGTCGTCCTCAACGAAGAAGTTAATCTTCGAGCTGTGGATCATAGCGTCACCGAATGAGCGAGGCACATACTTGTTAACAACAGCGATAACATAGTCAGCGCACTCAACAGCTGCAAGGGTTGCATCTACAGATGTACCGAGAGATACATAGCCGTGCTTGTCGGGGCGTGATACCTGGATCATAGCCACGTTACATGGCACAGCGCCAGAACGATAGAGCTTCTGAGTCTCAGAGAGGAAGATTGGAATATAGTCAGCATAGCCGGCCTGAGTCACCTTACGTACGTTGCCACCTACGAAGAATGAGTCGAGCTGGAATACGCCCTCGAGCTCAGGATCTGCGTATGGCGCAGGACCCTCGGTGTGGAGGTGGTGGATGTGAACATCCTTGAACTCGCCATTGCGGCCACGCTCAACCATAGCCTTGATAAGGCACTGAGGAGCTGAAGCTACTGAGCTAAGGTGAATATGATCACCAGACTTGATACACTTAACAGCCTCGGCTGCAGTTGTAAACTTAATGTTGTTCATGTCTTTAAGCTTTATTTAGGTTTTGTTTATTAGTTTTGCTATTAGGCGGTAAATTGCGCATTGCTAATTTTTGTTAGAAGTAGTTAGATACAACGCTCGGCAAAATTATCTGCGATGGACTGTACTTAGGCGTACTGCCCATTGCAGAGATATTTTGTTAGCGGAAGTAGATAGCTGCTTATCACAAAAATTACTTGCGTTTTACCTCTACCTGCTCGTAACCCTCGATGATATCGCCGACCTTAATATCGTTGTATGACTCGATGTTAAGACCGCAATCCTGACCTACGGTAACCTCCTTCACATCGTCCTTGAAGCGGCGTAGTGAGCCGAGCTTACCAGTGTAGATAACGATACCGTCGCGGATGACACGTATAGGCGTATTACGCTGCATCTTACCCTCGCGGACAACGCAACCAGCAACAGTGCCGACCTTAGAGATCTTGAAGGTCTCGAGAACCTCGGTAGAGCATACAATCTCCTCCTTCATCACTGGCTCGAGCATACCCTCGTTAGCATCCTTAATCTCGTTGATAGCGTCCTAGATGATTGAGTAAAGACGAATATCGATCTGCTCCTTCTCGGCAGCCTTACGCGCAGCGGCCGAAGGACGCACCTGGAAGCCGACGATGATGGCGTTAGAGGCAGCAGCAAGGAGTACGTCCGACTCCGAGATCTGACCTACAGCCGAGTGGATGACATTCACCTGCACAGTCTCCTTAGAGAGCTTGATGAGCGAGCCTGTCATAGCCTCCACAGAGCCGTCCACGTCACCCTTAACGATGATATTAAGCTCCTTGAACGAACCGATGGCGATACGACGACCAATCTCGTCGAGGGTAACATGCTTCTGTGTCATGATGCCCTGCATACGCTGCAACTGCTCACGCTTGTTGGCAATCTCGCGCGCTGAGCGATCATCATCCATCACGTTGAAGGTATCACCCGCCTGTGGCGCACCATTAAGACCGAGCACCTGCACAGGTGTTGATGGACCTGCCTCGGTAACCTTGCGGCCATTCTCGTCGAACATAGCCTTCACACGACCTGTATATGTACCAGAGAGGAGAACATCACCTACGCGCAAAGTACCGTTCTGGACCATGATGGTAGCAACATAGCCACGACCCTTATCCAACATAGACTCGATGACAGCACCTGTAGCCTTGCGATCAGGGTTAGCCTTGAGCTCCAATACCTCAGCCTCGAGGAGCACCTTCTCGAGGAGCTTATCGAGGTTAAGGCCCTGCTTTGCAGATACCTCCTGGCACTGGTACTTACCGCCCCAATCCTCAACGAGGATGTTCATCTGCGAGAGCTGCTCACGGATACGGTCAGCATTTGCCTGTGGCTTATCCATCTTGTTGATAGCAAATACCATAGGTACACCCGCTGCTGATGCGTGGTTGATAGCCTCCACGGTCTGTGGCATGACGCTATCGTCGGCAGCCACGATGATGATGGCCACATCGGTCATCTTAGCACCACGGGCACGCATAGCGGTAAAGGCCTCGTGACCTGGTGTATCGAGGAAGGTGATCTTCTGGCCGTTGAGCTCCACTGAGTAGGCACCGATGTGCTGTGTGATACCTCCGGCCTCACCCGCTGTTACGTTTGTCTTACGGATGTTATCCAAGAGCGATGTCTTACCGTGGTCTACGTGACCCATAACGGTAACGATAGGTGGACGTGCCACAAGCTCCTCCTCGCTATCGGCGTCGGCCTCAATAGCCTCCTGAATCTCCACCGATACGAACTCCACCTTGAAGCCGAACTCCTCGGCAACAACAACCAAGGCCTCAGCATCGAGACGCTGGTTGATAGATACCATAAGGCCGAGGTTCATACATGCAGAGATGACCTCCATTGGCGATACGTTCATCATGGTTGCGAGCTCACTCACGGTTACGAACTCGGTAACCTTGAGCACGCTGCGCTCCATCTCCTCGCGCTCCATCTCCTCGTTCATGCGCTCACGAACCTCCTCGCGCTTCTCCTTACGATACTTAGCACCCTTAGACTTTGTACCCTTGGCAGTAAGACGTGCCAAGGTATCCTTAATCTGCTTCTGCACATCCTCATCCGATACCTCGGGGCGTACCACGGGCTTTGGCTGAGGCTTCTGCTTATTCTTGTTTTTCTTATTGTTATTTGGCTGCTGCTGTGCTGGCTGACCCTGTGGGGCACCACCCTGCTGTGGGCGTTGAGGGTTGTTACCCTTGTTATTGTTACCGCCCTTCTCCTGCTTGCCACCACTCTTATTGCCCTCCTTGGCAACGTTAACCTTCTCCTTCTCGAGACGCTTACGCTTGTGCTTACCGCCAGGAACCATGTTAGACACATCCATAGTACCCAAGATCTTTGGGCCACCGAGCTGTGACACCTCAGGGCGATATACAGAGTCGCGCTTAGGCTCCTCTGCCACCTCTGGTGCAGGCGCTGGTGTCTCCACCTTAGGCTGTGGTGCAGGCGCTGGCGCTGGTGTCTCCACCTTTGGCTCAGGCTTTGCCTCGACCTTTGGCTCAGCCTTAGGCTCGCTCTTCTTGCCGTCGAGGTCGATCTTACCCAAGATCTTTGGACCACGCACCTCGTCCTTTACGCTGATGACATTCGACTTGATGACAACCTCCTCGTCATCCTCCACCTCCTTCTGTGTTGTAGCGTTGATGCTCACTGCGCCCTTCTGCTGAATACGCTCACGCACAGCGTTGCGCTCGTTGCCCGACTGACGATTACCACCAAACTCCTTCTCCAACACGGCATACACCTCAACTGATACGGGCGATGAGGGCGAGCAGTCGCTCTGCAGGCCCTTGCGCTGGAGATAGTCGGCGAGAGTGTTAAATCCCACTTTAAACTCCTTTGCAACCTGTATAAGCCTTATCTTCTTACTGTTATCCATTCAATTATCATTTTAATCGTTATCAACTACTCCTCAAACTCGGCCTTGAGGATGGCTACCACCTGCTCTGCCTGCTCCACCTCGAGGTCAGCACGCTGTGCTATCTCCTCAACGCTGAGCTCGAGTACGCTCTTTGCGGTGTCGCAACCAGCGCTCTTCAACGCCTCGATCACCCATGCGTCGATCTCGTCTGCAAACTCGGTGAGTGCCACATCCTCCTCCTCAATCTCACGATATACGTCGATATCGTAGCCTGTGAGCATCTTCGAGAGACGGATGTTCAAACCACCCTTACCGATAGCCAACGATACCTCCTCTGGCTTGAGGTATACAGATGCTGTCTGACGCTCCTCGTCGATGGTGATTGATGACACCTTAGCAGGGTTCAACGAGCGCTGAATCATGAGCGATGTGTTAGCTGTGAAGTTAACAACGTCGATATTCTCGTTGCGCAACTCCTTAACGATGGTGTAGATACGTGAGCCCTTCATACCCACGCATGCGCCTACTGGGTCGATGCGGTCGTCGTATGACTCAACGGCAACCTTAGCACGCTCACCAGGGATGCGGGCAATCTTCTTGATGGTGATAAGACCATCGAAGATCTCAGGCACCTCCTGCTCGAAGAGACGCTCGAGGAACTGGTTGTCGGTACGCGATAGGATGATGCGTGGCTGGTTGTTGTTCATCTCCACGGACTTTACGATAGCCTTGATGGCGTCACCCTTGCGGTAGAAGTCGTTAGGAATCTGCTCCGACTTAGGCAATACGAGGTCGTTATCCTCATCGTCGCGTACGAGCACCTCCTTCTTCCACACCTGGTATACCTCACCTGTGATGATCTCACCCACCTTCTCAGAGTACTTCTCGAAGAGGGCTGCCTTCTCAAGGTCGAGGATACGTGATGCGAGGTTCTGGCGCAATGACAATACGGCACGACGGCCGAACTTTGTCATATCAATCTGGTCGACATACTCGTCGCCCAACTCGTAAGAGGGATCGATAGCCTTTACCTCAGAGAGTGCTATCTCGGTGTTCTCGTTCTCCAACATCTCATCCTCAACGACTACGCGGTTGCGCCAAATCTCGAGGTCACCCTTCTCAGGGTTGATGATAACGTCGAAGTTCTCGTCGCTTTCGAACTGCTTCTGCAAAGCGTGACGGAAGACATCCTCCAATACGCCAATAAGTGTAGCGTTGTCGATGCTCTTAAGCTCTTTGAACTCAGCAAAGTTGCTGATAAGATTAATGTACTTCATTTTGTGTGTTTATATTTTGTTTTTGATTATTATTTTCGTTCCTCTTCGTGGTACGAGGTTAAGGGTTTGCACCTGGCTCTCTAACTTCTCCAGTTATTTATTAGGAAGTTTAAAGAGCTTAAGGAGCTTAGAGATTTGTGCCTTGCTCTCTAAATTCTCTAAATTCACTAACTTCCCCAATTTCTCTAAATCCTCCAACTTCCCCCAATTACCACGAGTCTAACGGCCCTCGCAACAAATTACTTGAAGTCTAAGTACTCCTTAACGTACTTTATCTCCTCCCACTTATACTCCTTTGTAACCTCCACGGTCACCTTACGCTTCTTGCCCTCGACGGTCTGCTTCTCCTCGTATGAGAGAGTGATGCCCTCCTCGTTGGCGTCGTTGAGCTTTGCGAGAATCTTGATACCATCCTTGAGGAGCACCTCCACGGAGCTACCAAGGATCTTGCGATACTGACGTAGGAACTTGAGCTCCGAGCCGATGCCTGCCGATGCCACCATTAACGAGTAGTCCTCCACCTCGCGATCGAGCTCAGCCTCGATAGCACGATTTAGTGCGGCACAATCCTCCAATTTTACGGCTGTGTCGCTATCAATAAGAAGCTCAATCTCTCCCATAGGAGTAGTCTTGCACTCCACGACAAACATATCACTATCCTGCAACTGTCGCTCGGCAATCTCTATAACTCGCTTTGCATCAATCATATAACTCTTGGTTTTATCTCTTTTTGTAAATTATCGTTATTGTAGATAGACGAAATAAGGGGACTTCCGTCCCCTTACTCTCTCGCTTTTACGTTGCAAATATACGACTTTTTTTCGGTTTTGCAATATATATAGGTATTTTTTGCTACAACGATGCTACAAAGATCATCACGGCCGCCATTATAGAGCTTATGATGAGTGTGAATATAGCCACCATCAAAGACCTGCGTGGCGAGAGGCGCTTGCCGATATACTTGAAGTCTTTGAACTCCTTACGTCTCCATAGCGATATGTTTTTACGTAGCCATGTTGCATAGGCCTCGAAGTCGAGCTTTCGATGCTCAAGGAAGTAGCTCTCGGTGGCATTATCGAGTTGCGGAACGTCGCACCACGAGAAGGCCTTGCACCACCCGACCAGGTGCGCCTCACCCCCATTTTCAGAGGGTTCTATACCGAGACATACGACAAACTCATTCTTATTTCCGCCATGCCAATATTGGCGCTGTTTGAGTGCCATCTGGATGCCATCAGCAGCATCGAAGAGTAGGATGAAGATGTGTATTTGCGCTTCAGCACCGTAGTATGCATTTATGCGTTGAATATGTCGCTGGTCACGCTTATTCACCTCTATATCAGCGAGTCTGCGCGACACCAATATAGCATCTACATCGAGATTATACTTATCTATTTCGGGATAGTCTACAAGCCCGAGGCGCGACGCCTCACGACGCGATAGCGGCTCGTAGCGGAATATAGAGTTCGAGCCACGCACATAGTTTACATAGAGCCCCTCATAGGTCGCCGTAACCATGTGTTCATAGTGATCATCATAGGGTATCATCTGACCGCCACCTCCCGACACACAGTTGTGATGCGCCACCTCAATCCACTCCTCTTCGCTATCCCAGCGCTCAACAATCTTATGGTAGCTCTCCTCGGATATATCAGCACACTCCCCCGCATTGAGAGTTATGAACCACTCATCGGGGTGGTATACATAGTCCACCTCGGTCCTGGTACGTGTATTACCTCTGGAGTCGGTATAGGTGACATGACGCACGACACGCTCAGTCCACGCTTCGTGATGGTAGGCGGCTATTGCATAGCCACTTAGATACTCCACAACACGCAATGCACGATACATCGCCCAGTACACCAACAGCTCGAGGGCAAGGAGCATTAGGAGATATATAAACCATATATCCTCCACACCCACAAAGCAGTAGGTCACACCTATGACAATGGCGGGAATTATGTATATCAGACGATACACCGCAAATGGGAATTAGGAGAATAACTCCACGTTATTATCACGACGTGTACTCATCACATCAGCCGTAGCATCCGACGAGATGACAACATAATCTATCTTACTCTTGTTCGAGATAAACCACTTCGATGGCATCGACTCGAGAAGTGTGTCGCGCTCACGAATGATGTCGAGCATACGCTGCTGCGACGATGCAAAATGGGCACGTTGCACCTCAATAGACTGCATCAGCTTATCGTAGAGACGAGTATCGAAGTTGGGATTCTGCTCATTTATCATCTTCAGAAGCTCGCCGCCATCCTTTGAGTAACGACCCGCAATGAGCTCGGGATATATCTTCTCGAAGGTCTTACGATACTCATCCGTAACGCCCGCCTCCTGCTTGAGCGTCTTCCACATTGTGTCGTGCACAGTCTCTATCTTACCACTCTGCGCCTCTGCCTCCTTGCGTAGAGCCACCTCGCGGTTGTTATAGCTGAAGTACATTGATACAAGGATAATAACAACGACAGCCACAATAATTAATACTATCCACATATAAATCAGTTTTAAGGTTATTGACTCTACAAAGATACAATTTTAATTGGTTCAACAGCTACACGGACCATATTTTTTTTGCGCCATGACTAATCCCAGTGTATGGCCTCAGCGAGACTTGCTGCAAAGCTATCGCTCTCAGGATCAAAACGTTTATTACATACTGGGCAGAAGAATGGTGCATCCTCGCCACCCTCATCACCACATGTAGGACATGAGCAGAAGAAGCCAATGCCCGCCTCATGGTCGAAGCGCGTACCACAGCGCTCACAACTCATCTTATAGACTACTCCCATAACACAAAAAATAGATTAACAATACCCCAACGATAGGATATATAGTGCAAAGGTGCAATCATATTTTGACAACTTATGTCAAACGATGAAATATTTAATATAGTTAACGACTCACTAACACCCACGATATAACACTATTTAGAGTGACATTAGCATAGGAAAATTTGTTCATTTCATTAAAATAACTACCTTTGTATTAGAATTAACTATTAACTTATAGTATGTCAGTAGAAAGCACAGTAAGAGCGGTGACAACACTCCGCCTTACAGAGATGAAGCAGCGCGGCGAGAAGATTGCCATGCTCACCTCATATGATTATTCAATGGCTAAGATTGTGGATAAGGCGGGCATAGATGTTATTCTTGTCGGCGACTCGGCAGCCAACGTTATGGCCGGCTTCGAGACCACACTTCCCATCACTCTCGATATGATGGTATACCACGCCAAGTCGGTAGTACGTGCCGTGGAGCGCGCTCTTGTGGTAGTCGACCTCCCCTTTGGTACCTACCAGGGTAACTCAAAGCTTGCACTAGACTCTGCGGTTCGCATCATGAAGGAGACCGAGGCCGACGCAGTTAAGATGGAGGGCGGCGAGGAGATCTTGGAGTCGGTACAGCGTATAATCTCTGCCGGCATCCCCGTTATGGGCCACCTCGGACTAATGCCACAGTCGATACATAAGTTCGGCACCTATAACGTGCGTGCTAAGAGCGAAGCCGAGGCTGAGAAGCTACTGCGCGACGCCAAGCTTCTTGAGGAGGCTGGCTGCTTTGCCGTTGTCTTAGAGAAGATACCTGCCGAGCTGGGCAGACGCGTATCCGAGGAGCTTAAGATACCAACCATCGGCATTGGTGCTGGCGGCGCCACCGACGGTCAAGTGCTTGTGGCACACGACATGCTCGGCATCACCCAGGCATTCTCACCACGCTTCTTGCGTCGCTATGCCGACCTCGGCACAATAATCTCTGAAGCCGTGGGGCACTATGTCGACGATGTCAAGAGCCGCGACTTTCCAAATGAGAAGGAGCAGTATTAATCTGATAGGAGCATATCACAACGAGGGGTGTCAGCATTCGCTAACACCCCTCGTTTATATCAGATAATCAAGCTATTCCACCCCTCTACTCGGCGCTATTTGACTCTTTGAGAGCCTCGCGTAGACGCGATGGGAAGTCACTCTTGATATCGCGCTCCATAGCCAATATCATGCTACATATAGCGCGGCCCGACGAGCTGCCATGGCCAATCATCACTGGGGCATTTACACCCATAACCTGCAAGCCACCGACGCTCTCCCCATTCATAGCATCCCAGAAGTCCTGCTGCCAGTAGAGCTTTGGCACGATGCGACCCAAGACGGGGCGTACGAAGTTCTTAAAGCGTGGCTTACCACCACCGAGCTTGAAGTTGATGCGGTAGAGAGCCTCCGCCATCTTCAAGATGCTATTGCCGACAAATGCCTCAGCAACAACAACATCCGAGATCTTGTCGGTGAAGATATACGATGCCTCTACGTTACCCACAAAGTTATAATCCTTACGCTCCTTCATAACATCGTAGGTAGCCTTAGCTTGGGCATTACCCTTGCCCTCCTCTTCGCCAATGTTGAGCAACGCAACACGTGGCTTCTCGAGGCCGAGCACTGCCTTAGCATATATAGAGCCAAGAAGACCATACTGCGCCAACACCTCAGGCTTAGCGTCAACATTGAGACCTACATCCATAAGGATTGCACGCTGCACACCCTTAGTAGGAGATATTGTAGGGATGAGAGTTGCCAACACTGGACGGATGACACCCTCGATAGGCTTGATAACCTGCATTGAGCCAACCATCATGGCACCAGTAGAGCCTGCACTCGCAAAGCCGTCGATCTTACCCTCGGCAAGGTGCTTGAAGCCCACGGTGATGCTCGAGTCAGACTTAGCAATAAAGGCCTTAGCTGGGTGGTCACCCATCTCAATAACCTGTGTAGTATTCACCAAGTCGAAGTTGTCGGCAGCGCAACCATGCTTAGCAAGCAACTCACGCATCCTCTTCTCATCGCCAAAAAGCACAATACGGCTATCCTTATCAATTAACTTAAGAGCCTTCACCGCTCCCTCGATAGCTACCTCTGGAGCGAAGTCGCCACCCATTGCGTCGATACCGATTCTTATCATAGTGGTTATCTGTTGATTAGCAAGTTATAAAACTTAGGGGTTTTAGAGTATTCAACATATCAAAGCCACCCCTTGGGCCATATGCTGATATATAGCAAAAAAGAGCACTACCACATAAGCGGCGTGCTCTTTTAGTGCTCACGAAGACTACTCAGCAGCCTTCTTCTCGATTGCGAGCTTACCGCGGTAGAAGCCACACTCAGGGCATACGCGGTGGTAAAGAACTGCTGAACCACAGTTCGAGCAAGTTACTACAGTAGGAACTACAGCCTTGTAGTGAGTTCTTCTCTTGTCACGACGTGTAGACGAGACTTTGTGTTTTGGATGTGCCATTTTACAATATAATTTTTAAGTTTTATGTTTCTTTTTGTCGCACCAACAACCCGACGGATAAGTCATCGATTCGACCCTATATCTCTAATTATCACTCTCTTGCATCTGCTGCTTTAAAGCCTCGAGCAACTCACGATTGCGGTCGTCCAACGTTACCACATCGGCATCCTCAGCTCGTACCTCGAGCTCCTGCTCGCTTATCTGCTGAAACGAGGCAAGCATCTCGGGGTTGCAGCCACCCTCCTCGTGCACACGACGGTAGGGCAACGAGAGAACAATACTCTCATATATGTACTGTGTGAGGTTTAGGAAGTCCTCCGATGGTGAAATCCACATCACCTCGCCATCGTAGTCGTCAATCTCATCTGAGAACTTAACAACCAAATCTCCCTCATAGTCCACTGCTATTGGACAATCCTCCAAGCAACGATCACACTCGCAAATTACCTCACCCTCGATGGTAACATTTAGCTCCAACATGGTATCGCTACGTTTCATCTCAACATGAGCCTGACAGCTACCGCCCTTGATCTCCACACGGTCGTACGCCTCAAATAGCGCATCATCTACCTGAAAATCAAAGTCATAGCTGCCGCTTTTCAAGCCCTTGTAGGCTATTGTATATAGTGCAATCTGCTCCATTTCAGCACAATTAGTCTGCAAATTTACGACAAAAAACTAAAATCTGCAAATTATTACTATTTTTGTAGCAAAGTTTTTACATAAAATTTACAACCACACCGCTATGGCAAAGTATAAAATAGCCTTTAATTGCGCCTTTAAGGAGTTCTGGCGCTACAATTTATACATCACCGGCAAGCTCTTTTCGGGCGATGCGTGCGTTAGTTTTATCAACCATAGCGACTTTGTAGCAGAGGTCGGCGCAGAGCTTAAGATGATACCTGTGGACTACAAGCGCAAGCGCACCACTATCATCGAGGCTGGCGAGGGCGACTCCCTACTACTATATATATATGTAGTTGCACACACACTCCCCACCACCAACCGCATCTATGAGGCACTACCATTCAAGTGCCAGGTGACAATCTCCGACGGCGACGATGTACTCTTTGAGCGACAATACGAAATCGACCAGTGGAGTGGCAACAACATAGAGATAAAGTTGTAACTCTGCAACTAACACCCCAAACGATCTTCCTCGAAGGATCGTTTTTTTATTGATCTCACCGATATGTTGGCGTAGGTATTGATGCTTGCATCGAAGCCCAAGCACACTCTCCGACAGTAGTAGCCTCGCTACTACCCTCTTGCAAATGCAACGAAATACCCAAAAACAAAAACGACCTTCGGAAGAAGATCGTTTTAGTTGGGCTACCTGGATTCGAACTGCAGTCGCGATATCGCGACAAAGTAGAGCCGATACCTAATTTGCGCAGGGCAATGCCCGAGCAATAACACACACTATCGGCTCAACCAATAACAAGTGAGAATCAGGCAGAACAACTAAGAACGAGTTGGGCGTTGATGCATTTGCAAGAGGTGAGCTTGCGATGGCGGAGTGGGGATTGGGGTTGATGCTTGCATCGAAGCCCAAGCGCACTCTCCGACAGTAGTAGCACGGCTACTACCCTCTTGCAAATGCAAAAGCCTAAATACCCAAAAACAAAAACGACCTTCAGAAGAAGATCGTTTTTGTTGGGCTACCTGGATTCGAACCAAGAATGACAGGACCAGAATCTGTAGTGTTACCATTACACCATAGCCCAATATTTCTGTTTGACGGTGCAAAAGTAGAACTTTATTTTTGAATTGCAAAGAAAATTGCAAAATTTTTTCATATCTTTGTTAAGATTTTTGCAATTACCCCCATTTTGTAAATATAATAACTTATAAACTATGAATAATATTAAGCTACGACTAATCGCGATGAACTTCCTGCAGTTCGCTGTATGGGGTTCATATCTCACATCTATGGGCACCATGCTCGCAGGCCTCGGCTTGGCTAAGAACATCGGCATCTTCTACGCCATGCAGGGTGTTGTTTCACTCTTCATGCCCGCCATTATTGGCATTATTGCCGACCGTAAGATCCAGGCACAGCGACTCCTCGGCATCTGCCATCTTCTCGCTGCTCTCTTCATGGCCGCTTCGGCATATGTCATCAGCACCGCCTCGGGCACTCCCAACCTCAACCTACTGCTCACGCTCTACACGTTTAGCGTAGCCTTCTATATGCCGACACTCGCCCTCTCTAACTCGGTTGCCTATACAGCGCTGGAGAAGAACGGCCTCGACACTGTTGCCGCCTTCCCACCTATCCGAGTATGGGGCACCGTGGGCTTCATCTGCGCCATGCTGGTCTGCGACTTTGCGGGCTTCCAGGCTACATATATGCAGTTCTACCAGAGCGCCATCCTCGGCATTATGCTCGCAGGCTATGCCCTCACCCTGCCTACATGCCCTGTGAACACATCGCAGGATAAGCGTTCGTTCATCGACTCGTTTGGTCTACGTGCCTTTGCACTCTTCAAGCAGAAGAAGATGGCCATGTTCTTCATCTTCTCGATGTTGCTCGGCGTATCGCTGCAGATTACCAATGGCTTTGCCAACCTATTCATCACCTCATATGAGAGCATTCCTGAGTATGCCGACACCTTCGCGGCGCAACATGCCAACGCCCTGATATCGCTATCACAGGTATCGGAGACCTTGTGCATCTTGCTCATTCCATTCTTCCTCAAGCGTTTTGGCATTAAGATCGTCATGCTCATCGCCATGTTTGCATGGGTACTGCGCTTCGGCCTCTTTGGCGTGGGCAACCCCGGCGATGGTGTCTGGATGTTCGTGCTCTCGATGATTGTCTACGGTGTGGCGTTCGACTTCTTCAACATCTCGGGCTCGCTCTTCGTGAACAACGAGACCGACGCCTCGATACGCTCATCGGCACAGGGACTCTTCATGATTATGACCAACGGTATTGGTGCCACCCTCGGCACCCTCGGTGCTCAGGCCGTCGTTGACCATCATGTATTCTCTCAGAGCAGCCCTATGGCTATGGCCGAGGGATGGTCTACCACATGGCTTATCTTTGCAGGCTACGCCCTTGTTGTGGCCCTCGCCTTCTGGGTATTGTTTAAGTATAAGCACGAGCCCAACAAATTGACAAACATCAAACACTAATATGACACAACCCTTAGCTGAGCGTCTGCGCCCGCAGAGCTTGGACGACTATATCGGGCAGAAGCACCTCGTGGGCGATAATGGCGTCTTTCGCCGCTTTATCGCCTCGGGCAGTGTGCCCTCATTTATACTATGGGGTCCTCCAGGCGTGGGTAAGACCACCCTTGCCAAGATTGTCGCCAGCACGCTGGACCGTCCCTTCTACACTCTGTCGGCCGTGACCTCGGGCGTTAAGGATGTAAGGGAGGTTATCGAGAAGGCTAAGAACCAGCACCTCTTCAATGCCCGCCCCGCATTCCTGTTTATCGATGAGATTCACAGATTTAATAAGTCGCAGCAGGACTCACTCCTCGGCGCTGTCGAGCAGGGCATCGTGACGCTCATAGGCGCAACAACGGAAAACCCCTCGTTCGAGGTTATCTCGCCACTCTTGAGCCGTTGCCAGGTATACACGCTAAAGCCCATGGATGACGAGGAGCTCAACACGCTACTCACGCGCGCCCTGACCACCGATGCGGAGCTTCAGAAGCGACATATTGAGGTGAGGGAGAGGGAGGCATTGTTCCGCTTCTCGGGTGGCGATGCACGCAAGTTGCTCAACATCCTCGACATCATCGTGGGGGCCTCGGATGGCGATATCATCATCGACGACGAGCGTGTCACCACCTGTCTGCAGCAGAATATCGCCCTCTACGACAAGTCGGGTGAGCAGCACTACGACGTCATCTCGGCATTTATCAAGTCGGTGCGTGGCAGCGACCCCAATGCTGCTATCTACTATCTGGCACGCATGCTTGCTGGCGGCGAGGAGCCACGCTTCATTGCCCGACGCCTTGTCATCCTCGCATCGGAAGATGTGGGCCTTGCAAACCCCAACGCCCTACTCTTGGCCAACGCCTGCTTCGACACGGTGCATAAGATAGGCATGCCCGAGGCACGCATCACATTGGCGGAGACGACGATATACCTTGCTACCAGTCCTAAGAGCAACTCGGCATATGCCGCCATAAACAAGGCTCTTGCCATGGTTGAGCACGACACAACAAACCGCCCCGTGCCTCTGCACCTGCGCAACGCCCCCACGAAGCTCATGGGCGACATGGGTTACGGTGCCGACTATAAGTATGCCCACGACTATGCGGGCAACTTCGTTCAGCAGGAGTTCCTACCCGACACACTCAGCGGCACACGCTTCTACACCCCTAATGAGCAAAACGCCCAGGAGGCGAAGATTGCCGAGCGTATGCGCCAGCTGTGGGGCACGAAGTACGAGAAGTAGCGTCCCATCACTGCATAGAGGAGATATCACGATATATATAGATAAAATAAGAGCTGCCCATACGGACAGCTCTTATCGTTTTATGAGTTAGGTTACTCAAAAGCATCAACTACTGTGCATCCTTTACCTCAGTGTATGACTGCTCAGTAAGCTCAGCTTTGTTCTTACCATTCTCCTTAGCATTCTCCTTCTCTTCAGCCTTCTCTACAGCCTTCTTAAGATCCTTGTACTCCTTAGTGCACTCAACGAGAGAGTCATCCTGAGCATTCTTGAAGTTAGTCTGGATGTTCTTAACATCGTTTGTATTGATCAAAGCGTACTTAGTCTCAATAGTTGCAGGATTAGTGAAGAAGAACGATACAACGAGCAATGCTACAGATACAGCGTTCAAAGACTTACCCTCGCCCTTGAAGTATGCAACAGCAACAAGAAGAACTGCGATCAATGGAAGGTTCCAAGCAAGAATCTTAATTGCAAGAACTGAAAGGAATGTAGCGTTTACCATAGCAGCATCCAAGCAGATAACGAATGCAACGAAAGCAGCAACTGCAACAGCTACCTTTGCAAGGCAACCAGCCTCAGCCTCCTCATCCTTCTTGTTAAGCTCAACAAATGAGAGAGCAGCAACAAGAACAGCAACAACCATGAAGAGCTCAGCACCAATGTGAGTTACAGGCAAGAATGAATCTGTCATCTTAGCCATCTTAAGAGACTCCTCGTAAACGATGTAGTCCTCCTTACCAATAGCGAACTCGAAGCCTGTGATAACGCCAGTACCGAAGCAACCGAAGATTGCAGCGAGGATAGCAGCCCAGAAAGCGAGAGCATACTGCTTATAGAGAACGCCGAACAATGTTACAAGAGCAACAACGAAACCGAAGATACCCCACAAAGTAGCGATACCAAGCTTATTGTAAGCCTCCATAGTAGTTGTAGGCTCATCACCAGAACCAGTAAGAAGATACTCCCAGTGGAACCAAGGGAGGAATACTGCAACAACCATCAAGAGTGACAAAACTGCCAACACGGTGTTACGCACGTTACCCTTACCAACAGCAGGGGCAGCGAAATTAGTCTTAGCAATAGCACCAAAATCTGGAATAAACTTTTTGAAATCCATAGCTAAAAAGTGTTTAAGTGAGTTAATAAATTTATTTGAGTTTTTGTTGTTTCTTCATCAATCACCTATCAAAGGTAGTAATTTTAAATTAAACTACCAAATTTCCACATGAATATTTTATTTCGACATAGATACAACAAGAGGGCTATCGATTGTCGACAGCCCTCCGTTTATAGGTTTGTGATACCTTATATATTATATAGAGATATTGAGAATCTCGAGTTTGAGGATACCAGCAGGCACCTGCACCTCGACAACATCGCCCACCTTCTTGCCAAGCAACGCCTTGGCGATAGGGGTGCCAATGGCGAGCTTACCCTCGCGGAGGTTAGCCTCATTCTCCGATACGATGGTGTACTCCACCTCGCGCTTCACGTTGTGGTTAAGAAGCTTCACGCGGCTGAGGATCTGCACCTTAGAGGTGTCGATCTTCGACTCGTCGATGATACGTGCCTTGGTTAGTGTGCTCTCGAGCTGTGCTATGCGCATCTCAAGAAGACCCTGCGCCTCACGCGCAGCATCATACTCGGCATTCTCCGAGAGGTCACCCTTGTCACGTGCCTCGGCAATGGCAGCGGCAGCGGCAGGACGCTCCACAGAAAGCATATGGTTGAGCTCATCCTTGAGCTTCTTCATACCCTCTGCTGTAAGATAGATAATCTCGTTACTCATAATATTTCGTTTTTGTTTTACTTTGTCGTAAGCATAAAAAAATAATGAATTCCAATCCCTCGCGAGATCAGAACCCTTACAAATACATAGCAAAGGTAGTGCAAATTTTTGAAATGGCAAAACTTTTCGAGAAATAAGCGGAAAAAGTGAGATGCCCGCATTACTCTCACATCATTCAGCGAACAGACAATTTCTTGTCAGAGTGGTGCTAATGTGGCGATGACACGAGAAAGCCCGGATGGGATATACTATGCGTATTTCCCATTCGGGCTTTTGACTGAAGCGCCGCCAATGCGTTCCGTCACCACATCATTTAGCGTACGGGAAATTTCTTGTCAGAGTGGTGCTAATGTGGCGATGACATGAAAATGCCCTGGATGGATAGTACTTAGATGTACATTCCATTCAGGGCATTGATTGAAGCGCCGCAGTAGCGCCGCTATCACAAGAAATTACTCGGGCTTTACGAGTGAAAGATACAGCTCATCCAACTGCGCCTGTGCCACTGGCGATGGACCATCGAGCATAACATCGCGACCTGCATTGTTCTTTGGGAAGGCGATGTAGTCGCGTATAGAGTCTGAGCCACCGAAGAGTGAGCATAGACGGTCGAAGCCGAATGCCAAGCCACCATGAGGAGGTGCGCCATACTTGAAGGCGTTCATGAGGAAGCCGAACTGCTCCTCAGCAGCCTCTGGTGTGAAGCCAAGGGCGTTGAATACCTTTGCCTGGAGCTCTGCGTCGTAGATACGGATAGAGCCACCACCAATCTCGGTGCCGTTACATACGAAGTCGTAGGCATTAGCACGCATCTTGCCGAGCTCACCAGAGTCGAAGTACTTAGCATCCTCGGGCTTTGGTGAGGTGAATGGGTGGTGCATAGCGTAGAAGCGCTGTGTCTCCTCATCCCACTCGAACATTGGGAAGTCCACAACCCATAGTGGAGCGAACTTCTTAGGATCGCGAAGGCCAAGACGCTCAGCAACCTCAAGACGGAGGGTGCATAGCTGTGTGAGGGTCTTGAACTTCTCGCCACAGAGGATGAAGATCATATCGCCACTCTTGGCGCCTGTGCGCTCGGCGATAGCCTTGAGGTCCTCAGGGGTGAAGAACTTATCGATAGATGACTTGATGTTACCCTGCTCGTCGACACGAATCCACACAAGACCCTTAGCGCCTACCTGTGGACGCTTCACGAACTCGGTAAGCTCGTCGATCTGCTTACGTGTATATGAGGCACAGCCCTCAGCGGCGAAGCCCACGACATACTCAGCAGAGTCGAAGACCACAAAGTCGTGGCCATGAGCCAGGTCGGTGATATCGCTGAATGTCATGCCAAAGCGCAAGTCTGGCTTATCAGAGCCATACTTCTCCATAGCCTCAATCCATGGCATGCGGCGGAATGGCTCAGCAAACTCTATGTCCATAACCTCCTTGAACATATAACGTGCCCAGCGCTCGAAGATCTCGAGTACGTCCTCCTGCTCAACAAACGACATCTCGCAGTCGATCTGTGTAAACTCTGGCTGACGGTCGGCACGAAGGTCCTCATCGCGGAAGCAGCGTACGATCTGGAAGTAGCGGTCGTAGCCCGCAACCATAAGGAGCTGCTTGAGGGTCTGTGGCGACTGTGGCAAGGCGTAGAACTGGTTAGGGTTCATGCGTGATGGCACGATAAAGTCGCGAGCACCCTCAGGTGTCGACTTGATGAGGTATGGGGTCTCGATCTCGAGGAAGCCCTCCTTATCGAGGAACTGACGTACGGCCTGTGCCATGCGGTGGCGGAGAATCATTGCGCGCTGCAATGGTGGACGACGCAAGTCGAGGTAGCGATACTTCATGCGGAGGTCGTCACCACCATCCGACTCCTCCTCGATGGTGAATGGAGGTGTCACGGCACGGTTGAGAATCTTAATCTCGGTTGCCGAGATCTCGATGTCGCCAGTGGCAATCTTAGCATTCTTCGACTCGCGCTCAATAACATTACCTGTTACCTGCAACACATACTCACGACCTACCTCCTGGGCAGCAGCGCGTGCAGCCTCTGGAGAGTGCTCCTCAACGGCAATCTGGGTGATGCCATAGCGATCGCGCAGGTCGATAAATGTCATGGCGCCAAGGTTACGAACCTTCTGCACCCAGCCAGCAAGCGTAACGCTCTGGCCAACATTCTCAATGCGGAGTTCACCGCAAGTGTGGGATCTGTACATAGTACTATATATTTTAGTTTCTTATATTTTTGTTATCTTTGCAACTCACAAAGGTAATAATTTTTCAAAAAAGATAGTACGACAATGGCGGATTTTTTAGATATCGAGGCCAATAGCGATGAAAAATTCATGCGCATGGCACTAAACGAGGCACGTTTAGCGTTAGATAAGCAAGAGGTACCCATTGGCGCGGTGGTTGTTGCCGCTGGCAGGGTGATAGGCCGAGGCCATAATCTTGTGGAGACACTCATGGACGCCACGGCACATGCCGAGATGCAGGCCATCACGGCAGCCATGTCGACACTGGGTGGCAAGTACCTAGGCGACTGCACACTATATGTCACTGTGGAGCCATGTGTGATGTGCGGCGGCGCGCTGGCGTGGAGCCAGATAGGACGCGTGGTATATGGAGCGGCTGATGCCAAGCGTGGATACTCGACATACTCGGAGCGCATAATGCACCCACGAACAGAGGTGGTGGCAGGCGTACTTAAGGAGGAGTGCGAGGCGCTGATGAGCGACTTTTTTGCCTCGCTACGCAAATAATTGGGATAAAAGCTATTGTTATTAAAATTATATTCGTAAATTTGTGGTTGGGTTTGACACAAACGCTTAATTAAAAGAAACTAAAATAACTAACACACTTATGAGAAAACTATTTTTAACTGTTGTTGCCATGCTTGGTGCAACAACTCTCTTTGCTCAGACAGACATCCTTACTCTCGTACAGCAGGGCGCAGCAAGCGCCAAGGCTGGCAACCTCGAGGAGGCCATCGCTCAGTTCGACGAGGTTATCAACTGCTACTATGAGCTCGAGGAGCCAAGCGCAAACGAGGATAAGGCATTGGCCATGGCACAGAAGTATATCGTGACATGCTACCACATGCTTGGTGGTCGCGCCTACAACGCTAAGGATTACGCTTCAGCTGTAGAGTACTTCACACAGGCTGCCGATAACGCAGAGCTCTTCGACAATATTACCGACATGACCAAGAACCGTCAGTTTATCGGTAAGTGCTACGAGGCTCAGGGTGCTGACGCATTCAACAATGGTGACTACGCTGCGGCTATCGAGGTATTCGCTAAGGGTTACGAGGCTGATAACCGCAACACTGCTATGGCATTGAACCTCGCAGAGAGCTACTTCAAGAGCGGCATGTACCACGAGGGTATGGGCGTTTGCTCAGAGATCGCTGCTTTGAACGTTGAGAAGTATGGCGAGGCTGTGGCAGAGGCTCAGGCTAAGATGAACATGTACACCAACAATGAGGTTGCTAAGCTTCAGGGCGCTAACGACTACGATGGTATCATCGAGATGGCGGCAATGCTTCCAGATGCAGCTATGGGTCAGAAGGTGTTGATGCAGGCATACTACGGCAAGAAGGAGTTCGGCAAGATGATCGAGATATCTGCTGATGCTCTTGCAGCACAGACTACCGATGAGGGCCGTAGCGACATCTACTACTTGCTTGGCGTTGCATACAACGAGCTTTCACAGTTCGACAAGTGTCTTCAGGCTATGAAGCAGGTTACTGCTGGTAACAACGTTGCTAACGCAAAGGCTGTTATCGACGCTCTTGCACAGAACGCACAGTAGTATATACCTATATATAATATACAAGGGGCCGTCCAATTAGGATGGCCCCTTTGTTATTTTGTAGCACGAACAAAGGACGCGGCAGCTAAACGCGCACGAAGAGAGCATAGGGCTAAAGCCCTATTATAAGCGCCCTCAGTAGCATAAGCTAACCACTCCAGCAGGCCAACTACTGCACGACACTACACCCCTCTAACCCCATAGCGCCATACATACATAATAGGCGTTTAGCAATAAAGAGCGCCCCTATAGTTGTAGTACCCTCTCTCATAGCACTACTCTACCCCACAATCAATAGCCATCCTAATGGCAGACATATAGGGAGAAAAAACTGCTCGATGCCGAAGCACCGAGCAGTGAATAATTAGATCCAGGGGGACTTATTTTGTTGGGGCTGCAGAGCCTGGGGTTTTAACCCAGATCTTCTTTGTTGACAAATCGAAGTATACATCATAGGTGCCAGATGTAACCTTACAGTTGCCACCACCACGACTCATTGCCTTACCTGCAGTAGCATTAACTGTGATAGTACCACCACAACCGTAGTCCTCACCCCATGAGTTATTAGCACGAACCTTAAACTCACCTGTGAGCTTAGCATTAAGAGCTACATAGAAGCCAATAGTACCATCCCACTCGAGCTTGGTATCGGGTGCACTCCAGTTGTTGTGAGAACCACACAAGCCCCAAGATGCGCTTGAGAGGTCAGGAGCAGCACCATTAGCAGACTGCTCGGTAGCAGTTGCGTAGTCTGTACCCTCGGTCATAACATAGATACGCTTGTTGGCATTATCGAAGTAGATATCGTATGTACCAGCATTGATGATAGAGAAGTTAGAACCACCGCTATATACCTTTGTCCAGATGTTAGCATTGAGGTAGTTGATACCGCCACCATAGCTTGTATTCCAGTTACCCACCTGCTTAACCTTAATCTCCTTATATGCACCAATATTAACGCCCTTTGCAACGAAGAGGTTATCAACGTCGGTAGTATACATCACCAAGTCACCCCATGAGTTGAAGTCACCAGCCAATGCCCATGTAGAAGGCTGTGGCTCACCCTGAACAACCTCTGGCTCTGGGTTCTCCTTATCCTCTACGAAGCTGAGGGTAACGCCGTTGAGCAATAGGTAGTAGTCCTTATCAAGGGTGCCCAATGCAAAGTCAGCAGTCTGTGAAGTACCATCGTTAAGGATGATGCTGAGCGATGCGCCAGTAGCTGAGCGTGGCATAGTCCATACGTAGTATGTATAGCCGTTGATAGTCTCAGTTACTGTTGTTGTAGCACCTGGCCAAGCACCTGTAGGATTAGCACCCGCAGTATCCCATGAGTAGAGGTTGAACTTAGTCCATACGTTGTTATATGGGTGTACATAAACCTTGTACTGTGGGATAGACAAGTCATCAGGAGTAGTACCAGGAGTCAATGCGTAGAACTCCTTTGTTGCATAGTTGAAGTATAGGTCATAAGTGCCCGCTGCAATCTGCATATTCTTACCATCCTGAACAAGAGAGTACATGGTATCCTTCTCGATAGCCACAAAGTCTGCAGTTGTGCTGCTTGCAATACCGTAGTTCTCGGCCCAGTCGTCGCTGATACGAAGCTTGAAGCTATCGGTAGCAGCAACCTCTACACCCTTCAATGTGTAGTAGTCGCCCTCCAAGGTCATATCCTTGTCAACATCCCAGTTGCCACCGAGGCCAATCACGCCAACAGAGAATACAGGCATTGCAGGAACCTCTGCGCCAGCCGCTACAACGCAAATCTTTGACTCTGCCTCTGAGAAGTAGATGTCGTATGCACCAGCTGCGATTGTGATATCACCACCATCAGTGCTTACAGCTGTCCACTTACCAACGGTGAGAGCATTAGCACCAAGCCACTTGTTGTTAGGACCAAGAACCTTGAACTTATTATCGGCAGCAGCGAACTCTACGCCATAAGCTACGCAGTAGTCACCAACGATATACATAGGTGTCTGATCTGCAGCCCAGTTGTTATGTGTACCAGGGATAGAGTATGCCGACACCTCGTAAGGCAAGCCGAGCTCACCAAGGTTGTAGACCTTACCTGCGCTGATATTCTTGATTGTTGTCTGCTTAACAATCACACCATCGATAGCGTATGACAATGTTGCATTAACACCCTGCTCTGATGACACTATACCACACCAGAAAGGAACAAAGTTCTCGCCCTTGATACCTGAGAAGGAGATCTCATCGACAAAGTTACCATTATCCATGAAAGCGTTGATATCATTACCCATCTGCGACTTAAGCGTCAACTTCAAGGTAACATCGCCCTCACCCTCGTAGGTGTAACGGAAGAACGACGTGTCCGACGAAAGCTGAATGGTTGCATCCTGCGTAAACTCTACACCTGTAGTCCACACAGAAAGTGCCTTCTTGCCAAGACGCGAATCGCGCACATGCTTATCGTAGTCATTGCGGATAGTAACCTCCTTGCCAACAAGATTCACTGCTCCACTATCCGAGCAAGTAAACTTGCCAGTGGCAGCATCTGTACATACGAATGTATAGTAGACATCCGTGTCGTCGCGAACAACAAGGGTGTCACCCTCCTCCCAGACGGTGCTCCATGTCTTGTCGCCATCCGCATCGTCGATATATGCACGGGTGGTGTCATCACCAATTGTTGCGTAGAACGATACGCCAGCACTCTGCTCCTGCTTCTTGTCTACGCCCTCCTCACTCTCTGTACAAGCTGTTGCACCAATGATAACCAGCGCAGCAACCATCATTCTCCATAAGTTTTTCATCTCGATTTTGCTCATTAATAGGTTAAACATTGGATTACCACTCTACGTCCTCCTCACCATAAGATGGGCCACCAAAGCCGGCATCGCTGCTTGCCTGGAAGCCACGCTCTACACTAATCTCTACGATCTCCATTCTTGGAGCCTCGTACATAGACTGAGACCTTGTCTCATCCATGAAGTTGTTCAAGACTTTCATATTGTTTTAGGTAAAATTTGTTTTCTGCTCTTCACACATATATGGCTATAGCCATACAATATGGTACAAAGGTATTAAAAATCTTGTGTGGTTGTCCTCAAATCTACCAAAAATATGACAGATGGTACTATTTTTGTTGATGAACGGCGCATTTAGGCGATGAATTAGCTCAGGAGCTGTATTATTACAGCGAACAAATTTGTTGTTAGAAGGTAGTAGATGCAACGCTCGGCAAAAAAACGCGGATGGGCTGTACTTGGCGTACTATACATTCACGTCTATCTCTGTTAATGGCAACAATGGAGCTGCCTTATCACAGCGAACAAATTTGTTGTTAGAAGGTAGTAGATGCAACGCTCGGCAAAAAAAACGCGGATGGGCTGTACTTGGCGTACTGCCCATTCGCGTTTATTTTTGTTAGCGGCAGCAGATGCTGCCTTATCACAACAAATTTACTTTGTGGCGCTCTCAAGACGCTTCATCATGACAAACATGAAGAGTGCAGAAAGCAAGCAGAGTACTACGAATACTGCCCATACTGACCACAATGGGAGACCTGCCCAGAGGAAACCACCTACAGATACGAGGAAGTTACCGATAGCAGTAGCTACGAACCAGCCACCCATCATCATACCCTTATACTTTGGAGGAGCCACCTTTGACACGAATGAGATACCCATTGGTGAGAGGAGAAGCTCTGCGAATGTAAGTACGAGGTAAACAACGATCAACCAGTAAGGTGAAGTACGAGTCTCAGGCTTAGTCTCAACGCCGTCGATAGTAGCCTTAGCCTCGAGGTACTCAGCCTCAGTGATAGTCTCAACTGCTGGAGCTGCCTTCTCAGCCTCAACTGTAGTCTCAGGAGTAGACTCAACTACAGGAGCAACCTCCTCAGTTACAACTGGAGTCTCCTCAGCAGGAGTATCAACAACAGGAGCAGTCTCCTCAGTCTCAACTGTAGTCTCAGGAGTAGTAGACTGCTCAACTGGAGCAACCTCCTCAGTTACAACTGGGGCCTTAGTAGCCTCAGCAGCAGCCTGCTGTGCATTATACTTAGCAACGATGATAGCTGCATCGTAAACCTTGGTGAATACAGGCTTAGTGTTATCATTGAGCTTACCTACGAAGTCCTTAGCCTTCTTAACGTTATCGCCCAACTCCTTGTTCTCCTTAATCAAGGCGTTAACATCAGCGTCCTTAGCATCCTTCAAAGTCTCGAAGTTTGCAGCCAACTCAGATGTGTAGCAGTTCTCGGCGAAGGTCTGAGCCTTGCTCTTAGCGATAGCCTGACCCTGCTCGTTAGGAGTGTTAAGGCCCTGTGAACCAACAGCCATGATGATGAAGCCGATAGCTGCAACCAACATACCGTAAGCGATCTTACGTGGTGCTGAAGGCTCTTTACCCTTGCGTGCCAATGCACCGAATACGGCCATTGATACTGGGGTGAGGGCAACTACGTAGAATGGGTTGAACTGCTGGAAGATAGGAGCATCAACATTTACTGAATCAGCAGCAGATGTACCCATAGCACGGTAAACGAGGAATGCCAACACTGCAGATGCGATTGAACCTGAGATCAACTTTGCCTTGCGGCTATCGCTCTGGAAGATAGAGAAGGTAGCGTAAACAGCAACGATGATAAGAGCGAGGTTCCATACATCGAACAACATAGTGTCGAAGCCTACTGCAGATGTCTCGGTGAACTCATCAGCGAAGTATGTAAGTGTCAAACCGTTCTGGTGGAATGCCATCCAGAAGAAGATAACAACGGCGAATACAAGGCACAAAGCGATGATACGCTGCTTAGTCTCAGCTGGTGAGAGGTTATCCTCAACCTTAGCAGCAGTTGCGCCAGCCTTCTTACCACCCTCAACGTGGCGGAATGTAGAGCGGAAGGCGTAGTAGATAGCGATTGAGAGAATCAACGCCACGCAAGCCACCATGAATGAGAAGTGATAAGCGTCGTTAGAAGAGAAGCCGAGCTCGTTCATAGCGTAGTTCTTCATACCGATAGCTGTTGTAGGCGCGAACAATGAACCTACGTTGATAGCCATGTAGAAGAGTGAGAAACCAGAGTCGCGCTTGTCGGCATACTTAGGATCGTCGTAGAGGTTACCAACCATAACCTGGAGGTTACCCTTGAAGAGACCTGTACCAAGGCTGATGAACAACAAAGCTGCCATCATAACGACCATTGCAAGAGTCTCGCCACCAAGAGGGAACGACAACAATAGATAACCGGCAAACATTACTGAGATACCGATGGTTACCATTCGACCGAAGCCAAACTTATCGGCCATGATACCACCTACCAATGGCATGAAGTATACCAAGCCAAGGAAGGTAGAGTAGATGAAACCTGCTGTACCAGCCTCCAAACCGAAGTTCTCGCGGAGGAAGAGGGCAAACACAGCCAACATGGTGTAGTAACCGAAGCGCTCACCGGTGTTAGCAAGGGCTAAGGCATAGAGTCCTTTGGGATGTCCTTTGAACATAAAAATTTAGTTTTTGTTAATAAATATTATAGTTTGTTACTTAAATAACAATATATACTGGGCAAATATACGAATTATTTTTGTATCTTTGCTACAAATCAAGCCAAAAAAAGAATGGATACTCAAAATAAAAGACTCGAAATGGTGGCTAATGACGAATGGTTACTCCCTGTAGAAGAGGAGGTTAACCGTCGCCACACCATGTATCTTAGTCGTTTGGAGGATATCGAAAAATCCTCTGGTTCGATTGTCGATTATGCCAATGGTCACCGTTACTACGGCTGGCAGCGCGACGAGGTGATGAAGGGATGGTGGTTCCGCGAGTGGCTCCCCGAGGCGAAGGATGTCTATATCTTCGGTGATTTCAACAACTGGCAGCGCACCGAGCTACGCTTGCAGCGCAACCGCGAAGGAGTATGGAGCATATTCCTCCCCGATGGCATGTATGACACCCGCCTGGTGGATGGCTCACTATACAAGATACACGTTCATGGCGACAATGGCTGGAGAGATCGTATCCCCGCCTATGCCAAGCGTGTAGTGCAGGATGAGACCACCAAGAACTACACAGCGCAGTTTATCGTCGAGCGTCCCTACGACTGGCAGCACGACAATTTCCGAGCTCCCAAAGTAGGCGAACTACTTATATATGAGGCACATGTAGGCATGGGTGTTGAGCGCGAGGGTGTGGGCACCTATGTGGAGTTCCGCGACGAGGTGTTGCCACGCATCAAGGAGTTGGGCTATAATGCCGTGCAGCTTATGGCTATCGCCGAGCACCCCTATTATGGTTCCTTCGGTTACCATGTGTCGAGCCTCTTTGCGCCATCATCACGCTTCGGCACACCCGACGAGCTACGCTCGCTTATCGACCGAGCACATGAGCTCGGCATCGCCGTCATCATGGACCTTGTGCATGCCCACTATGTTAAGAACTTCGACGAGGGCATCAACGAGCTCGATGGCTCTAAGCACCACTACTCTAAGGAGGGCGGCGCTGGCTACCAGCAGTATTGGGACTCTATGATCTTCGACTACGGCAAGCGCGAGGTGGAGCACTTCCTACTCTCGAACGTCAAGTACTGGTTGGAGGAGTATCACTTTGACGGTTACCGCTTTGACGGCGTTACGTCGATGCTCTACCACCACCATGGATATGTAGATTTCGACTGTCGCGAGCGCTTCTTCGACGAGGGTGTTAATCGCGATGCCATCGTATACCTCACACTCGCCAACAAGCTCATCCACGACCTACGCCCCGACGCCATATCTATCGCCGAGGATGTTAGTGGCATGCCTGGCTCATGCGTAGAGCCTGAGAAGGGAGGCATGGGCTTCGACTACCGTCTGGGCATGGCCATCCCCGACTATTGGATTAAGCTTCTCAAGGAGCAGGCCGATGAGGATTGGAACATCTGGGAAATGTGGTCGGTGATGACCAACCGCCTACCCTCGGTGCGCACAGTGGCATATGCCGAGTCGCACGACCAGGCACTCGTGGGCGACAAGACGATAGCTTTCCGTCTGATGGACAAGGAGATGTACTTCTCAATGGATCGAGCCTCCGAGAGCCTTATCATCGACCGAGGCATGGCACTACATAAGCTTATACGCCTTATGACAATAACCACAGGCGGTGAGGCATACCTCAACTTCATGGGTAACGAGTTTGGCCACCCCGAGTGGATAGACTTCCCCCGCGAGGGCAATGGATGGTCCTATAAGCATGCACGACGTCAGTGGTCGCTCGCCGAGAATGGCTTCCTCAGATACTCATATCTTAACGCCTTCGACAAGGCTATGATTGAGATAGTTAAGAAGCATGGCGTCATGGGCGATGGCTACCCCTATAACCACATGATGGACGAGGCTAACAAAACGATGGTCTACTCGCATAAGGGGCTTCTCTTCGTCCTTAACTGGCACCCTACAGCCTCTATCCCCGATTATGAGCTATGCGTGCCCTGGGCAGGTAAGTATACCGTCGTAATGTCGTCGGACGAGAAGCGTTTTGGTGGTCATGAGCGTGCCGAGGCAACAAGCGAACACTTCACAACCACACACCTACGCGAGGATGGCACGGAGTACTACACAATAAATATATATAACACCTCGCGCACGGGCATAGTTCTCGAATGGAGCGAGTAACAAGAGAGAGGATAACAAGAAAACAATGAACAATAACATGATGAAGAGCAACACTTTATATATTATCACACTTGTGGTGGCATTTGTACTTTGTAGCTGTGCCACGCCACAACCCAAGGAGACCGAGAACACCGATAGCGCCGAGGTCTATGATGGTCCTGAGCGCGTAGATGATGAGTATGAAATTGCCAGCGGCAATCCCGAGGAGGCCGCCCACATAGTTGTGGATAAGGGCTTGCTGACACTCAAGCTATACGATAAGAGCAACCGCCTAATATGTAAGTTTCCCGTGGCTGTGGGTCGCATCTATGGCGATAAAAGATGCAATGGCGACCTCAAGACCCCAGAGGGTGACTTCAAAATCTCAGGCAAGATACAGGATGCCTCGGAGTGGAAGACCACAACTGCCGATGGCAGCGAGAGAGTCAAGGGTGGCTATGGTCCATGGTTCATACGCCTCGACGTGCCCGATATCGCCAGCGTCGGCATCTGCGGTACACTCAACCCAGAGCTCGTGGGCCTACGTTCATCGTCGGGCAATATCGTCATGCGCAATGAGGACCTCGACAGCCTTAGAAACATGATTAACCAGAGCATCTCTATCACCATCCTCCCTGGTGAGCGTGACCTACGCGCCGACGACAACTATGTTGAGCCCGCACCTGAGCAGAGCGACAGCGAGGTGAGCAACGAGACTGCAACCGAGCCAGAGAAGAAGAGCGAGGAGGCAAAAAAAGTAGAGGAGACAAACAAAAAGGCCGAGACCAAGAAGAGCGAAAATACAGCTACTACCGATAGCAACGGCGATGTTTGGCACACCATCGCCAAGGGTGAATACCTCAGCACGATAGCCGAGAAATATGGCACCTCGGTGACAAAGATTAAGAAGCTCAACCCAGGACTCAATGTCGATAAAATCCGTGAGGGTCAGAAGATTAGAGTCTATGGCGCAGAGGAGGCAACCACTACTACCGACAATGCTAAGGCAAAGAGCACAAAGAGCTCTGGCGAGGTATGGCACACAGTAGCAAGTGGCGAGTATGCAAGTAAAATTGTATCTAAATATAACATCTCACTATCAGATCTCAAAGAGTTGAATCCTGGACTAAATGTCGACAAGATACGCGAGGGCCAGAAGCTACGCGTGAAGTAGTTTTTCGAATAGAAGTTTAGACAAATGAGCAGCACACCACGTGTTGCTCATTTGCGTTTATATAGTCTTCCATCAACCATAGAAAATTTCCTCAAAATTACCAGCGATGGGCTGTACTTGGCGTACTGCCCATTGCTGGCATATTTTGTTAGCGACAGCAGATGTCGGCCTTATCTCAAGAAATTATTGGTGGTTGATTTTTTTTTACTATCTTTGCCGCGTTATACGTATAAATACGTTATAACGCCAGAAAAAATGTTAGAGAAGTTAGCAAAACAGACAGCGATATATGGAATTAGCACGATAGTAGTGAGGTTACTCAACTATCTGCTGACGCCTTACTATACGCGCATCTTTGATGAGGCGACGTATGGTATTGTGACGGATATATATGCACTGATACCATTCGCATTGGTACTGCTATCGATGGGCATGGAGTCGAGCTACTTCCGCTTCACCACACGTGCTGAGGAGCAGGGTGGTGATGTTGCCATGGGCAAGAGAAAGGTCTTTGCAACAACGTGGGGAGTGACGATACTCACCGCCGCGATATTCTTCATTGCTGTGTGGCTGCTCAATATGCCAATAGCGAGGGCCATGGGTAGCGCCTATGTTGCCCACCCTGAGTATGTGGTAATCGTTGCGGGCATCGTCATGGTAGATGTATGGGCGATGATCCCCTTCTCTCGCCTACGAGAGCAGGGGCGCGCCATGCGTTTTGTGATGCTCAAGGCGCTCAACATGCTGCTCAACGTGGGTCTTGCAGTGGGCTTCGGCATCGCAGGACTCTATGATAGCGGCTTTGGTGTTGGTTGGGTGCTTGTAGCCAACCTTGCAGCGAGCGTGGCCACCCTCATCGCCATACTACCAACCACAAACCGTGTTATACCACGCATCGACAGGGCGCTCTTAGGGCGCATAATGATATACTCGCTACCACTACTTCTGAGTGGTATTGCGGGCACTGCCAATGAGTTTATCGATAGGCAGATGATTAAGTTCCTCACGCCAGGCAGTGAGGTGGAGGCTCTCGCTCAGCTCGGCATCTATGGTGCTATAGTCAAGATTGCCGTCATCATGACCCTCTTCACGCAGATGTATCGTCTCGCCGCCGAGCCCTTCTTCCTCGCAGGCTTCAAGAAGGAGGAGTTCAAGGAGGCCAATGCCGCAGCGATGAAGTACTTCATAATAGCCTCGGTACTCATCTTCCTCCTCATCGCCCTCTTCAAAGAGCAGTTTGCGCTCATCGTGGGCAAGGAGTTCCGCGTGGGTATCGACATACTGCCACTGGTGCTTCTGGCAAACATCTTTGCTGGCATATGGCTCAACTTGTCGTTCTGGTACAAAAGGGAGGAGAAGACAAAGTATGCCCTCTACATCACGCTATTGGGCCTTGTGGTCACCATAGGTCTCAGCTTTGCCCTCGTGCCCAAGATGGGCTATAGGGGTGCTGCGTGGGTGCGCCTTATCGCCGAGGCGGTGATGGTAGTGTGGAGCTATATGCTCTGCCGCAAGCACTACCCTATCCCTTACGACCTAAAGCGCATAGGCGAGTATGTGCTCCTTGGTGCCGCTATGTACCTCATAGGCGAATATATCCTTGCACCACTAAGCATGGTGCCACGCATGGCGATGAATGCGCTGATGCTCATGGTTGTGGTTGCCTACGCCGTATGGAGGGAGCGCATCGATGTTAAGGCGATGCTTAAGGCAATGTTATCGAAGGTAAGACGTTAGAGTGTTAAGGTATGAGGTTTAGCGATATTATAGGTCATGACGAGCTTAAGCGCCGTCTTGCAGCACAGATAGATATGGGACGTGTTAGCCACGCGCAGCTCTTCACAGGATTGTCGGGCTACGGCACGCTACCCCTGGCGCTGGCATATGTACAGTATCTCTTCTGCGAGCACCGCTCGGGTGGTGACTCTTGTGGTGTATGCCCCTCATGCGTACAATTATCGCAACTGGCCCACCCCGACCTACACCTTGTCTTCCCAGTGAATAAGAGGGAGAAGAAGTCGGGAGAGGCGGTCATCAGCGACCTCTTTATCGACAAGTGGCGCGAGATATGGCAGGATAAGGGTGGTATCTTCACCCCCGAGGAGTGGTACGACAGGCTCGACCTTGGAAAGACAATGAAGGGACTTATCACAGCCAAGGAGTCTGAGGAGATCATAAAGAAGCTATCGCTCAAGAGCTATGCCTCGGAGTATAAGGCGATGATCATATGGCTGCCTGAGGCGATGAACCAGGAGGCAGCAAATAAGATACTCAAGATATTGGAGGAGCCATGGGATAAGACTCTCTTTATCCTCGTCTCGGAGCACCCTGAGCAGCTACTCGCCACCATCACCTCACGCACGCAGGAGGTAAGCGTGGGTCGTATCGAGAGTGCAGCGCTCGAGCGCGTGGCAATCGAGAGGGGTAAGAGCCCTAACGAGGCACACGCCATGGCACGCCTTGCTGGTGGCTCACTAATAGAGCTCTCGGAGCTTATGCAGGGTGAGAGAGATGAGGCACGCAAGAACTACTTCGACCTCTTTGTGCGCCTCATGCGCCTGTGCTACACCGACAGCCACCTCGAGCTCTTTGAGTGGGTCGATGAGCTGACGACACTCACACGCGAGGGACAACGTCAGTTTCTGCTCAATGCAGTACGTCTGCTACGCGAGAGCTACATGATACACGCGGGTTTAGGCTCGATAAGCTATCTATGGGGTGAGGAGGCGGCCTTCTGCAAGAAGTTTGCGCCATATATAGGCAACCAGAATATCGAGTTTCTCGTGAGCGAGATAGAGACCGCAATGATGCAGATAGGCCAGAACGGCTCGCCACGCATAGTTTTCACACACTTTGCCCTCAACATAAGCAAGGTGATAAACAAGTTATAGGCGATGGTTAGCGTAGTGTTACTTCTCGGCTCCAACGACAACAACGCCTCGGCAGTTGTCGATAGGGCTATAAACATAATCCGCGAGGCTATCGGCGAGGTGCAGAAGATATCGAAGGTCTATATCTCAGAGCCCTATGGTTTTAGCGATGCCAACAGCTTCGTAAACCGCGCCATAGAGGTCGAGACAACGCTCGATGCCTATGAGTTGCTAAGGCGTATAAACCTTATCGAGGCGCTTCTTGGCCGCGACAGAGAGGAGGAGGCACGCATACGCACTGCCCGTGGTGAGCAGTATGCCTCACGCCCCATCGACATCGACATTGTCTTCTATGGCGATGAGAGGTTCGACGATGCGAGGCTCACCATACCATACCACTTCCTCGACGAGAGGGAGTATGCCCTGCGCCCCGTGGCCGAGATTGTGCCAGAGCGCAAGCACCCAGCACTACGACTCACACCAAGAGCCATGCTGGAGGCGCTGACAAAGAGCAAATAGAGAGATTAGAAATTAGCTAAGTGATGAGAGATATAACAAAGATAGTCGTTATTGGCGTGATGATGCTTCTCAGCGTCGGATGCTTCAAGGATGAGGTGCAGGGTACGCTCTTCAAAATACATGTCGTATCGCAAGAGACGGCGGATGGGCCACTCGAGTCGTGCACCACGGAGCTTCGCGCCTACGCCTTCAATACCAAGAAGGGTGAGAAGTGGGAGGTAGCATCGTGGGAGGATGCCCTTGCCATGCGCATAACCAATAAGAATAACACCTCAAGGGTGCTCACCGAGCCCGATGTCATTGGCACATGGGATGCCAATAGCGAGTATCAGCTATCGCTCGACCTAAAGGCGCGATATACAGCCCTTGTAGTTGTCGATGTGGAGAACAAGCTCTACGCTTACCGCGACTATGAGACCCCCATGAACTGGCCCGAGACAAAGACCGAGCTACACCTCTACGCGTGGCGTAAGACAGGACAGGCAAATGGCTGGACTGTGGTAAACGCCAACGAGTAATGGCCAAGTAACAAGAAAACTACAGAGAGATGAACAGACGTAACAACATAGCACACAGAGTGATGGTTGCAATATCGACAGTCATAGTACTGCTCTTCGTTGCCGCCATCTTCACCAAGTGCGCCTCAACAATGACACCCCAGGGAGGCCCTAAGGATACGTTGCCCCCGGTAATTGTCAACATGGTGCCCGACAACTTTACGACAAATATCGACACGCTACATCCGCCAAAGATATACATCGAGTTTAACGAGTATGTGCAGGTTAAGGATGTACAGAAGGAGTTATACACCTCGCCTGCGATGAAGAAGCAGCCATCGGTAGTACGCGAGGGCAGAGGTGTCATTGTGACCATACAGGATACGTTGCGCCCCGATATCACCTATGCCATTAACTTCGGCTCTTCGATACAGGATAACAACGAGTCGAACCCCTTGCATGCCATGCGCTATGTATTCTCTACGGGTAACACCATAGATTCGATGTATATGTCGGGATATACCGAGGACTCCTATAAGGCCGACTCGGTTAGCAAGTCGTTCATCTACTTCTTCATCAACGACTCGATAGAGCAGCCTCGCGACTGGGACTCAACAATGTTTAAGTATAAGCCCCACGTCATTGCGCGCGCCGAGAACAACGGTATCTTCATCGCACAGAACCTCAAGCCCGTGGACTATCGCATCTACGCCTTCGAGGATACGAATACAAATATGACCTACGAGCCCTCTATCGATCAGATAGGCTTCCTCGACAGCGTCTACAACCCTTCGAAGATGCCCGACTTCACCATCTGGTATGACTCGTTGCGCCACTATCCATCGGCAGAGCCACAGCTATACTTCCGCATGTTCACCGACCGTCGCTTTACGCGCCAGGTGCTCAGCGGTCATGAGCGCACAGAGCAACACAAGGCGATGCTATACTTCGGTGCGCAGCATCCTCAGGTGCGTAGTATACACTTCGACTCCATTCCAGACGACAAGGTCATCTACGACCCTCAGAGCATAGGTCGCGATACGGTGGCCCTGTGGTTTAACCTCCCCGCCGAGGAGCTTCCCGATACCATCAAGGGTGAGATGGTATACCTCATGCACGACTCTATAAACAACCTCGTGCCCACAACAGCCAAGCTGCGCCTCGCGTGGAAGTATGTCGAGAGCAAGGAGGAGCGCAAGGAGCGTGAGGAGATGGAGAAGGAGCGCGAAAAGGCACTGCGCAACGGCGAGGAGTGGGTAGAGCCCGAAAAGCCCAACCCATTCAAGGTGACAATGGCGCAGTCGGGCGAGGTGAATAAAGATAAACATGTAGACCTTGAATTCAAATACCCTCTCGTACGCTTCGACTCGGCACAGATAACCCTTCGCCGTATGGCCGAGGGCGACTCTATTGGCCAGAGCGTTCAGTACCACTTTGTGCACGACACTCTCAACTATCGTAAGTACCAGCTACGTGCCCAGTGGGAGGCAGGCTACAAATATGAACTTATGATACCTGCTGGTGCCTTTGCTAATGTGGCACAGGAGCAGAACGACACCATCACAGCGACGTACACCGCCTCTGACCCTACGAAGTATGCCACTGTGACACTCAACTTAAGCAACGCCAAGCCAAGAGCGCGCTACATACTACAACTCACCAACGCCCAGGGTAAGGTGCAGAAGCAGATATTCAACGTATCGAATGGCACACACAAGTTTGAGTTCGTATCACCAGGCGAGGTTATGATACGCATTGTTGAGGACCTCAACATAAATGGCAAGTGGGATACGGGCGATATGGTGGCACGCCGACAGCCCGAGCGCTCGGAGATATATAAGAGCGACGATGGCGTGGAGCTTATAACAACCAAGGAGAATTGGGAGTTTGACCTCGATGTAGACCTTGGCAAGCTCTTCGCGCCAATAACCATGGAGAGCGTTATCAAGATGCTCGACGACCGTGAGGATGAGCGTCTTAAGAAGGTGGCCGAGGAGCTAGCTAAGAAACGCCAGGAGGAGGCTCAACGAGGCCACGACCATGGCCAGCAGGGCTCAGGCATGGGCTTCGGAGGTCTCGGAGGCATGGGCGGAGGCATGGGCTCAATGGGCGGAGGCCTACGCTCAAACACAGGCTCATCGACCGTCGGTGGCGGCATGGGTGGCAACATGGGTAATACATTACGACGCTAAAGATGAAAAGAGAGATATATAGGACCCTGATGGCTCTTATAGCCATCGTTACGATGACGCTTGTTCATAGCCAGAGCGCATCGGCACAGCACACCCTAACAGCATCGGGAGGTACGGGTTTCTCATACGCCCGCTTCTACCCTAACCAAGAGACCAAGATGCAGTGGGGTAATGAGACCTTTGGCCTATCGTGGCGCTACTATAGCGACAAACCTCGCTTTGTAGGCGCCGTAGGTATCGACCTCGAGTACTTGGAGCGAGGCTTCGACCTCGGCTATACCTTCACCTCGGAGTGGAAGGGCGAGGGCGAGGATAGATATGAGATACGCCACTACCAATACTACTCGCGTAAGGTAAACTCGCTGATGCTGCCTCTTGTGTGGCAACCTCATGTCTATGTGGCAAAAAACCGCCTACGCATCTTCATTGAGGCAGCTTTCGTGCTATCCTACAACATATCGTCAAGCTATAGCTACGAGAACGACCGATACCCTGCGGGTAAGTATGAGTGGAAGGTGCCACGCGACAACCGCTTTGGCTATGGTCTTGCGGGTGGTTTGGGCTTCAACGTACTCCTCGGACAGGTGGAGCTGGGTATTCGCGCGCGCTACCACTTTGGCTACTCCGACCTTATGAAGAACCGCAATAAGTACTACTCGAACGACACCGACGGCAAGGAGAACCCATTCCGTCTATCACCCCTCCGTTCACCAGTCGACAATGTTTATGTAGCCTTCACCGTGGGCTGGCGCTTCAACAAGAGTGGCTTCAATGAGTGGAATGTGAAGCGCGAGAAGCGCAAGAGCAACCTCAACGAGTTCAACTTCAGCAAGGCTATAAATAGCAGTGGTGCACAGGGTGGTGCACAGGGTGCTGGCAGGGCAACTCCCCCTGGAGGCAGGTCTTCCGCAGCGGGAGGCATGACATCGGCACCCGGTGGTAAGCCTATGGGCAACACGGAAGGCGTACGCCGATAAGATTAAATTGTAATAATTATTAAAACAATAATAGACCATGGATTCAACAAGACAGCAGAAAATATCGCGCCAGATACAGCGCGACATCGCCGAGATTCTACAGAAGGAGCTTGCCGACACTCTTCGTGGCACCCTTGTCACCGTGACCACCGTACGAGTATCACCCGACTTGGCATACGCAAAACTCTACCTCAGCATCTTCCCCTTCGAGCGCAGCGAGCAGACTCTCGACCTCATCAAGGAGAAGAGCTGGTATGTGCGTAAGCTCCTCGGCGCTCGCATCCGTAACCAGCTCAAGATCGTTCCCGAGTTGGAGTGGTTTATCGACGACTCGTTGGAGTATATCGAGAATATCGACAACCTCCTCAATAAGTAGTCTTCTGGGGGGCTCAATGTAGCAATGCTTAAAATGTGGATGTAGATGTTGTGGCTTAATTTTGCACGTCGCTATATGTTTTCACCGAAGTCGCACTCGGTGATAAACATCATTGCTGTGGTGAGCATCATCGCCATTGCTGTGCCCACGGCTGCCACAATCATCCTCCTCGCGATGTTCGGAGGCTTAGATAAGACCATCCGCGAGATATACGCCACGGCTGATGCCGACATTGAGATTACATCGACGCAGGGACAGACATTTGCCCAGGCTGATATTGACTACGATGCCATAGCAAACATTGAGGGTGTTTGCAACTACACCTCATATATTGAGCAGAGCGTAATAATCGCCACACAGAGCAATCGCACGGCGGTGACACTGCGCGGCATAGACTCAAATTATGGCAAGGTGCTAACGACCGAAAAGCACATCATAGATGGCTCCTTTGAGAGCATTCAGCAGGGCGACGTCATCGCCGGCGTGACCATAGCCTCAACCATCGGTGTCTACGGCATAGGCGCCGAGGTGGAGCTCTATGCCCTCAACCGCAAGCAGATGTCGACGTTGCTACCCACGAGTGGTCTCTCGCGCATGAAGAGTCACCTGGGAGGTGTCAGCATGGCAAATGCCGACCTCGACGCTAAGCTTGTGCTCGTCGACATCGCCAAGGCTCAGGAGTTGCTAAACCACGATGGCAAGATTACGCACATTGCCATCGATCTTACGGAGGGTGCCGACATCGAACATGTACGCCACGAGATAGAGGGTATTGTGGGCGAAGGCTTCGAGGTGCTGACGCGCGAGGAGAAGAACGCCTCGCTCAACGACATCATGGAGCTTGAGAAGTTCATCATCCTTCTCATCGGATGCTTCATAGCCCTCATCGCCGCCTTCTCGATTGTTGGCTCTGTGGTGATGCTCCTAACAGAGAAACGTCGCGATATAACCATCATCAAGGCCATGGGTGGCAACGACACTCTCATACGCCGTATATTTGTTGGCGAGGGTCTACTCCTCACCATCTGTGGCACGCTCATAGGCACAATCCTCGGCGTGGGCTTCGCCCTACTACAGGAGCATTTCGGTCTGATAAAGCTCGAGGGTAACATGGTTGTGGAAAACTACCCTGTCGACATTAATATATATGATATAATATTGGTAGCACTCATCATGATTAGCATCGGCTATCTAATATCGCAGCTAACAGTGAGGACGACACTTCGAAGATATAAAAAGTAAGATGAATAGAGTACTCTACATATTAAGACGCACCTTTATAGCACTACTAATGTGCTCTATAGTCGTAGCGTGCAAGGAGGAGAAAGAGATACCGGAGGATGACCTAGTGAACATCTTCCGCGATGCCTTTGTTGCAAATGCCTACCTCGCACAGGAGGGTATACAACCCAACGACTCACTAATCATCTACGAGCCGATACTCGAGAAGTATGGCTATACGGTGGAGGACCTACGCACGACACTCCAGTCGCTATCGCAGCGTAAGAGTGCCCGCGTGAGCGACCTACTTACCAAGGCCAGCGAGCTACTCGATGAGGAGGCGGCAATTGAGAGACATCGTCTGGCAATTCTCGATACCATAGACAACATCGCCAAGCGTGAGTATACACGCACCATATACCACGACTCGTTGATACACGTCAAGCGACTAAAGGATACGGCGAAGCTACAGATATCTATCAAGGATATCATCCCCGGCGACTATAAGCTATCGTTCAACTACTATATCGACACCCTCGACCAGAACCGTAACTCACGCGTGGAGGTGTATATGCTCAAGAACGACACCATAGAGCTTAAACGCTATACACAGATGCTCAATCGCTATAAGGATGGTCAGTTTATGCGAACATTTAACGTAGACACTACCATGAGCGAGATTTACGTAAACATCTTCTACCACCCTTCAAACGAGGAGCCCAAGAGACCCGATGTGAAGGTTACCGACCTTAAGATGGTGCGTGTTCTTCCCCTCGACACCGCTGTCGATAGTCTCTACTTGCAACACTTCGACCTAAGGCTATTCAACCATAGTGCGGCTCAGCGCTTAGTGCTGGACACCGTATCGTATAAGCCAATGCACATGGTAGGCGTAGATACTCTTCGCAACCTAACATTCAACTGGTTGGAGCGTCACCCAATATTGCGCGACGATGATAACTCGTAAGATAGCAGCCCACTATGCGCTTGTGGCTGGAAAGCTCGAGCGTAACATCATCGTCGAGGTAGATGCCTCACGACGCATAGTGTCAATCGAGAGAGTCGATAACATAGACCGCTGCGCAAGTGTGGAGTTCTTCCCAGGCATTCTCATTCCAGGCATGGTGAATGCCCACTGCCACCTCGAGCTATCATACCTTCGTGGCGCCATAGAGGAGCATACGGGCTTTGCTGGCTTCGCCCGCGCCATAGGCAGGGTGAGAGGCAACTACACTGCCGAAGAGCGCATACGTGCCGCTAAGAGTGCCGATGCGTTGATGTGGGAGGAGGGCGTCGAGGCCGTAATGGACATAGCCAACGACGAACTTGTAATGGCTGTTAAGGAGGCCTCTAAAATACATTATACCACCCTATTTGAGCTCTTTGGTCTTGGCTGTAGCAGCATAGATAACCACCTGGCAATGAGCCAACAACACCCTCATAGCAGCATCACGCCACACTCGACATACTCACTACAGGATAAGGTGTTTAAGACAGCTTGTGAGGCAAACAACGACACTATCTCGCTACACCTTCTTGAGTCTAACGACGAGAGTGACCTTTATAATCATCGTGGCTCACTCGCCGAGTGGTATGAGGCAATGGGCTGGGAGTGCGACTTCCTCCACTATGGTTCACCCGCAGAGCGCGTTGCAAGGAGCGTAGATGGCTCACGCAGACTACTCATGGTTCATGGCTGCAAGGCTACGCCAACGGATGTCACGCTGCTTAACAACCACTTCAAGGGCAATGCGACATGGGTGCTATGCCCCGAATCAAACCGGTATATCTCAGACATTAAACCACCCGTGGCAATGTTCCGAGAGATGGGAGCGCAGATAGCAATAGGCAGCGACTCGCTTGCCTCAACACGTACGCTATCGCTTATCGACAACCTACGACTTATTGATGATACGCCTCTCGAAGAGCTACTTAGCTGGGCTACAATAGGTGGCGCTAAGGCCCTTGGAATTGATGATGTGTTGGGCTCAATTGAGGTTGGCAAACGCCCCGGTTTGGTAATAATCGAGGGTGCAGATTTACACAATATGCGCCTTCTGAAGGAGAGCAGATCGCACCGAATTATATAGCGATACATAGGCAAATTTTAGCATATTAACGAACAATATCAACCGTCCTAAGTTAGGGCGGTTTTTGCATATTTATACTCCACAATTCCACTTATGGCATAGTATTAGCATAGCTCTAATCGTGGTGTTCGAAGCAACACTGCCCCTACCCTCATAGCCTTGTCAGCTTCGCAATAGCATAATTAATGGGTCAATTATCATTGATAATTGCTATTAATAGGCGCTGCGCGACGTGATATCAATGCAAAAAGGGGGATAATAGGGCTAAAACAATGTAATTGTTTTGTCGTATTGAGAGTTTTTCTTAACTTTGCTGACGTATGCTCCCAAATAAGGGGTGCCTATGCAACCCTTAGAGCAGAGATAACAGAAGAACCCAAGATACCCAGATAGTATATTCAATGTATACACAATTGGAATATGAATGCCTCAACAATTCTGAACAACGAACAAAAAAATAACGGACGGCTCGCGCACTGCTACTACAGGCCTGAGGTAGGCACATGGATAGCCTACGGCCGCTCGGCATACGCCCTGCGCCTGATGGTAAAGTCGGCAGGGCGCGATAATCTGCGAAGCTACTCACATGAGATGGACACGGCCTGCTCGATGATAGGCAACATAACTATCATGGAGCTATGTAATAACAACTGCGTACATACACAGACCGAGGATTATATATGTTTCGAGAGCACCATCGAGTTTGACGACACGGCCTATACTCGCTGGATAGAGCGTCTCAAGGAAGAGCGCTCAAAGAAGGAGCATATGTGGGTAGACACGCCTGTGAGCGACAAGCTCTCCAAGGATGGTTATATACACGACGGCATGTCATCGTTTGCCAAGTTCAACAAGCGCATCTTCGACGGACTGCTGTCGGGCATCGGCCTTATACTATGCTCGCCACTAATGCTCATAATATACATCCTCGTAAGACGCGAAGATGGCGGACCTGCAATATTCAAGCAGGAGCGTATAGGCCGCCATGGCCGCCCCTTCTACATCTATAAGTTTCGCTCCATGTGTATCGACGCCGAGAAGATGGGCGCACAGTTGAGCCATAGTTGCGGAGAGTGCGACCCACGCCTAACGAAGATAGGTCGCTTCTTACGTGCTCACCACCTCGACGAGCTGCCTCAGCTATGGAACGTTCTCAAGGGCGACATGAGCTTGGTTGGTCCTCGCCCCGAGCGTCAATACTACATCGACAAGATTATGGACTACGATAAGCGATACAGCTACCTCTACCAGATACGCCCTGGTGTGACGAGCTACGCAACGCTCCACAACGGCTATACCGACACCATGGAGAAGATGCTGCGTCGCTTGGAGTACGACCTCTACTACCTGGAGCATAGGTCGTGGTGGTTTGACATAAAGATACTATTCAACACCTTCTGCGCCATACTCTTTGGCAAGCGTTTTTAGCGGGCAGGTGATAGGATAAAGAATTGACTACAAACTCAAAATAATTGCATGAAGATCGCAGTTGCTGGAACAGGATATGTGGGCTTGAGCATTGCCACACTATTAGCACAACATAACGATGTTGTTGCTGTTGATGTTGTTGCCCAGAAGGTGGAGCTCATCAACCGCAAGTTATCGCCCATACAGGATGAGTACATAGAGCGCTACCTCGCGGAGAAGCCCCTGAGCCTGCGCGCCACGCTCGATGCGCGCGAGGCATTTAGCGATGCCGACATGGTGATTGTCGCCACACCCACGAACTACGATCCTCATAAAAACTACTTCGACACACACCTCATCGAGGATGTCATCGATACGGTGCTTGATGTGAACCCTACGGCGGTGATAGTCATCAAGTCGACAATCCCCGTGGGCTACTGCCACAGCCTCTATGCCAAGTATGCAGCACGTGGCGTAGAGCGCCTCAACATACTCTTCTCACCCGAATTTTTGCGTGAGAGCCGCGCCTTAGAGGATAACCTATATCCTTCACGCATCATCGTGGGCATACCCCATGCCGAGGATGAGGCAATAGAGCGTCTTGCCGACATGGCGAAGCTGGAGCGATATGCCACGCTCTTTGCCGAGCTACTGCAGCAGGGAGCACTAAAGAAGGATATACCTGTGCTCATGATGGGTATCACCGAGGCGGAGGCCGTGAAGCTCTTTGCCAACACCTACTTAGCACTTCGCATAAGCTACTTCAACGAACTTGACACCTATGCCGAGATGAAGGGCCTTGACTCGCGTGCCATTATCGAGGGTGTGGGCCTCGACCCACGCATAGGCACCCACTATAACAACCCATCGTTTGGCTATGGTGGCTACTGCCTACCCAAGGATACGAAGCAGCTGCTGGCCAACTACGAGGCGGTGCCACAGAATATGATGACGGCCATCGTTGAGAGTAACCGCACACGCAAAGACTACATCGCCGACCAGGTGCTACGCAAGGCGGGCTACTACACAGGCTCGAGCATATGGGATGCCTCAAAGGAGCGCGAGGTGACCGTGGGCGTCTACCGCCTAACGATGAAGTCGGGGTCGGATAACTTCCGCCAGTCGTCGATACAGGGTGTCATGAAGCGTATCAAGGCTAAGGGTGCGAAGGTGATAATCTATGAGCCCACGCTCGCCGACGGCACCATGTTCTTCGGCTCGGAGGTTGTAAACGACCTTGCGCGTTTCAAACGCGAGAGCGACGTTATACTCGCCAACCGCCACCACAGCGACCTTCAGGATGTTGAAGAGAGGGTATACACAAGAGATCTATTTAGACGTGATTAAGAGATAGATGGACAATACTAACCATACAGACATATCGACAATACGCACTAAGAGGCTTAACCGTAATGCCATTGGCTCTATTGCAGTTAAGTTGAGCACTATGCTCGTAGAGATTGCCAAAGTCTCTATTCTGCTATCATATCTGAGCGTAGAGAAGTATGGCATATGGCTAACAATTGTCTCTATTGTACTATGGTCACACCATTTCGACCTCGGACTTGGCACAGGCCTAAAATTTAAGCTAACAGAGGCCATAGCCCAAAACGACCTCACCCGAAGTAGGCACTTAGTTAGCACCGCCTACACCTCAATTACCATCATCATGGGTGCTACACTGCTACTATTGGCACCTATTGTTTTTGCGGTTGATTGGAGTTCTCTGCTCAATGCCCCTTCGGGATTAAACGAGGAGTTGACCTATTGTGTAGTCTTAATACTCGCAGTCTTCGCCTGCCAGTTTATTTTAGAGCTGATAACAATAGTACTAAAGTCCTACCAACGTACAGCAATCTCCGAGGTATTTAAGCCGATAAGCAATGCCATATCATTAGTCATTATTATCATCCTCGGGCTCTTCAGCCATGACTCACTAATCTTGGCGAGTTTAGCCATGACCGTACCATACCTTGTCGTGCTCCTTGCTGCAAACATATGGTACTTCACCAAACAATATAGGGATATACGCCCCTTATTATCCTTCGCAAAGATGAGCTATGTCAAGGATATCTACTCCTTGGGACTCAAGTTTTTTGCTAATCAATTTAGCGTTCTTGTGGTCTTTTCCACAGCAAATTTCTTGCTGTCTCATACCATATGCCCCACTGAGGTGTCTATTTATAGCACTGCCAACACCTATTACAACATTGTTGTCATCTTCTTTACGGCAATTGTTGTAGCTTGTAACACGCCAATAACCGACGCCTACGTGCGTGGCGATATGGCATGGATAAAGCGTTGTATGCACAAACTCTTCATCATTGCATCAATGGCGATTGCCATCGAGTTACTACTATTTGCGCTATCGGGATTTGCATTTAACATATGGGTTGGAGATAAGATTGTAGTTCCCAACGCCTTAGCAATAACCTTTGTTATTTACAATATTTTAGCACTTTACTCACAGCAGTATAGTCTATTCTTAGCGAGCGTTGGCAAGATGAATCTAAATGTCATTATCTCCTGCTGCAAGATTGTTCTATTCATACCTGTTGCCATACTATTTGTCAAGGAGTTTGGTGCAATAGGTCTTGTGGGGGCCACAATAGTTATCAACACGATACCCAACTTAGTATTTGGATATATACAAACCAACAAAATCATATCGGGTACAGCTACCGGAATATGGAATAAATAGAGGATGATCATGGAGAGAAACAATCAGATAATCTACAGGGCCATCCGCCATGAGGATGTGGATAAGTTGGCAACTCTATACAACGCCATATGGGCGAATGTCGACTACGATAAGAGAAAAAAGATTCTATTCGTACTAAACACACCTAATGGCATTAATGTTTGCGCCGAGTTCAACGGCAACATAGTGGGTAGCAAAAGCTCGGTGATGATGAATATGTACCACGGTAATACCCCATTAAGGTGCATACAATATACCGATTCGTGTGTTTCCCCGGAATTCCGCAGACGTGGTATTTTCCAACGACTAAACGAGATATCCTTGGAGGCCTTCTCCAAGAGGGGAGATATAATCTTTAATGTTAGCGAACAAGGGTCTAAATCGTGCCATAGCAGGCTCGGCTGGAACTATATCGACTCATATATGTCGTTATTCAAGGTTGTACACCCTATTAGAACTCTATTTAAGGTTCGATTTAATATTAAACGTCTGTCAAATAAAAGGGTGTGGGACAGAGAGTTGGAGCATTGCGAACCTATTCCCGCACAGCTATTGGCCAATAGAGATGCTGCAATAGAAGAGCACCTCTATATACGCTATGATCTTGACACATTGAACTGGAGGTTGGGCTCTGAATCTGGGATACAGGTTTTTAATGATAGTTTAGGCTCTGTCATCTTCAAGTTGGGACATATAGAGGGCACTTCACTGCGCATCGCTATTATAGGAGAGATTTTTCTATGCGAATACAGCGACAAGAGCTTTAGCCAAATTTTGAAACATTTTATTCGAGCGTATAAGATAGATGTGGTGCAAACATACAACACCCTCGGTCACCCTCTATTAGAGAGATATAAATCGGCCGGGTTCATTAGCAATCCCCGACATAAATATCTAAACCTCGGTTATAAATGCATTGACACAAAACTCGCCCCCATCTGCAGCGACCCGCATAAGTGGGCACTATGCGCTATGGATCTCGACACTTTTTAGCATGGCTATTGAATATGACATGGATTAAAAACATAATAATATACCTCTGGTCGATAATACGCCGCAATAAGTCAAGCAAGATTATCTTCTACCACGATGTACACTCCTCGACCGAGTATACAGATATGGGCACACCCCTATCTCTGTTTCAACAACATATAGCAAAGATTAGGGAACTGAACTTTGAGATTGTTCAACAAATCACCAAGGAGCAAAAACAAGTCATGATATGCTTCGACGATGGTTTTCGAGGCATTTGGGACAATCGCCAATACTTTATTGACAACAATATTATGCCAACGGTATTTATCGCCTTTGATCTTATTGGCAAGGAGGGTTACCTAACCATTGACGAGATTAAGACGCTTGCAAAGGTAGGCTTTAGATTTCAGGCTCACGGATGGAGACATAGTAACCTAACGCTCTTTGGCGACGAGGAGCTAAAGCGTGAACTTAGCGACGCCAAGCAGAAGTTAGAGGAGCTAACAGGGCTACATATTGTCGAGATATGCTTCCCTCAGGGCTACTACTCCGATAAAGTTGTAGAGAGTGCAGAGAGATATGGGTACGAGGCTATGTACACGTCAGACCCTAAGCCATATGCAAAGCGTGTTAAAGAGAATCTACTACCCCGCTACCTTGTGCAGCATGCCTCACCAAGAGTATTTAAGGCAATACTAAATGGAGGCATGGATATACTATATACCCACTACTACAAGCTTCATAAGCGATAATTTATAGAAGACCCACATGTTTATCACTCTACTCATACTGATATCAATAGTGTTGGCAATAGCTATTCCGTTCTTCCCGGAATACACCTTCCCTATACTTAAAGCTGAGCTCATCGTATATATCTGCATAGTAATCAAAGACATTTTGAATACCAGGCGATTTACGCTGCTTCACACATGGGAGGTCGCCTTCATATTTATCATATGGTCCGATATGTTATTGTGTGCCTTTGAGGACCAGACATACACGCTCCCCATATTCTTCTACACACTCGCTAACAGCTTAGTATTAATAGGTTATTTTGCACATAACGGCTCTTCAAGCAGGGATACGCATCATCCTCAAACCACCACTGAGCATAAATGGAGTCTCCTCTTTGTTATCATTCTATGTATAATTCTCTACTTATACTACAACTATGACAAGGTATTGGAGACACTTGCCTTTGGTCGAGTATTGAGCAATACATTGGGTAGTGGTAGCCTAATGTCTACTATCATCCCTGCGTTAGGCATGCTACTTCCTGCAGTGATTGCATACTACTTCAAGCACATTGTCAAAGGGTGGGTGATTTTTGCCATATTATTGGCACTGCCAATATTTATTTACCAATTTATCATTGCCACACGCTTTCAGCTCCTTTTCCAAATATTCCCCTTCTTCATCATTTTAGGGTTTATTAAGATTAAGGAGATAGATGCCAAATCTGTAGCGTTCATACTCCTCTTTGGCATAGTTTTAGGATGGGGTTCTTCCTATCTTAAAGAGAATAGAAACTACGCTGATAATGAGGCGACATACGGCGAATACTCATATACGAGCGAAAGAGAGTCAGATATACTATATAATACAGCCAAAGAGCTCTCACCCGAAGGTATTATAGGGATGATGGGCATGGCAGATAACTACTACAAACATCACGATTTGGAGCATGGTAAAGAGAGCGCCTATATGCTCTACTTCTGGGTACCACGCTCGCTATGGGAGGAGAAACCAACCCCCATTGATCACTGGTTGATTAGAAAATATGAGGTTGTAGTAGAAGAGCATAGTACATCTTTAGGATTTTTGGGATTTCTTCGAGCCGACTTTGGATGGATAGCCCTACTCTTCGCCATACTATGGGGTATAATCATAAAACGATGCGACAACTACATAAATAGGATTCTCAATAATCAGACACCTGCATTTAATTATGTATTTGCAGCAGCGCTATACCCCTACATATTTTTTGCGGTAAGAAGCCCACAAACAGCTACACAGCAGCTAATATTTATTTACATCATATATGTAATTTTCAGGTATCTATTCTTCAAAAAAGAGGAACCATCTTATGCCACGACTACTTCAAATAAACTCAACAGCTAACTGGGGCTCGACAGGTAAGATTGCCGAGCAGATAGGTGAGCGCGCCATCGCCCACGGCTGGGAGAGCTATATAGCCTACGGTAGGGCTGCTAATAATAGCAGCTCCACCCTTATACGCATTGGTAGTCGCCTAAGCCAGGCGTGGCACCTCATACAGACACGCCTCTTCGATAGACACGGACGAGGGTCAAAGTGTGCAACAAAAAAGCTTATTCGCAAAATTGAAGAGCTTAAGCCCGATGTAATACATCTGCACAACATCCACGGCTACTACATAAACTACCCCATACTTTTCAAGTACCTCAATAGCGTAGATATTCCTGTGGTGTGGACCCTACACGACTGCTGGGCCTTCACCGGGCACTGCGCACACTTTATAAATGCAGATTGCTACAAATGGAAGACGCAATGCGAGAGGTGTGAACTTAAGGGTAACTATCCGAAGACATACTGCAGCAACGCCAAGGCCAACTTTGAGCTTAAACGCCAACTATTCAGCAGGAGCAATGCGACATTAATACCCGTATCTAACTGGCTATCAACCTTTGTTGAAGACTCCTTCCTCAAGGATAAATCACGGTTTGTGATACACAATGGCATTAATATAGAGATATTCAAGCCTCAGGATAGAGGAGAGGATAATCGCACTAACATATTGGGTGTAAGCAGCGTTTGGGACAACACCAAGGGTTTGGGTGACTTCTACAAACTTCGTGAGTTGCTCAATACTGACAGATACACAATAACGCTCGTCGGACTAACCAAGCAACAGATTGAGCACCTCCCAAAGGGTATTGTGGGCGTAGAACGAACAAACTCGATGGAGGAGTTAGCCAAGATATATAGCAACGCCGACATATTTGTCAATTCCACCTATGCCGACTCCTTTCCCACTACCAACCTCGAGGCGATGGCGTGTGGCACGCCGGTGATAACCTATCGTACGGGAGGCTGTCCTGAGGCAATAACCCCCGACACAGGTATTGTTGTCGAGCAGGGCGATATCAAGGGCATAGCGCAAGCCATAGAGACTATTTGCGCCAAAGGGAAGGGGCACTTCACACAGGCCTGTCGTAGACGAGCAGTGGAGAATTTTGACAAAAAGAGGTGTTTTGAAAAATACATCGCACTTTATGATGATTTATTAGCCAAAAAGTTGTAACTTCACTAGCCATTATAGGCGTAAACATAACCATACAAACGTCAGCATCCATTGAGGGTGCCATAAATGATATAGAGACAAATGCCCAAACTACTGCAGATAAACACAACCGCGAATTGGGGCTCGACAGGTAAGATTGCCGAGCAGATAGGCCTCCACGCCATGAAGCATGGCTGGGAGAGCACTATCGCCTATGGCTATTACCTCAACCCCTCGCAGTCACAGCTTATAAAGATAGGCTCGAAGTGGAGCGTGAGGTGGCATCGTCAGGTATCGAAGTATGGCAAGGGCGACGGTAGAGCATCAAGGGTGGCTACACGCAAGCTAATAAAGCAGATAGAGGCCCTAAAACCCGACATCATACATCTACACAACATACATGGTCTATACCTCAACTACCCGCTGCTCTTCGACTATCTAAACGGGGTAGAGACACCTGTGGTGTGGACCATGCACGACTGCTGGCCCTTCACTGGTAGGTGCGCCTACTTCGATGCTGTGGATTGCACACTATGGCAGAGTGGTTGCAAGAGGTGTCCTGCGCTGAAGCTATATCCCAAGACTAAACGCGACTGCGCAGCCGAGAACTACAAACTCAAGGAGCGACTATTCACCGCAAAACAGAATATGGTGCTTGTCCCCGTATCGGAGTGGCTCGGTGAGTTAGTCACAAAGTCGATGCTCAAGGGGTGCCGCATGAAGGTTATACACAACGGCATAGACCTCAACACATTTACCCCTACGCCCAGCGAGACTAAGAGCGATAAGCACCTTGTACTTGGCGTGGCGGCGCAGTGGGGCGAGCGCAAGGGGTTGGGCGACTTCTACAAACTACGAGAGATGCTCGACAGCGCCCTCTACGACATTGTGTTAATAGGTCTCAGCGAGGAGCAGATAGCCGCACTACCTGCGGGAATAACAGGCATACGACGCACACAAAACGCTAGGGAGCTTGCCGAGTACTACACTCGTGCCTCGGTATTTGCCAACCCTACATACTCCGACAACTACCCCACCACGAACCTCGAAGCGATGGCATGTGGCACACCTGTGGTGACCTATCGCACAGGAGGTAGCCCCGAGGCGGTGATGCCCACAACAGGCATAGTCGTAGATCAGGGCAACATTGAGGCATTGGCCAAGGCCATTAAGGAGATATGTGCCAACGGCAAGGAGCACTACTTCGAGGAGTGTCGCCAACGTGCCGCTAAGCACTTCGACAAGGAGCATTGCTTCGAGCGCTATGTCGAGCTATACAACGAATTATTAACTAAAAACAGATAACAACCATGTCAATCTTCAAAGACAAAGTCCTACTCATCACAGGCGGTACAGGCTCATTTGGCAACGCCGTACTAAGACGCTTCCTTGACTCCGACATCAAGGAGATACGCATCTTCTCGCGCGATGAGAAGAAGCAGGACGATATGCGCCATCGACTACAAAACCCCAAGGTTAAGTTCTACATAGGCAACGTGCGCGACAAGGCCTCGGTAGATGTGGCTATGCGTGGCGTAGACTATGTCTTTGCCGCTGCGGCACTCAAGCAGGTGCCCTCGTGCGAGTTCTTCCCCATGGAGGCGACGATGACCAATGTCATAGGCACCAACAACGTGCTTCTCTCGGCCATCGAGCATGGCGTAAAGAATGTGGTGGTGCTATCTACCGACAAGGCGGCATACCCCATCAACGCCATGGGCATCTCTAAGGCGCTCATGGAGAAGGTGGCCATAGCTAAGGGACGTGAGCTTGGCGAGAGTGCCACAACAACGATATGCTGCACCCGCTATGGCAATGTTATGGCGTCGCGTGGCTCGGTAATTCCACTCTGGGTGGAGCAGATGATATCGGGCAAGCCTATCACCATCACCGATCCCAACATGACACGCTTCATGATGACGTTGGACGATGCTGTGGACCTTGTAATCTACGCCTTTACACATGGTAAGAATGGCGATCTCTTTGTACAGAAGGCCCCTGCAGCAACGCTCACCACCCTTGCTGAGGCTCTCAAGCAACTCTACTCGAAGGTGGATGAGAAGTATGGCACCACCGAGGTGCGCGTCATCGGCACACGCCATGGCGAGAAGCTATACGAGACCCTTGTGACACGCGAGGAGATGGCCAAGGCGATAGACATGGGCGACTACTATCGCATTCCATGCGACACACGCGACCTCAACTACGATAAGTTCTTCACAGAGGGTAACGAGGAGGTATCGCGCATCGAGGACTACCACTCGCATAACACACGCCGTCTCGATGTGGAGGGCATGAAGGAACTACTTCTAAAGCTCCGCTTCGTACGCGAGGACCTCGGCATGGAGCCACGCACAAAGGTAACAGAGATACGTAGCGAATAGTTGATTATGAAGGCACTAAACATTTTGGTGACGGGTGCTAAGGGCTTTGTGGGCAAGAACCTATGCGCACAGCTACGCACCATTGCCGAGGGTAAGAATAGAAGCTATGGCGAGATTGCCATTGGCGAGATCTATGAGTATGACATAGATAGCGACGCCACGCTTCTTGACGAATATTGCCGTCGCGCCGACTTTGTGTTTAACCTCGCGGGCGTAAACCGCCCACAGTCGAACGACGAGTTCATGGCGGGCAACTACGGCTTCGCCTCGACACTCCTCGACACCCTCAGCAAGCACCATAATAGCTGTCCTGTGATGCTCGCATCATCAATCCAGGCGACTCTCGTAGGACGCTATGCCGAGGGTGACTATGGCAAGAGTAAGCGCGCGGGCGAGGAGCTATTCTTCGACTATGGCAAGGCGACAGGGGCTAAGGTCTTGGTATATCGCTTCCCCAACCTCTTTGGTAAGTGGTGTCGTCCGAACTACAACTCAGCGGTTGCCACCTTCTGCCATAACATAGCCCACGACCTACCTATCACGGTCAACGACCGCTCGACAATGCTTGAGCTGTTGTATATCGACGACCTTGTGGATGAGATGGTTGCAGCACTCAAGGGCGAGGAGAAGCACTGCGAGTTTGAGGGCATCGACACCATAATGTGCGAGAGTGGACGCTACTGCGCGGTACCCACAACGCACAAGGTGACACTCGGTGAGATTGTAGACCTCCTGGAGCAGTTCCACGCACAGCCCACAACGCTACAACTCCCCGAGATTGGTGCTGGCACCTTTGCCAAGAAGCTATACTCGACCTACCTCAGCTATCTACCCAAGGAGAAGATAGCCTTCCCGCTGAAGATGAACATCGACAACAGGGGTAGCTTCACAGAGCTACTACGCACGGCAAACTGCGGTCAGGTGAGCGTCAACATCTCGAAGCCAGGCATCACCAAGGGGGAGCACTGGCACAATACGAAGTGGGAGTTCTTCATCGTGGTGAGCGGACGCGCACTGATACAGATGCGCCGCATCGATAGCGACGAGCTAATAGAGTTCGAGGCTTCGGGCGAGAAGATAGAGACCATACATATGCTTCCTGGCTACACGCATAACATCATCAACCTCTCCGAGAGTGATGACCTTATAACGGTGATGTGGGCAAACGAGTCGTTCGATGCTTCACATCCCGACACATTCTATGAAAAAGTGGTAAAATAGTGAATATCATGGAGATGAATTTAGATTTTACGGGCGTTAAGTTTAAGGGCGACGGTCGTCTTAAGCTGCTCATCATCGTTGGCACACGCCCCGAGATTATCCGCCTTGCAGCGGTGATAAACAAGTGTCGCAAATATTTCGATACGTTGCTTGCACATACAGGTCAGAACTACGACTATAACCTCAACGGCATCTTCTTCCGCGACCTTAAGCTCGAGGATCCCGACGTATATCTTAACGCTGTCGGCGACGACCTCGGCGCAACAATGGGTAACATCATCAACGCCTCATACAAGCTGATGGTTGCCACACAGCCCGACGCTGTGCTTGTGCTGGGCGATACCAACTCATGTCTCTCGGTCATCGGCGCCAAGCGTCTACACATACCAATCTTCCATATGGAGGCGGGCAACCGCTGCTTCGACGAGTGTCTTCCCGAGGAGACAAATCGCCGCATAGTGGACATCATCTCAGATGTCAACCTATGCTACTCGGAGCATGCACGTCGCTACCTCAACGCCTCGGGCGTAGCTAAGGAGCGCACCTATGTCACAGGCTCACCAATGGCCGAGGTGCTACACAACAATCTTGCGAAGATTGAGGCGTCTAACATCCACACGCGCCTGGGGTTGGAGAAGGGGCGATATATCCTTCTCTCGGCACATCGCGAGGAGAATATCGACACCGAGAAGAACTTCACGTCGCTATTCACAGCCATCAACCACATGGCCGAGAAGTACGACATGCCGATACTCTACTCATGCCACCCACGCTCACGCAACCGTCTGGCAGCTAGTGGTTTCGAACTCGACAAGAGTGTTATTCAGCATGAACCTCTTGGCTTCCATGACTACAACTGCTTGCAGATGAATGCCTTTGCGGTTGTTAGCGACAGCGGCACGCTCCCCGAGGAGAGCTCCTTCTTCACATCCATAGGCAAGCCCTTCCCCGCAGTCTGCATACGCACCTCCACCGAGCGCCCAGAGGCACTGGACAAGGGGTGTTTCATCCTTGCGGGTATCGATACAGCGTCGTTGCTACAAGCAGTAGATACGGCAGTCGAGATGGTTAAGTGTGGCGACAACGGCATCCCCGTGCCCAACTATGTCGATGAGAATGTATCGTCTAAGGTGGTAAAACTTATTCAGTCATATACAGGAGTAGTAAATAAGATGGTTTGGAGGAAGTAGATATGTCAAAGCGAGTTCTTCTTGTTGCGCAAAACTTCTATCCCGAATTTTTCAAGAGTAACGACATCGCCTCCGACCTCGCATCAAGAGGTTACGAGGTAGATGTCCTTGCCGGCATTCCCAACTACCCTGAGGGCAAGTTCTACAAGGGTTACGGCATCTTCAGTCGTCGTGTCGACAACTATAATGGGGCGAAGGTATATCGTGTCTATCAGCTACCACGCGGTAGCAGACCAGGGGCACTACGCCTATCGCTCAACTACCTATCGTTTGCCCTATGCTCTACGTTCTGGGTGCTCTTCTACTTTGTGTTCAAGCGCCGCTACGATGCCATCATCGTGCATCAGACGTCGCCCATAACGCAGGCATGGCCAGCACTGCTCCTCGGCCGACTACGCCGCACGCCCATCTACACGTGGGTGCTGGACATATGGCCCGACTCGGTTATGGCCTTTATGCATAAGCCGCGCAAAATTATAGGAGCACCTCTCAACTGGTTCACCAACAGGGTATATCGTCGCTCGAAGCGCATACTAATAAGCTCGCCCGACTTCCGCCAGATGGTAAACCGTGACCATGACTACAACGACAAGATCGTCGACTACCCCAACTGGTGCGAGGATATTCTCTCAATGGATGATCGCGACGTGCCGAAGCTTGCTGCTGGCTTCCGCATAATGATGGCGGGTAACCTCTCCGACGCTACAGGTCTTGAGGGCGTTGTCGAGGTCATAAAGCTGACGGCAGTGAATAGAGATATCAAGTGGATATTTGTTGGCGGTGGCAACCGTGAGGCGTGGCTACGCGACACCATTCAGAGGGAGGGTCTTGGCGACTGTTGCTCGGTATTGGGGCGTTTCCCCTTCGACCATATGGCAAGCCTCTACAAGCAGGCTGATGTAATGTTCATAAGCCTCAAGCCAACGACATATAACCACCTTAACGCCACCATACCTGCGCGTCTGCAATCCTACATCGCTGCGGGCAAGCCTGTGGTGGGCATGATTGGCAAGGGCGTAGAGAGGCTCGTTGCCGAGATAGAGTGTGGCAGATGTGTCGAGGCGGGAGATATCGAGGGGTGCGCAGAGCTAATACTACAACTGGCCAACAACCCCGCACCACTAAAGAGGTGGGGAGCAAATGCCCGCAGCTACTACCTCGAGCACTATACCCGAAAACAATGTATAGATAACCTGGTTGAAATAACCCTACGATGAAGATAGATCCTATAGCGGAGCGCACGGCTCAAATAGTACTACTACTCATACGCGTAGCTCTAAACGAGGAGCATAAGGTCGACAAGAGTGCACTAAACGCAGCACCTATCGACTGGGAGGGTGTCTATAAGCTCGCCACAGCACAGGGCGTAGTGGCAATTGCGTGGGATGCTCTTATGAAGCTTCACAAGAGCAAAGATATAGATATCGCCATAGCCCTCACGCGCGAGCTACGCCTTAAGTGGGCACTAAGCGTCGAGCGCATAGAGAGACGCTATGCACGACAGCGCGCAGCCCTCGCACGCCTCGGCCATATACTCTCCGAGGAGGGTATTCGCCTATCACCACTCAAGGGCTACGGTCTGAGCCTCTGCTACCCTATACCCGAGCATCGCCCATGTAGCGACATCGATATATGGCTCTTTGGCGAGCAGAAGCGCGCCGACGAGATACTACGCACGAAGCACAACATAGCTATCGACGAGGGTGAGCACCACCACACCGTATTCTACATTGATGGTGTGATGGTGGAGAACCACTACGACTTTCTGAATATCCACGCTCACCACTCGAGCCGCCCTATTGAGCGCTATCTCAAGGAGCAGGCCGAGAGGAGCAACGAGCGCGTAGATATCGACGGTGTGATGGTCTATCTTCCAGCTGTAGATTGCCACGCTCTCTTCCTGCTACGTCATGCAGCGTCGCACTTCGCCGCAACGGAGATTATGCTCCGCCACATCATTGACTGGGGCCTATTCGTAAGGGCATACCACGACAGTATCGACTGGCATAGGCTACGTTCGATATGCCGAGAGCAACATATGGAGCAGCTGTTGGATGCTATAAATGCCATTAGTGCCGAGGTGTGTGGCCTCGACATATCGCTCATGCCCAATACCACACGCCGCAAAGAGCTTGAACAACGCATCCTTGGCGATATACTCCACCCCGAATTCTCGCTCACGAAGCCCGAGCGAGGGTTGCTACGCATCGTGATATTTAAGTTTAGGCGCTGGTGGGCAAACCGTTGGAAGCATCGTCTCGTCTATCGCGACGGTCTACTACACTCCTTCGTCACACAGACATGGAGCCATCTTATGAAACCTAAAAGCATAAAAGCATAACATCCCAATGCTCTCCCCAAGCAATGTATACCCAACCTATTACTAAGAGAAATCGCTCTGCGATAATCTTCTGCCTCGACTGCTCGATGTCGATGCAAGAGATTGTTGAGTTCAACAACATAAAGATGAGTAAGGCGGATGTCGTCGCCATGATTACCAACATCATGATCGATGAGCTTATAATACGCTCGTCGCGTCACAACGAAGTACGCCACTACTACGACATCGCCCTGATAGGTTACCAGGGTGAACTGGTTGTAAATCTCCTCGACGAGGGGGATGTGAGATTTACGCCTATAACCCAGCTCAGCGCGCTACACCCCGAGCAACGCGACTACTGCTTCGAGCAGAGAATATCGAAGAGTGAGACCATATATGCCAACTTCGTAACCCACGAGTGGATAAAGCCTCGCGCCGAGGGTAAGACACCGATGTATGAGGCACTAATTGAGGTGTATAACCTCGTTGATGAGTGGTGTATGTTACGTGAGCACCACGATAGTTTTCCACCTATCATCTTCCATATCACCGATGGTAATGCCACCGATTGCACAAGCATAGACCTCATTAACATCGCCGAGAACATAAAGCGCACGAGGACAAACGATGGCAATACGCTGCTTGTAAATGTGCATATAGGCTCGGGTGATGATATCTGTAGCCGAGGCATGCTCTTCCCTGCCGAGCTGGATAGCCGCAACTCGTCGGAGCGTATGCACACACTCTTTACCATGTCGAGCGATGTGCCCCTGTCGCTACTTCATCAGTTGCCGGTGAAGGTTACAGATGATGAGCTGCGCCCACGCCTTGTGGCCTATAATATATCGCCATGCGAGCTACTCAACATTATTAATATAGGCTCCGAGAGCATAAATGAGTAGGCTATGGATAGATGTACGCTTTTTGAGTTCCGCAATGCTATGGTCATGCCATATAAGATGCTTACGACACTTAAGCACATAGAGGCTGATATGTCGACGCTAACGCGCTCGAAATACTTCGCCGAGTGCCGTATAAGCGATGGTAACAAGCATATGTTGCTCTATGCCCCAATAGAGCGGGAGTCGATGCTTATGGTGCATAATGCTAATAAGGCACTTCAGGGGGCATATAGCCAGGGATTTATACGAATAAATATATACCCCGAGGAGATGCTTCGTCTCAATACCTCGAACATGAGCCTTAACCTCGATAGCCGTTGCACACTCATTGCTGAGACGATGCCCGAGGGTGACCTGCTAGAGAGTGCTATTAATAGCATGAGCCGTAGAGAGCTCCTCGAGGGTCTTGCAGGGCTTGATGCCATGCTACGAAGATGCGACGTCAGCCATAACAACCTCTCGGCGAGGAGTATAATCATTGATAGAGATGGTCGCTGGCTGCCTATACGCCAATACTATAGTACGCGAGGCTACGGTGGCGATAAGAGAGGCATGGAGCGACTGCGCAAGCTTATAGAGGAGCATACGACGCCAATGCCCGAGGTCGATATGGCGACTATTGGGGAGTGGTATCGAGAGCCAACAAAGCCTATAGATGCCTACCTCGAGGGGCGTCGACAGGTGAGGACGGCACGCGGTGTAGGCTTCGAAGATGAGTTTGGCAAGATGGTCATCGAGGATAGGTTTGTCTGGGCGAGTGACTTTATGGAGAACCGTGCCATGGTGACAACCCAAGATAATAGGATGGGTGTCATCGACCGAATGGGACGTGAGATTATTCCAACGATATACGATAGTGTTCGCTACTCGGTGGATAGTGGCAAGACGATTGTTGTGTGCAACGATATGTGCGCGGTGTTCGACTATAACGGCCAGCAGATAACTCCGTGGATGGAGCAGGCGAAGATCGACAAATTGTAGACTGTGGAGCACCGGTGATGCAGCCTTATCGCGACAAATAATTTATTATCAGAAGGGCTTAGGCTTGGCCTTTTATCACAGCAATTTAATTTGTTGTCAGAAGGGGTTAGATTTGGCCTATCGCAAAAGAAGATCCCCTCGGGATAGTACACGAAGTACAGCCCGAGGGGTCTTACTTTGGGGATGGGTCAAAGATGACCCCTTATCACAACAAATTACTGTTGGAGGGCACTCCACAACATATCCTTCAACTGCGTAATATTCATATTAGCCACTGAGGAGATGAATATCGACTGTATTCCTGTTGGGAGGTGAGCCTTCATCTGCTCTATAAGCTCGTCGTCGAGCATATCGCACTTGGTTATTGCGAGGAGTCGCTGCTTGTCGAGGAGCTCGGGGTTATACTGTGTGAGCTCGCCGAGAAGGATTTCGTAGTCGGCGGCTATGTCGTCGCTATCGGCAGGCACCATGAATAGGAGCACCGAGTTACGCTCGATATGTCGTAGGAAGCGAGTACCAAGGCCACGACCCTCGTGAGCACCCTCGATGATACCTGGGATGTCGGCCATGACGAATGAGTGGTCGTCGCGCACCGATACGATGCCGAGGTTAGGCTCGAGTGTTGTGAAGGCGTAGTTTGCGATCTTGGGCTTTGCTGCAGATACCACAGATAGGAGTGTCGACTTACCGGCATTTGGGAAGCCCACAAGGCCCACGTCGGCGAGCACCTTAAGCTCGAGGATGAAGGCACCCTCCTGTCCCTCCTCGCCTGGCTGTGCGTAGCGTGGTGTCTGGTTTGTCGCTGTGCGGAAGTGCCAGTTGCCGAGGCCGCCGCGGCCGCCCTTGAGGAGCACCAGCTGCTCGCCATGTTCTGTCACCTCGCCCACCACCTCTGTATATGTCTCGCCAGTCTCCTCGTCGGTGAATACCTGCTTGGCTACTGTTCCGAGGGGCACGGGGATGATGATGTCCTTGGCGTCGGCGCCTGTTGAGCGCGCGCCATGTCCATTCTCGCCATCCTCAGCAAACTGGTGGCGCTTATACTTTAGGTGGATGAGAGTCCAATACTGGCTATCACCCTGGAGGATGATGCTACCACCCTTACCGCCATCGCCGCCATCGGGGCCACCGAATGCCACGAACTTCTCGCGGCGGAAGTGACACGAGCCAGCGCCGCCATGTCCTGAGCGGGCAAATATCTTTACATAATCGACAAAATTCGAACCTGCCATATATCTCTATATCTTAATTACGCCACAAAGGTACGAAACAAATTACAAACTGCAAAATATTGCTCCCCAATCATCAACGCCATAGCACAAAAGCGCCCCAAAAGCCTGGGGATAGCTAAAGGGGCGCAATGCATACTATTAAGATGTGGAATTAAACCTTAACGATTTACTTCTCCCACTTTGTATAGTGCTTGTTCATATCGCTCTTGCTCTTTCCCATGTAGAGATTATTACCATCCATCTTGTAGTAATACTCCTCCACAACATTTCCAGCAGATGTTATGCGGGTCATATAGACCTTCTCGCCGTCGAAGCGATATTTCAACTCTGTAGGGTATGGTCTCTCAGCGATACCGGTACCATCCTTTGTGTAAACGACATCGTAGGTACAGCCATCCATAGGGGTGTAGAACTTGAGATGGCTATCTACTCTTCTACCATCAGATGACTTTGTGGTATAGTACCAGTCGCCCATCAACTCGTCGCTTGCATCCTCAGTTTTGAAGAATACATACTCTACGCCCATTTCATCCATGTCTGATTTCACATGTAGGCTACTCTCCATAAAGTGGTAGTCCCACACAATATCCGACACATCACCCTGGTAACGCATATAGAGTCTGCCCTTCTCTACTCTATAGGTAAATGCAATTCTTGTAAAGCCATTAATCTCTTCATCAAGATTAAATTGGTCAACAGTTAGAATGCCGGTCTTGTCCTCATAGAATCTCCATGCATACTCCGACTTGCCAATGCCCTCGGTGTAAGCCTTTCGCATCCATAGACCCACGAACTCGGCTATCGACTCATCATTCTTCACGTTACTAATCTCAGCGTTTGGATCAATACCACTCACTGGGTCTTTCTCACAAGACGATACAACACCTGCCATAGCAAGCATTAGCACCACAAATAAACTTTTTTTCATAGCCATAAAATTTTAAGTTAAACAATAGTCATACACTCCAGGAAAATGTTTACATTCCCACAAGAGGGTAATCTGTTAAAGGATATTCCAAAGCTGAAAAGTAGGAAATCTCGTCAAAGTTATAATCGTACTCTTCAGTAATTATAAAGCCATCTGTTGATTCATTGACACGATTACTCATATCGAAACAACCACTGTGGAACCATCCATTGCTAATACCATCATAGCCCCAATTCATCCAAAGCATGAAATCTCGCTTTGTTTCTCGGCTTGTTTCGGTGTACTCATATGGCAGTGGGTGATTTGGATCCAACATCCTATTTTGAGTATATTCGACTACGTCGTATGTATAATCATCAAATCCAGTAGCAATCCATGTATGAGCATAACCACCCTCTGGGAGTCCTAACAAAGATGTTGTATATCCATTGAACACAAATATATCTTTTCTATACGTGTGGAAGAATTCATAAACTCTTGGCGTAATAGTGTCGCCATTGAAATAATAAATACCGGTAAGCTGTGGGCCAAAACTTGCGTACGTATCTCTAATCTTATCTATTGTAAATGAACTATTCTTATTAGCTAAGCTGATATTAGTTCCATTTGACAGACGATAACCAATCTCGAGATACAATAACGAAATTTTCTGATGAGTATCATCGTTGCACAAATTTATAGCTTGACCAAAGTGATCATATCTTATATGGTTTTTTAGTTCTGCCTTATCCATGTTGATAGTCTGACCATAGAGAGGGCTATTAGGGTTTGTAATCTCATAAGTTATGTCACTATGCACACTCATCAAAGCCTGAGCGATAGCAGCAGCTTCGTCATATGCCACTCCATCTGGATAATATGCACCATACATTGCCTCAGTTCCCCACTTTATATTAGTCGTCGAGTCATATCCTTTGTGCCATTTATTCTCAATTACAACTAAGTATGGCGATATTGGATTTGGAATATCTATAATCAAATCTCTTGCAAGATCTTCCATTAACAAATCGAATGGGGCAACACCAGTTGGCTCGCCATAGGTGTAATTTCCGCTCTCGGTTACTGCAATTAGAGGCTGTTTATTCTTTTGAGCAGCGACAATAGTAAAGCCCTCGTTATTCTCGTTATTGAAGACATACATTATGGGCTCTGCCTCACCATTGCGCGTCACTGGAGACATGACAATCTGCCCCTCATCGCGCTTAATGGTACGTTTATGTCCTGAGCGAGTATCTTCTCCATCCACCATCTGCAACGCCTCCTCAGCAATGGCCAAGGCCTCGTCGTAGCTTCTCACATTGACAGAAGTCGTCTCTTGAACAACATCATCAGTTGGTATTGACACTGGATCGATAATCTCAACCTCTCGCTGGCACGATACGGCAACTATTGCCATAAGTGCTAAGAAGTAAAACTTTTTCATAGTTGTAAAAATTTAAGGGAGGTTCTATAAATTAGTATACCTATATATAATGCTACAGCCACATCTCGCCACTGTATTCACCATAGTCGGTGTAGATATTGATGGTGTAGTAGCCCTCGTCACCCGATAGGAGAATTGTCTCAATACCCATGCCGCTTACGCCACCACTCCAGACATCGCCAGTGTTTAGGTTGCAAACAATAATATCGGCATCACCGAGATCGGTGTTAAAAACAAGGGTCAACGCACCCGCATAGTAGGTTGCCTCAATATCGCTATCAACAATAGAGCGTGGCTTACCATTATTAGGTGGAGTAGGAGGAACAGGAATGTTGATAATAGGATCATTGTCTGCAACAATGTTTTGATTTGCAAACAAAGGTGAGATGCAAATCGATGCCAAAAGCAAAAGTACCGTTCTTTTCATGATTTTTTTAGTTTTAAGTTTTCACAAAGTTAACCACTAAAGAACGAAATACCATAAAAAATGCCTCAGAAAATCTTCACCCCACCAAATTGTATATCACTGATAATCAATGAGTTAAACAACGACCCAAATGAATAATCTTCACCCCGCTGATTATCAGGCAGTTACGAGCACGCGTTTTAAAGGTAGATGAAGATACGATTTTAGTCGTTCTTCACGGGAGACCTTTTATTGCTCAAATATTTGATAAGAGGCTCTATTTCAGGAGATTGCGCGCGCTTAATTTGCTCTCTAATCCTATATTTAATTTTAGGTAACGTTTCAACATTACACTCCTCGAGTATACATATTGCTCGATTTGAGAATCCAACGAAAGAGTAAAGCACAATACGGTATTCGCGCTCAGTAAGGTCGGGACACAACTCTCTTAATTTTACCATAACGTTGTCAATAGTGAAGTTTGCCATAGCTTCGAGCTTGGCAAGTCTCACACTATCCGTCTTCATACCTTCAAAGATTGTCTTGACTTGTTCGACAACCTTAATAGCCATGCGAGGTGAATCGCTATGTGCATAATAGACCTCGCATAGCTTATTTATCTCATCTATGCTGTCGCAGTATAGCGAATTAATGGCTTCGCTATGCAAGGTATCATAGTCGCTATTGCTGCTGGTAAGTTCAAAATCACTAATAATACTAATATATGCATCTATATCTTTGCGATATTGCTTATTGCGGTAATAGAGCACCAGAGCAACAATGAAAACTATAAATATAATAATTACAGATATTGCAATAATGACAACACGGTTATGGCGATTATCTTTGATAGTCTGCTCCAAATCATCCTCTATGGACTGAACTTGCAAATCGAGCAAAGGATTATTCAAAGTACGAATAACAAGCTCGTCCTCTTCGGCCCTTATCTCAGCAATCTTGTGTAAGGTGGTCTCATAATCACCCTGGAACTGCGCGAGCTTAGCCTGAGCAAAAAGTACCATTGAGCCACCCTCACCATTATACTTTTTACACTCCTCGATATAGGCCTCCGCAACTTCATAGTCACCACGATAGGCTGCAACAATGGACATGAAACAATAGTATAGAAGCTTATCCTCTTCTGAAACATAATCTATCTGCGATAAAGCCTCTGCACACTCCTCATACTGCTCAAGACCAGCATAGGAGTAGGCGAAATCGAGAAGAACATAATTGAGCAAGAAGTTATTATTTGACTCAATAGCATGCTCCTTCGCAATGGCCAATTGTTTCTGTGCAAAGTCGTAGTCACGATTACGAAGTGATATATCTCCTATCTGATATATACTAAACGCTACATGGTCAGGTAGACCGGCCTGTTCAAAATAGTCAACAGCAGCCCTATACTCCTCAATAGCATAGCCGAATAGATACTCCATGCCATATATCTCACCCTTGGAACGGTGCACCAAGCCCGCCAAACGAGGGTTGGAGATATGCTCGAGCGACTTCTCAGCCTCGAGCAGAGAATGCAGGGCCTCAGCATTCTTGCCACCATTAAACATGACAAGGGCATGCTGATACATAGCCCTGGCACGCTCATCATGGTTATCGTCATAGCGATAGTACTCGACCATAGGGCGGGTGAGCGAGTCGTTGTCGCTATCAATTTTACTATGGTAGAGAGCCTCGCTATAGACCAAGCGATAGTGCGCCATATCCCTATCGCCATAGATGGTCTCAGGGTCAATAGAGCGCATGATCGTAAGCGCCGAGTCGGGATGCTCCTCGACAATGCGCTCGGCACGGTCGATAAGCTCAGCGGTATGCTCATCGGTGGAACAGCCAACAAAGAGCATCAAGGCAAACAGAAGAGATATGTGGCGTAGTAGTCTCATGAAAATAATAAAATAGATGGACGCGCATATAGCAAGTGTATCGCCCAATAAAACCAATATACACAACTACAAATTTACGGATAATTTCACCACAATGCAAATTTTTCACCACAAAAAATATCCCCTAAGCACTCTTCAACATATTGGTTTCCAACAACTTAACCGAGGTGAAGATTGAAAAATTCTCTCATCGCTGATAATCAGACAGTTACATGCCCAACACCGGAATCCTCCAATATATAATGCTAATAATCAACGAATTAAATCTTCACCCAAGTGAGTAAATCTTGCAATTTCGCCACACTTAGGCATTTTAACGTACTCAGAAGTGGGTGACTTGTCCTATCTCAAAAGAAGAGTCCCTCGGGATAGTACACGAAGTACAGCCCGTGGTAATCCGCTTTGGGAGAAGGGCGAGAAGCACAAACCTCGATATGAACAACAGAATATTTTCCATGTAGCATTTTAGCCAAAAAGAAAGGCACACATAGTTGTAGAGATTTAAGAAAGTTTTACTACCTTTGTATATAAGAGTTGAGACAAGGGTAAATCAACACCTATAACTAACACCCCGCCAATCAAAACAAAGAAACAATCTAAATATTGCAGAGCATATGGAAGAGAGAAAGGAGCCTATTACAATCAAGTCGACAAAATCACCACTTACCCTTACACACATTTTGTTGATTACACTCATTGCAGCTGTTGTAGCTTTGGGCGTCATTATTGCCTTTAAAGACTTTGGTGGCGACAAAACCCCTCAAAAGAAGGTCAAGGACGCACGTCACGATTACACTGTAGGAGATCTTAACGCTAACAAGAAGTATGGTGACATCCTTGAGATTCCACACGGGTTAGAGGGTTACTTCGACCTTGACGAGGCTATTGCTGCTGCTAAGGAGGCTGACAAGCCAATCTTCGTTGACGTAACAGGTCACGCATGTAACAACTGCCGTGAGATGGAGGTAAGCGTATGGAGCAACGATAAGGTTATGAGGTACCTCGAGCATGATTACATCATCTGTGCTCTCTATGTTGACGATAAGACAGAGTTGGCTAAGGAAGATTACTACATAGATGCTAATGGTTCAGTTCATACAAAGCTTGGTCCAAAGAACATCGCTATTGCTAAGGAACGTTGGGGCGTAAGTTGGGGTAACCCAACGCAACCTAGATACATTCTTTTAACTCCTGATGGTGAGGCTATGCTTATGCCAGAGCCTATGGGCTATGATCGCGATATCGAGAAGTTCGTTAACTTCTTGCAGACTGGTCTTGATAACAAGGCTGCTGGCATCAACTTCCCTACCGCACAGGATAAGCCAATCTTCGTTGACGCAGGAGACCACGCATATCTCAATGAGGAGCCTTACGAGATAGAAGGCAAGGCCGCTGGTATCAACTTCCCTACCGCTCAGGATAAGCCAATCTTCGTTGACGCAGGAGACAACGCATATCTCAATGAGGAGCCTTACGAGATAAAAGGCAGTGTAGAGGATATGAAAGGCGACTCTGAGATCTCTTGGAAGGTTACCTCTTATAGAGTAGAGGCTGGCGTCTATGAGATTCGTTTCGACGGTAAGATCTCTAAGGGCTTCCACGGCTATCCTATGAGCGACTTCTCTGCTCCTATCTTCTTTGTTGGCGATAGCGAGATCGCTGCATCGGAGGTTTCAGAGCCTTTG
>JAZOOI010000027.1:0-13835 GCA_045654925.1 Alistipes sp. | reverse complement strand
ATATTCTAATTACTTAGAACTTCCATTTTTCAACCACTCTTTTTTTAGAGCGGAAAAGCGGTGCAAAGATAAATCATATTTTTGAAACTACCAAATGTTTTGGTAACTTTTTTTTCAAAAATGTTTCTGAGAACCGTTTTTGCTATTCGCCATTTTTAGAGGCGAAAGCGGGTGCAAAGATATGGCAAGTTTTTTAGAAAACCAAATCTTTTTGAATATTTTTTAAGAATATTTTACATTTTTATAATTTGCTCGCCTAATGCCAAACTACGAGAATGGCACAACGTGCAGAGCCTTAAATAGATAGCTGCTATACAGGATTTAAAGATCGAGAATAAGGGGGCGAAAACCCCATTTTAGGGTATACCTATATATATAATATAAAGGGAATGTAGATAACTAATCACAAAAGAGACCATCCAGGGATAGTACACTAAGCACAACCCTGGATGGTCACTATTTTTTAAGACCTAATAGGCCTCCGTATCCAAATGATAAATTACAAAGTTGAGATTGACTCAGCCTTAACATCAGCACTCACCTTCGACACGAGGCCCTTGAGGACGTTACCTGGACCTACCTCGGTAAACTCAGTAACGCCATCGGCGAGCATCTTCTCCACGATCTGTGTCCAACGCACAGGAGCAGTAAGCTGAGCGATAAGGTTCTTCTTAATAGCCTCAGCATCGGTATATGGAAGAGCATCTACATTCTGGTATACAGGGCATGTAGGGGTCATGAACTGAGCCTCGGCGATAGCGGCCTCGAGCTCCTGGCGTGCTGGCTCCATAAGTGGAGAGTGGAAAGCACCACCTACTGGTAGACGCAAAGCACGACGAGCACCAGCCTCCTTAAGCTTCACACAAGCCTCATCAACAGCTGCATCAGCGCCCGAGATAACGAGCTGACCAGGGCAGTTATAGTTAGCGCCGATAACTACACCATCAACAGAGGCGCAGACATCCTCAACAGTCTTATCATCAAGGCCAAGCACAGCGGCCATACCACCAGGCTGCTGCTCGCAGCACTTCTGCATAGCCATAGCGCGCTTAGAAACCAAGCGCAAACCATCCTCGAACGATAGAGCGCCAGCAACAACGAGTGCCGAGAACTCACCAAGCGAGTGACCTGCAACAGCATCGGGCTTTACGCCAAGAGCCTTAGCGAGGATTACTGAGTGGAGGAATACGGCAGGCTGAGTAACCTTAGTCTGCTTCAACTCCTCGGGAGTACCCGCGAACATAATATCTGTAATGCGGAAGCCGAGAATCTCATTTGCCTTCTCGAAGAGCTCCTTAGCCTCAGGAACATTGTCATAGATATCCTTACCCATGCCAACGGCCTGTGAGCCCTGACCTGGAAATACATAAGCGTGTTTCATCATTCAAAAAAAATATAGTGGACAGCCAAAGGCTGCGCCTGTTAAAACTCGACGCAAAGGTAAAAATTATTTCCGAAATGACAAAACTTCAAATACTTATGAGTATTGGCATTGAGCCAAATGGGTAATAATACTTAGAAGAGAAGGGCAGCTAATAAGCAATATAGAGGTTATAGGAGCACCTGAAACTCTACCTCATCTACATAGCCATCGGCACGGCGCAGCCACTCACGGCGACAGCCACAACGTTCGAAGCCACAAGAGTCAAAAAGAGCCATGCTCGCCTCGTTATCTGCAGCGACACCCGCCCATATTTGTCGCACGAAGAGTGTATCACGACCATAGCGCATTATGGCCTCGATGGCCATGCGGGCATAGCCATGGCGACGATTGTCCGCGCCATAGACAAGCACACCTATACCGAAACGATTGTTCAATGGATCAAAGTCAAATATATCGACACTTCCAACCATAACACCTTGGACATCAATAACAAGGCGCATCTGTTTAGTGGCATATATATCGTAGTTCTGCTCCTCGATAAAAGCAGCTATACGCTCACGCGAGATGGGGGCAAGAGTGCCACTAACACGCCACACCTCGGGGTCGTTCTCCATGATATACATGAGCTCGATATCCGAAGGCTCCAAGGCGCGCAGGCGACAAATGCCAGCATCGATATTAAGCATGACTACAAGCCGATTATCTTGTTACGGATGAGCATCGCAACGCCCCACGCATTGGCGATATCACCCATCTTCGAGACGCGGAACTTAGTATCCTTATACACAAGGTTTAGCGAATACTTATTTGTCGACGACTTCAAAGGAAGCATCAGATACTCGCCCGCCTGAGCAAGGTTACCACCAACAATAACGGTCTCTGGATTGAAGGTATTGATTAAGAAAGCGACAGCCTTGCCGACCTTCTCGCCAGCCTCCTCGATAAGCTCAATAGCGAGGTTATCGTCGTTGCGTGCAGCAGCAACGACATCGTTGATATGGATAGTCTCACCCTTATCATACATCTCTCTAAGACAGGTATTTACACCATTGCGGATGAGATATACAATCTTATCCTCAATTGCAATACCCGACACCTCAGTCTCGAGACATCCCTTCTTACCGCAGCCACAGATTATCTCATTATCGAAGAATGGAATATGACCAAACTCACCAGCGAAGCCATTCTTACCATAATATAGTTTACCATCGATGACAATACCGATAGCAACACCGCGACCCATATGCAGATAGATGACATTGCTCTCGTTCTTAGACTTGCCAGTGGTATACTCAGCATAACAACGTGCGCGGGTATCATTCTCCAACAACACGCGTATGCCTATGCGCGATGATATAATGTCGCACAACGACTCCTCCGACGAGGTGAAATATTTATAGGAGCGACCCGTCTCAGGGTTAACACGACCAACAATTGAGACACCAACACCAAGGAGTTTCTCCCTGTCGACACCCGAGTCAGCCACAAAGTTTTCGATATTTTGACATATCTTCTCCAAGCACTGAGGACGGTCTACAAGCTCGAATGAGTTGTCGGTATACTCCTTGACAATGTTATTCTGAAGATCGGTAATGACATAGGCCATGTGGTCACGCGCCACATTGATACCCGCAAAATAGATTGCCGAATTTGCCAAACCGAAGACATTGGGACGACGGCCACCAGGGGTCTCAACCTTACCCAAGTCGATGACGATGCTGTCGTCGACAAGTTCCTGCACAAGTTTTGTCATGGTAGGCACGCTGATGTGCAACTCACGGGTAAGCTCCGATAGTGTAGACTCACCATTGAGCGCCATGTAGGCAATTATGTTGCGCTTAATAATATTGTTTTTATGTGTGATGCCCTTCAAATTCTCGTTGGCATCCATGTTAAAAAACTTGGCAAGCGAGGTCATATTACTTAATATCTGAATTATTAAGCACAAATATAATAAAATATTTTTGAAAATAGCTTTAAAATTTCATCAATTTTTTCAAAAATTTTTATTCGCTCGTTCGAAAGTTGGAAACACATGGTGATACCTCAAGCGACATTTTCAACAAAAATGGAGTATTAGAGATATACGAGCAGCTATACATTTTAACAATAAATGTTAAAAGGTGAGGAATAGCGTTTGATGATAAATAATTTTTTGTAACTTTGCGTGTTATATACCCTAAAAAGAGCAGGAATGAAGCGCATCATAATCATATTAGCAATGATTGTTAGTGGTCTTATCACCACTGACAGATGCTCTGCGCAGTTCTATAGCTGGGGCGTAGATCCTGCATCTTTCCGCTGGAAGCAGATCAAGGGCGAAAACTACCGCGTTGTCTACCCATCGATAAATCAGGAGACAGCCAACCGCATGGTGCACTACTTAGATGCCGTGCAGAAGGATATCGCCTTTGGATACAAATATGAGCAGATGTCTATTCCGTTTATTGTGCACCCCGCCAATATGCGCTCCAATGGTCTTGTAATGTGGCTACCCAAGCGCGTGGAGTTCCTATCGACACCCGCTATTGACGGATACTCGATGCTATGGAGCAAACAGCTCGTGGCCCACGAATATCGCCATGCAGCACAATACAACAACCTCAACCGAGGCCTAATCAAGGGACTGAGCTACATACTCGGACAGCAGAGTTCCACCGTAGGACTACTCTTCATGCCACTATGGATGATGGAGGGCGACGCAGTGCAGATAGAGACCGAGATGTCGACATATGGTCGTGGTCTGCAGCCATCGTTCAGCATGGCATATCGCGCCGTGGGCGACGTATATGGCAAATACAAAAACTTCGACAAATGGGTTTGTGGCTCTTACAAGGATTATATCCCCGACCACTACGCCCTAGGATACTTAGTGTGTCGCCACAGTTACAACCGCTTCGGCACGGTCATTGGCAACGACGTGGCGGAACTCATGAAACGCCGCCCCTACATGGTAGTGTCCAACAGTTGGACATTCAACTACCTCTACGGAGTATCGCAACCAGAACTATTCGAAGATACGTTCAACACACTCCACGAGCACTGGCAGCAGCGCGACGATGTGGTGCAGACAACTACGCCAATAGCCATACCCGAGACAAAAAGCCATACGACATACACCCACCCCATAGCCATGGAGTCGGGCGAGATTATCGCCATAAAGAGCGATCTCGACAAGACCGAGGCGCTGGTCATCATCGACCCAGCGACGGGCGAGGAGCGACGCGTAGCGCGCACGGGCTACATATCGTCACGTCCTGCATTGAGTAGCACAGGACGCCTATGGTGGACAGAGTATCGACGTAGCGCACTCTTCGAGCAGAAGGTATCATCGAAGCTCTGCTACATAGACCTTGAAAGTGGTCAAAGAGAGACGCTCAGCGACTACAACAACGTATTATACCCCACCCCCACCGAGGGCCATGGCATAGCATGGGTTGAGTACGCATGGGATGGACACTACACTATTGTCGTAAACGGCAAGTCTAACATAGGCCAGAGAGTGGAGATACCTGTGGGCAAGGAGATACATGGCTTGGCTTGGGACAACACTACCGAGGCATTATATGTCATCGTCACCGATGATGACGGCATGCATATAGCACGTGTCGAGAGCGACGGTCTACACAAGGTCACCAAAGCTGCATATACGACACTCAGCGGACTAAGGGCGAAGGGGGGCAAGCTCTACTTTGGCTCTATAGCCTCGGGCATCGACGAGCTACACTACTACGACCTTATCACCGAGAAGGAGTATCGCATATCTACATCGAAGTATGGCTCATTCAGCCCCTCACCAATGGATAGCACACGCGTGGTGGCAACAAGCTACGACAGCCGTGGTTACCTTCCCGTGACACAGGAGCTGGAGGGTGCCGAGGAGGTTGTATACGCCTCACGTCCTCCCCTTGTTGTGCTTCCCGAGTCGAAGCCATGGGGCGTTGTGAACCTCGACACGGTGCGCTTCGACAACAATATTGCAGAGCAGATAGCACAGCGCACACCCCCCAAGCGCTTCAGCCGCCTGGCACACGCCTTCAATGTTCATAGCTGGGCACCACTATCCTACGACCCCTACGACATCATGGAGCAGTCGCGTATAGCCTTTAACCTTGGAGCTACCGTTATGTCACAAAACATACTATCCACCATGGAGGGCTTCGTGACATGGGGATGGAACAGAGACGAGGGCTCAGTATTCCGTGGCAAGCTACGCTACAACGGCCTGGGCGTCAACCTCTGGGTGCAGGGTGTATATGGCGGTAGACAGCAGATATATCGCGTAGCTGCATACAACCCCGAGAAGGGCAAGATTGAGTATTCGCCAATGCCCTCTCGTGGCAGATACTACTCGGTGGGTGCGGGTGCTACCCTACCATTGCTATTCGACAAGGGCTCTCACACGCAGCGTCTGACACTATCAGCAGCATGGAACTTCTCGAATGGCAAGGTGGCGAACATCGACGAGATACGCTTCGATGGTGGCAAGATAAGCAATATAGTCAACGTGGGCTACACCGAGGGTGTACATCAACTATCGACAAGCATCACCTTCCAGGATCTTGCACGCATGTCGCACCGCGACTTTATTCCACCCTGGGGTGTTGTACTCATGGGCTCCTACACACTGAACCCAACGAGCAATAATATGGGACACTTGGCAGTGATATATGGTAAGCTATATACGCCAGGCTTCGCCAAGCACCACTCGTTGTCATTGGCGGCATCGTACCAGACATCTATTGGAGGCTTCCAGTCGGAGGATGTGCTCTCGGAGTTGACGTTTAAGTCGACACTGCTACTACCACGCGGCTTCTCGACATATGACATTGTCAATGACCACTACATAGCCTCATCGTTAAACTATCAGCTGCCCGTATGGTATCCTGATGGTGGTTGGAGGGGCGTCATCTTCTTCAAACGCCTGAGGGTTAACCTCGGTATCGACTACGCCTCGTTCATCAATAGCCGAGGCTTCGACGAGATGGGCAAGGTGCTACGTAAACGCAAGCGCATAGGCTCTATGGGCCTCGACCTTGGCGTGGACTTCAACATCTTTAGTATGCCAAGCTCCGCAACAATGTCGGCAACATTCTCGTTATATAGGAAGGCATCGCCCGACCCCGCAACAAACGGAAAGCTCCACTTCGGCTTCGGATTGGGACTACCATTTTAGTTGAAAATGACAAACAAGAGATAGTGACAAACGCTACATAAGGACAAAATAAAACTTAAAAATATGGCAGAAACTACAAAAAAGAAGAAGGGCAACTGGCTCAAGAGACTAAACTGGCAGCAGTGGGTAGTCATATTCATGTGGCTATTCACACTTGGCGGTTTGGCAGCCGTATCCTCAATCTTCATCATGGCGAAGAATGAGAAGTTTGGCCCTATGCCCTCATTCGAGGAGCTCGAGAACCCAAAGACCAACCTCGCATCGCAGATCTTCTCGGCCGACGGTGAGTTGCTGGGTAAGTATTTTATCGAGAACCGAACATCGCTATCCTATGAGGAGCTATTCCCGGAGAATGAGGATGAGTGGCTTACCATTGATGGGCACCAGCTGCCACCTATCGTAGCGGCACTCCTCGCCACCGAGGATGTGCGCTTCTTCGACCACTCAGGTATCGACTTCACGGCAACGGCACGTGTTGCAGTGAAGACCATCCTCATGGGTCAAGGTGAGCAAGGAGGTGGTAGTACCATCACCCAGCAGCTTGCAAAGAACCTCTACAAGACACGTCAGAATGCTGCAGCAGCCGAGGGTAAGGCGGGAACTATCGCAGCCAAGGCTCAGGAGTATGTCATCGCCACACAGCTTGAGTACAACTATACCAAGGAGGAGATTGTGGCCATGTACCTCAACACCGTGGAGTTCTCTAACTCTAACTTCGGTATTAGGTCGGCAGCAAACAACTTCTTCGGCAAGGAGCCTAACGAGCTATCTATAGTGGAGGCAGCCGTAATTGCGGGTCAGGTGAAGGCTCCAGGCACCTACGCCTTAGTGCGCAATGGCAAGCCAAATGAGAAGGCTCTCGAGCGCCGCAACCTTGTGTTGAAGCGTATGGCCGAGGCGGGCGCGATAACAGAGGCTGAAGCTGACGAGCTGTCAAAGTTGCCTATCGACCTATCCAACTATCGCCGTCCCGATGAGGCCCACAACGAGGGCTCTGCAACATACTTCCGCGAGATGGTACGCCGCACGCTGATGGCCGAGAAGCCTGTGGAGCCCGTGCGCGACAACTACTCATCAACATTGGCATACGAGGAGGCCATGTGGGACTACAAGATGGCACTCCATGAGTGGGAGACAAACCCCGTGGTGGGCTGGTGTAATAAGAACACTACGCCTGACGGCAGACCTTATGACATCTATCGCGACGGTCTGCGCATCTACACCACCCTCGACTCACGAATGCAGGCATACGCCGAGGAGGCTACGCGCGAGCATATGTCGGAGATTGTGCAGCCTCGATTTATGGAGCAGGCCAAGAGACGTGGCACACCATATTATGGTCTCACAGATAAGCAGGTGGAGGCAAAGATAGAGGCCTGCATGCGCTCTTCGGACCGCTGGTATCGCATGGCAGAGGTGGGATGCAGCGAGGAGCAGATACGCACCTCGTTCGAGACACCTGTGAAGATGGAGGTATTCACCTATAATGGCGTTCGCGACACGGTGATGACACCTCGCGACTCGATAATCCACAATAAGTATATCATGCGCTCGGCATTTGTGGCCATGGATCCACATACGGGCTATGTGCGTGCATATGTCGGAGGTCCCGACTACCGCTTCTTCAAGTTCGACGGTGCACGACAGGGTAAGCGCCAGGTAGGCTCTACAGCAAAGCCATTTATCTACACCTTTGCTATCGACCACCTGAAGCTCGATCCTTGTCATCCAGTACCTAACATGCCTGTATCTATTGAGACTCCTGCGGGTATCTGGTCACCAAAGGAGGCGGGAAATGTCACCTACTCGGGTACACACCCGCTATACTGGGGTTTGGCACAGAGTCGCAACAACTATTCGGCATGGATTATGAAGGAGGCCAACAATCCACAGGCCGTTGCCGACTTTATCCACCGCATGGGTATCAAGAGCTTCATCGACCCCGTGGTATCGCTCTGCTTGGGCTCATACCAGAGTAATACCTTCGACATGACAGCTACATACTGCACCTATGCTAACCAGGGTGTGCGTGTAGACCCAATCATCGTGACACGTATCGAGGATAGCCATGGCAATGTTCTGGCCACATTCAAGCCTCTGTCGACAAATGTGCTCGACGAGAATGTAGCCTACGCCATGGTAACAATGATGCAGCGCGTGGTGAGCATCGGTACTGCCGGCCGTATGCGCTACGAGTTCAAGTTCGACAATGTGGAGATGGCCGCAAAGACAGGTACTACGAACGACAATGTCGATGCATGGTTCATGTGCGTACTTCCCAACCTTGTCATGGGCTCATGGGTAGGTGGTGAGGAGAATAGCATCCACTTTACAAGCAATGCCGACGGCTCGCGCATAGCACTGCCTATTACGGGTAAGTTCCTAACCAAGGTATTTAATAATGGTACTCTTGGGGTGAATAGCACCGACAAGTTCGAGCGCTCGGAGATAATACCATCGTACGACTGTCCTATAGACATGGAGGATAATATAACAACATCGACAAGCGACATCGATGATGACTTCTTCGACCTATAACAGACGCGTCGCACATATTATTATATAACAACACTAAAACGTAGCATATTATGAAAATCGCAATAGTTGGCGCAAGTGGCGCCGTAGGCCAGGAGTTTTTGGCAATACTCGAGAATCACCCTATGCCTATCGACGAGCTCGTACTCTTCGGCTCGAAGCGTAGCGCAGGTCGCACATACCGCTTCCGTGGCAACGACATCGTTGTTCGCGAGTTGCAGCATAACGACGACTTCAAGGATATTGACGTTGCCCTCTGCTCGGCAGGTGGCTCGACATCTATCGAGTTCGCCGAGACAATAACCAAGCATGGCTGCTTCATGATCGATAACTCATCGGCATTCCGCATGGAAAACGATATTCCTCTTGTGGTGCCCGAGGTGAATGGCGAGGATGCCTTCAACGCCCCACGTCGCATCATCGCAAACCCCAACTGCACAACAATACAGATGGTCGTAGCACTCAACGCCATAGAGAAGCTATCGCACATCACCAATGTACACGTGGCGACATATCAGTCGGCAAGTGGCGCAGGTGCAACGGCAATGCAGGAGTTCGAGGAGCAGGTGAAGGCTGTAAGCGAGAAGCGCGAGCCTAAGGTTGAGAAGTTCGCCTATCAGCTGGCCTACAACCTCATACCACACATCGACGTATTCCAGGATAACGACTATACAAAGGAGGAGATGAAGATGTATCACGAGACACGTAAGATCATGCACTCCGACATTCACGTCTCAGCAACATGTGTTCGTGTACCCGTTATGCGTGCCCACTCAGAGGCCATATGGGTGGAGACTGAGGAGCCATTGAGCATTGAGCAGGTGCGCGATGCATTCGCCTCAAGCAAGGGCATAGTGCTCATCGACGAGCCACAGCAGAAGCGCTACCCTATGCCCCTCTTTGCCGAGGGCAGCGACCCTGTATATGTAGGTCGTGTGCGTAAGGATTTATGCAACGAGCGAGGCATCACATTCTGGTGTGTGGCCGACCAAATACGCAAAGGTGCAGCACTTAACGCCATACAGATATTAGAGCTTCTTATTGCAAATAAATAAGGATATGGTTTTATTGGCGGAGCCGAGCAATTATTGAAAAAATTTATTTATTCTGTATTGTTGCATTTGACTATATTTTTGCATACCTTTGTCCAGTAATGCGCGTAGATTAACGCATTAAAGAGTGCATAAAAGCAGAAAAAGAATATATTATTAAATTATAAGAAAAACTTAAAAACTTAAATTATTATGGAAATCCCATTCGCAGAAGCGTATCGAATTAAGATGGTAGAGCCTTTGAAGAAGAGCACACGCGCAGAGCGTGAGCAGTGGCTCAAGGAGGCACACTACAACCTCTTCGGTTTGAAGTCAGAGCAGGTTTACATCGACTGCTTGACAGACTCAGGTACTGGTGCTATGAGCGACCGTCAGTGGGCTGCTATGATGCCTGGTGACGAGGCTTACGCTGGTTCTAAGTCATTCTTCCAGCTTAAGGATACTATCGGTGCTATCACAGGTTTCGAGTACGTTATCCCTACACACCAGGGTCGTGCTGCTGAGAACGTGTTGTTCTCACACCTCGTAAAGGCTGGTGATATCATCCCAGGCAACTCACACTTCGATACTACTAAGGGTCACATCGAGTTCCGTAAGGCAACTGCTTTGGACTGCACTATCGACGCAGCTAAGGATACTCAGCTCGAGATTCCTTTCAAGGGTGAGGTAGACTGCGCTAAGTTGGAGAAGGCATTGGCTGAGAACGCTGAGAAGATTCCTTTCATCATCGTTACTGTTACTAACAACACAGCTGGTGGTCAGCCTGTATCTATGAAGAACTTGCGCGACGTACGTGCTATCGCCGACAAGTATGGCAAGCGCGTTGTATTCGACTCAGCACGTTTCGTTGAGAACGCATACTTCATCAAGACACGTGAGGAGGGCTACGCAGATAAGACTATCAAGGAGATCTGCAAGGAGATGTTCTCTTACGCTGACGGTATGACAATGTCATCAAAGAAGGACGGTCTTGTAAACATGGGTGGTTTCATCGCTACACGTCACGAGGACTGGTACGAGGGCGCTAAGCGTTTCTGTATCCCATTCGAGGGCTTCTTGACATATGGTGGTATGAACGGTCGTGATATGGCTGCTTTGGCTGTAGGTTTGGACGAGAACACCGAGCTCGAGACTATCGAGACACGTATCAAGCAGGTACAGTACCTCGCTGCTAAGCTCGACGAGTACGGCATTCCTTACCAGCGCCCTGTAGGTGGTCACGCTTTGTTCGTTGACGCTGACAAGGTTCTCTCTAACATCCCTAAGGAGGAGTTCCCAGCACAGACACTCGCTATCGAGCTCTACTTGGAGGCAGGTGTTCGTGGTTGCGAGATCGGTTACATCCTTGCTGACCGTGATCCTGTAACTCGCGAGAACCGCTTCGGTGGTCTTGACTTGCTCCGTCTTTGCATCGCTCGTCGTTCATACACTAACAACCACATGGACGTTATCGCAGCTGCATTGAAGAACGTATACGACCGTCGTAATGAGATCACACGCGGTGTGAAGATCGTATGGGAGACTGAGTTGATGCGTCACTTTACTGTAAAGCTTGTGCGCTTGTAATTTGTTGTGATAAGGGGTCATTCTCGGCCCATCACTAAAAGTATGCCACCCAGGGCTGTACGCTAAGTACTATCCCTCGGGTGGCTTCTATTGTGATTGACCAAGCCTAACCCCTTCTGACAACAAATTGGGTCGCGAGACTAATCATTGTTGCATCTACATTTTAATCAGAAGACAGCCCATCGTCGGATTTTTGCCGAGAGTGGTATCCACAGTCTTCTAATCCAAATATTTCTATTGCGACAAGGCCCGCTCACACCCACCACAAAAGTAATACCCCTTGGGTTGTACTTTTGTACAATACCAAGGGGTACTATCTATTAACAGTTTATAGCAGAGCTATAAGTACTGAGAGGTATACTCAATAAGCCCATCAAGAGCCTCAATGACCTCTATTAGCGCCTCATCATCATTTGTTAGTCGCTCCTCCTCATAGAGTCTCTTACCCTCAACAAGCAGGTCATAGGCCATCTTCGCATCACCCATAGCAAAGTACATCTCTGCCTTTGAGACACATAGTGAGCCTCTTGCACCAGCAGTTACTAACTCATGAGCCATACACTCAGCTCGGGAGTTAATAAGGTCGAGTGCTGCCTGGTAATCCTCTAAAGCAAGATAAATGCCCTTGAGTAGATGGTACGCCTCATCGTAGTACTCCAGATAGGATTCATCGCCAGTGGCGACATAGTGATAACCGAGCAATGAACAATCCAAAGATAGGGCATTAGCCATCAATCTACGTGCCTCATCCTCTGCAAGAGTGTCATAGGCAATAAAGCCAAGCACATCATAATGGAACGTATAGCGTATCATCGTGTGAGATAACGCCAGGTCAATCATAAGCGGATCATCGCGATATAGCTCAATGGCCTCTTTAAATCTATCCTCATTACATAGCCACACGAACTTGCGCCAGCGAGCCTCAACATCCACATAGAGGGCATTTACATCTGCCAACAGCTGCTCTGGAGTATCGTAATCAACGACACCCATTAACATCTGCGCCTTCTCGGTGTCAATACCCTTATCACCCATCATACGAATATCCTCACTCTCGAGGTAGAGCATATACTCAACATACTCGTTCTTAGGCTCCAAAGGCCAGGTTATAGTCTCCTCGCTCTGCGCCTTAGCGCCACACACGCACAATAGCGCAACGCTCAACATCAAAAATCTCTTCATAAGTCTATACACATATTACCAAACCTTCACCTCGGGATGCTCCTCGAGGAACTCCAACATCTCATCACGCGACATATCCCACTCGGAATCATCGAGCATGACAGGACGCACCTCATACGAAGTCACCTCCTTAGTATCCTCGTCAACATAACTATATACCTGCGTGTAGAAGATATAGCATGGCATGTCAACAAACATGAAGTGGATGAAGACTCCACCATATATTGCTGGCTCAATAAGACCAATCACAAACTTACTCGGAAGCAGATCATGGAACACTTCAAGCTCAGGGTCATCGATCTCGCCATTATAACAGGCATCGATGTAGTTGCGTAACTCGCGAATGTAGTCGTTGTCGAGCCAATCATCATCGGTCCAGTTGGCAAAACGGATCTCGTTAAGGCCACCACAGGTCTCTGGCTCCTGCGCCGAGGAGATGTTTACGGCAAATAGAAATGCCGAAAGAAGTATAATAAGTCGTTTCATATATCACTAATTTTATTAATCACCATTTATGCTACAACGAGCCGAGAAGCGATGCCATAAGCACGCCAAAATAGTTACCCAGCGCGTAGCCCACGATGCCGGCGCCAAGGCCCACGATAAGGGTATCCTTATTCTTGAGCACCGCAACCATCATTGGAACGAAAGGTGGCGAGTTGATAAACGACACCGACGACACTATCATCGAGTCGGCGTCGACACGCATAACACGGCAGAATATGGCGTGCAGCACCAACGAGCCAAAGACGGCAACGACGAGGTAGAGTATCTGGTCGAGGCCATCGGCGAGTTTAAGTTCCGAGAAGTCCGCCATCGACGCCATCGCGATACTGAAGACATAGATAAGGTACATGCCAATATCGAAGCTACGCTCCAGTTTGCGTACGGGCTTCAAAAATGAGAACGCCACACCCAACGTGCTGACAACGAGGATGAA
>JAZOOI010000026.1:0-28432 GCA_045654925.1 Alistipes sp. | reverse complement strand
AATAGGCAAATCCTCTTTGTCATATTTCAATTTGATAAGCTCAGCAAGATAGCGAGTACAACTTTCGTAGCGCCTTACGGTGATTAGAGCAAAATCTTTACCCACCAATGCTCGACATTGCTCGTTGTGTTCACGCATAGTTCCAATGATGGTGCGTACTTGCTCCACCTTTTTGTCCACTCCGAAGAACTTTTCTTGCAATATTCGGGCTGTGATAAGTTCCCCATTCTCTTCAAGTTGCGTATAAATTCGGTGGAGTTTGATACGGCTCTCCTCAATGTAGTTGTTAAGTTCGGTTGATTTACGGCTTTTGCCCCTTGCACACTCCTTTGCCTGATTCCACGACACAGGCTCAATACTTTTGCGGATGTTTGTCTCTACTCTTGCGCCATTGACTGTGATACGCATACATACTGAAGCCTCACCGTTCTTCAGCAGCTTGGTTTTCTTGATAAAGAAAAGCACATTAAATGAATCTCGTCTCATTTTCTCCTACTTTTAAGTTAAACTTTTATTTGGCAAAAGTAGGAATTCGAACCCGTTTTAACGCTATGCAAAATGTTGTGAATCAGTGAAAAACACTCTTTCAAGGTGGAGATGTTTGGAACACCAGTTTGCTCCACCTTCTGCTCCACCAAAGGCGGTCGTGAACCGCACTTTTTTGCGTTTTTGGGGAAAATAAAAAATCCTGATTTTCGTTGAAAATCAGGATTTTACGTTGTTTTGCTTTTCTTCGCTGTGGTGCCACCGGGATTCGAACCAGGGACACAAGGATTTTCAGTCCTTTGCTCTACCAACTGAGCTATGGCACCATCATTTAAACTGCCTAACCTTGGTTAAGCGAGTGCAAAGATAAGGAGATTTTTTAATTCTGCAAACTTTTATTGCAAAAAAATTACATGAAAATATATTAAAAAACGCATTCGCAATAGTTATACATTATAAATCAGCATATTACGCCAATAAATTATTTTATATATTTTTTCATTCCAGCACTCTATTTCACAGCAGAATATCACACTTCACGTATTAGCTCAGCAAAAACGCGATGGTTGTCACAGCAAAATATTTGTATTATCTAAATAAAAATAGTATATTTGTATGATATAACGAATTTCAAGAGAGATAAAATGAAAGGTATCGTACTTGCAGGTGGTAGCGGCACACGCCTCTACCCAATCACAAAGGGTGTCAGCAAGCAGCTACTCCCCATCTTCGACAAGCCGATGGTATACTACCCCATCACCACGCTTATGACTGCAGGCATACGCGATATACTCATCATATCGACACCTGAGGACCTGCCTCTCTTCAAGCGTCTATTGGGTACGGGCAGCGACATAGGCGTACGTTTTAGCTATGCCGAGCAGCCACAGCCCAACGGCATTGCAGAGGCATTTATCATTGGGTGCGAGTTCATCGGCGAGGATGACGTATGTCTCATCCTTGGTGACAATATCTTCCATGGCGCAGGCATGGATAGGATGCTACGCCGTGCCACCGAGGGCGTTGCCACGACGCGTCGTGCTACGATATTCGGTTACAAGGTAGACCACCCCGAGAGATATGGCGTGGTGAGCTTCGATACCGAAGGCAGGGCAACAGAGATTATCGAGAAGCCCAAAGAGCCTAAGTCTAACTATGCGGTGACGGGCCTCTACTTCTACCCTAACAACGTCGTTGATATAGCGAGCGCTATAACCCCTTCGGCACGTCATGAGCTTGAGATCACCACCGTAAACCAGACATACCTGGAGCGTGGCGAGCTCGACGTGGAGATTATGGACAGGGGCTTTGCCTGGCTCGACACGGGAACACATGATTCACTCGCCGAGGCATCTATCTTTGTGGAGGTCATCGAGAAGCGTCAGGGAATAAAGATTGGCTCGCCCGAGGAGACGGCCTTCAACAACGGCTGGATAACACGCGAGGAGCTACACGCCATAGCTGAGCCTATGGCAGCAAACCAGTATGGTCAATATCTACTAAAGCTATGAAGCTGATAACTACAGATATAGACGGCGTTGTAATCATCGAGCCTAAGATATGGGAGGATGAACGCGGCCACTTCTTTGAGAGCTTCCAAAGGGGGCGTTTCAAGGAGATGACTGGGCTCGACATTGACTTTGTGCAGGACAACGAGTCGCTCTCCAAGGAGGGCGTGGTACGTGGTCTGCACTTCCAGCTACCACCATACGCGCAGTCTAAGCTCGTGCGCGTGGTCAGGGGTGAGATATTGGACATAGCACTCGACATTAGGCGCAACTCCCCCACCTTCGGTCGCTCGGTGGCTGTGCGTCTGAGCGAGGATAACCACCGTCAGCTATTCATCCCCAGAGGCTTCGCCCACGGCTTTGTAGCGTTGCGTGGCGATGCCATAGTACAATACAAGACCGACAACTACTACTCCCCCGAAAGCGAGGGCTCCATATTATGGTGCGACCCAGAGCTCAACATATCGTGGGGCGTGGAGAGAGACAAGGTAATCATTTCACCTAAGGATGCCTCAGCGCCTACGCTTGCTGAGTGCGACACACTATTCGACTTTGGCGCGGACTACTATGCATAGAGTATTGGTTACAGGTGGTGGCGGTCAGCTGGCACAGGCAATAAGATGGGTAGCCAAGGGGCACGACGTGGAGGTATATGCGCCTACACACGCCGAGTGCGACATAACATCGCACGAGAGCCTACGCCACGCCATGCAGGGTGTCGATGTGGTGATCAACGCTGCGGCATATACCAATGTGGATGGTGCTGAGCGAAATATTGATGAGGCATACATGGTGAATGTCACGGGCGCTAGAAACGTGGCACTCATGGCTCAGGAGATGGGCATACGCCTAATACATATATCTACGGACTATGTCTTTGGTGGCGATGAGAATAGAGAGAGACCTTATGGCGAGAGTGAGGTTACATGCCCCATAAACGCCTATGGACGCACCAAGGCGGAGGGTGAGAGCGAGGTACTGCGTCATAACGGCATTGTGGTGCGCACCTCATGGCTGTACTCCCCCTGGGGCAAGAACTTCTGTCGCACGATACTTCGTAATGCTAAGGCACATAGCATGCTTCGTGTTATCGACGACCAGCGTGGCACACCCACATCGGCACTTAGCCTTGCAAGGGTATTGATAGGCATTGTGGAGAGCGGTGCATATCGCACTATGGAGGGCATTTACCACTATACGAATAGGGGCGAGGCTACATGGTATGATTTTGCACGCGAGATTATCGCTCGCGCCGAGATTGAGGGGTGCAACATTACACCTTGCAGTAGCGACGAGTGGCCAGCAGAGGCACAACGCCCCCACTACTCATGTCTCGACACTGAGCGTATGATAGCGATGGGCATTGCTATGGAGGGTTGGCGCGAAGCACTCGAAGAGGTGATAACAATTATAGGTCAAGATGATGATATTTAACAACATACTTATTACTGGTGGCGCTGGATTTATCGGCAGCCACGTTGTCGAGTATTTGGCTACGCACCACAAGGATAGCCGTCTGATAATCCTCGACAAGCTCACATATGCGGGTAGTCGCGCAAATATAGATGCCTTCGTGGATGACCAGCGCGTTATATTCATTGAGGGTGACATCTGCGATGCGGAGTGTGTGGAGAGGCTCTTCGACAGCTATCAGATAGATGGTGTCATGCACCTTGCCGCCGAGAGCCATGTAGACCGCTCTATAAGCGCGCCTATGCTCTTTGCTAAGAACAATATCCTCGGCACCATAACACTCCTCGAGGCGGCACGCAAGGCGTGGCATGGTCGCGAGGCGGAGTGTCGCTTCCTACATATATCCACAGATGAGGTATATGGAGCATTGTGTTTCGAGGCAGAGCCCTTCACCGAGCATTCACGCTATGAGCCACACTCACCATATTCAGCATCAAAGGCCTCTTCGGACCACTTTGTACGCGCCTACCACGATACCTACGGTCTGCCTACGATGATTACCAACTGCTCGAATAACTACGGCCCACGCCAATATCCCGAGAAGCTGATACCTCTATTTATAAATAATATTGTGGAGCGCAAGCCTCTGCCCGTATATGGCACAGGCTCGAATATCCGCGACTGGCTCTACGTTGGTGACCACGCCGCGGCCCTCACAATGGTTTTGCATGGTGGCACCGTGGGCGAAACATATAATATAGGTGGAGGCAACGAGTGGTCGAACATAGCACTCGTCAAGGAGCTTATACGCCTTACGGACGAGGCATTGGGAAGAGCTGAGGGTGAGAGTTTGTCGCTCATCACCTATGTCGAGGACCGTGCAGGCCACGACCTACGCTATGCTATTGATGCCTCGAAGATTGAGCGCGAGCTGGGCTGGAAGCCACGCACATCATTCGCCGAGGGGTTGACAATGAGCGTCAGATGGTATTTGGATAACAAGGAGTGGATAGAACACCAACTAAACAAATAAGCTACTACTATGAAAAAGATTTTTGCACTTTTGATTGCATGTGCTGCATTTAGCACCGCAAGTTTCGCAGCAGAGACAGCAACAACTAACGAGGTAACATGCTCCGTAGAGCAGTCGTCATTGGCGGAGAAGTATAAGTCGTATATTAACAGATTGTATCAGGCAGCTGTTAATGACGACTATGAGACCTTCGAGCGTCTTCTTCGCGAGTTTGAGTCGTTCATCAACAACACTCCATCATCGCAAATGGCAAAGATTGAGGCTGAACTTACCAAGTGGGGTGAGAGCAACGGATATAAGATGGTCAAGATTGCGGAGTATTCTGAGTATGCCGAGGATGTTCGCGAGGGCCGAATTAGAAGATAGTCCCAGAGCATCAGAAATATGAAATACCCCATGGGAATGTACTAAAGCGTACAACCCATGGGGTATTACTTTGTGTTATACTTCAATAGCGCCACTACCACTAGAAATTACTTCTTGTTAGAAGAGTGCAGATGTGGCCTTGACATGAAATTGTCCCGGATGGGACATACTAATATTTTCCCCATTCAGGCTTTGGGTTGAAGCGTAGCAGTAGCCTCGTTATCACAAGAAAGCAATTTCTTGTTAGAAGGGTGCAGATGTGGCCTTGACATGAAATTGGCCCGGATGGGACATACTAAACGTATTTCCCATTCGGGCCAATGATTGAAAGGTCGCAGATGCGCCCTTATCACAAGAAATTACTCGCTAACGAGAATACGACCACAATACTCACACACGATAAGCTTCTTACCTTGGCGAATATCGGCCTGACGCTGTGGAGGGATGCGGTTGAAGCAACCACCACAAGCATCGCGTGTTACGGTAACAACAGCAAGGCCATTGTGTACGTTGTGGCGAATACGGTTGTAGGCAACGAGAAGACGCTCATCGATAGGCTCCTTAGCCTTCTCGGCACGTGCCTGAAGCTCTGCCACCTGCTGCGCTGTCTCAGCCTCGATAGAGTCAAGCTCCTCCTTCTTAGCCTTGTAGTCGATGTTACGCTCCTCAACAAGTGCATTTGTCTGCTCGATGGTAGCCTTCTTAGTCTTAATCTGCTGTGAGTACTCCTTAAGACGCTTCTCAGCAAGCTCAATCTCGAGCTCCTGGTACTCGATCTCCTTGGTGATGGCGTCATACTCACGGTTGTTACGCACGTTGTTCTGCTGCTCCTTGTAGTTGCCAATCATAATCTTTGCCTGGTCAACCTCGCGCTTACGCTGACGTGTGAGTGTGTTAAGCTCCTCGATCTCGGCATTTACATTCTCAATGCGAGTATTCAAGCCTGCGAGCTCATCCTCCAAGTCCTGCACCTCCAAGGGTAGCTCACCCTTGATCTTGTTGATCTCGTCGATTGCAGAGTCAATCTTCTGCAACTGGTAGAGAGCCATGATCTTCTCCTGCATCGAGTAGTCAACCTCGTTTGTCTTCTTCTGTGCCATATATGTTATACAATTTTAGATATTTCTTATACAATAGTGTAGACACTGCCAACTATTTATGCTATAGGTAGTGTATTGGGTTGCGCGAGCATAGGCTCTTGCGAACCGCAAAGGTAGACAAATTTTTCGATATTACATCATTTATGATGTTAATTGCGCAAAATTCGCTCTCAAAATGTCCAATATCTGCCAAAATCATACCTCCCTCACCTCGCATAAAGTCATTATAGCGTAGGTCGGCGGTGATATATATGTCGGTCTCAGCCTTAAGTGCCGCATCGATGAGCGAGCCACCAGCACCTGTACATACCGCCACGCGGCGCACCATGGCATCCTCTGACGGAAGGTCGCTATGACGTATGGCGCCAACAGCAAAGATGCTCTTTACGCGCTGCATGAAGGCAACAGCCATCTCAGCACGTGGCAGCATGCCAACAACGCCGAAGCCCGTAGCAGGGTCATCCTTGCGTGGTTCAAGCGTGGTCATATTACTCAGTCCAAGCATCGCACCCACATGCCAACTCATGCCGTTGGGTGTGCTATCGAGGTTGGTATGGCAAGCGTAGAGAGCTATACCTCGACGTATGGCACGCTCGACACAACGCTCGACATATGTTGCTGAGTTGAAGCGCTTGAGGGGGTGGAAGATTATCGGGTGGTGGGTAATGATAATGTCGCAACCCTCACGCTCTGCCTCATCTAAGACCTCCTCAGTGACATCCACCGCAAGGAGTGCCTTGGTCACCTCATCATCCATGCGGCCCACGATGAGTCCCGAATTGTCATAGGACTCCTGTAGGGCAAGAGGTGCAAAGCGCTCGATGACAGCAGCTATATCTCTAATCTTCATAGTGTTATCTAATTAGAATAGTGACTGCTCATAGAATGGGAAGAGCTCCTTATTGTCGTCATCACGCTTTGACTTACGGCGGCGTGTTACGGCTGGCTGCTGAGGCTCCTCGGCCTCGGGCTGTGGGCTCTTGCGTGGACGACCGCGACGACGTGGCTGCTCAGGGGTAGCCTCCTCCTCGACCTTCGCAGGCTCGTCGGTAGTCACCTCAGTGGCTACTGCCACCACCTCGCGCTTAGCCTCATCCTCGACATCGCTGATGAGCTCAGCCACGGCATTGATAGGTGCCTCATACTCCACAGGGCTATTGTCGCCAAGGGTCTCGCGAATCTCGATAAGCATGGCACGTATATTCTGCAGGCGCTCAAGCACCGATACCTCCTGCTTAACCTTGCTACCACGACGACTCATGGCCTTGTTAGCACCCTCGAGGGTCATACCCTTCTCCTTGACAAGGTGGTAGATGAGCTTTAGGTTCTCGACATCCGACTGAGTGAACATACGATTACCCTTCTTATTCTTGTGAGGCTTGATGCAGTTGAACTTCGACTCCCAATAGCGGATGAGCGATGCGTTGACATCGAACATCTCGGTTACCTCACCCATCGAATAGAGTAGTTTTGCCATAAATATTATAGTGTTTAGTTCTTAATTATTCTCTGCTCCATGGGGTACATGTTGTTGCAACGCGCCCCAATGCGTTTGATAAAGCCAATGGCTATGCCCTTGTGCATCACGATGTTTATACCCTCCGCAAAGGGCGAGGCTACAACATCCTGACGGCGTAGGTAGCATAGTGCCTGCTCAAGGTCGAGCTCCACGGCGGGAACAACATCCTCTGCACGACCAATATAGAGCGCCAAGGGGTGCTCAGGCTTCAGCTTGCCCTTGAATATCTGCCCCATAGCAATGCCCGAGTATATAACATTGAGTGACGATGCAAGGGCCACGACATCATCTACTACTGCGCTATTGTAGGCGTAGATGGTATCGCCCACGAGTTTGAACGTATGCTTCGATGCATCATCAACCCACTGCGCCACAACGGCACTATCGGCACGCGACAACTCCGCAAAAGGCTTTTTGCGTGCCTTGGGCGTAACCCTCTTAGTTGTGCCACTGCGCTTGCAGGCAACAGCAGCGAAGAAACCCTCACCAGCAGCCTTATGGGGATAGAAGTGGAAGCACTGAAAGGCACCCACCTTGCTGCGAACAATACCCCACTCCTCGGGAGTTATTATATCTTTATATGCAACTATCTCATCGCCATACTCCGCCATTAGCCACTCGGCAATACCCTCATCCTCAGTACGGTTGAAGGTGCAGGTGCTATATATCAGCGTGCCACCAGGGCGCAGTGCACGCCACGCCTCGGCGAGAATCTCGCGCTGGCGCTCTGCACACATCTCGGGTGCTGATGCTGACCACTCGCTACGCGCCTCATCCATCTTGCGGAACATGCCCTCACCAGAACATGGAGCATCCACAGCCACAACATCGAACCACGACTCAAAGGCACCAATATAGCGAGGCTCGCCACATGTCACCACCACGTTGCCAAGACCCCAGCGCTGCACATTATCGCTGAGTGCCAGGGTGCGACTGCGGCTGATGTCGTTGGCGACAACAAGACCCTCACGACCTACCAATGTAGAGTATATGGTGCTCTTGCCACCTGGGGCAGCACACATATCCAAGATGCGTCTACCCTCCAACGCCTCACCCTGAAGTATGTGGGCCACAAACTGCGACGACGCCTCCTGAACGTAGTAGACACCACCATGTAGCAGCGGGTCTAACGTAAACTGTGGTCGCTCAGCGAGATACCTACCCCACTTGCACCACGCCACGCCCTGACCATCGTAGGTGGTTGCCTCCTTATAGGGGTTTAGCCTTATGGAGGTCAAGGCCTCGCCATCGAGGGCGTCACAAAGACGCTGAGCCTCCTCAACGCCTATCTCGCGCTGCAAGCTATCGACAAACTCTTTAGGTAGTGGCTGACGCATAGTATATTAGTCTAATTATTACAACTGTCGTTTGCCATTGCACATCTCCTCAACAGAGGCACATATGCGGTCGATAATCGTAGGATCGGCAACAAAGTCATCGGTATCCTTGTCGACGACCAATACACGTCCCTCGTAGACATTCTCAATCCAGTGGTTGTACTTATCGTTGAGGCGTGATAGATACTCCTCGTCGATATTCTGCTCATACTCACGGCCACGCATCTTAATCTGCGCTATGAGCGTGGGGACACTCGCCTTGAGGTATATGAGGACATCGGGCTTGGGCAAGAGTTCCTGCTCGATGTTGAACATCTTCATATAGGTGTCGAAGTCACGTGTAGCCATGAGGCCCATGCCATGGAGGTTGTTAGCGAAGATGTGGGCATCCTCGTATATGGTACGGTCCTGGATGACGTTGTCGGAGCCATCGGAGAGCATCACCAAGGTCTGCTGTATGCGGCTACCAAGGAACCACAACTGAAGATGGAACGACCAGCGTCCCATATCCTCGTAGAAGTCACTGATATAGGGGTTGGCAATATCCTCGTAGTAGGCCTTTGCGCCATAGCGCTTGGTGAGAATCTCGGTGAGCGTTGTCTTTCCACTTCCGATGTTACCAGCAATAGCAATATACATAATATCTAAGGTTTGTTTGGGTTTTAGTCTTTTAAAAGGTTTTGGGGTTGGGGGTTGCTACATATCCTAACCACACCATTTTTTTGTTAGAAGAGGTTAGATACAACGCTCGGCGAATTTTGAGGCGATGGGCTGTACTTGGCGTACTGCCCATTGCTGAGATAATTCGTTAGCGGCAGTAGATGACCTCTTATCACAAAAAATTAGTTGAAGAACTCCGCCACTCGCATCACCGACTCAGGCATCGCAAACACCACAACACGGTCATAGGCGTTGATCTGGGTGTCGTCAACGGCGATGAAGACCTTATCACCACGCACTACGCCACCGATGGTAGCATCCTCAGGCATGCCGAGGTCGCGGATGGGGCACTTTGTGGCTGGCGAGTTGGGCTTGACGATGAACTCCATAACCTCCGCCTGGCTACCTGTGAGGCATTTGATAGACTGCACGTCGGTAGTCATGGTGAAGCGGAAGATGTTAGAGGCTGTGACAAGCTTCTTATTGATGATGGTGTCTACACCGATACTCTTCGCGAGAGATATGTAGTTGATATTCTCCACCTCGGCAATCACACGCTTCACGCCCATGCGCTTGGCAAGCATCGCTGCGAGGATGTTGGTCTCGCTGCTGCCTGTAACCGACACAAAGGCATCCATGCTTGCGAGGTCCTCCTCCATCATAGCCTCGGTATCACGACCATCCTCATTGATGATGAGTGCCTTATCGAGTATTCCTGCCAGCATACGTGCCTTGACAGGGTCGGACTCAACCATCTTGATGTTCACCTCGTTCTGCAACTCTGTGGCAATGCGGATACCTATGCGTGAGCCACCGAGAATCATCATGTTGCGGATGACTACATCGTGGCGTCCTGAGAGCTCGACAACCCTCTGCGCCGCGCCCCTGCGCACGATGGTGTATACCATATCCTCCTCCTCGTAGCGGTCGTTGAGGGTAGGTATTATCGTCTGTGTGCCACGAACGATGGCCACGGTGCGGTAGTCGAGATCCTCGTTGTAGTGGTCGGGGTCTATGACACGACGACCAAGAAGTGGCGAGGTAAGCTCCAGGCGGAAGGCCACCAACGACAGTTTGCCTGCCGCGAAGTCTACATACTCCGATGACGAGGTGTGACCCAAAAGGTTGATAACCTCACGTGCGGCAATCTGCTCGGGATAGAAGATGTAGTCGAGGCCCATATCGATGAATACCTCCTTATTGCTTGGCTCGAGATACTCCTTGCTGTCGACACGTGCAATAACTTTCTTGGCGCCTAGTTGCTTGGCGATAATCGACGATAGCACGTTGTCGTTCTCCACAGAACGCACAGCGATGAAGAGGTCACATCGACGCACTCCCGCATTGCGCAACACCGAGAACTGTGTCACATCACCCTCGACGGTGATAACATCGGCAAGCGAGCCCACCTCGGCGAGTGCCTTGGCATCAACATCGGCAATGGTGATGTCGTGACCACTACCACTAAGCATTTTGGCAAGGTGCGTACCCATATCTCCAGCACCAGCAATAACTATCTTCATACACTAATAAAGTGAGTATAAACCAATTATATAGAGCATTTACCTCATTCTAAGGTATAGCATTTGCATATTATAGTGCAAATATATAAATTTGCAGCGGAAAAACCTCATAAAAACAGAGTTTTTAACACCGAAACACAAAAAAAGAGATGAAAACATTCTTGGTAACACTCATAGCAGCCGTCGTCGTGGTGGGCTTCTTCGCCCTCTCAATGGCGCTCACATACCTCTTCAAGGGCCGACATATGGAGTCGGAGATATCGACCAATAAGGATATGCAGCGCTTGGGCATCAAGTGCGCCGTGCAGGAGACACGCGAGGATATGGGCCTCAACGACTGCGACACCGACAACCTCTGCTCAGGTAACTGTGCAGGCTGTGATATCGACCACTCGGAGAAAGGAGAGAAGAGCAATGAATAGCAGTAGCATCAAGGGCAATGAGTGGCTATGCCGCAATTGTAATACGTTGGTAGACAACACCCTGGAGCAGTGTCCCCAGTGCCATGCCGACCGTCCCGAGGAGGGCAATATGGAGGCCTCGGAGAGCGATGTGGAGGAGGTTGTCAAGCGCGATAACTACGCCAATGCAGAGCCACTACCCAAGGCTAAGTATAACTTCCGCGAGGGGGTGTTGGTAAACGCTGCTGACATCACCCTTATCCTCGGTCTATTCTGCACCGTTGGAGCGCTGATAGCCCCCATGTTTATGGAGGTTGAGGGTGTAAATCTCATGATGTGGGCGGTATGCATTGCCGTTGCTGTCTTTGCCACAGCGATGGTATCGTGGGCGCTACTACGCACCATTGCCGACATCTCGCGCATGCTCAGACAGAGAGAGAATTAGAGAGTTTAGGGAACTTAGGGAGATTAAGGAGTTTAGGGAGTTTAGGGAGGCGCTATCGACAAATTCCTTAAATTCCTTAAATTCTTTAAATTCTTTAAACTCTTTAATTTTAACTGCGCCTAATTTGTTGATAGAAGGCCACAATTAACGCTCGGCAAAAACTAAGTTTTGATTTTAGAGGAGCAGGTTTGCCCTATTGTAATAAGAGATATCGTGGGACAGTACACTAAGTACAGCCCACGATATTTTGTTTTGGATGGGGCAAAGATGCCCTATATAAATCGAAAATTACTTTTGGCGGAAGTATATCTGGATAGGCACTCCCGAGAAATCCCACTGCTCACGAAGCTTGTTCTCGAGGAAGCGACGATATGACTCCTTGATATACTGTGGCAAGTTCACGAAGAAGGCGAACTGCGGCGTAGGCGTTGGGAGCTGGGTGACATACTTAATCTTGATATACTTACCCTTGGTTGCTGCAGGAGGATAGTTCTCGATGAGTGGTAGGAAGAACTCATTGAGGTCGGATGTAGAGATGCGGCGCTTGCGCGACTCATACACACGAATAGCGTTCTGCAACACATCGAGGATACGCTGCTTGTTGATCACCGAGGTGAAGATGATTGGAATATCGCTAAATGGAGCGAGCTTCTTCTCGAGGAACTCACGCCATACCTTCATGGTGTTGCTATCCTTCTCCACGAGGTCCCACTTATTCACCACGATAACGCAGCCCTTGCGGTTACGCACGATGAGGTTGTGGATATTGAGGTCCTGCGACTCGATACCCTGCTCGGCGTCGAGCATGAGGATGCAGACGTCGGAGTTCTCAATAGCACGTATAGAGCGCATCACAGAGTAGAACTCGAGGTCCTCGGTCACCTTACCCTTCTTACGCATACCTGCAGTGTCGACAAGGTAGAAGTCCATGCCATACATATTATAGCGAGTATGGATAGAGTCGCGTGTTGTACCTGCCACATTGGTCACGATGTTACGCTCCTGACCCAAGAGGGCGTTGGTCATTGATGACTTACCCACATTAGGGCGACCTACGATGGTGATACGTGGAAGTGAGGCGTCGTACTCGGCAGAGGTATCTGCTGGGAGGTTAGCGAGAATGGCATCCATCATGTCGCCAGTACCGCTACCAGACATCGAGCTGATGCAGAAAGGCTCGCCAAGACCCAATGAGTGGAACTCGTGAGAGTAGTATATGAGGTCGTAGGTATCGACCTTGTTGCATACGAGCATCACCTTCTTACCCGAGCGACGAAGGATGTCGGCCATCATCATATCGAGGTCGGTGATACCTGTGCGCACCTCAACGAGGAAGAGAATGAGGTCTGCCTCCTCGATGGCAAGCATCACCTGACGGCGAATCTCATCCTCGAAGACATCCTCAGAATTGACGGTGTAACCACCAGTGTCAATCACCGAAAACTCCTTACCATTCCAATCGGTCTTGCCATAGTGGCGATCGCGTGTTGTACCTGCCGTCTCGTCGACGATAGCCTGACGCTGGCCTACCAAGCGATTGAAGAGTGTAGACTTACCCACATTAGGGCGACCTACGATAGCAACCAAACTCATACCTCTATATTTATATTTCTGTTACGATAATCAAACATTTCGCCACAAAGATAGGTTATTTACCTCAAAGTTGAAAACTTTATTCAACATTTACCATCAATTTATACAAATATATATAATATTTTGGTAGAGTTTGGGCTATATATTTTGTTTTATTTAATAATTATCGTACCTTTGGAGATTGATATGAGAAGTAGATACGGAAGATACATCTTAGGCATTGTTGCCACGATAGTCGCCATGGTCTCGACCAACGAGAGCTCGGCGCAGGAGTTTGGCATCTACCCCGAGGAGGAGCGCAAAGTACGCACCGAGATGGGTATTGGCGTTGGCGCAACATACACTGGACTATACAATGTTGCATCCGAGAACATCGCTATGCAGCCACGTGTGGGCATTGGCGCACACTTCGACTTTGCAGTACTCTTTGGCAACCACTTTGCCATCGAGGCAGAGGTGGGCTATGGCGGTGGCTCTATGGATGTTAGTAATGGTAAGATAGAGCGCAGAGTGCGCACACGAGCTGTGGATATCCCACTGCTTCTATCGGCACGCATGGCCAATCAGCGAGTACGTCTCAGCGCAGGACCTATGTTCACAGTGCTCAGCTCGGCGGAGTACTCCAAGGATGGCGAGAAGCTACTCTTCGGCCCTATGCACCCCACGGTGAACATCGCGGGTGGCGTAGGTGTTATTGTGGGTAAGTACACCCTCATTGAGGTACGCTATGTACACCCACTAAAGGAGACGCTCAACCAGTTTGAGGGCGAGGAGTTTTATACTAAGGCCTATCGCATAACATTAGGTCTGGCAATAAACTTTTAATTTAGAATAAAACAGAGAATACCACTTAGATGAGTGAGGATATTGTAAAGGAGATATTGGTTGAGGGCATTGATGCCCGTGAGCTATATGGCGCGCAGGATGCCTACCTTGAGCAGATGCGCGAGCTATGCCCCAAGGTGAAGATCATGGCGCGTGGCGATAAGATTAAGGCACTTGGAGCACGCAGCGATGTGGCGGCCTTTGAGCGTAGGATGAACGCCCTGGTGGCATACTATATCAAGTATGGACACATATCGTCGGAGGTGGTATCGCAGGCCTTTGCCTCAAGCCTCGAGGAGCTATCAGTAGAGCCACCAGCCGTGGATAAGGATGTTATCGTCTATGGTAACAACGGCGCTATCATACGTGCTCGCACCATAAACCAACAGCGTTTGGTGAAGCTCGCCGAGAACAACGACCTACTCTTCGCCTTAGGCCCTGCGGGCTCGGGTAAGACATATACTGCTATCGCCCTGGCCGTCAGAGCATTGAAGGAGCGCGAGGTGCGTCGCATAATCCTCACACGTCCCGCTGTGGAGGCTGGCGAGAAGCTCGGCTTCCTGCCTGGCGACATGAAGGAGAAGCTCGACCCCTACTTGCAGCCACTATACGATGCGCTCAACGATATGATACCCGCTGCCAAGCTGCAGAAGTATATCGAGGAGGGCACGGTGCAGATTGCACCCCTGGCCTACATGCGTGGTCGCACACTCGACAACGCCTTTGTAATCCTCGATGAGGCGCAGAACACCACCCTATCGCAGATTAAGATGTTCCTGACGCGTATGGGTCGCAATGCAAAGTTTATTGTCACGGGCGACATGACGCAGATAGACCTACCACGACGCTCGGATAGCGGTCTGAGCAAGGCTATGCAGACGCTACGTGGCATCGATGGCATAGGCATCGTAGAGTTCGACAAGCGCGACATCGTACGCCACCAGCTGGTGAAGTATATCGTCGAGGCATTCGACAAGCGCGAGGCAATAGAGAATGGTCTAAAGACAAACAACGAGAATAAATAACAATCAACTAATTAATAAACAACTGAATATGGATAAGAATTTAAAGGGCTTGAAGCCAGCATTGGTATGGAAGCACTTTGCAGAGATCTGCAACATTCCACACCCTTCGCATGAGGAGGACGCCATTCGCGCATACATCGTAAAGTGGGCCGAGGAGCTTGGCTTGGAGCACAAGGTGGACGAGGCACAGAACGTATATGTTTACAAGCCAGCGACACCTGGCATGGAGAACCGTAAGGGTATCATCATGCAGGCACACACCGATATGGTGCCACAGAAGAACAACGACAAGGAGTTCAACTTCTCAACAGACCCTATCGAGGCATACATCGATGGCGAGTGGGTAACAGCAAATGGCACTACCCTCGGTGCTGATAACGGTATCGGCTTGGCAGCTGCTATGGCTGCTATGGAGGATGCAGACCTTGTACATGGTCCATTGGAGTGCCTCTTCACTGCAACTGAGGAGACAGGTATGGATGGTGCTTTCGGTCTTCAGGGCGGCATGCTCAAGGGCGACATCTTGCTCAACCTCGACTCTGAGACTGAGGGTGAGTTGTATGTAGGTTGCGCTGGTGGTATGGATGTAAACGTTACATTCAAGTATCGCGAGCAGCCTTTGGAGGGCAAGTTCGCTGCCTACAAGGTTACAGTAAAGGGCTTGAAGGGTGGCCACTCTGGTATTCAGATTGGCACACAGCGCGCTAATGCCAACAAGGTGTTGTTCCGTCTTTTGCGCCAGGAGACCGAGTCATACGGCTTGGAGCTTGCATCGGTTGAGGGTGGTAACATGCGCAACGCCATTCCACGCGAGGCATGGGCTGTTGTTATAGTTCGTGAGGCTGAGGCTGCCATCTTCGAGGCTAACGTGAAGTCTTACGAGAAGGTTATCATCAAGGAGTTCGAGGGTATCGAGGACTCTATCGAGATCTTCGCCGAGCCTGTAGAGTGCCCTAAGGCTATCATCCCACACCTCGAGTCACACTCACTCATCCGTGCGGTATGTGGCTGCCCTAACGGCGTGCAGCGCATGTCTATCGCTATGGAGAACCTTGTGCAGACATCATCTAACTTGGCTATCGTAGTATCTAACGGCTCAACAATCGAGGTTAAGTGCTTGTTGCGCTCATCTGTTGATACCGAGAAGGGCGAGTTGGCAGGTGCTATCTCATCAGTATTCGAGTTGGCAGGTGCTGACGTTGAGCTCTCTGGCTCATACAGCGGTTGGAACCCAAATATGAAGTCGCCAATCTTGCACACCATGCTCGAGTCATACGAGAAGCTCTATGGTGTTAAGCCATCGGTTACTGCTATCCACGCAGGCTTGGAGTGCGGTATCATCGGTGCTAAGTATCCAGGCATGGATATGATTTCGTTCGGTCCTACCATCTGCTACCCACACTCTCCAGACGAGAAGGTTAACATTGCATCGGTAGAGAAGTTCTACGACTTCTTGTTGAACACCTTGCGCAACGCACCACTAAAGTAGTAGCATGCGAGCGCAGACATTAGATAGGCCCACCATAGAGGGCGATATTAGATGGTTTGTCGTCGTCAACCCCATTGCTGGCTCAGGCAAGGGGTTGGACGACTACCCTCTCATATCTAAGCTCTTGCGCGACAACAACATACGCTGCGAGGCCGTCTTCACCGAGCATAAGTATCACGCCACAGAGCTCACCGTGTCGGCCATCGAGGCGGGCTTCCGCCATATCATCGTCATTGGTGGCGATGGCACGCTCCACGAGGTTATCAACGGCATATATATCCAGAAGTGCACCCCGCCCGAGGATATCACCATAGCTGTAATATCTGTGGGTACGGGCAACGACTGGATACGCATGTTCGGCATTCCACGCCGCTACTCCGAGGCTATACGCGCCATCAAGGAGGGCTACACCTTCCTTCAAGATGTCGCCGCCGTGGAGTACGAGGAGTCTCACTTCCGCCAGGTGCGCTACATGGCCAACGTGGCGGGTATAGGCTTCGACGCCGCCGTCATACGCCGTCTGCAAAAGCAGAGCACCAAGAAGCGCCTCGGCAAGGCCGCCTACCTATGGAGCCTCGTGCGCTCCTTCTTTAGCCATAAGTCTACGGGTGTGAAGATATGGGTCGATGATAAGCTCATCTTCAACGACCTGCTCTTCAGCATGGCCATAGGCGTGGGTAAGTATAACGGAGGTGGTATTCAGCAGCTCCCAGAGGCTGTTGCCGACGATGGTCTGCTCGATATCACGATGATTAAGCCGCTACACTGGTGGCATATCATCTTCCGTATACGCCGTCTCTTCAATGGTACCATCTACTCCATAGGCCACGTTCTCTATGCCCAGGGCGAGAGAATACGCATAGAGTCAACGCCCGAGGCACCCTTAGAGGTCGACGGCGAGTTACTTGGCGGCACACCCATAGAGTTCACGGTACGCCACCGCGAGGTGAGGGTAATCGTCAACAAGTCATTCTTGAATAGGATGCACAAGTAGGGCAGTTGTTTAGATAAGCACTGTCATTAAGGAAATTAGGGAGTTTAAAGAGTTTAAGGAAAGCGTTGTCTGCGCTCTCCCTAAATTCCTTAAATTCCCTAAACTCCTTAATGGCTGCGCCTCTTTGAGATTGCCACGGCTTGTGCCAAGCCTCGCAATGACACTCCTTAACCACCCTAACCCATCATTACCAATTTCGACTAACGTCTGTGCTTAGTTTCCCACAACTATTTGATTAATTACTTTTTTTTTGTATCTTTACGCCGTAAAGTGCAATATTATATTCACAAGGGGAGTAAATGACCAAAAATCGTGGATATATAGGGCAACGATTAATATTATAAACTAACATAAATAAACTAATTAACCATGAGAAAATTTTTCAGCATCTTTGCACTTCTCGCAACAGTTGCCATGGTTGTAGGCTGTAAGGAGGACATCCCTACACCAGAGCCTAATCCAGATGGCACAAAGCCTGAGATCACTCTCACCGAGGGTGAGGTAACAGCAACATCGTTCACCTTCGAGGTAACAACAACTGCCAAGGGTGAGCTCGGCTATGCCGTGATAGCAGAGGGTTACAACACCCCATCTATCGACCAGCTATTCACTCACAACACAGCTACCGTTGAGTCGACAGCTACACTCACCGTTGAGAACCTCAACGACAACACCAACTACACAATCTTTGCAGTGCTCCGCGCTGAGGATGGTGGCACCTTGAGCGACCCTAAGAAGCTCACATTCACCACTCCTGACGACGGTGTGGACAACCCTATCACCATTGACAACGTGGGCTACGACAGCGCTACATTCACCATCAACCTACCTGGCAACATGCTCTTCCAGTGTATCGACAAGGCGTCGTTGGAGTACTATGGCCAGACACCTGAGACATACATCGCAACAGCAGGTATCGGCATTCTTGAGACGGGTCCTATAACTATTAATTGGTACGATGGCGGCAGCATCGGCGTTTACGAGATGCGTATGCGCGAGGATAGCGAGTACTACGTTATCGCCGTAAGCTGCGACGCACAGAAGAACATCACAGGCGAGGTTTACACCAAGGAGTTCAAGACCCTCCGCAAGCCTGTATCTGAGGCTGGCATCACAACACAGCTCCTCGAGATTGGCTCTACATCGGTGACAATCATGACCGAGCCCGACGATAGCGTCGTTGAGTACTACGTATATGTACGCGACAAGGCATGGGCTGACAGCATCATCGCTGGCTATGGTGAGACTATGCTCATGACATTGGTGAAGAACCCATCAGCAGGCTCATGGCACCTCTCAGATGACAACTACGACACATGGGGCGGCCTTACTCCTGAGACCGACTACTACTGCCACATCTTGGCTATCGACGACAAGGGCGCAGAGTCGTTCGCTCTCATCCCATTCACAACAACTGCAAAGCAGCTCGCTGCACCAACAGTGGAGATGTCTGTAACTGAGGATGCTAACTCTCCTCACAACACCCTATACCTCAACCTACGCTCTGACTCTGCAGCAAGCGCAAAGGTGGTATTCCGCGCAACAGCAGATGTTCACGCAAAGCGTGTGGAGGGCTACGACGACCAGTATATCGTAAACAACTTCGGTACTGAGATTGGTCAGGTAGACATCGACGCTATCAACAACACTGGTCTCTCTATCAAGATGGAGGACTTGTGGCCAGAGGTGGAGTACACAGTGATGGTAAGCATCAGAAATGCCGAGCACACCGAGACATTCAAGACTACCACCTACACCACACCTAAGCAGGCAGCAGCACCTCGCGTAGAGTCTGAGCTCTTCACATCGCTCCTCGGCGAGTGGGAGATGACCTACACCCTCATCCAGGAGAATGGCATCACAGCTACCGTTAGCGACGTTGTGACAATCGCTCAGGGCGTTGACGCAAAGACAAATGCCGACTACCGCGACCAGAACCGCCTTGTAATCCTCGGCCTCCCATTCAACGTATCGGCACAGGGCGTATACTCACCACTTCCAGTATTCACCCCTACAGACCTCTTGGAGGAAAATCCTAACTACTACGCTAAGGGTCAGAACCTCATCTATCGCGACTACGGTCCTAAGTTCTTCCTCGAGATTGGCGAGGGCGATGTTCTCACAGTGCCTTCATCAAAGGGTGAGTATCTCTACAACTGGGCTGCGGAGGGCTTCCTCAACTTCTTCGGTTGCGACTACGAGAACCAGTTCACAGCTCCTGCAACATTCCCAGTGACAATCTCTGATGGTGGCGACACCCTCACTATCGGTGCTTGCCACGCGGGCGAAGAGTTCGGCTACGGTATCTATCGTCCTGCGGTATTCCTCAACGAGTACCAGCTCAAGGCGTGCGCTACAGGCGACATCGTACTTAAGCGAAAGAAGTAATCAACAAATAAGTGTGGGGAGGGCAACCTCCTCACACATGTTATATACAAATTAGGTATGAAGAAGATATTATTTGCACTTGTGGCACTCCTCGGCTTCGTGGCTTGCGACAACAACGACCCTGTCATCGAGGAGCGATTGAACTTATTGGTCGATAAGGCTGAGATTATCGCCGACGGCGAGGATTGCGTGACCTTCATCGTAAAGAACTCTCAGGGTGAAGTATTGGAGGATGCCATCATCTACTTTGCCGACACCAACGAAGCATTGGAGGGTAAGACCTTCAAGACAAAGTTCCCTGGCGAGTATAATTTCTATGCTAAGCATGGCAACGCTAAGTCGGAGGTATGGCAGGTATATGCCAAAGAGCCAGGCGACACCCCTGAGCCCCCTGTGACAGGCACACTAACATTGGAGGTCGACAAGAGCGAGATTAACGCCGATGGTACCGACAAGGCTACCTTCACCGCAAAGTGGAATGGCAACATCGTGGAGGCTATCATCTACAATGCCGCAGATAGAACTCCTATCCAGGGCAACACGTTCTCTACAACCGAAGCTGGCGACTACATGTTCTACGCCAAGACTACCATCGAGGAGTTTGGCGAGGCTACATCTGAGGAGGTGAAGGTGACAGCAAAGGCCACAGAGCCTGAGCAGGAGAAGCCTATCACCATCGAGGCTACCAGCAACACCATACGTGCCAACGGCATCGACAGCGTGATGCTCATCGTAACACAGGATGGCGCAAACGTAACAAGCCAGTCGACAATCTACGCCAATGGTAGCGTTGTAAATGGCAATAAGTTCGCAACCACAACACCTGGCACCTACACCATCTACGCAACCAAGGGCTCGGTAACATCTAACGAGATTACCATCACTGCCGAGGCTGTGGAGAGCGGTAAGAGCATCGTCTTTGCCGAGGGCGTGACAATCAGCTCGGGCTGGTATGATGTTAACAAGAAGGGCGCAGGTGACAATGGCGATATCAACATGTGCTGGGCAGCAGCCTCGGCAAACATGATTCAGTGGTGGCAGGACCGCTATGTTGCTGCTGGCGGCACCCTACCATCAACAGCCATCAACGGCCCAGGTACTAAGGTTTACGGTTCGTTCTCACCTTATGAGTTGGCACTTATGGAGATGTACCACGACGAGTGGAACAACAACAAGGGCGGTCACCCCGAGGAGGCTATTCCTTGGTACTTCGAGGGTAAGCTCTATGGTGGCGAGTATGCATCATCGGGCTCACAGGCATACCCTCTCACCGAGGGTGGCTACTGGAAGAGCGTATGGAGCAGCGTAGAGCCTTATATCTACCGTGGCTACTCTCACGACATCTTCCCAAGCCAGTATCCTCAGATGTACACCTACTGCTATAACAACTACTACCTCTGGGGTAACGGTTCATCGTTGCAGGGCAAGGAGCGTCTTGCTTACTTCTCGAACCTCGTTGTCGAGTCATTCGAGCGTGGTATGGCGAGCTTGACTATCGCTCTTAGCGAGAACATCGCTTCGTTGCACCACTCGGTGACAATCTGGGGCTATGAGATTGACAACGCCACAGGTCTTCTCACACGCATCTGGATCACCGACTCTGACGACCAGATGTCGGAGCCTAAGCAGCAGCTCCTCAACGAGTATAGCGTGAGCATCGCCGATGGCAAGTCACACATCAAGCTCTCAGGCAACACACGCTACGGCAACGCATGGATAGTATCTATCCACCCATTCTCAGGCTACCAGAAGTAGTCCCATTGCGCAACAATAAAGGCGTGTCCATCATCATGGGCACGCCTATCTTTTATATAGTCATCATCGTATTAGTCTTTTATCACGCCACTGCCTACCAGCACGTCGCCATCATACCACGCAGCGAACTGACCCGCGGTGATACCCCTCTGCGGCTCGTCGAAGAGGATATACAAACCCTCGCTATCACATATAAGCACGGCATCTTGTAGCGGCTGACGATAGCGTATTCGCACCTGGTATCGGCGACGCTCACCCTCACACATACTCTCCATGGGGTCGGTCCAGTGCACCTCCTCGGGGAGGATATGCAGCGCCCTGCGATAGAGTCCTGGGTGGCTATCACCCTCGCCCACGTAGACGACATTCTCCTTAACGTCGGTGCCAATGATAAATAGCGACTCCTTGCGACCACCAATACCTAAGCCCTTACGCTGACCTATGGTATAGAAGTGAGCACCCTGGTGTGTGCCAATCTTCTTGCCATCGCGCACGGTTAGACGATATGGCTCGCTAAGTCTCTTATAGTCATCTGCAGCACACTCCCGAACAAAGCGTGGCGAGTGAGCGAGTATCTCGTGGACGTTACCCTCCTTAGCCTTTAGCTGCTGCTGCAAGAATACCGGGAGGTCAACCTTACCAACGAAGCATATGCCCTGCGAGTCTTTACGCTTGGCGGTGGCCAACTTCTGCTCCTCGGCTATGCGTCTCACCTCGGGCTTCATAAGCTCACCAATGGGGAACATGGCATAGCTGAGCTGCTCCTGTGTAAGCTGGCATAGGAAGTAGCTCTGATCCTTATTGGGGTCGCTACCACTCAATAGTTTATAGTGCGTAACGCCGTTGTTATCAACCCATTCCTCACGCCTACAGTAGTGTCCTGTAGCCACACGCTCAGCACCCAACTTAAGAGCCTCCTTGAGGAATACGTCGAACTTTATCTCGCGATTGCACAACACATCGGGGTTTGGCGTACGTCCCGCCTCATACTCCGAGAACATATACTCCACCACACGCTTGCGATACTCCTCCGACAGGTCGACATAATGGAACTCTATGTCGAGCCTCTTGGCCACAAGCTCGGCAAATATCTGGTCGTCATACCATGGGCAGTCGCCCTCGAGCGTACCTGTCGTGTCGTGCCAGTTACGCATGAAGAGACCAATGACCTCATGGCCCTGCTCCTTAAGAAGATAGGCGGCCACCGATGAGTCGACGCCGCCCGAAAGTCCTACGACAATACGCATATTGTACCTCGTTAGTCGTTACTTTATCAACTGCATGAACTCCTCGCGCGTGCGTATATCCGATAGGAAGCAGCCTGTAAATGCCGATGTGGTGGTCACCGATCGTTGCTTCTCCACACCACGCATCTGCATACATGTATGGCTCGCCTCGATGACAACGGCAACACCCGCAGGGTTCAATGCCTGCTGGATGCTATCGCGAATCTGCACAGTAAGGCGCTCTTGCACCTGAAGACGACGTGCAAAGCACTCTACAACGCGTGCAATCTTCGACAGACCAGTGATATATCCATTGGGGATATATGCCACATGTGCCTTGCCGATGAATGGCAACATATGGTGCTCACACACCGAGAATAGCTCGATATCCTTCACGAGGACCATCTGCTGATACTCCTCTTTGAACATTGCCGATTGAAGTATGGCAATGGGGTCCTGAGCATATCCCTTGGTAATGAACGACATAGCCTTTGCTACGCGCTCGGGAGTCTTGATAAGACCCTCACGCTCAGGGTCCTCACCCAAGAGACGAAGAATCTCACCATAGTGATATTTGAGTTGCTCGATACGCTCCTCGTTATAGTTATCCTCGCGCTTATAGTTTACGATTATCTCCTCCATAAAAATATTATGTTTTGGCAAAGATAGTGAAATTATTTCAATTTCTCAGCCATAGGTCATAAATTAGCACTCCTCGACCGACTTTTATCCTACAACAAACAGAAAGAACAACACCCTACACCAATGCCCCATATACTCCACTTTTAGCCAATATTGAGACATTAAGACCAAGCAACGCCACAAAAAGAGCAACCAACGAACAAGGTTTTAGGCGATAATTTATCCAACGAAATATTGTTTTTTCAAAATATTTTGCTTAATTTTGTAAGCTATTCAATGTGAAGACATTCATGTTGAGACAAGAATAGTGAGAAATTATCATATTAACTAATTATAAAACAAAAGATTATGGCAGACGTAAAACGTGTCTACACCTTCGGTAACAAAGAGGCTGAGGGTAATGGCAAGATGCGAGAGTTGCTCGGTGGTAAGGGTGCCAACCTCGCCGAGATGAACCTTATCGGTATTCCTGTACCTCCAGGTTTCACCATCACTACTGATGTATGCTCTGAGTACTACTCACAGGGCAAGGAGCGTGTTATCGAGTTGTTGCGCCCAGAGGTTGAGGCAGCAATCAACAACATCGAGAAGCTTACAGGTCGTAAGTTCGGTGACACTACCCTTCCATTGTTGGTATCAGTACGTTCAGGTGCTCGCGCTTCAATGCCTGGTATGATGGATACTATCCTCAACCTCGGTATGAACGACGAGGCTGTGGAGGCTATCGCTAAGCTTTCGGGCAACCCACGTTTTGCATGGGACTCATACCGTCGTTTCGTGCAGATGTACGGCGACGTGGTTCTCGACATGAAGCCAGTATCTAAGGAGGATCAGGACCCATTCGAGGTTATCATCGAGGCACAGAAGGAGAAGCGCGGCATTAAGGCCGACACTGACCTAACTACCGAGGACCTCAAGGAGCTCGTAGCCGCATTCAAGAAGGCAGTAAAGGAGCAGACAGGCAAGGAGTTCCCAACAAGCGCTTGGGAGCAGCTTTGGGGTGCTATCTGCGCTGTGTTCGGCTCATGGATGAACGAGCGTGCCATCCTCTATCGTAAGCTCAACAACATCCCTGAGGAGTGGGGTACAGCAGTATCTGTTCAGGCGATGGTATTCGGTAACATGGGTGAGAACTCAGCAACAGGTGTTGCATTCTCTCGTGACGCCGCTACTGGTGAGAACATCTTCAACGGTGAGTACCTTATCAACGCACAGGGCGAGGACGTTGTGGCTGGTATCCGCACCCCACAGCAGATCACCATCGAGGGTTCAAAGCGTTGGGCAGCTGCTCAGAACATCTCTGAGGAGGAGCGCGCCTCTAAGTACCCATCATTGGAGGAGGTTATGCCTGAGGTATATGCTGAGCTTAACGGTATCCAGCACCACCTTGAGGAGTACTTCACCGATATGCAGGATATCGAGTTCACAATCCAGGATGGTAAGCTCTGGATGTTGCAGTGCCGTAACGGTAAGCGTACAGGTGCCGCAATGGTGAAGATCGCTATGGATATGCTCCGCGAGGGTCTTATCGACGAGAAGACCGCAGTATTGCGCTGCGAGCCTGAGAAGCTCGATGAGCTCCTCCACCCAGTATTCGACAAGAAGGCTATCAAGAGCGCTAAGGTATTGGTTAAGGGTCTTCCAGCATCACCAGGTGCTGCTACAGGTCCTGTAGTATTCTTCGCTGACGACGCCGAGAAGCACCTCAACGAGACAGGCCAGAAGGCTATCCTCGTACGTATCGAGACATCACCTGAGGATTTGAAGGGTATGTTGGATGCAGCAGGTATCCTTACTGCACGTGGCGGTATGACATCACACGCAGCGGTAGTAGCTCGTGGTATGGGTAAGTGCTGCGTATCTGGTGCTGGTGAGTTGGAGATCGACTACAAGGCTCGCACAATCCAGATCAACGGCCACACCATCAAGGAGGGCGACTGGATCTCATTGAACGGCTCTACAGGTGAGGTTTACCTCGGTCAGGTAGCTACACAGGCTGCTAACCTCGACGGTGACTTCGGTATGCTTATGGAGCTTGCTGGCAAGTACTCAAAGATGAACGTACGCGCTAAGGCTGATACTCCACGCGACGCTGAGCAGGCATGCGCCTTCGGTGCACAGGGTATCGGTCTCTGCCGTACTGAGCATATGTTCTTCGAGGGTGACCGTATCAAGGCTATCCGCGAGATGATCCTCTCTGACGATGAGGCTGGTCGTCGCGTAGCGTTGTCTAAGTTGCTTCCTATGCAGCGTGGTGACTTCGAGGGCTTGTTCAAGGTTATGAACGGCTATCCAGTTATCGTACGTCTTTTGGACCCACCATTGCACGAGTTCGCTCCTAACACCGAGAAGGACCAGCGCGAGATGGCTGAGGCTATGGGCATCCCATTCGAGAAGGTTGTTGCTAAGGTTGAGGCATTGCACGAGGTTAACCCAATGCTCGGTCACCGTGGCTGCCGCTTGGGTAACACATATCCTGAGATTACAGAGATGCAGGCACGCGCTATCATCGAGGCTGCAATGAACGTTAAGGCTGCTGGTACACCTGTTAAGGTTGAGATCATGGTGCCACTCGTAGGTAACCACAAGGAGCTCCGCTACCAGAAGAACATCATCGACAAGACTGCTGAGGCTGTATTCGCTGAGCGCAACGACCGCATCGACTACCTCGTAGGTACAATGATTGAGGTTCCACGTGCCGCTGTTACCGCTAACCAGATTGCAGAGGTTGCCGAGTTCTTCTCATTCGGTACTAACGACCTTACTCAGATGACCTTGGGCTTCTCACGCGACGATATCGCTAAGTTCTTGCCTATCTACCTTGAGCGCAACATCCTCAAGAACGATCCATTTAAGATCTTGGACCGCAACGGCGTAGGCCAGCTCGTACGCGAGGCTGTATTCAAGGGCCGCACTACACGTCCAGATTTGAAGTGTGGTATCTGTGGTGAGCACGGTGGTGAGCCATCATCAGTTGAGTTCTGCCACTACGCTGGCTTGAACTACGTAAGCTGCTCTCCATACCGTGTGCCTATCGCACGCCTTGCAGCAGCTCACGCAGCATTGAAGGAGAAGTAGTAGATACTTACACCTTATATAAGAAAGGTCTACCCTGCGGGGTGGACCTTTTTTAATTACTAATTCTAAAACGGAGTCTCCTCCACTACCCTGCACTCCACCACGTCGGCGATGTCGGCGCCGTGCTCCCTGCCCTCCATAAACGCCGATATGCAGTAGTCGAAGCCCACGGCGTGCGATATATCCTCAATCTTCTGCCTCCACACCTCGTAGCCCTTGCCCTCGTCGGGGAAGAGCACCACATCGCGACCCTTGAGCGGGCGTAGACGCTCTGCCGTGAGTCCCGACATGGAGTCGCACGCAAGCCATAGGTAGTCGGGCATGACGATAGCACCCACATGTGCCGTCTTGTAGGCCTCGACAAGGGCCACGGGCTTCGTGGGGTTGGGCCCCAGGAGGTGCTCGCCATAGAGGCACTGGCTCAGCGTCCACTCCTCGGGGAGCTTGCCCACCCTCTTCAGCTCGCTATGCACCCAGCGTATGGCACCCTCGCCCTTTAGGCGGTGCCCCGTGGTGGTGTCGTAGGCCATAATCTTACCCGCACGCAGCCTATCCTCGCCATCGCGCTGCCAGAAGATGGCGTGCCCATCCTTGGTAGAGCCTATCTCGTAGAGGTTGAAGACCATATTTGCCTCCTCGACGCCGAACATATCGACGAGCCATCGCACATGGTCGGGCAGGATGCCGTTGCTACGACTGCGCTCGAATATCCACTCCGGTATGGTGTCTATGGGGCGCAGGGGTTTCGTTCGTTCGTTCGTTTTCCCTATGTTTGCGAACGAACGAACAACATCACTCTTCCATGGGTTATCAGTGTAGTATTGTTTAGGGGTATAATGATAGCCACAGGGTCGTAACGACCCACTATTAGTGGTAGCGTCATCACTCTTCCATGGGTTGTCAGTGTAGTATTGTTTAGGGGTATAATGATAGCCACACTTATCAAGACGGTTACACTTACCTACGTTATCACTGATATATATATTATTATTATGTGTATCAATATATCGTGTGAATACTCCCTTACGATGACACTGAGGACACACATAGCGAGTACCACGTCCTCTATACTTCTCCAACTGATATCTATAATCACTCATACTGATATATTATTTTGATATGATTGGTATTGGTTGTTGTTCGTTCGTTCGCAAACATAGGGAAAACGAACGAACGAACGCGAACAAACTACTCGGAGAACCTTTTAAGCAACTCACACACAGAAGAGCGACTCTTGTAACCCAAAGCCTCAGCTATCTCATCGTAGTTCTTACCCTCAGCCTTCATTGCAAGAGCAATCTGAGCCTTAGCAGCAAGGTCTTCCTGTTCCTCGGTGCGCTCCTTAAGCGCAGCAAAGGGTACACGTGCGCCCGTGGCCTCGAAGTTAAGAGTATCGGTGAAGCGTAGCTCAAACGAGTCGTGCTTATACTCCGCAGGGAGGTAGTTGCCCTTGACGATACATAGGTGGCGTATGTCGTGCCTCTCAGGGTCGGGGCGCAGCTCCATCATAAGGCGCATCTTTGCCTCGAAGCCCTGCGAGCCTATGGCGTTATGCTTCGATGGCGCAAGGCTCTCGGTGCGCTTGCCCGTATGGTGCAGGAAGATGAAGAGGGTGTCGTAGCGCGC
>JAZOOI010000025.1:0-56702 GCA_045654925.1 Alistipes sp. | reverse complement strand
TTGGCAATGAAGAAGCAGAAGCGCGAGCAGGCTGGCTATGCCGCACTTACGCAGGATGAGTTCGAGTGGTACACGGGGCATATCGCCCACGCCTCGGACATGATGATTATCGAGCCTCGCGAGGAGATGACGCTCCTCGAGCCGATACTTCCGCGCTCGGGTGTGGTGGCCCTTGTGGGCTCCTCCGACTCGGGTAAGTCGACGCTCCTACGCGGTCTTGCCATGGCCATAGTGCGTGGCGACGAGGAGTACATAGGCTTCAAGCTCAACGCCCGCTACCACCACGCCATGTACATATCTACGGAGGATGACCAGCAGTCGTTAGGCTCGCTGATGCGCCGCCAGACGCTATCGCCCTCGCGCGACGAGGCGCTGCGCTACGACAACCTACACTTCATTTTCGACACCGATAACCTCCTGGAGACCGTGGAGTTAGGTCTTAAGAGCTACACGCCCGATGTGGTCATCGTCGACGCCTTTGCCGACCTCTATACGGGGCCTATGAACGAGAACAACCGTGTGCGTAGCTTCATACAGGCCTTTTCGCTGCTTGCTGCGCGCTACGACACCCTCTTCATCTTCCTGCACCATACGGGCAAGCGCACCGAGAGCCTTGCGCCATCGAAGCATAACGCCATAGGCTCGCAGGGCTTCGAGGCAAAGATGCGCCTTATGATGGAGCTGCGCCCCGACCCCGAGAGGCACGACATACGCCACCTATGTATCGTCAAGGGCAACTACCTCCCTGCGGAGTATAAGCACGACTCGTTTGAGCTACGCTTCACCGATACTCTTAACTTCGAGGCCACGGGTGCACGTGTACCCTTTGCTGCGCTCAGGGAGCGCAACCCCGATAAGGAGGCTGAGGAGCAGGAGCGCTACGAGATGATATGCTCGATGAAGAGCGAGGGAATGACCTATAGACAGATAGCCGATGCTCTTGGCTATAAGAGCCACGCCTCGGTATTAGGAATAATTAGAAAGAATGAGAGGTAGTATGGTTATTGGTTGGTTGGTTATTTTCCCTATGATTTTGACCAACCAACCAACAATATATATCAATAACTATATATATCAGTATGAGTAATTATAGATATCAGCTTGAGAGATATAGAGGGCGTAGTACTCGTCATACTTGTCCTCAGTGTCATCGTAAACAATCATTCACACGATATATTGATACATATAACAATAATATATATATCAATGATAATGTAGGTAAGTGTAATCGTCTTGATAAATGTGGGTATCACTATACCCCCAAACAATACTATACTGATAACCCATGGAAGAGGGATGATGCTTGGTTGGTTTGTCAAAATCATAGGGAAAATAACCAACCAACCAAGCCCACGCCGCGCCCTATAGACACCATCCCCGAGTGGATATTCGAGCGCAGTCGTAGCAACGGCATCCCGAGGAGCGTACAAGAGTGCGTCATTGCGAGGAGGACACTGCCCGCCGTGGCAATCTCAAAGAGAGAATTAAGGAGTTTAAGGAACTTAAGGAGTTTAAGGAGTTTAAGGAGATTAGGGAGTTTAAGGAGATTAGGGAGTTTAAGGAAATTAGGGAGATTAAGGAACTTAAGGAACTTAAGGAGTTTAAGGAGAGGATGACTGCGCCATCCCTAAATTCCCTAAATTCCCTAAATTCCCTAACGTCCGCGCTTTCTAACGTCCACTCTTCCACTTCGGTGTTATGCCGATGAATATCTCGAAGTTGATGCCTGGCATGGGGCGCGATAGTACCGATAGGTACTCCTCATCAAAGAGGTTGTTTATAGTACCCTTAAGCGAGATATCGGCCCACTTGAATACCAGCACCTTCTCCAGCGAGATGTTCGACATGAAGTAGGGCGGTAGCTTGCCCGTGAGCGTGTTGTCGTTCGACGACATAGTAAAGCGCTCCGAGTAGTAGCACCACTTATAGAGGAGTGTCCAGCGGCGCCACGATAGGCGTCCCGTTACGGTAGACGATAGCTGCGGGATGTAGGGTAGCTGCTTGCCCACCGACTTATCGGCGGGGGTGCGTGGCTCGCCAATGTTTATCGAGGGTGTCCACGAGAGGGTGCCGCTGAGGCCCAGCTGCCACTCCTTGCTTAGGGCTACGGTGAGGTCGGCCTGCGTCTCTATGCCATAGGCGTGCACATCCTTGATGTTCTCGGGCGAGAAGAAGCCCTTGGGCGTGGGGAGCCATATAATCCAATCCTTGATGAAGGACTCGAACCATGTCGCAGAGCCACTCAACGAGTATACATCCTCCTTACCCACGGCAAACGACACTCCCGCATCGTATGTCCAGCCGCTCTCCTTCCTTAGGTCGGGGTTGCCGCCAGGGAGGAAGTAGAGGTCGTTGAGCGTCGGGAAGCGGAAGTTACGCGACACCGAGGCCTTGGCCACGATGTTACCCCTCTGGGAGAGTACGCCGTCGATGAAGAGGGCGGGGATTATGGGTGTCCACTCCCTGCCATACATATCCTCGCGCAGCACGAGCGAGAGGCCGAGGCGCTTTGTGGGGCGCCACTTCGCCGATATGGAGCCCGAGAGCTCGGGGCGTCCCTTGCGATAGCCCACGATAGCCTTGTTGCCATCCTGGCGCACGATGTTCTTATCCTCGCTCTCGACGATATGCTGATGCAACGATACGTTGGCCGTGAAGAGCCACCTATCGCCTATGTAGTACTCGCCATTAACCTGGCCGTAGAGGGTATTTATGCGGCTACGTGAGCGTGTCATATGTGCCATGACGCCATTGCCCAGGTCGCGCTTATAGTCGTAGGCCATCCAGGTGTATATGTATCCCGCCTTTGCCTCGAGCTTCCAGCTATCGCGCAGGTGGTCCCACGAGAGGACCCCTCTAAAGGTATGCTCGCGCTGCCTATTGTCGAAGTTAGTATCATCGCCATGGTCTACGGTGAGCATCGCCAGCTCGCGGTTGGAGTTTATATACCAGGCGTTGAGGCCTATGCGGTCGCCCTTGCCCGTGTTGTAGTATACCTCCTGCAGGATGTGTAAATCTTTGTAGGAGCCACTGCGGTTGCGCTCTATGGGGTAGTACTGGTCGATGATGTTCATCTCATCGTCGTAGATGTTCACCTTTTTGTCGTGGTTGCGATAGCGGTAGTCGTTGGGCGACGATGAGTAGACTGCGCGTGTCGATACCTGCCAGTGGTCGTTGCCATAGGTGAGGCGCAAGAACTCATCGAAGGTCTTAAACGAGCCTATGCCCTGGATATACTGCAGGCCAAAGCCTCGAGCATCAGCAGGCTTGGTCGCGAGCTTCACCGAGCCTCCCAGGCCTCCGCCCGTCTCGTTCACAGAGGAGGTGCCATGCAGCAGTGAGGCGTCGTCGATGAAGTAGGAGGGTATCATCGAGAAGTCGGTCATGCCGAGCATAGGGCTGTTTATCTTCATGCCGTTCCACGACACCTGGGTGTGCGAGGGCGATGTGCCCCTGAAGGCTACCGTTGAGAGTGTCGCACGACCATAGCTCTTGACAAATATCGACGACTTGAAGGTCAGCACATCGGCCATGGTGAGGGCTATGTTCTCCTTGAGCGCTATGGTGTCAAACTTAGTCTCCTGCACGCCAATATCCTTTATCGGGCGACTGCCATAGACCGGTATCTCCTCGATGTGCCACTCACGGTCACCCCAGAACTTCTCCTCCTCCTGGGCATAAAGCGATAGGGGAAGAAGTAGAGCTATGAGTAGTATGTATATCTCGCGTGGTCTCATATTTGACTCTTTATTTCCAGCAGAAGGCTCCGGGGATGATACCCACATAGAAGCTATCGAGGAGCTCACCCTCCTTCGAGTAGCGATATACCATGCCCTGCTGCACGTAGTCTATCGCATCGGCAATGTATACATCACCCGTGCGAGGACATATCGTCAGTCCGTAGTATATCGTGCCGTTGTAGGGTAGGAAGGGGCGTACAGGGAGCCTCTCTGCCGTCACGTCCATCTCCCACACATCGTCGTTGAGCCAGTATAGCTTATCCCTCGTGCCATTGAGCTGTACCTCCGAGGGCCAGTCGCCAAAGTCGAAGCGGAACTGCTGCTCGATGGTGAAGGTCTCGGCGTCGATGCGGTATAGCGAGGGTGCCTCGTGGCCATAGGGCGAGCCCTCGTAGCCACCATCGGTCACGGTCCATAGCTTGCCGTTGCAGTCCATCACGAGCGAGGTGGGCTGTATGCCTACGACCAACTCATCAACGACCTCGTCGGTCTCGGTGTCAATCTTTATGATGCGGTTCTGGTAGGACCAGCAGTTGACGTATAGGTACTTGCCATACTGCACCATCTGCTCCGTCGAGCCCTGCTCCATGGTCATGTTAGGTATCTCGATGTAGCCCGTAATCTCGTAGCGCTTGGGGTTGACGATGAATATGCGGTTGTCCCATAGCTGCGTGATGTATGCCTTCTCGTCCGAGAGGAAGTGTATGTAGCGTGGTGAGGTGAGGTTTGTTATGCGTCCCACCTCCTTGAAGGTGTTGATGTCTATGGCAAAGACCACGTGCGAGTTGTTAACCACCACCCAGCCTATGCCATCACGGATAATCATCGACTGACATACGTCGCCGAGCTTCATGGCGTTGGAGCGGTAGAAGACCTCGTTCTGCACCGTCTTGGTCTCGGGGTCGTAGTAGGAGAGTGTGGCGTTGCCATACTGGAAGTTACCCTCGTTGCAGATGAAGAGTCCCTCGCCCGATGCCGAGGTGTCGAACTCCTCCTCGAGGCCGTAGCTCCACTCCATGCAGGAGCATAGTGCTAAACAAAATATGGCGATGTAGTATCTCATTGGTAAAATTGTTTTTAGTGAAATTAGGGAGATTAGTGAAATTAAGGAGAAATCCCTAAGCTCCTTAAATTCCCTAAGTTCCTTATCTCTTATTTCTGCATATTGTAGTCATAGAGGCCGCACACCTCGGTAGATAGCTCACCCAGCCAGCCACTCTTGGCCTGCACGGCGCACTGCACCTTCACAAAGTCTACGTAGTCGAGATCTATGGGCTCGCACTCAAAGTCTATGGCATTCGCTATTTTGAAGTGGTTGGAGTTTACCTCTCCCTCTGCATTATCCTCATCGGTGAGGCGGTCTATGGGACTATAGTTGTCGGTATAGCCCCAGTCGTACTCCTTATTTACCCAGTAGGAGCCATTGCCCGAAGCATCGTAGTTACGAGCCTCTAAGCAGGTGCCACGGAGGGTATAACTATCCTCCTCAATCCAAAGAGGGTAGTAGTAGTCCTGGCGGTGGAACTGCTTGAGGTAGTCCACCTCGCCATAGTTGCCAAGATTATCGGTCCACTGAACAGGCATCATAGCACCCAATGGACGATAGTATGTCACCTCGTAGTTTTGAATAGTCGTCGCCTTGCCCGTCTCCGAGCCTGCCAGCTCATACCATGTGTCGTCGGGTAGACCGTTGCCATTCTCATCCTGCATCACCCACACCACGCCAGGCTCCGACGAGCCACTGAATGAGTTGCCGAGGATGCTAATATCGTAGTCGCCCGAGTTATCGATGCTGTGGTCGAAGCCCACGACGATATATCCGCCGAAGCCACCTAATGAGACCCAATTCTCATCATTCATGCGCTCCTCGGCATAGGCGATAGCCGCCTCCATGGTTGTCTGCGTGCCGTCGAAGCCTCCCGTCTTAAGCTCGTTGATAAACTGACCAGGCGCAGGGGTGTAGTCGAATACCTTGTTCCACTTGGCATTCGATGCACCGCTCAAAGGACGATAGAATGCTCCCTCCTCGTAGACCGTAACCACAAAGTTGTGCGTTAGTGTTATTATGTCATCACCCCTCATGGCTGTGGCTGTTGCTACGATGCTATACTCACCTGCGGCATCGGCTACGAATGTAAACGACTCACTGCCTGTTGCTGCCTCACCGTCATTAATCTGCCATGTGTAGGTGATGCCCTCTATGTCACTTGTCGCTGAGGGGCTAATGCGCAACTTGCGTCCCACAACAGTGTGGTAGTCACTCTTGTCGAACTCCCAAACAAAGGGCATATCCTCGGGATTTACCACCTCGATAGTAATGGTGTCGCTATGCGCGCCATCCTCGTTCGCGGCACTCGCAACAACGGTGTAAGTACCCAACGCATCAGCCTCAAAGGTGTAGCTAAGCTCCTCGCTTACAGCCTCCTCGTTTATGCTCCACGCGAATGTTGTAGGAAGCGATGTCTTGCGCACCGAGGCGTTGAGCTCAATCTCCGAGCCTAAGGCTATGGTTATGTTGTCGTTGCCCGCGATGGTTACTGTGGGTATCTCCAGCTCGACCACATCTACACGAATCTCCTCGCTTGCCGAGCCTGTGTTGGCAGTTACGGTAAGCACGATGTAGTACTCACCCACGCTCTCGCGCATAAACGCCAGCGACGCATCGTTTCCGATAAGGCGGCCATCCATTTTCCAGCTATACGTTGCACCCTCGGCATTCTCGTAGGATGGCGCTATGACCACCTCACGACCCTGCTTTACGGTGTATACGCCCGACTTGCTGTCGAGGATAATCTTTGGAGGTAAAGAGGTAGTAATCTCCTCGTCGATATTACACGACGAGGCGATTACAACCATCACACTTAAAAATAAAAACTCTAAAAATCTCTTCATTATATGTTATTTATCAAAACGCACTGCTACGTCATCGTAGGCGAAGTAGCCAGGAATGGTGAAGCCATACTTGCCACCCATATCGTCGGAGTAGAGGAAGTTGAAGCGCACCTTGGCAACCGCACCAAGCTCACTCAAATCCCACTTCTGCCAATCGGTTACAACATCCTCGCCCTGTACAAGGTAGAACTCCACCTCCGAGGTGGGCTCCTCGTCGTCTACACTCTCAAAACCTTGCGCCACAAGCTTCAGCCACGCATTCTCGGTCAAGCCTGTCCAGTTGCCACCGAAGCTGTTGCCCGCCTCGCTCTTAACACCCATATATAGCTGATTGAGCGTGTAGTTGGTGTTTGTAACATACATATGGTCTATCACGCGCGCCTCACTATCGGCAAATGTCCACTCTGGCAGGTTCTCGACATACGAGAAGAAATCCTTGTAGCCATAGTGTACGCAAAAGTTATCGCCCGAGTGGGGTGCTACGGGAATCATCATCTGGAGGTTGAACCAGCCGAGCATAGCGTCGTTGCCCGCATTATTCTCCACGAACTCCTCGCCATAGTACTTTGCGATATGCTTGTCTCTATCCTCGTCGGTAAAACCCTCGCCCCAGTAGTTCGAGATTGCGTGGCCACCACCCCAGAAGCAGTATGCGTAGTTGTCGGGGAAGGTGTGGCATAGCTCGGTGTTACCCTCATCCCACCATGTGTACATCGCCGACATATAGTCGCCATATGTTAGTGGACCACCATACTGTGGGTCGTCTACAAGGTCGCTCCATGTTGTAATATCTACACCTGCGTAGTCCAATGAGTATGGATAGAACCTGGCATCAGCATCCTCGAAGGTTAGTGTGCGCAACTCGTAGGGTAGCTCCTCTGTAGCCTCAATAGCCATCACTCGCAGCTTTACTATAATGCTCTTGCCCTCATCCGAAACAACGGTAATAGCAATTGTTCCCTCCACGTCATAGTGACAAGCCTCCGCTGTGGGCGCTGTTACGCTAAGGACTCCCTCTTCATACCATGCTTTCCAGCCCTCAGGTGTAGTTGCTACATAGTCAGCAACATTCTGTGCATCAACACTAAATGTGGCTGTAGTGCCAAACACTACTTGAGCAACCTCTGGGGCATCAACGATGATAAACTTAGGAGCACTCTCATCGTAGCGTGCAAGGCGGAATGTAGTGCCGTCAGCGAGTGTAATTGTTACATAGTCGGGGTTCGATGTATCTACACTTCTAAATAGCGAGTCACCCTGAGCTCCGTTTGAACCATTTACACCATCTGTGCCGTTAGAGCCATCTTTGCCCTCGGCAACAACGCCCGTTGATACCCAGGTGTTGCCACCATCGGTAGATATCTCCCACTCTTTGGTTTGTTCGTTGATGCGCACCTGGGGTGCTATGGCATCATTGCCTGGTGTGCCATTCGCGCCATCGATACCATTGGCTCTAATGCGCTGGCCATCAACCAATAGCCACTCGCCGTCAATAGTCCAGTAGTAGTTGCCATCCCCATCCTGCTTCACCGAGATGAGAGAAGCATTGGTGCCGTTAGTGCCATTTTTAATTGTGGCAGTAGTGCCATCGGAGAATGTGATTGTGTAGCCGTCATCATTTGTAGCTACCGAGCTAACATATACACTCTTCTGAAGAGCATTTACAATAGTCTGCAATGCAACAATGTCTTCGTTAATGTTGATTACCGACTCTTCGAGTGTCTCAACTCGATCCTTAACATTCTCAATCTCGTTCCAGATTGCTCCGTCGTCATACTGACAACTAACTGCGGCAAGCAACGTAGCTACTACGCCCAAAGCCAAGCATAAAAATTTTCTCATAATGTTGTTGTTTAAAGGTCATTCTCCGTAAACTTAAACACTACGAGAGTTGCGTTGTGGCGATAGGGTATAGAGTTATACAAAGCCCCTGATGCTCCTCACCCATGCATCTGTACTCACAAAATATGTGAACCTGAATAAATCAAGTCGCAGATAAGCCCATTCGCCGCAGGCACAATCTCGTAATAAATGCTTGGCAGGTCTTCTGACTTGCCTCACTCTACGATGCCTTCCCAGGATTTCTCCCAGTGACAACTTGATGTCGTAGAGCTTTGTGAGGCTCACAGCAGCGGGAACTGTCCGGGATTTTCACCCGATTCCCTTTTAATCTCACGTTGGACATGCAGCCCAATGAGAACCAATGCAGTGACAAAGGTAGTAAAAAATTCTTACGTAGATGCGGTAAACCAAATTTTTTTTCTACTTTTGCGCTATATAAAACATTATAGCGATGAAGAAGTTAGTAGTGATGATGCTATGCATCTCGGTTGTGGCCTGCGCTGGCTCGGATAAGAAAGAGAATAAGAGTGATGCAAAGCGTGATACTCCTGTAGCCCAGACTATAGGTGGCGAGAAGGTGTCAGAAGAGGGGTCAGAGAGGCTGGATAGCAGCACTGTAGATGCTATTTGCCAGATGGCGGAGGATTATCAGGAGATGGCAATATCGGCACTCGAGAATGGCGATGCTCAGACATTCATGACCACCATGGAGCGTCGTGAGACTTGGCTCAATAGCCTTAGCGAGGAGGATAGAGTATGGGCCGATGCCGCTATCACAAAGTGGGATATCGAGAATGCTGAGCGTAAGGATCTTGTTAAGGAGCAGGCGCTCACCATGCCACGCATAGCACCCGAAAATCTCGAGAGTGCTCGATAGCGTCGGTGACATAACTATTATATATAGTAAGAGCGAGGCAACAACCTCGCTCTTGCTTTTTATAGTATGCCGTCGCTCTCTAATATGCTCCTTATCTTTGACCAATTAACCACTGGATGACGCACACCATCGATAAATCGTATGGGGCAGCCTATGGCCGAATCGTCGATATATAGGTCGGCGTAGACCTTGGATGACGATGTCCACTCCCTCTGCTCGGGATTTTCGTTTATGCCCCATAGCTCTATCTTGCGGTCGCGAAACCACCTTACCGCATCGTCGAGCTTGCTGCCCGAGCGCATCGTAAAGAGTATCAGGCGGTGACGCTTGGCAACAATCGAGCGCAACACCTCCACAGCACCCTCCACATCGATGCCCACAGAGGGGTAGTCGTGCTCCACGCAGGTGCCATCGAAGTCCACGGCGATAATCATGCTATTACTCTTCGCCATAATCCCTACTTTCTAAACAATTTTTTGAATGCCGTCCAGCGACGCTTCCATGTTGAGCCCTCATCATCATAGCCATAGTATGTGTAGCCATAGCCATATGAGCGCTTAGATATTGTCGCGCCGTTGAAGAGTATGCTCATGTTGTGGAACCTCTTCTCGGTGTATAGTGCCTCGATGTCGGGTAGCTGACGGCGGTCGAGGTTACCCTGACGTACCACATATATGGTGTGGTCAACATAGCGGTCAACAACCATCGCATCGGCAACAGCCATCGCTGGAACACTATCTATGACGATGTAGTCGTAGCTCTGGCGTAGGGCCTCGATGAGCTCCTCCATGCGCTTCGACATTAGCAACTCTGTTGGGTTTGGTGGCTGAGGACCAGCGAATAACATGTCGAGGTTGCTGTTCTGCTCGTTTGTAGTGATATTATCCTTAAGAGCCTCGATGCCACCTGTGAGGTAGCTTGTTACGCCACGGCGGTCGTTGCGGTGTCCCATAAGCTTTGTCAGGGTGCGACGACGTAGGTCGAGGTCGACAATAATCACTCGCTTATCGCTCATGGCGAGCGTCATGGCGAGGTTCGATGCCACGAAGGTCTTTCCGCTATGTGGCACCGACGAGGTGAGCATAATCACCTTTATTGGGTTGTCCACCGACATGAAGTTGAGGTTGGTGCGTAGTATGCGGAACGCCTCTGATATATTGTCACGTCCATCCTCACGCACCACTATGTCGTGGCCATGTCTCTTGCCCTCGTGACGAGGTATTATGCCTGCGAATGGCGCCGAGATGGCACTCTCCACCTCTTTGTGTGAGCGCACCTTGGTGTTCAATAGCTCGCAGATGTAGAGTATCGCGAATGGTATTAAGAGACCCGCTATGATGGCGAGCATGTAGATAAGCGTTGTATGAGGGCTTATCGGCTCATTGCTACCATGCGCGCGATCTATGACGCTGGCGTTGCTGTCGGCATTGCTACGCGTTAGGGCATTCTCCTCGCCCTTTGTCTTGAGGTAGAGGTATAGCTGCTGCTTAACGCTCTGGTCGCGCATCATCGCCATAAGCTCCTTCTCCCTATTTGGCGACCCCTTCATCGAGCCATATACGCTATCCAACTCCTTGTTTATGTTGCTAAGCTGGAGCTTAAGGCCATCGATATGCGTTGTGAGGCTCTTTATTATTTGCTCACGCATTGTCGATAGCTGTGATTGTAGTGTCACAACCACAGGGTTATTCTCCGCAGCCTCGCCCTTTAGGCGCTTGTAGTCGAGAACATACTCGTTATAGGTGTTTATCTCGGCTACGTATGCTGCATTGCTACCACCACTGGTGATGTTCAACACGGGTATCGCCTCGAAGTCATCCTGATTTTGTGAGGCAGCCTCGAGCATGAACTCAGCAACAGATATCTCATTGTTAAGCGCGATGAGTTGTGTGTTGAGCTTGGTTATCTCCTCGCTAATCATCGTCGCCTCGTTCTCGGGACTATAGAGCTGATTGTCCTGCTTGAACTTCGCGATATTTGCATCTGCAATGTTTAGCTCCTCGCTAAGTATTGCAAGGCGCTCGTTGATAAGCTGCTCGGTGATGTCGGCTATTTTCAACTTATCTTTGATGCCATCCTCGTCATATGCGTCGATAATGCCATTTATAACATCTTCAGCACGCTGCGCCACCTCGTCATTCATCGTCAGGTTGATTACCGATGACTGCTTGTCGGCAATCTCGCACTCAAGCTTCTTGCGATAGTGCTCAACAGCATTGTTGAGGGTGCTTCGCGAAACCTTAACCTCGAGGTGTTTGTACTTGTCGAAGTACTTCGTAGGGGTCATCACAATATCGCCCAATGGGGTGGTGATGGTATCACCTGGAGCCACCGTTGCTGAGAAGCCCTCCTCCGAGAAGCCCTTAATATGGGCATTGCCCTCATCATCCATCGTGTAGCTAAACGAGCCGCTCTCTCGTGGCGAGATATCTATGAAGCTCACTGTTATTGGCACACGACCATAGAGGTCAGTAGTGCGTATTCTGCCCTTGGTGGTATAGGTTGTGGCGAGGTTATACTTATTCACCACGCGCTCCATTAGCGAGTACGACTCTAAGATATGTATCTCGTTATCTACCGAGTTACGCCCTGTGATGCCCGCAATATCGCTAAAGGCGGCAAGCTCGGCGCCAGTACCCTTGCGTGAGTCCTTAATCTGTATAGAGGCGGTGCGCTGATATACCGGGGGTGTGCGACGGATGTAGTACTCAGCGGCGAGGCCAAATAGTATTAATGAGAGGATGAACCAATACCAATTAGATAGTATCAGGTGCATGAAGTCGTGAAACGTAAGTTGGGGTCTTGACTTTCTCTTCTCGTTGCAATCCTTTGTTTCGGTCATTGTCGAATCTCTTTAGTTTTCGTGTATGTTCACAGAGTGGTTACTTCTTTACCACGGTGATTATGAGCGTTGCCACCGCAACGGCCGTTGAGGCGATAGATATCCAGAATGAACGATTTTGGTTTATCTCCGATGTCGCCGCCTTATACTTATTAGGGCTGATGATAACCACGTCGTTCTGCTCGAGATAGTAGCATGGCGACTCCAACACATCTGCTGAGCGTAGGTCGAGCTTGGTGATGATATTCTTGCCATCGCACTCGCGAATAACAGCGATATCGTCGCGCTTACCATATATGGTCAAATCACCCGCCAAGGCGATAGCCTCGAAGATTGTTATCTGGTCGCGGTTGATGCTGAAACGGCCAGGCTTGTTGACCTCGCCAAGTACCGATATTGTGAGGTCAGCAAAGCGTACATTCACCTGTGGGTCGGTGAGATAGCCACCCTCGATGATGCTCTTCTCGATGCTCTTGGCGAGTTGTTCGCGTGTCATACCTGCACACATAATCTTACCAACGATAGGCACCTCAACATAACCCTCTTGGTCTATGGTTAGCACCTGGAGGCTATTGTTTGTGGCGTTGTTTATAGCGCTGCCACTAAGCGAATTGTAGCTTGTTGCAGAGTTGAATGGCGCAGCAAGCTCGGGGTACTGGCTGTTGACTACGATTGTAATCTGGTCGAGTGGCTTGAGACGAATCATATAGTTGTCGGGCACGGTAATCTCCGAGCCGCTCTCCACATCCTGCAGATAGAGGATCTTCTGCTGTGCGGTACATGCCGACAACATGACGGCAATTCCCAATATTAGGAACTTTATATGCTTCATGGCTTCTGTTTTTTGTGTTTACACAACTTTAGGGTTGATGCACTATACGCATAAATTATGCAAATATACATAATTATCTTATGTATGTGCGCAAAAAAACAAAAAAAAGCGATTAGCTCGCCTTTTTTCGTTGAAATATGTAGCGTGTTCGATTAATTATTATCGAGCCACTCCAGGAAGTCGGCAGTGCGGCTTCGGCTTACAACTACCTCCGCATCGGTGTGGGGGATGAGCTGCAACCTTAGGCGCGTGCTGAGGTGCTTCGATATGTTCTCTATCGAGTTAATCGATACGATGTAGCTACGCGATATTCTGTAGAATAGGCGAGGGTCGAGCATCTCCTGTACCGTGTCCAACGAGTAGTCGAGCAGACGGCATGAGCCGTTGCGACTTACCGCATAGGTGCTCTTATCCTCCGAATAGCAGTAGGCGATATCATCCACGGGGGTAATCACAATCTTCTCGCCAGCCTTGACGATGAAACGCTTTTTGTACTCCCTATTTTGCGGCTTGCTCACCTTCGATATCATGTCGAGTAGGCGCTCTATCTGGCTACTACTCTTGGCGTCGATAAGCTCGCGACAACGCTCCCATGCACGCTCCAACTCCTCCTCGACAATAGGCTTGAGTAGGTAGTCCACACTCTTCACCTTGAAGGCGTTTAGGGCGTAGTTATCGTATGCCGTTGTTATAATCACGTGGCTATTGACCTCCACACGGTCGAAAATCTCAAAGCAGATGCCATCAGAAAGCTCCACATCCATGAAAATTACATCGGCACCATCGGGGTTCTCCTCGAGCCACTTTACGGTTGAGGATACCGATGTTAGGGTCATCACTATGCGGCTGTCGGAACAGCACTTATCGATGAGCTTTTTGAGGTTTATCTGTGCGGGGATTTCGTCCTCCACGATGAGTACCTTTATCATACTATTGGTAGTTTTACAATAAATTCAGTATCAGTCTTTTCGATTGTAATATCGCGGCGTGTGATGTCGAGATATTGCCTCTGTATGCTCTTCAGTCCAAGGCGTGTTGAGGGCTGCCCATGTGAGCGTAGTTGTAGGGTGTTGCGCACCACAATCATATCACCCTCCGAGGCTATGCGTATGGTTAGCGGTTGCTCGGCAGAAACTATGTTGTGCTTTGTGGCATTTTCAACCAAAAGTTGGACTGCACAGGGTACGATATATCTATCTTTTAGGTCGCTACTTACATCCACTTCAACAACCATTCCCGAGGTAAAGCGCTCCTTCAAAAGGTCGATATACATCTCCGTGAACTCCATCTCCTCGCTCACCTTAACGAGTGGCTTCTGGTCATTCTTGAGCATGTAGCGGTAGATGTTCGCAAGCTTGCGTATGAAGGCACTTGCACGCTCCGTCTCATGCTCTTGTACAAGGTAGTCGAGGATGCCCAACGAGTTGAACAGAAAGTGGGGATTTATCTGTTGCTTTAGTCGCTCGTATTGATACTCCGAACGGTGCTTCTGCTCTCGCTCCTCGAGTAGCTCGTTGCGTGTCAGCGTTGAGTATCTTACAAGAATACAAATCGCTGATATGATGAGATTTAATAGGAATGCAACCAGGAATGTAGATGTAAATCCACTCTCCACATCTGGTGCTGTGAAGTATGGTATTTTGAAGTATATTATTGCCGTTGTGCAGGCGGGTATGATGAGCGTCGATACGGCGATAATCATGAGTATGCGGTAGCGCTTAGCATTGCCCCATGTCATCCTCGGGGTGTACATCGAGATGATGATGTTACCAACGATGAGTGTCAGCATCGCCCAGGTGCTCTCCACGATGGTGAACATCTGCGTTAGTAACTCACCCTCGGCGAATGTGTTGGTGCGTGATAGTATCACATAGCCCATTCTTAGGATGAGTATCGATGTGGCAATCGCTACGACGTGGATGGCTGATGGTCGCCATGTGTTTGTCGAGGCGCGGAAGCGTTTGGTCTTCTGTGCAAAAGCCTCGATTATAAGACCCGATATTAGGGTGATGATGAATGTCGATATTGCGGGTGCCAAATGGCTTGGCAATATCATGCTTATTGGCTGCCAGAGCCACGAACCTACGACAAAGCCAAACACCGTGGCCACAAGTGTTAGGGTGGCCATCATATCTACACGAAGGTTGTTGCGTAGCGAGAGGATTATAACCATTGTTATGGTCAGTATCGTAAGCGGTATGTCGTCGTAGTAGTTGACAATGCGACTTATGGCTGCCACAGCGAAGTGTAGCAGCGCGAATAGTAGCACGATGATAATGTCACGTATGAAGCCCGTTTTTGCCATATCTTGCAAATTTAGTAAATAATAATCAAAAAAGCAAAATTTCGGACTACTTCAAGTGTGAAAATGGCCAGCGTATCTAAGATACGTAGCTTTAATGGTCGATTTTTGTGCGGAACTTTTTTGGAGTAAAATTTACCATTCGGGTCAAATATCGTGCAGTTCGTCAATGATTCTTACCCTTTGGGTAGTTTTAATTTGGAAGTTTTAGAAATTTTTGCAAAATTTGTATTTGTAAGACTGCGTAGTTTTGCAAAATTTTTAATAATACAATTAAGTATTGTTAAGAACAATTGGACTAACAACAAAACAAATATTAACATTTATGCAAAAACCTAATCTTTCATTTTGGCAGATGTGGAATCTGAGCTTCGGCTTCTTCGGCGTTCAGATTGCCTATGCGCTTCAGAGTGCTAACATCAGCCGAATCTTCGCAACGTTGGGTGCCGATCCCCATACGTTGAGCTTCTTCTGGGTCTTGCCTCCATTGATGGGTATGATTGTTCAGCCTATCGTGGGTGCCATGAGTGATAAGACCTGGTGTAAGTGGGGCCGTCGTAAGCCCTACCTCTATGTTGGTGCCATTGTTGGCATCATCGTTATGGCCTTGTTGCCAAATGCTGGTAGCATCAATATGACCGTTAAGGCGGCATTGGCATTTGGTGCCCTTATGCTTATGTTGCTCGACACCTCAATCAACATGGCTATGCAGCCATTCAAGATGATGGTGGGCGACATGGTTAACGAGGAGCAGAAGACCAAGGCCTACTCAATCCAGAGTCTCTTGTGTAACGCAGGTTCGTTGGTGGGCTACCTCTTCCCATACTGCCTTACATGGATTGGCGTACAGAGTGTGGCTCCTGAGGGCCAGATTCCAGATACCGTTACCTGGTCATTCTATGGCGGTGCTATCATCCTTATCGCCTGTGTGCTCTACACCGGTGCGAAGGTCAAGGAGTGGAATCCCGAGGAGTACGCAAAATATAACAATATTAAGCCTGAGACCTCAAACGAGAAGACAAACCTCTTCTCCCTTCTTGTTCATGCACCTAAGGCCTTCTGGCAGATTGGTCTTGTGCAGTTCTTCTGCTGGTTCGCGTTCCTCTATATGTGGACATACACCACTGGTGGTATAGCCGAGACTGTGTGGGGAACAATCAACCCTGCTACAGCGGAGTATCAGGCGGCGGGTGACTGGACAGGCGTTTTGTTCGCGGTTCAGGCTATCGGCTCTATCCTTTGGGCAATGGTAATCCCACAGTTCCGTAGCTCTAAGATTGCCTACTCGGTGAGCTTGGTGCTTGGTGCCGTAGGTTTCATCTCTACATACTTCATCCACGATCAGTATCTACTCTTCGTCTCATTCTTGCTCATTGGTTGCGCATGGGCTGCTATGTTGGCACTCCCATTCGCGCTACTCACAAACTCGCTCTCGGGTAAGTCGCTCGGCTCATACATGGGCTTGTTCAACTGCACCATCTGCTTGCCACAGATTATCGCTTCGCTCGTGGGTGGCCTAATGCTTATCGCCTTTGGTGGCGATCTCGTGACAATTGAGATTGTGAAGGATAAGGAGAACGAGGACAAGAAGGTTGAGGTTGTTGAGGAGCAGGTAGCAGTAGAGGCTGCTGATGAGAACACACTCTCATATGAGGAGGTGGCTGAGGTTGAGACTGAGGCTACCGAGACAACAGAGCCTGCAACTACCGAGACAACAGAGCCTGCAACTTCTGAGGTGGCACCTGCTATCGATGCAGACCTTAAGAGCGATGTTGCAACCGCCGACGATAAGGCCGAGGTTGTTGCTGATAGCGCAGATGAGGCCGAGGCAGAGGCCGAGGTTGAGACCAAGGAGGTTCGCAGCGGTCAGATCGTAATGCTTGTTATCGCTGGTATAGCCTTGTTGCTTGGTGCACTTGCCGTATTTGGCATTGGTACTCGTCGTAAGGAGTAGAAATAATAGTAGCCCACTTAGGGTGACACTCGGTGGGCTACCTACTATTGAAAACAATCGATACAAATCATACATTAACTAACTTTATTAACTAACACTAAAACACTATGAGAAAATTCTTAACTATGTGTTTGGGTCTTGCCCTCCTCGCGATGGCAGTTCCCGCCCAAGTGTTTGCGCAGAGCAAATACGAGGTGAAGGGTGTGGTAGTTGATACTACCGGTACACCGGTTATTGGCGCCTCTGTTGTTGAGCAGGGTACCACTAATGGTGTTACCACTGACTTGAACGGTCAGTACACACTTAAGGTTCAGAGCCAAGAGTCTATCGTTGTGATCAGCTTCATTGGTTACAAGACTAAGACTTTGGTGGCTTCATCAACCGACCTTCAGAATGTTGTCCTTGAGGACGACTCAGCTATGATCGACGACGTTGTTGTCATCGGTTATGGTACCGTGAAGAAGAACGACCTTACTGGTTCGGTTTCTACCGTTAAGGCAGACCAGACCAACAAGGGTCTTGCAACATCACCAACCGACTTGCTTCGTGGTAAGTCTGCAGGTGTTGTTATCACCTCTGGTGATGGTGCCCCAGGCTCAGCAGCACAGATCCGTATCCGTGGTGGTTCTTCACTCAACGCATCGAACGATCCATTGGTAGTTATCGATGGCCTTCCAGTATCTAACTCTGGTATCTCAGGTACATCTAACGCCTTGGCTTCAATCAACCCATCGGATATCGAGTCATTCACCGTTTTGAAGGATGCTTCTGCTACCGCTATCTACGGTTCACGTGCATCTAACGGTGTCATCATCATCACTACTAAGAAGGGTTCTAAGTACGACTCTGCAGTGCCAAATGTATCGGTTGACTTCACTGCATCGTTGAGCCAGAACTCTAAGTATGTTGACGTAATGACTGGTGACGAGATGCGTCAGGCTTTGGAGTGGTATTATGGCACTCAGGATACTGATGCTTATCGCTCAGCTACTAAGTACACCGACGCTAATGGCAACTACGTTAACACCGATTGGCAGCGCGAGATCTATCAGCTTGCTCAGTCATATGAGGGTAACGTAGCATTGTCTGGTAACGTTAAGATGGGTGAGAAGAACAACCTCCCATATCGTGTTTCTTACGGTTACTTGAACCAGGATGGTACTTTGAAGACATCTAACATGTCTCGCCACACCTTGTCAGTAAACCTTAACCCACAGCTCTTGGACAACCACCTTACTATCAACCTTAATGGTAAGGGTATGATCATGGATACTCGCTTTGCTAACACTGGCGCTGTATCACAGGCTGTTCAGTTCGACCCAACCAAGCCAGTATACCTCGCTGACGAGGAGGGTGGCATCAATGGCTACTACACATGGCGTGGTGTTGATGGTAAGCACAACACAATGGCTAACCAGAACCCTGTAGCTTTGCTCAACGATAAGTACGACGTATCTAACGCTAAGCGTTTCGTTGGTAATGCTCAGTTCGACTATAAGATCCACGGTTTGGAGGATCTTCGTTTCAACTTGAACCTTGGTGTTGACGTATCTAAGTCAAACGGTACTGTAGACGTAGCTCCTGGTGCTGAGCAGTCACGCCACGCTACTGCTGAGGCTGGTTCAGGTTCACACACTAACTACTCACAGCTTAAGCGCGACCAGACTTTGGAGTTCTACGGTGCTTATGCTAAGACTTTGGGTGACCACTCATTCGACGTTATGTTGGGTTACTCATGGCAGTGGTACTACACTCAGTCATTCAACGAGACCTACCGTGTAGCTGATGTTACTAAGTGGGACGTTGATAGCGATGAGCCTTACGTAGCTATGGATCCAGCTGCTACTGGTTACTACCTCTCAGAGCCTAAGACATCTAAGAGCGAGTACTTCCTTGTATCATTCTTCGGTCGTGCTAACTACTCTTATGCTAACCGCTACTCAATCACTGCTACATTGCGTGCCGATGGTACTTCACGCTTTGCTAACAACAAGTGGGGTATCTTCCCATCAGTGGCTGTTGCTTGGAACGCTAAGAACGAGTCATTCCTCGTTGATAACGACAACATCTCAGCTTTGAAGCTTCGTTTGAGCTACGGTCAGACTGGTCAGCAGGATGTTGGTGGCGTATACGATGCACTTCCTACCTACTACCACAACACTCTTGGTTCATACTACCCATTCGGTGGTTATGGCGAGGGTGCTGGTCTTGTACACCCAATCAAGCCTGTTGGTTACAACGCTGACTTGAAGTGGGAGACTACAACTACTTACAACGCTGGTGTTGACCTCGGTTTCGTAGACAACCGCATCACCATGAGCGCTGACTTCTACTACCGCGAGACTAAGGACCTCTTGAACTTTACTCCAGTTCCTGCAGGTGCTAACCTTACTAACTACCTCAACGCAAACATCGGTGACTTGAAGAATATCGGTGTTGAGTATGAGATCAACGCTGTTGCTATCCAGACTAAGGATTGGTACTGGAACATCGGTGCTAACGTAGCATGGAACAAGAACGAGATTACTCGTTTGACTAACGACGATGAGGCTGAGGGTTACTACGGTGTTGACACTGGTGGTTACTCTGGTGGTGTTGGTGGTACTTGCCAGGTACACCAGACAGGCCAGCCTACATATTCATTCTATGTATATCAGCAGATCTACGATGAGAATGGTCGTCCTATTGAGGGCTTGTATGTAGACCGCAACGGTGACGGCGTGGTTAACGAGTCTGATAAGTATGTATACAAGAAGGCTGCTCCTGATGTAACTATCGGTTTCAACACACAGCTCTCTTGGAAGGCTCTTACCTTGGCCGTATCAGCTCACGCTAACCTCGGTAACTATGTTTACGACAATATCTCATCTAACGGTGAGTTGTTGACAGACCTTTGGACTAACAACTTCACAAACAACCGTGTTGTTTCAGCTCCTCAGACAAACTTCCGTTCATCAGGTCAGTACTTGTCTGACTACTATGTTCGCAACGCCTCATTCTTGAAGCTCGATAACATCACTTTGAGCTATCGCTTCAACCTTGGTAAGGCTGTTGATCGTGACCTTACTCTCGACGTGTTCGGTACTGTATCTAACGTTGCAACAATCACTGGTTACAAGGGCATCGATCCTGAGATCGCTGGTGGTATCGACAACAACATGTATCCTCGTCCTCGCACCTATATCCTTGGTGTGAAGTTTAATTTCTAATCGTCTAAACTCGAATTAGTATTATGAAAAATATCAAAATTTTAATGATGTCTTTCGTCGCAGTGGCAACACTCGGCCTTAGCTCATGCGTTAACGATTTGGAGACCACTCCAATCGATCCTAACGTACAGCTTCCACAAGACGTATTGAAGGATGAGGCTGCATTCGAGGCTTTGCTTGCTAAGTGCTACCAGGGTCTTGCTTGCTCATCATCAGATGGTGCTAACGGTGGTCCAGATATCAACGGTGTTGATGGTGGTTTCGGTCAGTACCTCCGTGCTTATTTCAACTTGCAGTGTTTGACTACTGACGAGGCAGTATGCTGCTGGAACGATACAGGTTTGCCAGATATGCACAACATGAACTGGCAGGCATCTAACCAGTTTATCGTTGCTATGTACTATCGTATTTTCTACCAGGTAGGTCTCTGCAACGAGCTTATCCGCCAGGTAGACGCTAACCCTGCAGGTGTTCAGTTCCAGAACAAGGGCGCTCTCATCGCTGAGGCTCGCGCACTTCGTGCTTTGTCTTACTACCACGCTATCGATATGTTCGGTAACGTACCTTTCTCTACTGAGAAGGATGCAGTAGGTGCTGTTGGTCCTCGTCAGATCAACCGTGCTGACCTCTTCGCTTGGATCGAGAAGGAGTGTAAGGAGCTTATCGAGGGTAACGACCTCGCTGCTGAGGGTACAAACGTATACGGCCGTTGCGACAAGGGCTTCGTGAAGATGATTCTTGCTAAGTTGTACCTCAACGCTGAGGTTTACATCGGTGAGGATCGCTATGCAGATTGTGCTGCTATCTGCGAGGACCTCGTAGGTAAGTATGACCTCCACGCTAACTTCGCTGAATTGTTCTGCGCAGATAACCACCTCCAGACTGCTAACGCTACCTTCGGTGCTAACAACGAGATTATCTTCGCTGTGCCACACGATGGTAACAACACTACCTCTTACGGTGGTACTAACTTCCTCATCTTCGCTGGTACAGGTGGTGACATGAACGCTGATGCTGCTGGTATCTCTTCTGGTTGGGGTGGTTTGTCAGTAACCAAGCAGGTTGCTGAGCGCTACGCTGAGGGCGACGTTCGTGCTATGTTCTTCACCGACTACGGCACTGAGATCGTTGACATCTTCACATTTACTTCAGGTGGTTACAAGTCAATTAAGTTCACTAACGTTAACCACGATGGCTCTGCAGCAAGCGCTTCAGGTCACGTTGACACTGACTGGCCATTGTTCCGTGTTGCTGATGCTCACCTTATGTTGGCTGAGTGTGCTGCACGTGGTAAGGCAGACAATGCTAAGGGTCTTGCATCGTTGAACGCTGTTCGTGAGCGTGCAGGTCTTGCTGCAGTTACCTCTTTCACAGCTCAGGATGTTCTTGACGAGCGTTCACGCGAGTTCTTGTGGGAGGGTAGCCGTCGTACCGACCTTGTTCGTTTCGGCCAGTTCACTACCGGTGATTACCTCTGGGAGTACAAGGGCTCATTGAAGGAGGGTCAGGCAGTTGCTGACCACCGCAACCTCTTCCCATTGCCACCAGCAGATGTTAATGCTAACAGCAACCTCAAGCAGAACGCTGGTTACTAATAGATGTAGTTTATCGTAAAACGAATAAAACTAACAAGACATGAAAAAGTTATTATATAGCATTTTAGCTCTTGCGGGTGTGGTTGCTACATCATGTACGCAGGAGCACGTAGAGGTGCAGTATATCCCAGGTAATGTTGTAGCGCCAACGCTTGGCAACATCGAGGGCTGCACACTCTCAGAGGGCGGTAATGACATCGTCATTGAGTATACCGAGGCTGACTACGGTATCGCTACCGCTAAGGTTCATAACCTCTACATCTCAAAGTCAGAGGATATGGCAGATATGAAGAAGGCTAAGGCTACCTTCGGCGCAGGTACTATCACTCTTACTCAGTCAGACCTTAACGTCGTAGCTTTGGACTTTGCCGAGGCTGGTGCTGAGGTAGATATGTACTTTGCTGTTGTTGCTAACCTCAACACCGACAAGGGTGCTGTTGTAGCAGGCACAGAGTCTTACTCTAACATCGTTAAGGCTACCTTTAAGTCTTACGTTGCTGACATCTTGCCTACCGAGAAGTTCGATAAGGTATGGGTAATCGGTGACTACTGCGGTTGGGATCACGGCAAGACCCAGTTCCTCTTCGACTACACTGCTTCAGGCACTACATTCGCTGGTGTTGTAGACTTCGCAGATGCTGAGGGTGTATCTAAGGCTGCTAATGGCTTCAAGCTTACTGGTGTTGCTACTTGGGATGACACTTGCAACTGGGGCTTGGAGGATAACACATCTGCTGAGGCTGAGGCTGCATCGCTCCAGCTTATCACAGGTGGTGGCTCACAGGATATCAAGGCTTACGCAAAGCGTTTCTACGGCTTCGAGTTCGACAAGACCACTTTGGTATTGAAGAAGTCTTGGGGTGCTGATCAGATCGGTATCATCGGCTTGAATGGCGACTGGACGACTGATATCGTTATGGAGTACAATCCTAAGTGGACTCGCTTCTATGCTGATGTTGATATTACTGCTGATGGCACAATGAAGTTCCGTGCTGATGCAGCTTGGGATCTCAACTGGGGCGCTGCTGCATTTGGCCTTGAGGGTGATGCCGATGGTAATATCAAGGTTACAGCTGGTAAGTATCGTGTATACTTCAACCCAGTAGCAGGTATTCTTGAGTTCAACGCAAAGAACTACGGCACTGAGGAGGATACTGGCGCTAATGGTGGTACAACTCCAGAGCCAGAGCCACAGCCAGGCATCGAGGAGAACCGTTGGGGTGTCGTAGGTACTATCAACAGCTGGGGTGATACTCCTGACCTCTATATGAACGAGGTAGGCGAGAACCTCTATGCTCGTATGGGCGTTACTGTTACCGATACTGATATGTTCAAGGTACGTTTCAACAATGGTTGGGACATCAACTATGGTGCTGCTGGCGATGTTGAGCCTTATGCAGTTACTGTAGGCGAGGAGATGACACTTGTTGCAAATGGTAAGAACCTCTCAGCTCCTGCTGGCACATACGACATCTACTTCAACATCGAGAACTACAAGATGTGGATAATGCCTGAGGGTGAGACTCCTGGTGGCGTTGAGGTTAAGACTGTTAAGATCTATGGTGATGTATCAGCTACTGGCTGGACAGCTTGCTACGCTTGGATTTGGGATGCTGCTGGTGCCAACTACACTGGTGGCAATTGGCCAGGTGAGGCTCTCTCTATGGAGGGCGATTACTATGTATGGAATGTTCCTGCATCGTTGATGGGTGCTACAGTAAATGTTATCTTCAGCAATGGCGAGGGTGATCAGACTGTAGATCTCACTGGTGTTGTTCTCTCTGACGATGTAGTTATCACTCTTACTGATAACGCAGGTGGCAAGTGGAACGCAACTATCAACGGTGAGGCTCCTGTTACTCCAGAGCCTCCTGCTGTTAAGGAGTACGGCTTGGTAGGTTCACTCACAGGTTGGGGTGGCTCACCAGATATCAAGTTCACCGATGCTGGCAACGGCTGCTACACTCTTATGGGTCAGCCATTGACAACCGAGGATGCTTTCAAGGTACGTCTCTATGGTGTATGGGATGATACAGAGAACTATGGTCTTGCAACTGCAGGTACTGTAAATATCAACGAGGCTATTACACTTATCACAAGTGGTGGTAGCGGTGATATGAAGGTAGCAGTCTCTGGTACTTACGATCTCTACTTCTACCCAGCAGCCTTTACTCTCTATGTTATGACTGAGGGTACTGCTCCTGAGGTAACTCCAGCACCAGAGCCAACAGATGATGTTTGGACTATCAAGGGTGACCTTAACGGCACACAGTGGACATCAGACATTGCAACTGAGCTCGTTGATGGTTTGTACGTTGCTAAGAACGTAACATTCCAGGACTCTTGGAGCCAGGGCGCTAACTTCAAGGTGCTTAAGAATGGCACTTGGATGGGTTCAACTGCAGGTGGTACTCACAACGTAGGCGATGCTATCGCAGTATCTGAGGCTGGTGATAACATCACTATGAATGTCACACTCGACACTCCTTACGACATCTACATTGACGGTGAAAACAACAATGTATATGTTGTAGAGGCTGGTGCAACACCCGCTATCTAATACTTAATTAATACCACGCGTACACACGTGCGCGTGGTATCCCTTTGGTCGGGCGGCTTTGATCGGCCTCCCGACCCCTAATTAAAACTACGGAGCGTATGAAGAAGATTCTTTGGGGCATCGTGCCATTGATGATGGTGGCATTGGTGGCGTGTGGTGGCAATGATGAGCCTATCTTCCCCGACAACCCAAATAAGGAGGAGCCTAAACCAGAGCCTGAGCCAGACCCCGAGCCTGTGCCTGAGGTTGAGACATTCTATAAGGGTACAACAATGTCGTTTGCCAACTACCTCGTAGATTTCGGCTTGGTGTACCGCGAGGGTGGCGAGGTGAGAAACCCCTATAAGTCGGTTAAGGCGCATGGCGCAAACATCGTGCGTCTGCAGCTCGATAGGGTAGCCTTCCCGGAGATTAATGGCGTGACTATCGATTGGCAGCAGTGGGAGAGAGTTGTGGAGGATGCCAAGATGGCAAAGGCCGAGGGCCTCGATATAATACTTACCCTTAAGCCCGATTACGATAAATACTCGTCGACCTCGGCGCAGCACAATAACATTCCGGAGGATTGGAAGGCTATGGACGAGGTGACCCTCGGAGGCTCGCTCTATAATTGGGTATACGACACGCTTGTGGCACTGCATAACGAGGGTATAGATCCCAAGATTGTGGCGGTCGGCAACGAGGTGAACATCGGCTTTCTGCTCAATGGCTCGCACGATGCAGCACGCTCGGCGCGCCTGTTGAACTATGGACATAATGCTGTGCGCGACTATGCTCGCGACTGCGACGTGGAGGTATTGTCGGCACTCCATATTGCCAACCCAGCCAAAATAGGGTATGTCGAGACATACAAGCAGGCGGGATGTACCAACTACGATATCATCGCCTTGTCGTGGTATCCAGGCACAAACATAGGCCACTCTATGGGCTCGTATAGCAACTTCGAAACTATGGGTAAGGCTATGCTCGAGAAGCATGGCAAGCGCATTATGATACTTGAGACGGCGCACTCGTTCACTACAGGCACAGTTAACGGTCAGTGGATGGGCGACTGGTGCGATAACTCATATAACTACCCCGATTGGAACGACGCCACAAACGCCACAAACTATACCCCTGCCAAGCAGCGAGCATGGCTCAAGGCCTTGGCCGAGGATGTAAAGCGTGGTGGTGGTATTGGCGTTATAACCTGGGGCACGGAGTCGTTGCCCGACTTGCTTGAGGGCAAGGCGCAGGGTCACGGCCTCGGATTGTATACCTATCCAGCGGCGTGGGGCTACGGCTCTACATGGGAGAATAACTCCTATTGGGACTTCACCAACGATAACAACCTCCACGAGGGTATCGACTGGATGATGGATATTGAGTAATGCAAGAAACAAACTAAAAACACAAACAATATGAATACTAAGTTCTTAACCGTAGCCGCTCTGGCTATGTCGATGCTTCTCTCGTCGTGTGGCGAAGAGCTAAAGAAGAGCATCAATGGGGAGTCTGCTGCCGAGGAAGCGGAGGCTACCCAGCAGAGCAAGGAGTTTGAGGTTGGTGATGGCGACCTTGTGATACCTATGACCATCAACAAGGGTAAGTCTACACACTACCTTACCGACTACTATCCTCAGTGGGTGGGTGCCGATAATATCACTTGCGACGATATCCGCCTATCTCTCAACAACGTGAAGGGCGACTGGTCGGAGTTTACCGTCAATGCCTCGGCTAATAACTTTATCACCGCTCTCGATGTATGGCATGGTGAGGCCAAGCACACTATCGTTGTTTTGGTCGGCAAGCGCGATACCAAGGATAGCTACATGTCAGCTACCAAGGTTGTCGATAATAGCATCTTAATCGAGGCTACTCAGACTGTCACCGAGGCTGTTGCTATGTGGCAGAATACCAAGATTTACCACAATATGATTGGCGGCAACACAATCCAGGTTGCTATTCCTGAGGAGGCTGCAGCCTATGAGCGTTCATATATCCGCGTCTTCGCATCATCAGTAGAGGGTCGTTTCAACGATGTTATCATCCCTCTTGAGTATGGTAAGGTGGTGACCGATAGCAAGGATATCAATCGTCACGACAAGCACGCTCAGACTCTATACTCGTTGATGATTGACCGTTTCCACAACGGCAATAAGGATAACGACTGGAAGATGAACTCTCCAGAGGTGTTGGATAAGGTTGACTACCAGGGCGGCGATATCGCTGGTATTACAGCAAAGATTAACGAAGACTTCTTCGCTGAGCTTGGTATTAAGACCATCTGGATCTCGCCTATCACACAGAACCCATACGACGCTTGGGGTCAGAATGTTAATCCCGACACTAAGTTCTCGGGCTACCACGGCTACTGGCCTATCTATAGCACCGTTGTAGATAATCGCTTCGGTACTGATGAGGAGCTTCGTGAGATGCTCGCAACAGCACACGACAATGGCCATAATGTCATCCTCGACTATGTGGCTAACCACCTCCACATCAACTCTCCAGTATTGAAGGAGCACCCCGACTGGACTACAGATCTATATTTGCCAGATGGACGTAAGAATATCGGTCTGTGGGATGGCGAGACACGTCTTACAACATGGTTCGATGAGCATATCCCAACGCTCGACCTTGAGCGTCCTGAGGTGTGCGACCCAATGACCGACTCGGCTCTCTACTGGGTTCGTAACTTCGAGTTCGATGGCTTCCGCCACGACGCTTGTAAGCACATTCCATTGGACTACTGGCGTATGCTTACCCACAAGATGAAGTCGGAGATGCCTAATCGCAAGATATGGCAGATTGGTGAGACCTATGGCGATGTTGAGCTCATTGGCTCATATGTTAAGAGCGGTATGATCGACGCTCAGTTCGACTTCAACGTATACCACGACTCACGCGATATCATCATCGACGAGTCACGCTCAATGCTCGACCTTGTACGCACTATTGAGCTTTCGGAGGCTGCCTATGGCTCACACCACACCATGGGTAACATCACTGGTAACCACGATAAGCCACGCTTCATCTCATTGGCTGGTGGCGATATGGCCTTGGGCTGGTATGACGATAAGTTCGAGGGTTGGCACCGTGAGGTTGGCGTAGGTGACATGGAGTTGGGCTATGCACGCTTGGCTCTTTTGAAGGCTATCATCACCACTATTCCTGGTGTGCCATGTGTATACCAGGGCGATGAGTATGGTGTTCCTGGTGCTAACGACCCCGATAACCGCGATATGATGACCTTCAAGGCTGAAAATGACTATCAGCAGAAGCAATTTGAGACTACAGCACAGCTCTTCAACTATCGTATTGGCTCAATGCCTTTGATGTATGGTAACTTCAAGACTCTCTATGCTGATGATAGCGTTTGGGTATTCATGCGCCACTATATGGATGAGTTTGTCATTGTGGCATTGAACATCCGTGGCGAGGCTAAGGAGGTTGAGGTTGATATGCCATCATTGCTCAAGGGTGAGCTCAAGATTGATATCATGTCGGACGAGACAAGCGCTCTAAGAGTGGGTGATGACATCCTACGTCTTGGCTTGTCACCATATAGCTATGCAATAATTTCAAAAGTAAAATAATATGAAGAAGTTTTTTATGTTTGTTGCCCTTGTGGCAACCATGATCTCTTGTGCAGGCACAAGTGAGAAGAAGACGGAGCCACAGGCTGAGTCACAGCCACAGGTGGTTTATGAGTATGACAAGTTCAACTCTGTAGTATATGAGCTTAACATCCGTCAGGCAACCACCGAGGGTACATTTGCTGCGGCTGAGAAGTATCTTCCAGAATTGAAGAACATGGGTGTAGATATCGTATGGCTTATGCCTATTAGCCCTATTGGTGTTGATGGCCGTAAGGGTACACTTGGCTCATACTACTCAATCATCAACTATAAGGAGATCAACCCTGAGTTCGGTACCATGGAGGACTTCAAGAGCTTCCTTGATACAGCTCACGACCTCGATATGAAGGTTATCATCGACTGGGTGGCTAACCACACCTCACGCGATGCCGACTGGTGGAAAGAGGGCAAGAAGGATTGGTATGTTATGGATAAGAAGACCGGTCTTCCTATCGTAGAGTACGACTGGACTGATATCGCTAAGCTTAACTATGACAATGCCGATATGCGCCTTGCCATGCTCGACGCCTTGAAGTTCTGGATTGAGATGGGTGTTGACGGCTACCGTTGCGATGTTGCTATGAATGTGCCAGCCTCTTTCTGGGCTGAGGCATGGAAGCAGATTCGTAAGATTAACCCAGATGTATACCTCTTGGCTGAGGGTGAGGAGCAGTGGTTGCACAAGGCAGGCTTCGAGGCTACATATGCTTGGGAGCTCCACCACATCTTCAACGCTATGGCTAAGGGTGGCAGCGAGACTAAGAACGTAGCTGGTGACGGTACTATCAAGACCGACGCTAAGAGCGTGGCAGACCTCAAGGAGTACCTCGCTCGTGACGACGAGAAGTACCCAGAGCCTGCAATGCGTCTTATGTTTACCTCTAACCACGATGAGAACTCATGGGCAGGTACCGAGTTCGAGCGTATGGGCGATGCACACAAGGCATTTGCAGCTCTTACATTCGTATTGCCAAAGAGCCAGCCACTCATCTATACTGGTCAGGAGATTGGTCTAAACCGTCGTTTGGAGTTCTTCGAGAAGGACTCTATCGAGGAGCTTGTTGACATCAACTATGGTAAGGAGTATCGTAACTTCTATAAGATGCTCTGCTCATTCCGCCACGCTAACAAGGTTCTTGCTGCTGGTAAGGATGTCGCTCCTATCGTATACCTTGAGGGTGCCGACGAGAACGTCTTGGCATTCACACGTGAGAAGGATGGTAACAAGGTTCTCTGCTTGTTCAACTTCTCTGCTGAGCCTGTTAAGGTGACTATCACCGAGGCAGCTGCTGGCGACTATATGTGCGCTTGTGGCGAGGCTAAGAGCTTCGAGGCTGGTGACGAGGTAGAGCTCGCAGCATGGGGCTTCATGCTTCTTTCAAAGTAGTAACAATATGTGGTGCGCTATCCTCTTAAGGATGGCGTACTGCATCTATATGAATAGCAGATGATGTATAAAAATCCAGAGTGGAGCTATTCGGCTGTACTCTATGAGATGAACATACGCCAGCTTACTGCCGAGGGTACGTTTCGTGCAGCTATTGAGCGACTTCCATTTCTTCGCTCTATAGGCATTGACGCACTATGGCTTATGCCCATCTATCCCATTGGCGTTGAGGGTCGCAAGGGGTCGCTTGGCTCCTACTACTCTATACGCGACTATAAGGCTATAAACGAGGAGTTTGGCACTGCTGACGACTTCCGTGCTTTTGTCACTGCAGCACACGCCCTCGGTATGAAGGTTATCCTCGACTGGGTGGCGAACCACACGGCGCGCGATGCTCGATGGATTACCGAGCAACCAGCTGACTGGTATGAGCGTGATGAGCAGGGAGTGGCCAAGGTGCCCTGGGACTGGACCGATACAGCAAAGCTTAACTATCTAAACCACGACGTGTGGCATGGACATATCGATGCTATGCGCTTCTGGGTTGAGGAGTTCAAGGTCGATGGCTTTAGATGCGACATGGCAATGCTTGTGCCTATTGAGTTTTGGCAGGAGGCCTCTGAGGAGCTACACCGCGTGAAGTCCGACATATTCATGTTGGCCGAGGCTGAGGAGGATAACCTCTTCGATAGGGCCTTCAATATGAGCTATCAGTGGGAGATACACCATATCATGGTTGATATTGCCAAGGGTGCTCGTCGTGTGTGGGACTTGCGTAACGCTATCCACAACCAGCGTGCGCGTTACCCTAAGGAGGCTATGCGCATGAGCTTCACGTCGAACCATGATGAGAACTCGTGGAGCGGCTCGGAGCAGTCGCGCTTTGGTGCAGCGTTGGAGGTGATGACGGCCCTAACATTCCTCATGCCCTCGACAATGCCACTAATATATACTGGCCAGGAGGTGGGCTATGACCACTCGTTCGAGTTCTTCGAGCGTGATGCCATCCCTCAGAATGCCTATGTCGAGAACCGCACAACAGAGCTCTATCGCCGTCTTGCATCGCTGAAGCATAGTGCTATGGCGTTGGCTGCAGGTGAGCGTGGTGGCGAGATGATTGAGATTGAGAATAATGCCAAGGATTGCATGATGACCTTTGTCCGCGAGGTTGATGGTAGCCGTGTGGTAGCCATCATGAACTTGTCGCCCTATGTCATCCATGCAGATTTCAATACGGGCATATATGCGGGTAGCTATCTCGATGCTATGACTGGCCAGAGGGTGGTGCTCGACTCACACGTGGAGCGCGATATCGCCCCTTGGTGCTATCAGATATTAATAAAATAGTGATTATGAAGAGATTTTTTATGTTGGCTGTGGTGGCCCTTGCCCTTGTTGGTACGACTACCGCTGCCAAGCCAAAGCTCAAGGTTGAGCATGTCGAGCCTCTATCATGGTGGGTGGGCATGAATACCCCCTTGCAGCTTATGATAAATGGCCAGGGGGTTGCATCATACGATGTGGCTATTCTTCCCGAGGGTCAGGGTGTTGAGGTTGCCGCCATACATAAGGCAGATAGCCCAAACTACCTATTTGTAGATGTCGCTATTGCCGAGGATGCCAAGGCTGGTGAGTACACCTTGCGCTTCACTAATGGCCGTACTAAGTGCGATGTAAGCTACCTCATCGAGGAGCGTCGTGAGGGTTCACGCGAGCGTGAGAGCTTCACCACAGCCGACTTCGTATACCTCATCATGCCCGACCGTTTCGCTAATGGCGATGTGAGCAACGATAATACCGACGATACCGCTGAGAAGGTAAATCGTTCAAATCCTGGTCGTCGCCATGGTGGTGACCTTCAGGGTATGATCGACCACCTCGACTATATTGCCGACCTTGGTGCTACAGCCATTTGGTCTACACCGCTCCTTCTTGATGATGAGAATGGTGCTTCGTATCATGGTTACTCATGTAGTGACTACTATCGTATAGATCCACGCTATGGTAGCAACGAGCTCTATAAGAAATATGTTGAGGAGTGCCATAATCGTGGCATAAAGGTTATCATGGACATCGTGCCTAACCATAGCTCTACGACACACTGGTGGTACGACGACCAGCCCTTCAAGGACTGGACACACCAGTGGGATAGCTATACACAGTCGAACTGGACTTTCTCAACAAACATGGATTTTAATGCCTCTAAGTCGGACTTGTATCAGATGGAGAGTGGTTGGTTTGACCGCTCTATGGCCGATATGAACCTCGATAACCCATACCTTCTCAACTACTTTAAGCAGTGGGCCATATGGTGGATTGAGTACTCAAACTTGGATGGCTTCCGTGTCGATACATACCCCTATAACGAGAAGGGTCCTATGAGCGAGTGGTGTAAAGCTGTCATGGCGGAGTATCCTAACTTCAATATCGTTGGTGAGGTGTGGACATCCTCTATCCCTCAGCTCGCATATTGGCAGGGTGGTAACTATAATAAGGATGGCTTCAACTCTCATTTGAAGTCTATCATGGACTTCCCATTGCACGATGCTATACGTGCCGCTATGACCGAGGGTGGCTCTAAGGCTGGCTGGGGTCAGGGTATGACACGCATCTACGATGTCTTGTCGCATGACTTTGTATACCACGACCTATCTAATATGATGATCATGGCTACTAACCACGATACCGATCGTATCGCTGATGTGTGCGAGGGTGATGTTAAGCTAATGAAGATTGTCCATACGTTGCTCTGCACCATGCGTGGTATGCCTCAGATTTTGTATGGCGACGAGCTTATGTTCCGCTCTACGGATCGTTCGAAGGGACACCCAACACTCCGTGTCGACTTCCCTGGTGGCTGGGAGGGTGATGAGGTGAACCTCTTCAATCGCAATGAGCAGACGGGTGACCAGAAGGAGCTCTTCGACTACACTCGCCACCTTATGAACTGGCGTAAGTCGAAGGAGGTTATCCACACAGGTAAAACATTGCACTTCATCGACCGTGATAATACCTACGCCTTCTTCCGCTATAACGACACCGATGTAGTCTTCGTCTATGTGAATAATAGCGATAGCGAGCGTATTGTGCCATGGGGACGCTATAGCGAGATTAGCGCCGAATTGAAGGAGGGTCGCGATGTTGTTACTGGTGAGCAGGTGACAATGGAGAGCCTTCGCGTGGCGCCACATACAGCGCGCGTCATTGAGTTTAGCCGATAGAGATATCCAATCCTTTTATTGGGGTGTTGCAGAAAAAATGCAATACCCCAATTTTTTTTGTATGCTGGTGATAGTTTTCTTATCCGATATCTCTCTATATATACAGAACGCCACACAAAGAGGGCGTAATGAAAACAGAGAGAGAACAAACAATAATAACTAATAACTAAAAAATCTAACTATTATGAGAACACTTTTAGCAATTTTGTCATTCTTTATTCCTATCATTGGTGTAATTGTAGGATTTGCTCGAAAAGATGAGGAGGATGTATCCATCTATTTCGGTTGTGCCCTTGCAGGCTTTGCCTTTAATCTATTGTGCCTCATGCTTGTATAGCGTAATCATACTATTGAGTTATGTGGTTTTTCAATACCTTCGGTGATGTGCTCCTTATTATATTCCTCGTGATATTTATCGTGGGATGCATTGGAGACATAGTTTCAAATGAGATATCAAAAAAGAATAACAATTAAAAGATTAAGATTATGAAAAAGATACTATTAGTGATTGCATTTATTACAGGTGTTATGAGTAGTGCTTCGGCGCAGTCGGCATATATCGAGGATACATGGATTGAGCACAATGTCTATTACGGTGGCTATAATTGTATGTGTGTACATATGGAGCTTAGCGTTGATGATTGGGAGGGTAGATCGGTCAATATGGCAGCCTATATCTTCGATGCTTATGGCAATAAGGTAGCTGCGCCATATGGTGCTCCAGGAGCCTATCGAGCAGTAGATGGACAGCTGTGTGTAGGAGTAAATGTTGCGGTGAAGTATGAGTCCGCCTATTGGGAAGATGCTAAGTTGTATCTGCCATACTCGATGCTACGTCCTGGAGAGTATCAATGTTCAGTGCAGGTCTCTACAACTTCGGGTATAACCTTGGACTATTCAAGCTCAGAGTATTTCACTGTAGGGGGATATTAATGGCGTGAATCAAAAAATTGAGATATTAAGGGTGTTGCTGTATAATGCAACACCCCTTTTGTTTGTTTTTTTAGAAAAAAAGTGTACATTTGTAGTTGCTAACCTAAAACTATTGTTGGGTATGAAGAGATTTATTTTGATGATTGTAGCCATGGCTGCCGTTGGAACACTATCGGCGCAGGATCCACGTAGTGTACTAACATCAGCAGAGATAGCTCACGATAAGGCTGTCACCGAGCAGAAGCAGGCTGTGGAGAATGCGCGTAACGAGGAGCGCCGTATTGTCGATGCAGCTAATGAGCGTCTTAGTAGCGTTAAGGAGGAGTATGCCGACGCTAAGGAGGAGTATAAGCGTGTATTGGAGGAGCAGAAGCGACGTGTGGAGATGGCACGTGATAAGCGCGATGAGGTGAAGATCCGCTATAAGCAGGAGAAGATTCGTCGCAAGCAGGAGATAGCAGCCGCTAAGGCTCGTACCAAGGGTGTTACCGAGGAGCATAAGAGTCGAGTTGCGCAGTCTAAGGCTGAAATAGCACGCCTTAAGAGTGAGTCACCAAAGCGATAATAGGCCCTAAGGAAGAGACCTTTTTTAGATAATTTACGAGGTACCCACATTAGTGTTGTGGTGCCTCGTTATTTTTTTATTCGATATTTAGCTATAAAAATATTCTAAGATGTAGGATTTTTCAAAAAATGGTGTACCTTTGTAGGGATAATGTGTCGTTGTTTTTCAGCGATTTAACTATATGAATAAACAAAATACAAACATTTTTTAATACAATTTTATGAAACGATTTTTTATGAACATTAAGTCTGTTGTGACCCTTATGGCCACAACGGCGCTTATTGCCTTCTCGTCTGTATCGTGCCAGTATGACGATACTGCGATTTGGGATAAGTTTGATGAGATTGAGCAGGAGCTCGCCGACTTGCGTATGCAGCTCGAGACGGAGCTTAATGCTATCAAGGATTTGATTAACGGTCAGGTTACCGTTAAGGATGTTAAGCAGCAGAACGATGGCAGCAAGGTGATCACCTTGTCTGATGGCTCAAAGATTACTGTGTACCCTAAGGGTGCAGGCGTACCAGAAAACATCGTGACTGTTGTCTCTGACGGCGGCGTAATGTACTGGGCTATGTACGATGGTCTTGGCAATGCTAATCCTATCTTGGTAAATGGCCAGAAGGTGCCAGTTGCCGATGTTGCTCCAAAGACACAGATTGTTGATGGCGCTATCGAGGTGTCATTCGACGGTGGTAACACATGGATTAAGACCGGTTATACCGAGTCTGTTGCTGATAGCATCATCACTGATATCGAGGTGGTTTACTCTGATTGGCAGACCGACTCTGAGGGTAACCCAGTTGCTCTCTACTGCAAGATCACCTTGGCTGACGGCTCAGTTGTTAAGGTAGGTATGCAGAATGGTAAGATGGTACTTCCTTTCGATATGATCTTCGTGCCTTACGGCTCAGAGGTTCCATTCTCTTTGGAGGTTGCCGACGCTGCTGACTACATCCACACTACACCTCGTGGTTGGGAGTGCGATGTTGAGCACAATGTTAAGATGGGCACCATGACTCTTAACTTCCATGCTCCTACCTATGAGGAGGTTGCATCTGGTGAGGCTGTTGCTGAGGGTGTTGCTAAGCTTATGGTTGTATTCAACAACGGCTCATCGGCTATCGCAAGCATCAAGCTCTCTACAAGCCCTGCTGAGGTATTCTTCACCTTCGATGGCGTATACGTAGAGGCTGGTTATGGTACTAACTACTTGCTTTGCGGTATCATCGGCTCTAAGAACTTCAACCTCGATACATACGTTACAAACTGTAACAAGATTCTTGCTGACGGTAGCACAATGTCTGGTATCTACCAGATTGCGTTCATGGAGACTCAGTCTACATACATCCCATATAGCGAGCTTCGCTCATCAAGCCTCAAGGCTGGTGACGAGTATATCTTCTGGTATGTAGCACCTCGCACCAATGAGGAGGGCGGCCTCTATGTTGATGCTAACGAGTTCGTTGCTGAGACCTATGTTCACAGCTCTGCTTCGTTCGAGGTGACAAGCACTTCGTTCTTCGATGTTGAAGTTAAGTTCGACGTTAAGGGCTCTGCAGGCTATATGCTCGGCTTCGAGAAGGCTGAGAATTTCGATGCTGCAGCCTTGGCAACATACTACACCGAGAGCTACGACTACCTCAACGCTTCACGCAGCGACGTGGACTACACAGGTTCATTCCTTGAGCTTATGGAGTCTTCAGAGAAGCTTGAGAACGGCACAGAGTATGTCGTATACTACATCGCAGCTAACAACAAGCGTGTAATCCTTGAGGATAACATCCTCTACTGGCCATTCACCACTGCCGACTTCACCGAGGGCGGTAATCTCAACGTTGAGATTGTTGGCGAGCCAGTTGTTGAGTACAAGGATATCTACCTCGATCTCAACTCTACAGGTGAGCATATCATGATTATCTACAATGCAATGCCTTCATACATGGCAACTGCATATCCTGATGATAGCTACATCGTTAACATGCTTCTTACTGATGGCGTTCGCACTATCACCGATGGCGCTGTGTCGGCTCACTACAAGGGTTCAGAGCCAGGTGAGGACGTGACACTCTTCGCTGTTGCTATCGATAAGGATGGTAAGATCGGTACTCCATTGAAGCGTGAGTTCAAGACTAAGGACTTCGTATATAATGACCTTGCTGTGACTCTATCGCTTCGTGACTATAAGATTGACAATACCCTTATCAACGTAGCTTGCGAGGGCTCGTCACACTTTAAGTATGTATACTGCTCGCTCAGCGATAGCAAGTGGAAGGAGGTATATGGCGGCACAGCAAAGAAGGCCGGTGAGTATATCATCATGAACCCTAACTCATCAGATGTTCACGACACTAACAATGAGCCTCTTACTGAGGAGGGTAACATCTTCCTTAATGGTCTTAATACCGATACAGAGTATGTTTTGGTTTGTGTAGCCGTAGATGAGAATGGCGTTGTATCTAAGCCTGCTACATGCTACTTCGAGCCTATCGCTAACATCGGTAACATGGTTAAGCGCACCGATGCTAACTGGGAGGATGGTAAGCCAACAATCACCCTTGGTGACACTGGCGAGGTTGAGTTCTTCAACTTCTCATGGTATACAACTCCTCAGAAGGGTTATGTGGCATACTCTATGGCCGATCACCCAGATAATCTTCAGAACGACTACTTCGGTACAAATGTAAATACTCCTGAGAAGCTTATCGCATACATCGTTGCTGGTTGCGATAACGGTCAGCGCGAGTGTGGTCACAAGTGCGAGTACTCTGAGGATGGTTACTCATATGTATGGCAGGAGATGGAGGATATCAATGGCGATGGTCGTATCGATTGGGACGAGTGGGTAGAGCATAGCATTGATGGTCTTCCAGGTGTATATAACTCATACTTCTATGGTACTAAGGGTCAGCACCGTATCTACGTTACTTGGGTAGGTGAGGATGGTAACTTCCACGAGCCATTCGTATACAACCCAACTACCGACCAGGAGGAGGAGCTTAATGAGGAGAACTTCCCTGCTTACTTCTTGTAGTAGAGGGTTTATCCCATAATAGTTTAGCCCGAATGAGCATTGCACTCGTTCGGGCTAATTTTATGGTGTAGGGTTGTTGGTTGGGGTTATGACCTACCTTACGATGATAACATTTATAAGCTGTGTGCCTGCCATCTCGTTAATGCGCTGGGCATATTCGTCACGACGGTAGAATATCTCTTGGCGTAGGACGCTGGAAGCCATGCGTATATATAGCACCTTATTGATGTAGTTTATCTCCGTTGTGAGGTCGGCTACATGGTCGCCAACGACAGCACGCCAATAGTCGGGAATATGGCCTTCAGCCAGCTTAAGGGCTACATATGGGCGCTTGAAGAATTCGTCGAGAATTTCGCCTATGGGTTGTGTCTTAGTGCGTCTCATTATCGCTGTGTGCCGTTGTTGATGGTGAATAGCTTATACTCTGCGCCTGCCTCGCCGAGGGTGTGCTCTAAGCGGTGCTTGTTGCAGTCGGTGATGAATATCTGACCAAAGAGGGTGCCATCTACAAGCTTGAGTAGCTGGGCCACACGACGCATGTCGAGCTTGTCGAAGAGGTCGTCCAAAAGAAGCATCGGACGCTCGTTGCCATGCTCGGCAAGAAGGGTGTATTCAGCCAACTTGAGGGCTACGAGGAACGACTTCTGCTGTCCCTGTGAGCCATACTTGCGTATGGGGTGCTCGCCGATGGTTATCGCCAGCTCGTCGCGATGTATGCCCACCGTGGTGTGCTCGTTGACAAAGTCTTTCTGGCGCGAGGCTAGTAGTAACTCCTCGAGGGGTGCGCGTTGTAGCTCCGAGCGGTACTCCATGTCTACACTCTCGCGCGCCTCCGATAGCATGGCGTAGTAGCGTGCCACAAGGGGCTTCATACGCTCGATAGTCTCGTTGCGGCGGCGATATATTATGTCTGCTTGCATGGCAAGCATCGAGTCATATATGAGGAGGATATCCTCCGCAGGGTTGCACTTTAGTAGTGTGTTGCGCTCCTGAAGGGCGGTGTTATACTTGACAAGTGCCGTGAGGTAGCCTCTATCCATCTGCGATATAAGCCTATTGAGATAGCGGCGGCGCTCCTCGGCCGAGTCGCTGATAAGAGCTGTGTCGGCAGGTGAGACCATGACAATTGGCACTCGTCCCACATGCTCCGATAGCTTGTCATACTCCTTGCCATTGTATTTCAGCACCTTGCCTGTGCGTCGTGCATAGGAACACACCACCTGCGTTGGGCGCTCGTCATCGTTGCGAAAGGCTCCGTCGACCATGAAGAACTCCTCGCCGTGGGTTATGCTCTGTGCATCGGTGATGGAGTACATCGACTTGGCGAGCGATAGGTAGTGTATTGCATCAAGAATATTCGTCTTGCCCGCACCATTGTCACCCACAAAGCAGTTAATGCCTGGCGAGAGTTGGAGTTTCTCGTCGCGGATATTTTTGAAGTTTATGATTGATAGTGTGTCAAGCGTCATATTCCTATTTCGTGTTGCTTAGTTTTTCCATTAAAAAGTCCACATCACCACTCTTATATTCATAGGTTATGTGTCTAATTATGCCCTCGCCGTCGATGATGTAACAGCGTGGTACATACATGGTTGCATATTTGTAGTATATCTCAGCCTGCTCATCTGCCGCAATGGCGAATGTGATGCCAAGCTCATCTCTAAATGAGGCTATTTCGCTGTGTGTGCCGCCACGCGAGATGGCGATAATCCTGCCCTCAGCATCGTTGTTGTTGAGGTATGTCTGCAGGTCGCTCATCATGTTTCGACAGTCGGGACAGGTGTGCGAGAAGAGGATTAGGAGCGTAGTCTCACCATTGGGCATTGTCAGCAACTGACCATCTATCGACTCAATGGCGAAATTGGGCGCTTTGTCGCCAATATTCACAACAGATGTCTTGGCATATGAGGGTAGCTCATCGGCGATTATTGAGCATGCTGTATTTGTTAGTAATACGCTGAGTAATAGCGCTATAAACGCAAAGTGCCTCATGGTTGGTTCCTCCTCCTATTAGTAATATTCGTTGTGCGAAGATAACCATTTTTTCTTGCTTCTGCAACAAAATAGTACACTATGCATATTTTTTACATTATATGTTTCTCATTTCAAACTTTTTATTGTATATTTGTAGGTTGAATGACGTATTAAAGAGCGCAAAATATAAATAATTAATAAACATAACTAACTATGGCAAAGAATGTTAATACCCCTGAGACAGACGTTATTATTGACGCAAAGGGTAAGTTGGAGCTTCTCTTCGAGAAGTATGGTAAGATGCTCCTTATCGTATTGGTAGTTATCGGTGTAGCTGTTGGTGGTTACTTCATCTACAAGAACTATGCTGATAAGAAGGAGCAGGAGCGTATCGCTAAGGCTGAGATTGCAGCATCTGATGCACTCGCATCAAACTCTGCTGAGGATGCACTCTCTGTAGCTGATAACAAGGAGTTTGAGGGCACTGCTGCTCAGAACTTCGCTAACTATCTTGCTGCTGCTCGTTTCCTCCAGGAGGGCGACTTGGATGCTGCTGAGGCATACATCGCTAAGTTCGCTAACGTTGAGGAGGGCCACCTCGCTAACATGGTGAACGCTGCTGCATGTGGTATCCGTGGTGATATCGCTGCCGAGCGCGGTGACTACAACGAGGCTATCGCTGAGTACAACAATGCTCTCGAGGTGAGCGACGATCAGTACACCTTCATCACAATGAATGAGAAGATGGGTCGTCTCTACATCCACATGGGTGAGCGCGAGGCCGCTGTTGAGTGCTACAAGGCTATCGTTGAGGAGTATCCTGACATGGAGCAGGCATACGCTAAGTTTATCTGGTAATAACGCTATTAACGAAGATTACACATGGGCGATACAATAAATATGTCGGCTGCGAATATGAAGTTCGGTGTAATCATCGTGCGTGGCTTCGAGGAGTTTATCGAGGACAACCTTATGCCGCTCATCGACAGATTGGTGGTGTTGGGATGTCAGCCTGAGAATATCTTGGTGCGCACCGTGCCTACGTTGCACGATGTGGCTATCACAACCCAGTTCTTTGCGCAATATACCGATGTCGATGGCGTTGTCATCCTAGCCCCAGAGAATAGGGTGATGGGTACCTTGTCGTTGATGAATGGTATAATGCAGATACAGATTAACTGGAATATGGTGGTCTCTATCGGTGGTGCTGAGCGTGCCGACGACATCGTTGAGATGATAGCGATGCAGACCGAGATGGAGATGGAGGCGCCAGACACCATTGCGCGTGGCAACTTCTCATAGAGGCTAATACTCAAATGATTATGGGGTGTTTCAATAGAGAGTTGAAATACCCTATATTTTTTTTGTTGGCTTCGAAAAAAAACTCTATATTTGTGCCCTGAAGTGTGTAATTATTATATATAGGTATGACTGCCTACGACCATTGTTGTGGTCTATGCTTTGGAGAATTAACTTAAAACTTACTTTTTATACCATGAGAAACTATCTAAAACTTTTTGTTGTGGCTCTCGCTGCGTCGCTCGGCTTTGTGGCGTGCGAGGAGCAGGGCTCGGCTCTTACTCCCACCATTGAGGTTACGGCGGTGGAGTCTTCGGAGTCATCTATTCAGTTTGTTATCAATGTTGCCGACGCTGAGGAGTGTCGCTATATGCTCTATGATGGCGATAATATCTCGGCGCAGAGAGTCCTCGACGAGGGTGTTAAGACCGAGGCTGGCCTTGTAACCATCAATAATCTTGAGGCTGCCACAAAGTACTATGTTGCTGTGGCGGCACGTAATGGCAAGAGTGTCGACATGAAGACCTTGGTGATGGAGACCAAGGAGTCTGGTGACAATGGCGGTGACAATGGCGGTGGTAACGACGACAATGGCTTCGAGCTCCCAGAGATTGAGGGCGTGGAGAATATCGTCATCACCAAGACTAAGGATGGTCGTTGGTATGAGCCATATAACTACTATGTAACCTTCGTGCGCGACAATGGTGACCGCATCATCTTGGACTTCTATACCCTTGATGAGACCATGAGCACCTACTTCCCATATGGTCAGTATACCTTCGCTACGAACTACCATCCATTTACCATCCACAGCGAGACTTCGGGTTATATCCCTGCTGGCAAGAGCGCCGATGGTGAGGGTTATCTCTTCACCGATGGCTATGTAACTGTCGATGTTGTCAATGGCTACTATGCAATATATATGATGCTCACCTACGAGGAGGAGGGCGTGTCAAAGACTATCCAGGGCTACTACAACGGCATCCTCTCTGGTGCCTCAGTACCTGCGGGTGACGACAATGGCTCCGAGGAGCTTATCGAGGTGTTGGAGGTAGGCTCTACATCGTTCCAGTTTAGAATTAATGCTGAGGAGGGTCAGTATTGGCGTTGCTCGGTGGTCGATAAGCGCACCTACGATCAGTATCAGTCTAACCCTGGTGCATGGGTTGTCACCTATGGTTTCATGCTTGAGGGTCCTCTCACCTTCAACTGGGAGAATGGTAAGATATGTGAGCACGTTCCAGGCCTTCAGATGAATGTTACATCTTCTACCGACTACCTCATCTTGGCGGCGTTGATGGACTATAGCGAGGGTCAGGAGAATAGCCTTCTCGGCGGTGTTGAGATTGTGCAGGTGCACACCGAGGCTGAGGCTGAGGGTGCAGGTAACGTAGAGGTGACAATCAAAGAGGTTAATGTTAATGATGTTGTCTTCGACTGTATCTTTGATGACAACGTGTGGTGCTGCTATGTGGCAATGTTGGAGACCTCGACCCTCCAGGAGATTAAGGATGGTAAGTATGCCATGGCTGGTTATAGTAGCTATGAGGAGTGTATGCTATCGCTCATCCCTGGTCTTAGCCACGACTTCATGCGTCAGTTCCTCGAGTCGCAGTACGACTACAAGTGGGACTACCTCAACTATGGCACCTCATATACCATGTGTATCAAGGTTGAGGATATGAATAAGGGCGTGAGATTTATCGAGCTCGAGCCATTTACCACATCGCGATAACACTAATACATAGGTCTGTAATTATGGGGAGCTCGGTAGAGTTCCCCTTTTTGTTGTAGACTTTATAACCATAAAAAAGAGAATTTGATTGATTTTTATTGGAAGACTAAAAAAAATATCGTATATTTGTTTTCGAAAAGATAACTATTAATCATTAAACATTACAACTATGAAAAAGTTTTTACTTGCTGTTGTTGCTGTATTGTGCGTAACAGTTGTATCCGCTCAGGAGCATAAGAATTCTATCGGTTTGCGTTTGGGCTATGGTGCTGAGCTTCAGTATGAGCGCCACTTCTCTTCAGAGAACTATCTCGAGGTTAACCTCGGTCTTTCAGGCTTCGGTGGTGACCGCATATTCGCAAATGCTATGTACAACTGGAACCTTTGCGACTGGAACTGGACTCCTAACGCTGGCCGTTGGTTCCTCTCTGCCGGTGTCGGTGGTTCAGTAGGTATGTGGGGCTACGAGAATGCTGAGGGTGCTAGCCGCCTTGGTGTTCAGGTAGGCGTTGCTGGTGATGTTGCCTTCGGTATCCGCTTCAACAAGCCTGTGACACTCTCTATCGACTACCGCCCAACAGTTTACTTCTTGCACAACGCATGGGGTCAGGGCTTCTCAGGTGTCGCACTCACTTGCACCTACAACTTCTAAACAAAGCCTAAGGCCGTCGCAAGGCGGCCTTAATCATTTACTTGCTAAACTGTAACTATTAATTATGAAAAAGGTATTACTTCTCTTCGTTGCTGTGCTCTTCGCATCCTCAGCATTTGCACAGAACTGGTCTGTAGGTGCCCGCGTGGGCTCTGGCCTCCAGGCTGTAGGCCACTACAAGTATGACGGCAATAACTACATCGAGGCGCGTTTTGGTGCCTCATGGAACAACCACGTGGTCTCTACCATCACCTATGATGATGCATCCGTGGATGTTAAGGAGGGACGCGTGATGGCTGACTTCACACTCCTCCACAACTGGCATATCCTCGATATGGACTGGACACCTAAGGGTGGCGACTGGTTCTTCGATGCCGGTGTGGGTGTCAATGCAGGTGGCCGCGAGCATTACGCCTATGTAGGTGTTGCTGGTATGGCACGCCTCGGCTTCACATTCTACAATGCCCCCGTGACCCTCTCATTGGACTGGACCCCAACCTTTGGCCCAGGTATCCTCTATGTCGGTAAGAGCAACGAGCTATTCTTCAATGAGTTGGGATTGGCTAATATAGGCATTAGCTGCACCTACAACTTTTAATTTCTTGTGATAAGGGCGCATCTGCGACCTTTCAATCATTGGCTCGAATGGGAAATACGTTTAGTATGTCCCATCCGAGCCAATTTCATGTCAAGGCCACATCTGCACTCTTCTGACAAGAAATTGAATTTCTCGTGTCAGCGCCTTGGCGCTGACATTAGGGAAGTTAAGGAAGTTAGGGAATTTAAGGAGGGCGCAGACATTAAGGAATTTAGGGAATTTAAGGAGGGCGCAGACAACATTCTCCTTAAGCTCCTTAAGCTCCTTAAGCTCCTTAAGTCCCTTAAACTCCTTATTCTCCCTAATTTCCCTAATTTCCTCAAACTCCTTAACCTCATTAATTCTCTCTTTGAGATTGCCACGTCGGGCAGAGCCCTCCTCGCAATGACTGGTTGGTTGGTTATTTTCCCTATGATTTTAACCAACCAACCAACAATATATATCAATAACTATATATATCAGTATGGGTAATTATAGATATCAGCTTGAGATATATAGAGGGCGTAGCACTCGTCATACTTGTCCTCAGTGTGGTCGCAAACAATCGTTTACACGTTACATTGATACATATAATAATATATATATCTATATATATAGATGTATATATCAATGCTAGAGTATATATATATTGATATGTGTACACATATACATACTACACTGACAACCCATGGAAGAGGGATGATGCTTGGTTGGTTTGTCAAAATCATAGGGAAAATAACCAACCAACCAAGCCCACCAAGCCCCACGACCATATCCCCGAGCGGGTGTGGGAGTATAGCCGCTTGCACGGCATAAACTAAGACTACCGCAGGCAGTACTATGTGTACTATCCTACGGTAGTCCCTTATCTATCAATATGCCGACCTATCTAACCCTCTCGTAGGTGAGGAAGGCAAAGGGCGATTCGTACTCCTCGCCCCTCTCGTGGCGCTCCTCGCCAACGAGTCTCCACTGCGAGTAGTCAATCTCGGGGAATGAGGTGTCGCCCTCGTAGTCGCGCTCTACGCGTGTGATATACATCCTATCGGCAACATCCAAGGCTATGCCATATATCTGCGCACCGCCCATGATGAATATCTCCTCGTCGCCCTCGGCCATCGCTATAGCCTCCTCCAGCGAGTGTGCTGTGAGTGCACCATTAAACTCCACATCGGAGCGTGTGATGACGATGTTTGTGCGCTTGGGCAGCGGCTTAGAGCCGAGAGACTCGAAGGTCTTGCGACCCATAATCACGGCGTGACCCGAGGTAGTAGTGCGGAAGAAGCGCATATCCTCCTTAATATGCCATAGTAGCGAGTTCTTATCGCCAATGGTGCCATTCTGTGCGATGGCAACGATGATACTTACCATATCTTAGGTTGCTAAAATGATAACGGTGCTTTGATTGCTGGGTGTGGGTCGTAGCCCTCGAGGGTGAAGTCCTCATATTTGTAGTCGAAGATAGACTTTACCTCGGGATTAAGACGCATCGTAGGCAGTGTGCGTGGCTCGCGCTTCATCTGCTCCTCGGCCTGCTCGAGGTGGTTGAGGTAGAGGTGTGCATCGCCCAGCGTATGTATAAACTCGCCCGGCTCGAGGTTGCACTCCTTGGCAATCATCATTGTGAGTAGCGCATACGACGCGATGTTAAATGGCACACCGAGGAAGGTGTCGCCACTACGCTGATATAGCTGACACGATAGCTTACCCTCGGCAACGAAGAACTGGAACATGGTGTGGCAGGGCGGTAACGCCATATCTCCCACATCGGCAACATTCCATGCCGAGACAATCATACGTCGCGACGTGGGGTTGTTCTTGAGCGTGTCGATGACCGCTGCTATCTGGTCTATAGCCTCGCCATTATTACCGCCCCAGCTACGCCACTGGTGACCATATACATGGTTGAGGTCGCCAAATTTGTAGCCCTCGATAGGGGAGTCGATGCCAGCAGCGCCGAGGAATGTATCCATATCCACGGGCAACACGCCATGCTTCACGCATAGCTCGTTATAGTAGCGAAAGGCGTCGCTATCCCAAATATGCACGCCATTATCCACCAGGTACTTGATGTTGGTGTCGCCACGCAGGAACCACAATAACTCGTGTATGATACCCTTCATAAACACCTTTTTGGTGGTGAGCAAAGGGAAACCATCGGCGAGGTTAAAGCGCATCTGGTAGCCGAAGATACCCTTGGTGCCTGTGCCTGTGCGGTCGCCACGAACAACGCCCTCACGGCATATCTTATCTAATAGGTCAAGATACTGTTTCATCTATTACAAAGGTTTTAAGTTCAGGTGTGCCACTCTCGCCGATGACACCATAGGTAGCCTCCGTGCCCGACCAGTCGCTGAGGAACAACACGTCGAAGTCCTCCTCTGTAGCTCTATGGGGGTAGTGCATATGTCCGAAGAGGTAGTAGCTAACCCTCTTGTTTGTCGTGTGGTGCTCCCTGGCATAGTCGACAAGAAACTTCAAAGAGTCGGGTGTTGGCACAAAGCCACCATGCGACTTACGCGACTTGCCGCTCCACCATCTGCCGAAACGTAGTGCTATGTCGGGGTGCACAAGCCAGCTGAAGAGGAAGCGTGCCACCGACGAGCGGAAGAACCCATTCATGGCGCGTAGCATAGGCTTGCCCTTGATGTTGAGGTTGTCGCCATGTGCCAGGTGGTATATCTTGCCCTTGATATCGACAATCTGAGGTTTGCGGAATATCTTGACGCCACACTCGCGCTCGAAGTAGTCGTAGCACCACATGTCGTGGTTGCCTGTGATGAATACCACGTCGACACCTCTTCGTGTGAGCTCGGCTAAGCGTCCAAGAACCCTTACATGCCCCTTGGGTGCCACACGACGATACTCAAACCAGAAGTCGAAGATGTCGCCCATGAGGTATATGGCCTTGGCATCCTTGCCCACCATGTCGAGCCAGCGGCAGAAGGCATCCTCGCTACGCTGTGCAGTCTTGTTGTCGCCAGCGCCGAGGTGTATGTCCGAGACAAAGTAGTACATTACAGTAGCAGTTTTAGCTCATCTTATAGAAGCTCCTTGATAAGTTTGTCAAGCTCCTTGGGAGCGAGGGGTGCATAGTGCATATTATCCTCGCGGTCGATGATATAGGCGTAGGGGACAACCTGTATGTTGAAATTGTTGAATACGCTCTGGTTGTCGCCACCATATACCGATATCCATGGGTGCTGCTGCTGTTGTACCATGTCTATCCATGCTGCGCGGCTACTATCTGCCGACACGAAGTACGCCTCAAGGCCCTTGTCGTGGTAGCGATTATAGATATCCTTGAACTCGGCAACGAAGATGTTGCTCATGCTATCCTCCGATGACCAGAAGCAGAGGAGGATGACATTACCTCTGAGGTCCGATAGCTTATGGCTATTGCGGTTGATGTCGCTAAGCTCAATCTCGGGATATAGCGATGTGGGCGCCTCGAGAAGCATCTTGATACGCTCAATCTCGCTCTGAAGCAGGTAGATATATGGTGATGAGGGGTAGCTCTCAGTAAGACCATCGCAGATAGCCTGTAGGTGTATGTGATTTACACCATACGATGCGAACTGAGGTAGGTTGCTCTCGAAGAGAAGTAGACGTGTGGCATATACCGAGGCGAGCTTATCGCTATGCTTCGTGATGAACTCCAACTGCATGTGTATACTCTTCTTGGCGATATCTATTGCTGCAGCGCTATCACCATCGATGTAATATTCGCTAAACTTGCTGTAGTTGCCTAAATATGAGGTTGTGAACTCGCGCACGAGCTCCGACTCCTCGGAGCCAGTCACACGGTAGTTGGCGAAGATGTCGCCTGCCGACTCGAGGGTTATCTCGTCACCTGGGGCCACGATGATGGTTATAGGGAAGCTCTCCTCGCCCGCAACAATCTGATAGTAGCGTGGTGATGTGCCCTCCTCGATGTCTAACTCGAAGCTAAAGTCACCATTTGCCGAGAGGTCGTGCTTGGCAACATGCTCCACGCTCATGAAGTCATCGGTGATGCGCTCCAATGATATGCTCTCAACGCCGCTGCCAACAAAGCGGCCGCTGATAGTTGTCGTTACAGTCTCGGGTGTCTGCTCGCTTGTCTTCTCCTGCTCCTTGCAGGCTGTGAAGCCGAGAGCTATGATTGCAATAATCCAGAATAATCTCTTCATTATCTTAGTCCTAAGTTGTGTAAATTACTATTTGTCTATGCGCTATTTGTGGTTGTTGTGTCGTGCTTGGCCCTTTGCCATGTTCTTCGCTTGCTTGCGGTTATTGTTGTTGCGCTGGGGTTGCATCTTACGTTGTGGCTTGCGCTGCGATGGTGTGTTGCGGTGGTAGTCGCTATGCATATTGCCAATCTCCGTAGCCTCTATCTCAAGCTCGCCGTTCGACATGATGCGTATGTCGCGCACTATGGCCTCGTTGTTGGGGTGCTCGTTATTGAACTCATAGCTCTTGGCACGCATATATCGAGCGATGTTGGCTATATTCCCCCCGCGGCGTCTCTCGTTACCCTCCTTGGCAATCTCCTCTATCAGCTGCTGGGTGTACTTGCCGTAGTGCTTGAATGTTATACGCGACTGTGTGTAGTTTAATTTTTGGGGCGTGATCATCAAATCTTGGCGTGATGGTTGTGCGTATGGCGAGTCGACGTCTAACTTAAAATCCGACATTATGAATAGATGGTCCCAAAGCTTATGTTTGAAGTCTTCGGTGTCGCGGAGCATTGGGTTGATATTGCCCATCACTGCAATCACTGCCTTAGCCTGGCGTGTGCGCTCCTGTCTATCCTCGATGATAAGTAGCGAGTCGACCATCTCCTGAATGTGGCGACCATACTCCGGAAGGTATAGCTTTCGACGCTTGTAGTTATAATTTTTTCTCATCTCCATATTCTTATCTAAATGTGACAACAAACTATAAAATGATGCATTTGGTCAACTTATATGTTGTCTATGGTTCAAATTGTGGGTGTTAGGTTGCACCAATGGGTAAAAGATAGAATCTTTATCCCGCAATTCTTCACCGCCGATATACTCTATCGTCGTGGTGGGCGCGAAACGGATAAACTCTGTTTATCCCTACAAAGTAAATGCAATTTTTTTACATAAACAAACTATGATAACAATTTTACTTCTCTTTCACTCTAAAAGTATTCGTAATTCACTTGTCGAGCGACTAAAGTTTGAGAATATCACCACCGTCGAGGCTGATGACGAACGCTCTGCGCAGCAGATATGTAGCTCAACACCTTGCGATGCTGCAATTGTAGGTAGCGACATCTCTCTCGAAAATATCGACCTGCCGAAGATTGTCATAGGCCAGGAGCCAAATATGGAGGTGGCCCTCGATGCGGTGCGCAATGGAGCTATCGACTATCTCAGCACTCCCATCGACATGAATCGCCTTATGTGGCGTCTTCGTAGTATCGACCTTATGAGTGGTGAGGAGCAACTTCCGTTGCGCTCGGCGCAGCGTTGTGGTGGTAAACGCACTAATTGTGCCACACAACCAATCATTGGTCAATCTAAGGCTATTGAGCATGTGCGACAGATGATACAACGCGTGGCGCCCTCCGACGCTCGTGTGTTGGTCTTGGGTGAGAACGGTACAGGCAAGGAGCTCGTTGCGCGGTGGCTACACTTGAAGAGTCATCGTGCCTCGGCACCATTCGTCGAGGTCAACTGCGCAGCCATCCCCTCGGAGCTTATAGAGAGTGAGCTGTTTGGCCACGAGAAGGGGTCGTTCACCTCGGCAGTGAAGCAACGTAAGGGTAAGTTCGAACTTGCCGATGGTGGTACGCTCTTTATGGATGAGATTGGTGATATGTCTCTGGCGGCGCAGGCAAAGGTGCTCAGAGCCTTGCAAGAAAACAAGATAACACGCGTTGGTGGTGATCGTGACATCCCCGTCAATGTGCGTGTTGTGGCTGCAACAAACAAGGATATACGCCATGAGATAACCCTTGGTAACTTTCGTGAGGACCTATATCATCGCCTCAGTGTCATAGAGATAGATGTACCGCCGCTACGCGAACGCCAGGAAGATATAGGCCTCCTTGTGGACCACTTCATAGCCGAGATATGTACCCGCCACGAAATGGATATAAAACATATAGATAACGACGCTATCGACATCCTCTCGCACTGCCGCTGGACGGGTAACATCCGCGAGTTGCATAACGTCGTCGAGCGACTTATAATCCTCAGCGATGACTCCATTACGGCCGATAACGTGAGGCTCTATTGCCACGCTTAGTCGACGATGGCCGCGCTAAGCTCCTCGATGGTTGTCACGACATGTGTGGCGCCAGCCTCGTATAGCTCCTCGGCAAAGCGGAAGCCCCAGGCTACGCCCACCGATGCAATGCCCGCTGCGGTGGCAGTGTGTATGTCGATGCCTGAGTCGCCAACCATTATCGCCTCTGATGGCTCTATGTTGGCCATGCGTAGTATGTTGTGGATGATCTCTGGGTTGGGCTTTAGTGGCGCTCCAGGACGATTGCCCTCGATGGCTACAAACTCAACATCGCCGAAGAACTTGGCTATGAGACGCTCGGTGCCATGCTGAAACTTGTTGGATGCTACGGCAATCTTAACGCCCTCACGATTAAGACGATGCAGAAGCTCTGTTATGCCATCATATGGTGTTGTGTAGCGGTCGATGTTCTCGACATAGTAGTGGCGAAACTGAGTTACACACTCCTCGACATATGCCTCATCTGAGGCGAGGTGCGCGGGGAGTGCTCGCTCTACAAGACGCTTAATGCCACCACCCACCATAGCCCTATACTCAGCGTCGCTATGCTCGGGAAGGTTGCGACTACGCATAACATAATCTACCGAGGCAGCTAAATCACCAATAGTGTTTAGCAGAGTGCCATCTAAATCGAATATAACCAGTGAATATTTCATGTCGCAAATATACAAAAATTATTTTTTTTTGTTAACTTTGCAACATGATACGTCTATCTTTAGTAATACCAACATACAACCGCTCGGAGCAGTTGATGGAGACACTCGAGAGAGTGGTTGATCAGCGCTACGATGCCTCTAAGTGGGAGTGCGTCATAGTGGATAATAATTCGTCTGACGATACACGCGCCAAGGTCGAGGCCCTTATCGCTGAGCATAAGGAGCTTAACATGAGTTATGTCTTCGAGCCTAAGCAGGGCTTGTCGCATGCTCGTAATGCCGGCATAGCAAATAGCAAGGGTGAGATTATAGCCTTTATCGACGACGATGAGGATATCGTATTAGACTTGGTGAGACGCTACGTCGAGCTCTTCGACCAGCATCCCGAGGCTATGGCTGCAGGTGGCCGTATCCAGCCCGACTATCTCTCGGGTAAACCAAAGTGGATGTCGCATATCGTGGCAAAACCAATCTCTAATCCACTCTATTATGGCGATTACACTAAGCCCTTCCCACGTGGTACTCACCCCGGAGGCGGTAATATGGCGGTGCGTCGTTCGATATTCGATAAAATTGGTTGCTTCGATACAGAGCTTGGCCGCTCGGGTGATAAGCTCATCGGTGGCGAGGAGTGCGACTTCTTCGAGCGTATGTCTAAGATAGGCTTCCCCATATACTACGTACCTCGTGCTATGGTATATCACCGTATCGGCGACGAGAAGCTCACCGAGGAGTATACCTCACGTCTCTTCTATCAAATTGGTGTATCGCAGCGCATACGCGCTCAGCGCAAGAAGCATGGCCTTTGCAAGGCATATATCTCTGAGATTGGCAAGTGGGGTGCTACACTCCTTCTCTGCTTAACCTATCGTCCTTCTCAGTCGCGCTACCTCTTGAAGTTGCGCTCTGGCATATCAAAGGGTCTCTTTGGCAGGTAGTTTGTAATACGTCGTTAAGTCGGCGTGATGGGTATATTGTGCGCTTTTGTGTCGTAGCAATATGCTTGTTATGGAAAAAGTTGTATATTTGCAACTCGATTGGCTCTTTAGTTCAAGGGATAGAATGAAGGTTTCCTAAACCTTAGATCCGGGTTCGAGTCCCGGAGGAGCTACCTTAGGGCGTAGGCCTATATCGATCATTATTATCTTTATCCTCTTACAAGAATGGCTAAATTTTGTTCGGAGTGTGGTGAGTCAACAACTGAGCTGATGAGGCGTTGTCCCCGATGTGGCGCAACGCTTATGCAATCATCGAATGATGGTGGAATGTTGGTGCGTTGTAGTGTCATGCTACTTGGTCTATTTATCGCCATAAGCACCTTTATGAGTTGGTACACTATTCATTTGAGTATTGATGGTGGCGTTGTCGATATCTTGGTACGCTCCGTGTCACGCTTCATCCCTGGCTACTCGGGAATAGGCACTACCAGTGGAATTATAATCTTTGTATTGGCTATTGCGATGATTGTAGGCGCTCTGTGTCGCAGTCGTTATACGGTATTTTGGGCATCACTTTTTTGTGTGATAGTTGCCATCTGCACTGTTGTCAATCCACCAAGTGTGGAGGATCTTCTGGGTGCGGATAGCGTTTCGACCAGCCATAACCTTATGGAGAACCTCGATGGAGCATTGAAGGGTGTCTCTCCGTTGAGCTCTGCAAAGGTGGAGTCGATGCAAATTTATTATGAGGTAGCTACAGAGTATATGAGCGTTGAGCTGTGCCACGGCATTAAGATTATGCTCATTCTGTCGTGTGCTGCCTTGGCGCTCGCAATATACGATATCTGCCGTGTGCGATATTCGACAATTCTTAAGAAATAAAATCGAAGTATCTTCGTTATAAGTATATAAACAAATAAAACTATGGCACATTTTACATCAACAAAGACAGTGACCGAGTCGCTGACCTCTACGCTCTTTAAGAGCTTGTATATGCAGATGTCCGCAGCCCTAACCATCACAGGCCTTGTGGCTTATTTCCTTTCGCAGTCAACTGCATACATCAACATGCTTATCAACTCACCAGCCATGCTTTGGATTGTCCTCATCGCGCAGCTTGGTGTTGTTATCTGGCTTTCGGCACGCCTTCACGCCATGTCTATGACATCGGCAACGGTGCTATTTATCCTCTACTCTGTGCTTACGGGTGTTAGCTTTGGCACACTCTTCCTCGTATATCAGATGAGCGATATCATTGCCACCTTCTTCGTTACAGCGGGTACCTTCTTCGTCACCAGCCTTGTGGGTTATGTGACAAAGATGGATCTCTCAAAGATGGGTAGCATCCTCATGATGCTTCTTATCGGCCTTATCATTGCAACCGTAGTTAATATGTTCTTGGGCTCTCAGGGTCTCTATATGGCATGCACCTACCTCGGTGTTATCATCTTCGTGGGCCTCACCGCTTGGGATACTCAGCGTATTAAGAGCATGTTCATGGAGCACGGCACTGCTGATGAGAGTGGCCAGAAACTCGCGCTCATGGGTGCACTCATGCTATATCTCGACTTCATCAACCTATTCATCTACCTATTGCGCTTGATTGGTAATCGCGATTAATTAGCACTAATAGGGCAGTTCTATGCTGCTGATAATATAATAAGTGAGCCTGTCTAACTCGAATGTTAGACAGGCTCTTATGTTGAGGTCCTTTCCCTCCTCCCTTGTTTGACGACCTCTTATTTTATCTCCTCGCCAAATAGGGTGGCTGATGAACAACCAGTGATGCGAACCTTGACGTAGTCGCCAATATTGTGGTCGCCACGGTCGAATACCACCATCTTATTCTGTGATGTACGGCCCGAGAGCTGCTCCTCGCTACGCTTCGATGTGCACTCCACCAATATCTCGAACTCCTTGCCGATGTCGCGTTTGTTGCTCTCCTCCGAAAGGGTGTTCTGAAGGTCGATAATCTCGGTTAGGCGGCGTGTCTTGACATCCTCAGGTATGTCGTCACCGAGGTTGCGCTGTGCAAATGTGCCAGGACGCTCCGAGTACTTAAACATATAGGCGAAGTCGTAGCCCACCTCGCGCATGAGTGATAGTGTCTCCTGGTGCTCCTCCTCGCTCTCGTGGGCAAAGCCAGCGATAAGGTCGGTGGTGATGGCGCAGTCGGGCATATAACGTCGGATGGCTGCCACACGCTCCAAATACCACTCACGTGTATATTTGCGGTTCATGCGCTTGAGCATCTCCGTTGAGCCTGACTGTGCTGGTAGGTGTATAGCACGGCAGATGTTAGGCATCGATGCCATGGTCTCAAGGAGCTTGTCGCTAATATCCTTGGGGTGTGATGTGGCAAAACGCACGCGTAGCATAGGTGATATCTCTGCCACCTGTTTCAATAGCTCAGGGAAGTCTACATCTCCCGTGCGGTAAGAGTTTACGTTCTGACCGAGGAGTGTCACCTCGCGGTAGCCATTCTCGAAGAGTGTGCGTGCCTCGGCAACGATAGTCTTGGCGTCGCGGCTACGCTCGATGCCACGTGTGTAGGGTACTACGCAGTATGAGCAGTAGTTGTTACAGCCTCGCATGATGGCGATAAAGGCACTCACGCCATTTCTGTCAAGACGCACAGGGGCAATCTCGGCGTAGGTCTCCTCCTTCGAGAGCTCAACATTGACGCCTGTGGTGCCATTGTCCACCTCGCGCACAAGGCGTGGTAGGTCGCGGTAGGCATCGGGGCCAGCAACGATATCTACACCCGTGCCACCCTTTGTTAGCTCCTCCTTGAGGCGCTCGGCCATGCATCCGATGATGCCTATGATGAGCGATGGTTTCTTCTTGCGCTGGTGGCGCATCTCGCTCAGACGACCCCATATGCGCTGCTCGGCATTGTCGCGTATAGAGCAGGTGTTGATAAGCACGATGTCCGCTTCGTCAAGGCTCTCGGTATAGCGATAGCCCTCCTCCTGCATGATTGATACCACAATCTCCGAGTCACCGACATTCATCTGGCAACCATATGTCTCGATATATAACTTGCGACCACTACCTGTGAGAGGTCGCAAGTTGTTGATATTGATACTCATTCTATTAATGATGTTTAATTACTCTGTAGGCATATCATCCTCCTTAGGGAATGGCTTGAAGCCCTGACCAAAGGTGTCGTATGCGTCGGTAACAACAACAAATGCGTTAGCATCGAACTCCTTAATCTTATGCTGCACGTTGCGCACCTCCTTGCGGCTAACAACGAGGAAAATCATCTCCTTGTCGTTGTTGGTGTACATACCCTTAGCCTTGATATAGGTACCACCGCGGTCAAGATCCTTGAGGATGTAGTTACGCATATCCTCCGAGTGCTCGTCGGTAATAATATATAGGAGCTTGTCGCGTGATGCGCCATCGATAGTGTAGCCAAGAACCTTTGCATTCACAAAGATGCAGACACCAGAGTAGAGCGATAGCAACACACCTGCACCGGGACCCTCGGTACCTACGCCGAAGCCGATGACGATAAGACCCATAAGCACGATGATGGCATCCGAAAGAAGCACACCATTGGCAAACTTCATCTTTGCGAACTTGTGTAGTAGCATACCTGTGATGTCGGTACCACCTGTAGCGGCGTTGTTACGAATAACGATACCCACACCCACACCACTGAAGCAACCACCGATGATTGCAGCAAGCATCAAATCGCCCGAGAGGTTGATGTCGCCACCCAAGAGTAATGCTGGGTCAAGAGCCTCAATAGCTGCCTCGTTTGGATATACAAGCTTGTCGAGGAGGTTCATGATACCTGGTGTGATGAACGATGCAAATATAGTGCGACCGCCAAGCTTACCACCAAAGAGTATAAGAGCAGTGAGGATAAGGGGCACGTCGAACATATAGCCGAAAGTACCTACCTGGACTGATGGGAAGAGGTTGTGGAGCACAAGTGCCAAACCATAGATACCACCAGGAACCATGTTGTAGGGGTTGATGAATATTACAAAGGCAACGGCAACCAAGAAGCAACCGAAGACAATCATACCCATCGATGCCCACCAATGCAAGTCGCTAATAGACTCTTTTGCTGAGGCTGTTAGGTTAGAGAAGTTTAGTTTCTGTTTCATAAATATGCAATTATCTTATAATGTTTCAAATCCATCTATCAAAGATATGTATTTTTTTGAATTTATGCAATATGACCTCGGAATTTTGCGCTGTACCTTTTTTAATTTGGTCATTTTAGGAAGAAATAAATTGTATTATTAAAAAATTTGTTTTACCTTTGTATATCTATGGATGCGCCTATTTTTGCGTATGTCGCTAACAATTAATACTTTATCACTATTATGACTGAGTGGGGACCATTAACATACTACTGCGCTATAACTCTACTATTGATAGCCTACCTATTAGGCTCTATCCCAAGTGCAGTGTGGATAGGAAAGAAATATTATGGCATAGATATTCGTGAGCACGGCTCTAAGAATGCGGGTACAACCAACATGTTACGAGTGCTTGGTAAGCGTGCTGCATTCCCTGTCTTTATCATCGACTTCTTCAAGGGCTTCGGTGCTGTGCAGCTTACATTCATCATGCGTTTCGATGATGCTATTAGCGATGGCTGGCTTATTAACATTCGTATTGTAGCCACCATAGCTGTGGTGCTTGGTCATATATTCCCGATATTCGCTGGCTTCAAGGGTGGTAAGGGTGTAGCCACGCTCCTCGGTGCTGGTACGGGTATCTATCCTCCATTGGTGCTCATATGCTTCGGCGTGTGGTGCTTGGTATTTGCTATTTGGCACTATGTATCGTTGGCCTCAATCATCGCAGGTTGCTGCTATCCTATGTTGGTAATGATCTTCGCATTCATCCATCATAGTCCCGCAACCCCATATATGACCGTTCCATTCATCATCTTCTCATGGATTGTGGGTATCATGCTTGTGTGGACACACCGCAAGAACATTGCTCGACTAAGGGAGGGTACAGAGTCTAAGATATACATTTGGCAACCACCCACAGAAGAGAAGTAGGGTTGTCCATACATATAATATAATAAAGGATGTCACTCGACATCCTTTATTATTTTGGTAATGATGCAAAAAGTGGCGCTTTTTGAAGTTTAAAATGGGCGAGAGATTTATTTCTCTCGCTCATTCTTTTTGGCGATTTTCCCCTGATTGCTTTGGAGGTACAGATACCATT
>JAZOOI010000024.1:0-66499 GCA_045654925.1 Alistipes sp. | reverse complement strand
CTTCTTACCGCTAACCAACTGCTTCAAACGAGACAACGAACGGAATGGGTCAACAATTACCTTACCGATATCGCTGTCACGACGCAAGAACAACTGACCCTCAGTGATATAACCTGTGTTATCAGGAATAGCGTGGGTGATATCACCACCTGAAAGTGTTGTAACGGCGATAATGGTAATAGAACCACCATTAGGCAACTGAACGGCCTTCTCGTAGATCTTTGCCAAGTCTGAGTAGAGTGAACCAGGCATTGAGTCCTTTGATGGGATCTGGTCCATACGGTTTGACACGATAGCCAAAGCATCGGCATAAAGGGTCATATCGGTCAACAATACCAACACCTTCTCACCCTTATCTACAGCGAAGTACTCGGCAGCAGTAAGTGCCATATCTGGAACGAGGAGTCGCTCCACAGGAGGGTTATCGGTAGTGTTTACGAATGATACGATACGGTCCAAAGCGCCAGCATTCTCGAAGACCTGCTTAAAGTACAAGAAGTCATCGTTGGTAAGACCCATACCGCCCAAGATAATCTTGTCGGCCTTAGCACGCAAAGCTACGTTAGCCATAACAGCGTTATAAGGCTGATCTGGATCGGCGAAGAATGGAATCTTCTGACCAGATACGATGGTATTGTTAAGGTCGATACCTGCGATACCAGTAGCAATAAGCTCCGATGGCTGAATACGACGGAATGGGTTTACGGTAGGACCGCCAATCTCGCGCGCCTCGCCCTCAATCTGCTCACCACCTTCGAGTGGCTCGCCATATGCGTTGAAGAAGCGACCTGCAAGGGCGTCAGATACACGCAATACGGGTGGCTCGCCGTGGAATACCACCTCAGAGTCGGTTGCAAGACCCTCGGTACCAGCAAATACCTGAAGGGTAACCTTCTCGCCCATAATCTTTACCACCTGAGCAAGACGACCGCCTACAGTAGCAAGCTCGTCGTTACCTACGCCTGTAGCACGAAGCGTGATAGTAGCCTTGGTGATATTATCAATCTTTGTATATACTTTCTGAAATGCTCGTGTTGTCATAACTTGTCCTCCTTGAAATTATGCAAGTTTCTCATTAACCAAAGCCTCAATCTTCTGGCGGAACTCATCGAACTGAGCAGACTTCCACTCCGAGTAGTTCATCTGACGGAACAAGTAGATAAGCTCCTTGAAGAACTTCGAGCACTCATCGAAGTCGGCCAAGTCGAACGACTTGCGACAAATATCCAATACCATATTATACATAACCTGCTGACGCTCGATTGGGCAGTTAGCATCAATAGAGTCGAAGGCATCCTGCTGCAAGATTACAGAGTCAAGCAACTCGCTCTTCCAGAAACGCTCGTGGTACTCTACAGGTACACCATCATCACCAAGGATGTTGATCTGGTCGTTAGCCTCCTTACCACGCTGTACGATAGTCTTACCCTCATATACTGCATCTACCCAATTCTTCTCGATATGCTCATCGAGGTATGAACGTACCTCAGGGTACTCCAAATACTTAGAGTATGAGTCGAGTGGATCGATAGCTGGATAACGCTTAGAGTCCGCACGACTCTGTGACAAAGCGTAGAAGCAACGTGCAGCCTTCTTTGTAGACTCAGTAACAGGCTCCTTAAGGTTACCACCCGCAGGTGATACAGTACCAAGGAATGTTACAGAACCAGTAGCGCCATTGTTGAGCTTCACCAAACCTGCACGGGCATAGAAGTTAGAGATGATAGCTGACAAGTCCATTGGGAAGGCATCCTGACCTGGAAGCTCCTCCAAACGGTTAGACATCTCACGCAAAGCCTGAGCCCAACGTGAAGTAGAGTCCGCCATTACCAACACCTTCAAACCCATTGATCGATAGTACTCACCGATAGTCATACCAGTGTATACAGATGCCTCACGCGCAGCAACAGGCATGTTTGAGGTATTACAGATGATGATTGTACGCTCCATAAGTTTATGGCCTGTACGTGGGTCAACCAACTCAGGGAACTCAGCGAAGATCTCCACAACCTCATTTGCACGCTCACCACAAGCTACGATGATGATGACATCAGCGTCGGCCTGCTTAGAGATAGCATGCTGAAGCACGGTCTTACCAGCACCGAAAGGACCAGGAATAAAGCCTGTACCACCCTCAGCCAATGGATTGAAGGTGTCGATAGCTCGAACACCAGTCTCCATAACGCGTGAAGGACGAGGCTTCTCGGTAAAGCAGCGGATAGCCTGCTTTACTGGCCACTTCTGAACCATTGTGATATTGTACTCATTACCATCTGCATCGACAATAACAGCGATGGTATCAGTAACCTTATACTCACCAGCGGCAGCGACAATCTTCACTGTATAGGCGCCCTGCATAACGAAAGGCACCATAATCTTATGCATAACCCACTGCTCCTTAACCTCACCAAGCCAAGCACCAGCTGACACCTTATCACCCATCTTAGCAATTGGAGAGAACTCCCACTTCTTCTCGAAGTCGATAGGCTCGGTGATAGAACCACGATTGATGAACAAGCCATCCATCTTCTCCAAGTCGTTCTGAAGACCATCGTAGTTACGCGACAAAAGACCTGGAGCCAAGGTAGCCTCGAGCATGTGACCCTCGAACTCCACCTTATCACCTATCTTTAGACCGCGTGTGCTATCGTAGACCTGTACATAGGCCTCATCGCCTATGACTTTGATAACCTCCGCCATCATGCGGGTGTCACCACAATACACGTAGCATATCTCATTCTGGCCCACCGCACCGTCAACCTTGGCGATAACGATGTTTGAGATAATACCGTTTACACGTCCTAATGTTTTCATTCGTTTATCGTATGTTTTTATTGTTTATTCACAAGCTCCTTGGCATCCAAGTCACGCATAAGCTTATTGAGCATCTCGCGACCAACCTCTGGCGAGAGCATCATCCAACGCGCAACGATGTTTACCTTAACAAGGTATGAGAGGATATAGTTAATATTGAAGAAGTCGAACACCGCAATCTCCTCAGCCTCCGACCAACGGATAGCATCAATCTTGCGCTCCTTCTCAACAATATTACGCTCATCACTAACCGCCGTAATCACCGCATCGATATATGGCAACTCGCCACGAAGACCGAAGTCTGCAGCCGACGAGCGCTTCAACTGCTCCACGACATCGCCATCACCAACAACAACATCGGCAACAGTACGACCCGCCTCACGAGCAGCTACACCAGCAGCTATATTACGAAGGTTACGATCGAACTCACCCCAGCCCTTAAGGAAGCGACACTTAGAGTGCGCCAACTCCTCATAGTAGGCCTCATAGAGCGCATGCTCAAAGCTATCGTCAAGAACGACATCCTCATCGCGGTCATCATCGTCGACCTCCAAGTAGTTCTTAACAACGGTAGCCATGCGCTTAGGGAGCATCGAGTAGTTACGCTCGACCATCACAGCCTCAACATCCTCCTTTGAGAGGTTACCGAGTGGATTGTGACGATCGCGCTTCACATAATAAGCAATGATGTTCTCGCAATCGTAGTAGGCATAGAGCAAACGCACAGCCTCACGATCGCGCTTCGTGAGCTCCTCGACAATATCGTCGATAATCTCACGAGCATCGAAGCCCTTGGTATCTGAGTCCAACGTCCACTCACGTAGGCCCGCAACCAAATAGTAGTACTCCGTAGCAAACATCGTTTTTACTTATAAAGCATGTTAGAAACCTTCTCGCGCAAATACTCCTTGAAAAGAGCGTCGAAACTCTCATCGGTAAACGAGATGTAGTAGCCACCATTCTTCTCGCCCACCTTGAAGCCGTTCTTAACCTCCTTTGAGTAGCCAACCTCTACGCCAGCCTTCAACAATTCAGCTGCTGCCTGCTGCATAGTGGCATCGAGCTCAGCACGCTTATCCTCTGGCAAGAGGGCCTTCAATGAAACATCAGTAGTTGAAGCGTTCCAGTTATTAGCTACAGCGAGCAACATATCCTTAACGAATGCAGCATCTGCTGTAGCAGCCTTAACAGCCTCACCTGTGGTCTTGAGGATGATTGCCTCGACAATCTCACTCTTAATCTTAGACACAGCCTGACGACCCGCAAGTGCAATCTCAGTCATTGCGTTCTTTGCAATATCCTCAGCACGAGCCTCGGCAGCCTTAGCGATTACCTCAGCCTCAGCCTTAGCGTCAGCAAGGATGCGAGCAGCCTCCTCTTTAGCATCAGCCACAAGGCGATCAGCCTCTGAGCGACCCTTCTCCAAACCCTCATTATAGAGTTTTTGGGTAAGCTCCTGAAGTTTCTTATTCTCCATAGTTCAATAAATTTTAAGTTATTTTGTATATAATTTTCTAATTATCGTCAATCCATAACAACGGGGTAATACATACTCACAAAAACCACAGAACGTGCACCCCTTAAAAAATTCTCACAAATATATGTCTATTTTTCCAAATATCAAAACCCAACACAACATATTTAATAAAAAAAAGGGGTGTTTTTTACCACATTTGTCAAAAAGAAAAAATATCACTACCTTTGTCTGAGTATAAATGAACCTAACGATTATGAATAATCCAATTGTAGTGACGCTCGATGCGGGCGGAACAAATTTCGTATTTGCAGCAATGGCCGACGGCAAGGTCATTGGCCAGCCACTAACACTGCCATCATCAGCACACGACCTCGACCTATGCATCAATACCCTTATTCGTGGTTTTAGAGAGGTTATAGAGGCTCTTCCTGAGAGACCTGCGGCAATCAGTTTCGCCTTCCCTGGACCCGCCGACTACCGCAATGGCATCATCGGCGGCTACCTTCCAAACTTCCCATCGTTCAGAGATGGTGTAGCCCTTGGTCCAATCCTCGAAAGAGAGTTTAAGATACCCGTTTTTATCAACAACGATGCCGACCTTTTTGCCTATGGTGAAGCTATGGGAGGAGCGCTACCACGCATCAATAAAAAACTTGAGGCAGCAGGGTCTAACAAGCGCTATCGCAACCTTTTAGGTTATACGTTCGGTACGGGTTTCGGATTTGGTTTTGTAATGGATGGCAAGCTAAATCGTGGCGACAATTCGTGCGTTGAGACATTCTGTCTAAAGCACCGCGACAACGCCAATATTATCGTCGAGGATGGCGTTGCTATTCGCGCCGTAAAACGTGTTTACAAGGAGCTATCAAACGACCCAAGAGAGCTTGAGCCACGCGACATATACAACATTGCCGAGGGTAACACAGAAGGAGATATTGAGGCCGCAAAGGAGGCCTTCGCGACGCTGGGTCGCGTAGCAGGCGACGCCATGGCAACAGCCGTGACATTGATGGATGGTGTGATTGTCATTGGCGGTGGTTTAGCCGGTGCATCAAAGTACTTCATGCCAGCGCTCATCGAGGAGATGCGTGGTAAGATAAACACCCTCTCAGGCGACACACTCAACCGTGTACAGATGAGCGTCTACAACCTCGACGATGAGGAGGAGTTCGCGAAGTTTGCGAAGGGCAACTCAACAAAGATAAAGGTATATGGAAGCGATGAGGAGGTTGTCTACGACCCAGAGAAGAGAGTGGGTATTACCATATCGGATATTGGTGCAAGCAACGCCGTATCGCTGGGCGCATATCTCTACGCCATTGACAATATCTAAATATCAGATATTTAAGTAGCTACTTGGGCTCCATCATCTTGGCAACACGAATAGCCACAGATGATTGGAGCCTATGTTTTCTTGCTGCGCCAAGCGACGACACACCCATGACATCGACCATAAATAGCTCATCGATCATGGTCAGCGCCGAACTCGATATGGCTCGCACACGAAGCTCATATCCAGCTGCAGCAATAGCCTTCGAGGCCATGCGATACTCGACAGAATGAAACTCTTGAGGTGTAAAAATAACACCTTTATAGTAGACAAACAGAGGTCTCCATGGAAGACTAATAAGGTTTCCTTCAGCATCTGTCCATAGAGCAATATCACCGCCAAGATGGTAGACTCTACGCTCGGTCATCACATCCGCAGCACAACTCTCCGAGCACTGTGCCATGATGGGTAGTGGTCGCGAATGCTCAATCTCAACACCGACATATCGCTTAGCGCGAAGATAGGCTCCACGACCATACGTCGGAGCCTCCACCTCAAACGACAATGAGCCATCGGCATATAGACGCATGACAACAGGAACACTACACTCCAAAGGCGCATATGCACAATCAAGCAACTTTGCGACGATACGCTCCACACCAGAGGGCGTAATCAGCGAGGCAAACGAGAAGAGATATTCCGAGGCCTCACGCAGCACAAATAGGTGATTATTAGCATTATAAACACAGCCACCAAGCGTATGTATACGTTGCATGACATACGGCATATCTTGTCGAAGCTGCGAAGCTTCAACCACCCTACCATCTATCCATGCCAAATATCTCATACAACGAAAAACAATTACTCCGAAGCGAATATCTTCAACAACAACTCATTGAGTAGCTGACCGCCATCCAAGCCACCGCTATCAACACCCTTACTCTTGGCATCATACTCGCGCAATAGTCCTAAAATCTTGAATACACGACGGTTATTCCATCGTCCAATATTGGACTTTATCTCGCGCAGAGCATATGGGTTATTAACGCGTATAGCAGCCATAAGTTCATTATCCGAAGGCATTGGGAGGTTGCGACGACGACAATTCCACATATAGTAGTTGAGCAGGAATATCTGCTGGAAGAGTCCAAAGAGTATCGTGATAGTCAGCGTCACAGGGTAGCTCTTAGGGTTACGCCCAAAATGGTCGGCAATACGCATTGCACGAGCCACATCCTGCTTAAGTATAGCATCGTTAAGCTCAAAGGTATTAAACTCCTTCGATAGTCCAATAAACTCCTCAATATGCGCATCGGTGATATTTCGCTCATTTGCAGGCATAGACACGGCAAGTTTGTCGACCTCGCGCGTCATGCGACCAAGATCCATACCCACGTGTTCCTTGAGCATGGCCATAGCCTTAGGATCGATCTTCATCCCCTTATTTGCAATATATCCTGAGAGCCACGCATCAATCTCATACTCACGAGGACGCACCGACTCAAAGACAACACCACTCTTGGCGCAACTCTTATAGAACGATGTGCGCTTATCTATGCCTCTACCCTGCTCCTTATTCTTATAACAGATAATAAGGATTGTCGACGACTGTGGTGACGAGGTATAGTGAACGAGATTTTCGATCTTCGAAAGCTGCTGTGCTTCTTTGAGTATAATTACCTCATAGGCACCCATCATTGGCATCTGGCGGCATAGATTGACAATTTTGCCCGCGTCACTATCAAGGCCATAGGCCACAATCTGATTAAATGAACGCTCAGCCTCATTGAGGATTGTGTTAGCGAGCTTATCAGCGATGGCATCGATGAAGTAGCCCTCATCGCCACAGAGTAGATATATGGGGCTGAAGCGACGTGCCTCGATATCTGCCATAATAGAGTTATACGATGACAAACAAGCACCAAATCCTTGAGTCTTAGCCATAGTTATAATACAAAATTATTATCGTGAGATGGTTACGCGAAGTACCCTCGATGTCTCTTTTTTAACTGCGTATCTATTATCAATTCTGCGACCTACGAGCCATGCAACATCACCACCCGATAGCAACACATACTGCTCACGCTTATCAGCAAGCGACACCTTAGCATCAATAAGCATATCGCTAATCTTCTTACGCCCCGTCATGCCAAATGGCACCATGGTATCACCCTCACGCCAACGGCGAATAGTGAGCGGGAAAGAGACCTTATCGGCGTCAATAAGTGCCACATAAGCGCCCTGATTAAGGGTTTCGATGCTCTTCCTATCAAGCGTATCGAACGTAAACTGCATATCGCCAAGCATAGTCGATGTCGTATCGCAGCCTACACTAATCTCAACATCATTATCCTCCGCAATTGGCATAATGAGAATGACATCCCTATCGACTACAGCTACTCTATTAGAGGCTAAGAAACGTCGTCCCGTAGCGCCGTTATCTATAGCCGTGCAGATGTCCGACACCACCTCGCGTCTAAAGCCAAACTCGGAACTCAGAATCTCATATATCACGAAGTTACGAGGCAAAGATGCATCTATAGCAGCTATATCAAGGCTATATACACCGCGCGACTCTGTAAGTATCGTGCGCTTGATGATGGCCATCGCGGCATCGATAAAGCTCTGTGCCTGACCGAGGTGTGTCATGTTGCGCTGCATGATTGAGGTAAACTGCGGATTTATCTCCTTAAGCATTGGCACAACCTCATGACGCACACGATTACGGAGATGTTTCATCGACATATTCGATGAGTCTACCCTGAATGGTATCTCGTTTTGTGTGGCATACATCTCGATATCCTCACGTGTAGCAAATAACAGGGGGCGAACAATGCGTCCATTGCGAGAGGCGATACCCGCGAGGCCACGGGCACCCGTACCACGCAACATGTTTATAAAGTATGTCTCAATGGAGTCATCAATATGGTGAGCAATGACTACTACCGAATAGCCATGCGCATTACACAGCTCATCAAACCAGGCGTAGCGCAGACGACGGGCAGCCATCTCTACAGACTCTCCCGTAGAGGCCACCTCGCCATAGGTATCGAAGTGCGTCACATGGTATGGAGCGCCTATTTTGCGCACCTCACTCTCAACAAGAAGCTCGTCGCCATCACTCTCCTCGCCACGAAGGTGGAAGTTGCAATGAGCAACAGCAAAGCGATAGCCAGCCGCGCGAACAAGACTCATCAACACCATGGAGTCGACACCTCCCGACACTGCGAGGAGGAGGTTGTCGTCATGCGTGAAGAGCCCTTCGTGGGCTACATAGCTACGAAACTTCTCAACAAGAGACATGGGCAATATTACAAAATATTTACCTCGGGAGAGATTACAACGCCGAACTTATGTTCAACGACACTCGCCACGAACTCTGCAAAGTTCTTCACGTCGTTGCCACAAGCTGTACCATAGTTCACCAAAACGAGCGCTTGGTGTTCATGCACACCCACGCCATGCTCGCGATAACCCTTCAATCCCGACTGATCGATAAGCCAGCCAGCAGCGAGCTTCACACTATTTGGCTCATTAGGCACATCGTAATGAGGCATAGATGGGTACTCCGCCAAAAGTCTCTCAGCGACACTACGCTCGACAATGGGGTTCTTAAAGAAGCTACCAGCATTACCCAGCACCTTAGGGTCGGGAAGTTTGCGAGCACGAATGGCCGAGATAGCAGTGCGGATATTTCTAAGCGAAACGCCCCCTAGCGTCTCAATCTCACGCATTACGTCGCCATAGCCGAGATTTGGCTTTGGGGCACGCTGCAATCGCATCTCAACAGCGAGGATTATGGCCACACCACGCAACTCTCCCTTGAAGATACTCTCGCGGTAGGCAAAGCGACACTCCTCATTGCTGAGGCGCTCCACCTGCAATGTTCTACAATCGAAATACTCCACCGTGGTTACAACATCCTTCACCTCAGCACCATAGGCACCAATATTCTGCACCGGAGCAGCGCCCACAGAGCTTGGAATCGCCGAGAGGTTCTCCATACCCCATAGGCCATTCTCAACACTCCACTCAACGAGCTCATCCCAGTCGGCAGCAGCCTCAACACGAATATCTACCCACTCATCATTATCCTCCAAGATGGTCATATTGCGACACACAGGGGTGAATATCACGCCATCGTAATCCTTAGTGAAGAGTGTATTATTACCAGCGCCAAGGATATACCACTTCTCTGGCTTATTCTCAGCAAAATAGCTACGAAGGTCCTCCGCAGTCTCGAACTCCACAAGAGTCTTAGCCTGGTGATTTACGCCAAAGCTAATGCGTGAAGCAACGTTTATATCATTATAAATATGTATCATAGTGCAAAGTTAAAAAAAAATTACTATATTTGGGAGAAAATTCAAACAATTGTAACGCCAACCTACGAATTAACCTACAGGAAATATTAACAACTAATCTATATTGGCCTATGTTTAACGAACATGACATTGCCCAAATCGAGGCTCGTGGTATCAGCGTCGAGAGGGTTGAGCAGCAGATTGAAAACTTCCGTAACGGCTTCCCATCACTCCCCGTAGTGCGTGCAGCAGCGGGTGGCGACGGCGTGAAGCAGCTTGAGGAGAGTGAGGTGAAGAGTGCCGAGGCATACTATGCTGAGCGTGCAGCATCGCTACGCACACTCAAGTTTGTACCCGCGTCGGGTGCAGCGACACGTATGTTCAAGGAGCTATTTGAGTATGTAAACGATGATAAGCGCACACCAGGCATCGATAAGCTTATCGTTAACCTTGAGAAGTTTGCCTTCTTCCCAGAGTTGGCTAAGTATCTCAAGCCACAGATCGACGACAAGGATGTTGTGCGCAATATTATCATCGACGGCTTGGAGTATGGTGCAAAGCCTAAGGGTCTTGTGACATTCCACGCCTATAAGGAGGGTGCACGCAAGCCTGTCGAGGAGCATCTTGTGGAGGCTGCCCTCTATGCATCTGATGGCAAGAATGCCGCTATTCACTTCACCGTATCACCTGAGCATCAGGCAGGTTTCGAGGCACTACTCAAGGAGCGTCAGGGATACTACGAGGAGCGTTTTGGTGTTAAGTACAACGTTACATTCTCTATCCAGAGCCCAGCTACAGACACCATCGCGGTAAACCCAGACAACACCCCATTCCGCACCGATGATGGCAAGCTACTTTTCCGCCCTGCTGGTCATGGTGCTCTTATCACCAACCTCGACAAGCTCAACGCAGACATCATCTTTGTGAAGAATATCGACAACGTGACAACCGATGAGCGCAAGGGCGACACAGTAACCTATAAGCGTGTATTGGCAGGTGAGTTGCTTCGCCTCCAGGAGCGTCTCTTCGAATTGTTGCGCTCATATAAGAGTGGAGAGAATAGAGATGCCGAGGCTATCGCCTTCCTACGTGACGAGCTATGCTGCAAGCTTCCCGAGAATGCTTCACGCGAGCTTATCATCGAGACTTTGGATCGTCCTATTCGTGTCTGCGGTATGGTTAAGAACGAGGGCGAGCCTGGTGGCGGTCCATTCTGGGTGCGCGACGACAAGGGTCGTGAGCAGTTGCAGATTGCCGAGTCGAGCCAGATTGCCAAGGAGGATATGCACCTAATGAAGGAGGCAACCCACTTCAACCCTGTGGACCTCGTATGTGGTGTTATGCGCTACGACGGCACCAAGTATGACCTCACACAGTATACCGACCCGAAGACAGGCTTCATCTCGTCGAAGTCGGCAGGCGGTCGTGAGCTACGTGCGCAGGAGCTTCCAGGCCTCTGGAATGGTGCCATGGCCAACTGGAACACAATCTTTGTGGAGGTACCAATTTCGACATTCTCACCAGTGAAGGTTGTCCAGGACTTGTTGCGCCCTGAGCACCAATAATCTGGGGTTAAGATAATTAAAAAGTAGTGAGTAGTTAGTTTCAGCTAACTACTCACTCTTTTTTTTGTGGGCTAATATGGTGAATAATCCATCGTGAGGATATACAACAGAGCGATACTATCGAGCGTCCAATCGTTGCGGAATTCGTGCTCGGTGGTCTGCTCGCCCCAGTAGTCGGGTTTCTCTATCTTGGATACACCTACGCGTGTAGCCCGGTTGTCGTAGTGGTCGACACGCACCTCACCCCAGTAGTCGGGCTTATTGCACTTCGACACCGCCAACTTATTACCACTTTTATCGTAGTGAACGACCTCCACAACACCCCAATAGTCGGGCTTCTTAATCTTACTGTAGCCATCACGCGAGCCATCCTTACGATAGTGCTCAACACGCACCTCGCCCCAATAGTCAGGCTCCTTAACCAGCGAATAGCCAGCGCGATATCTCGACCCATCTTCGTAGTCGATGCGCACCACACCCCAATAGTCGGGCTTTCGGATGGTAGCAGTATAGAGCTCACCATTATAGCGCTCACTGACGACAATCTTGGTTTCGCCCCAATAGTCGGGTTTCTTGCGCACACTCTCAATCTCCTGGGCAGAGAGCGAATGTGCAAGGATAATGGTTGCGAATATTAGTAATAGGCGACGCATAATATCATCGGTTTAGTTTCATATCACCAGGCTTCACCCAGCCGAGGCGGAGCATAACATGGTGGAAAATAAGGCTCAACACCGCAGGAGCTATGAAGTACAAGCCTACAATCTCAATAAGGAGCGTTGCGTGGTCGGTGGTTGCAGACATCGTCTCCCAACAGCCGATAGGACCAACAAGACCCGATGTACCCATGCCAGCACCAGCAGCATTGTTGGTCATGCCGAGCCACAGGGTCGACACAGGACCCAGGATTGCCGAGGCAAGAGTTGGAGCGAGCCATATGATAGGCTTACGGATGATATTGCCTATCTGCAACATCGAGGTACCGAGGCCCTGCGACACAAGACCGCCGATGCCATTATCCCTATAGCTGATTACTGCGAAGCCCACCATCTGCGCACAGCAGCCAGCAGTAGCAGCACCCGCAGCAAGGCCACTAATACCGATGGCGATACATAGCGCAGCAGAGCTTATAGGGAGGGTCAAAATGCAACCCACCATCACCGATACGACAACACCCATAACGAAGGGGTTGAGCATCGTTGCACGGTTGATAACCTCACCAAGCGACATCACCCACTCGTTAATAGGGGCGCAGCAATACTTAGCAAAGAGACCACCAACGACAACAGCGACAAGCGGCGTGATGATTATATCGACAGGCGTGCGCTTCGACACCAGCGAGGCTGCCTCCACACCCACAATAGCGGCGAGATAGGCACCTATGGGTCCACCAAACGTATAACCCAAAGCACCCACGCCAACGGCCGAGATTGTCACCAGCAGATCGCGCTTAAGGCCTATGGCAATAGCAAGGCCTATGGATGCACCAACAACGGCGGGCGACTGCATAAAGAGGGCTATATCCATCAAGAACTCAAAGCCATTGATAGAGGCTATCTGCTTGATGATAAGGCCGAGAATAAGCGAACAGAAGAGACCCATAGCCATGTGGCTGAGGGCATCGATGACATAGGTATCGAAGAGGCGTCGAGCGAGCGACTTCTGTGTTTGCTGATTAGTAGACATAGTGTTTTGTGTATTTATATATACAAAGGTATATAAAAATTTAGTAAAGCGCAGTAGATTACAACGTTTTTTTTCATCGCCAACAACCCAAATAGCCACGAGATAGCTATTGCAACTTTAAGTTTTTTTTTCTACATTTGTAGTATATAACACCATACTATGATAAAGTATCAAAAGAGAGTATTACGAAACGGACTCACGGTGCTTGTCAACCGCGACACATCGTCGAAGCTAGCAGCTGTTAACATCCTCTACCGAGTGGGTGCGCGCAACGAGAGCGAGGATAAGACGGGCTTTGCACACCTCTTCGAGCACCTCATGTTCAGAGGCACGAACAACGTACCAGAGTTCGACATACCTGTGCAGATGGCGTGTGGTGAGAATAACGCCTTCACGAACAACGACTATACCGACTTCTACATCACCCTACCCAAGGAGAACATATCGACAGCCCTATGGTTGGAGAGCGACCGCATGCGTGGTCTCAACATAAGCCACGAGGCGTGTGAGACGGAGAAGCACGTTGTGATTGAGGAGTTCAAGCAGCGATACCTAAACCAGCCTTATGGGGATGAGCTACTTCTTCTACGCGACCTATGTTATAAGCGTCATCCCTATCGTTGGGCGACAATAGGCATCACACCCGAGCATATTGAGCGTGCCACGCTCGACGATGTGCGCTCGTTCTACAATCTACACTATCGCCCCTCACGAGCCATACTCGCCATATCGGCAGATATCGACGAGGAGGAGATGCTACGCCTTGCCGAAGAGTACTTTGGCGAGATTGAGGATATGGGTGGTGAGATTGCCGCAATACCACAGGAGCCAAGACAGATAGAGGCACGACGCTTGGTAGTCGAGCGTGAGGTGCCAGCAACAGACACAACCATAGCCTTCCACATGGGCGACCGCATGTCGCGCGACTTCTTCCTCGGTGACCTAACGTCGGACCTCTTGGCGGGTGGAGAGTCGTCACGCCTGGTCAACAGGCTCATTAAGGAGCGAGGTCTCTTCTCGAGTGTCAATGCCTATATCACAGGAAGCATCGACGCAGGACTCTTCATCATCAAGGGACGTCTTATGCCTGAGTGCTCGGAGGAGGTGGCCGAGGCTGCACTATGGGGTGAGCTTAATGACATCATGGAGGGTAACATATCCGACTATGAGATGGAGAAGGTGAAGAATAAGTTCGAGGCCAACATGCTCATGGGCGAGATAAACATAATGAACAAGGCGCTCAACCTGTCGTTCTACGAGATGACGGGTGACATAACGCTCATAAACCGCGAGGCGGAGATATATCGTTCACTAAGCCGTGAGGAGGTGATGGCATTTGCCTCACGATGCTTCACCAAGGAGAACTCATCAACACTTATTTACCGAGCAAACGAGAGCAAGCAATGAGACCACAGCCAGAGATAATAATACCTAGCAGTGTGGATATGCCACGCGCAACAAGCACTACAACAAGCAACGGAGTACCCATTTATACGCTTCGTGCCAACGACTTCGAGGTGGTGCGTCTAAGCTTTGTCTTTCGTGCTGGCACCTCGATGCAGCATAAGCCATTCACCGCCTCGGCGACAGCCAATATGCTCGGTGAGGGTACAGCAACGATGACAGCACAAGAGATTGCCGATAAGCTCGACTTCTACGGTTCATATTTCGATGTGAACATCGATCGCGACTACACCTACATATCGTTTTGTGCGCTGAAGAAGTTTTTCGCACCCACGGCAGAGGTGGCACGCGAGATAGTGCTATCGCCCACATTTCCTCAAAGGGAGCTTGCTACATACTGCTCGAAGCGCAAGCAGGGCCTCACCATAGAGCGTAAGAAGGTGGACATGCAGTCGCGCGAGCTATTTGCCCAGGCACTATTTGGAGAGAACCATCCCTATGGCATATCGGCCGACGAGAGACTCTACGACGAGCTACGTCGTGAGGATATAGTGGAGCTATACAAGGAGTTATACACCGCCGACAACTGCTTTGTGGTGTGCAGTGGCAACATAACAGAGGATGTGATGGCTACGATAACCTCCATCACTGAGGCACTACCCTCGGGAAGTAAGCGTCAGGTGGTATTCCCCGCGACGACATCTACCCCATTGCTACGCCGCGATATAGCGTCAGCGCTACAGTCATCCATACGCATAGGTCGTCTGCTCTTCACACGCACACACCCCGACTTTGTGGGCATGCAGGTTGTAGCGGCGGTGCTGGGAGGCTACTTCGGCTCACGCCTGATGCAGAACCTACGCGAGGAGCATGGCTACACCTATGGTGTGATGGCTGCGATGGTAAATTTCGAAAGGGAGGGATACCTAGCCATAGCAACACAGGTGGCACGCGAACATCGCGAGGATGCGCTACGCGAGATATATGCCGAGATAGAGCGACTACGCACGGAGCTCATGTCGGAGGATGAGTTGCAAATGGTCAAGAATGTGATGATTGGCGAGATACTGCGCATACTGGATGGACCTTTCGGCATTGCCGATGTAACCATAGAGAACATCATGTGCGGCATGGACAACAGTGCCACAGAGCAGAGCGTGGAGGCTATATTCGCCATCACTCCCGAGCAGGTGCGCGCCCTTGCACACAAATATCTCAGACGTGACGACCTCATCGAGGTGGTTGTTGGATAGAAGTATGAAGATAAGAGAGGACCTTAGGGAGTATGTCGAGCGTGAGATAGTAGTGCGCTACGATAGTTTCGATGCAGCACATAGGCGTGACCATGTGAGCGCAGTAATCGAAGAGAGCATAGCCCTTGCCGAGGCCTATGATCTTGACACAGAGATGGCATACACGATTGCGGCATTTCACGACACCGGCTTGGTGTATGGCCGCGAGCATCACCACACCCACTCCAAGCGTATAATACTCGAGGATAGGGAGCTTGTGAGGTGGTTCACCCCCGAGCAGATAGCCACGATGGCTGATGCGGCGGAGGACCATCGTGCATCGTCGAAGAGTGCCCCTCGCACCATCTATGGACGCATAGTGGCCGAGGCTGACCGCATTATCGACAGCCATACAATCATACGTCGCACGATACAATACACACTTGCCAACCACCCACACCTCGACCGTGAGCAGGGATATGAGCGCATGGTGGAGCATCTGCACGAGAAGTACTACTATGGCGGCTACCTAAGGCTATGGATTGAGGGTTCGAAGAACGAGGCACGTCTCGAGGAACTACGACAGCTGATAGCCGACAAAGAGGAGCTACGCAAGGTCTACGACCAGATATATAACGAAGAGAGGGCCAAGGAGTAATCCTCGGCCCTCTTGCTTTATTGACGAGCTACTTTGTGCCAACGCAGATAACCTGCAATGGCGAGTATGCAGTAGAGGGTATATAGTCCCGCCGTAATGGGGATGCCCTTATACATATACAGACCCACGCTAATCATGTCGACGACAAGCCATATGAGCCACTGCTCCACAAGCTTACGCGAGAGCATCCACATAGCAACGATAGATAGCGCTGTAGACATCGAGTCGAAGATGGGTACCCTGCTATCGGTAAACTCCACAAGGATGAAGTATATTACCACGTGCAACACAACATACACCGCAATGAGGGATGGTATCCACTGCTTGGGGGTATGGCGTATTGGCAATGTAGAACCCTCCTTGGGTTTGCGTCGCCATACCATGAGACCATAGAGACCTGCAAGGATGTAGTATAGCTGCATGGCGGCATCGGCATAGATACCACTCTGCAGGTAGAGCACACCGTGCACCATGGGCATGATGGCACCTACAATCCAGAGCCATATATTTGCCCTATACTCCAACCATAGATATAGCAGTCCGAGCGTAGTGCCCACAACCTGTAATATAAGCGACCAATCCATAAGGGGCTATTTTTAGAAGTTTACAGTCACATTAGCCAAGAAGTTGATAGGCGCCTGAGGGAAGTAGAAAGCCTCGTCGTAACGCTCGCCATCCCACATATAGGAGTAGCCATAGCCATTCGACTCATAGAGCGTCGAGAAGAGGTTGTTCACCGTAAGGCCAAAGCGTACCGAGCGCTCGCCGTTGAGCGACATGGTATAGCCGAGGTTGAGGTTGGTAACGCAGTAGGCATCGAGCGACAAGGCCTCCACCTCGTTATTTGTGAAGTACTGCTTGCCGACATACTGCGTATGCCACAAGGCGCTGAAGCCTCCTACATGGAAGTCAGCCATGAGCGAGCCCACGACAGATGGCGAATAGGAGATTGTCATGTCGCCAAGGTTCTCGCCATAGGTGGGGCTATCCTTAAGCTCGTCAACATAGTCGCGTATCTTATTCTGTGAGAGTGTGGCATTTGCCGATAGTGTCAGCCACTTAGCCACCTTCCACGACGCCATAAGCTCTACGCCACGGCGGTAGCTCCTATCGACATTCACATTGAGGGCATCGTCGCCATCGTTAACCATACCCGTAGCTACAAGCTGGTTGTGGTAGAGCATATAGTAGAGGTTTACGCCCACCGTGATGCGTGGTGCTATATAGGTATAGCCCACCTCGAAGTCTATGAGGCGCTCAGGCTCGGGATAGCTATCCTCGGCGGCGAACATATACCTATCGGTAAAGTCGGAACGCGTAGGCTCACGATGTGCCACAGCTGCTGAGGCAAATATATTGTGACGATGGTGTATATAGCTGATACCGAGGCGTGGATTGAAGAAGTTATAGCTCTTATCGACATCTATAGGCTGCATAGCAACGCCCTCATCACCCCATATAGCATTATCGTTGGTACCCCACGCCCTATAGTCCACATAGCGGTACTGTACATCGCCGAAGAGGCGTAGCTCATTATCCTGCCAACCACGGAATACCCTCCAGTCGGCACGAGCAAAGATATTGGCATCGTGCTTAACGACATCGTTGTCATACCATCTACCACCAATATTCTCAACACCATCTACCCACGACAGGGTACCCCAATGTGGCGAGTTATAGTAGCTCCATGAGCCACCAAAGGTAACATCGAGAGCTTGTGTGTGGTAGTTAGCCGACATATTTGCGCCACCCATATGGTTGCGCATAATCTTATGGCGTATAAGGTCGGCAACCTCGGTGGCGGTATCGAGATTAAGATAGCCTGCTAAGTAGGCATCGTCCTTATACTGGTTGTAGTAGCCGTAGCCGTAGGTATAGAAGAGCGTAGTATTGAGTCTCCAACGCTGTGTGAACTCGTGGTTTATAACGAGCTGGTTATTTATTTGCAGATAGTTGTCTGTCTGGTCATCGTAGTAGTTCACATGTGTGCCATCCGCCAACACAAAGGGACCGTCGGAGGTCACATACTGTCCCGAAGTATGGTAGCGGCGACCATAGAGCTCCATCTCCTCGCGCGACACGCCATTATATGTGAGATATGTCTTTGCCGAGCCACCGAACGACAGAAGCTTAACCTTGGTCTTAGAGCCGTAGTAGCCCACCTGCGCCATGTAGCTCTTCAGGTCGGTAGCGCCACGGTCGATATAGCCGTCGGAGCCTATGTGTGTGAGTCGTGCGTCAACAACCCAATGTCCACCCATAAGGCCAGAAGAGAGGTGTAGTGCCTGCTTATTGGTGTTATAAGAGCCGTAGGATAGCGATGCCGAGCCTCTGAAGTCGGGCGATAAAGCGTCGGTAGTCATGCTCACAGCACCACCAAAGGCACCAGAGCCATTTGTCGAGATACCCGCGCCACGCTGCACCTGCACGCTACCCACCGAAGAGATAAGGTCGGGAGTGTCGTACCAATACATCGAGTGCGAGTCGGGATTGTTCATCGCCACGCCGTTGATAGTCACGTTGATACGTGTAGCATCGGTACCTCTAAGGCGTATCGACGTAGCACCTATGCCTATACCCGTTTCGTTTGTTGCCACAATCGATGGTGTCAGGGCAAGGAGCGAGGGGATGTCGCTACCATAGCTCGAACGAACTATATCCTCGCGTCCAAGGTTATCCTGCGCCACGGGTGTTGTGCGCTTAGCATGTGATGTGATGACCTCGACAGACTCGAGCTCGAAGACACTAACGCTGTCCTTAGTGAAGTAACCAGCCTCCTGTGACCATGCCACAAAGGAGAGCGATAAGAAGAGTGTTGTTAAAATAAAAAACCTTTTCATACTCTATAAATTTTAGGTTGAAAAGGGGCTAAATAAGATATGTCCAATCCCGGTCTCGGCATTACCCGTATCCGGTACAATGGGTATACTCTCAGCCACTGTGCTTCACTTAGTTCGCAAGTGGCTATGCCAAGATACCTACAATCCCTCTAAATCTCCCTTTGATAAGGGAGACTTTGTGGGTAGTCTCTTGCCAGGTCACTTCGTTCGCAAGTGGCTATGCAACATTACATATTCAATAAAGCTTGACGCCCTGCGATATATCCAAGTGAAGGAGCAGCACCCCTTAATTGGCGCAAATATACAAACTTTTTTTGAAACAATAGCGTTAATGGGATAATTAGTATTTAGTAATGGTTTCTACTTTCTCTATTTGAGATTGCCACGGCTTGTGCCAAGCCTCGCAATGACGCACTCATATGCACCGTCATGTCGAGGAGCGATAGCGACGTTGGCATCTCACAGAGCGCGCACATTAAGGAAGTTATAGAGTTTAGGGAATTTAAGGAGGGCGAAGACAACATTCTCTTAAACGCCCTAAGTTCCTTAAACTCCCTACTAATTACTCATTACCAATTACTCCTTTCTATCGTATGCGGTCGAGTGAGCGCACCAACACCTCATCCTTGAAGATGGCACGTGCCGCCATGAGGTCGAGGATAAGAGCCAACACTGGCATGATAGCAGACCAACCAAACTGCTTATGGTCAATAGTATAGTCCTCGAAGAAGCGGTTCGACAGCCAGTAGTACAAGCCGATGAATACGAGAGTACCGAGGAGCAGCACTGCCTCCACAGCGCAGAGGCGTATCTGCAGCGTACGGCGCTTGAAGAGGAAGATGGTCACAAGGGGCACTGCCGTAGCCAAGGCGAGGAGTATGCCCATATATAATGTTGATTGTGACTCGTTGGCACCGCTGAACGAGAATGCCGAGAGTGTGAATTCCACGCCCGACACCTGGAACAAGGCAATGGGGAAGATGAGTGTCATCGCCATGAGTATGGTGGCGACAATAAGATAAAGGGTCTGAATACGCTGAATCATAATATTTTAGTTTTAATTATTATCAATAGTCTCATCAATGAGGTAGCTATTACGCTCGGGAGCACGGCGGTTAATCATCTCGCCGAGGAAACCTGCGAGGAACAACACGACACCAAGTACGATGGCCACAAGCGAGAGGTAGAATAGCGGCTGGTTGGTGATAGGGACGTCGGAGGCGAACTTCTCGACGATAATCCACACCGTAGCGATAAATCCCGCGATGAACATCAGCGTGCCGAGGCCTCCGAAGAGATACATCGGTGAACGTCCGAAGCGCGACATGAACGAGACGCTAATGAGGTCGAGATACCCCTTTATCATACGCTCCATGCCAAACTTCGACTTACCATACTTGCGTTCCTGGTGCTGGACTACCTTCTCGCCAATACGCTTGAAGCCAGCATGTTTAGCCAAGATGGGGATGTAGCGATGCATCTCGCCATATACCTCTATCGACTTAACGACCTTACGGCGATAGGCCTTAAGACCGCAGTTGAAGTCATGGAGCTTTATGCCCGACATGAGGCGCGCCGTGAAGTTGAAGAACTTGCTGGGCAGACGCTTGCCTATGGGGTCGTAGCGCTTACGCTTCCAGCCCGATACCACGTCATAGCCCCCCTCCAATATCATGCGTCGCATCTCGGGAATCTCATCGGGAGAGTCCTGCAAGTCGGCATCCATAGTGAAGACAACATCACCCTGTGCCATCTCGAAGCCACAATAGAGGGCTGCGGACTTGCCATAGTTACGCATAAAGCGTATGGCACGTATGGTATTATACTCACCACTAAGGCACTCAACTACCGACCACGACGCATCGTCGGAGCCATCGTCGACCATGATAATCTCATAGGATAGGCTATTTTCGCGCGCCACCCTATCAATCCATGCCACAAGCTCGGGCAACGACTCCTCCTCGTTATAGAGGGGGACGACAACCGATATATCCAAACTCTGCTTCATACTACTCATGAATATTCATTTGTGGCTTACGACGTACTGAAAGGGCGATGATAACACCAACGACCATGCCCGAGAATACATAATTGCTAATGGCGGCGAGGATGCTACTGAGCATAGATGGCTGCGTGCTATATCTGATGGCATCGCGCATAACCTCTATATCCTCGCTCAACGGCTGTGTAAGGAGATTATTCTCACCCATGTAGCTCATCATCTCATCTATGCGGGCGAGGTAGCCATCAATGAAGAGGTCGTAGCCAGCTATGGAGTAGAAGAGTGTTGTCATCATGCCCACGATGACAGCAACAAGGAGCGAGAGCATGACGATGAAGCCGAAGCCTTGCGAGAAGTTGAAGCCCTCCTCTGGTGCGAAGTTATTCGAGTAGCGCTTGGTGAAACGCACTAACAACCATACGTATACCACAATGGCAGCGAACCACTCCACAAGGTAGATCATCGAGGCCTTGACAAGTGGCACATCGCTATAATAGATTAGGTAGTTCTCAAAGATTGTCGACAAGCTCATCAGAGCGCCGAGTATAGCACCATACTTCAGTGCGTCATTCCAAAATGGATTATTACTCATATCTATTTCAATTTGTTTATAGCATTATGATAGGCCTTAGCATTGCGATTATGCTCCGACAGGGTTCTAGCAAAGTTGTGACGTCCATCGAGCTCAGGGCGAGCACAGAAATATATGTAATCGTGTTTCTCGTAGTTCAACACCGCCTCAATAGCTGCCATATCGGGCATAGAGATGGGTGTTGGCGGTAGTCCCAGGTGCTTATAGGTGTTGTATGGAGAGTCTACCTCGAGATGCTTATTAAGTATGCGTTTGAGCGTAGGGTCACCCACAGCATACTTCACCGTAGGGTCTGCTTGGAGGAGCATTGGCCTATTCAACCTATTTATATATACACCCGCAACACGTGCCATCTCATCCTCCGCCTTGGTCTCCTCATGGACGATAGATGCCAACACCATGACATCGTACCACCCCTCGATAGGAGTGTTTGCCACAAGAGCATCGAGACGCGACCTAACCTCCTCGCGCTGCCAATAATTCATCGACTCACGACGTAGGCAGTCGAGCAACTCACGAGGAGTGACGTTGCTATCCACCTCATAGGTGTTGGGCAAGAAGCTCGCAAAGAGAGCCATAGGCGAGTCGAAGCCACACTCCTCGGCATACTCCTCGCTGGTGAGCAGCTGCACGAGCTCCTCCTCATCGATGTCGATAGATGCGGCAATCTTCGATGCCAAGGCCTCGGGAGTGCGCACATTGTTGATTACAATCTTCGAAGTGTTGCGAACGCCTATCTTGAGCATGCGCACAATATCGATGACGGTCATACCCTCCTTTATCTCGTAGCATCCAGGCTTAATTGTCGAGGCGAGATTCAGGTGGTCGGCGTAGTAATCAAAGGCCATATGGTTGTCGATACCAGCCTTGACCTTGGCAACCATCTCATCGTAGCTCTCACCCTCGCGAAGCTCCACGGTGAAGCTCTTATCTACAGCCGAACCGAAAAACATACGATAGCCCACAAACGCCATAACTCCCACAACGAGAGCGACTACCAGAGATATATAAATTATTTTTTTGCGCATTTTTCAATTTTATTTTGGAAAAATACTTTTTTTTACTACTTTTGTGCCCGGGTAAGTCTTATACGACCAGCTCCTGCAGAATCCCCCAGGCAAGGAATTGAGCAAGGGTATGCGGTTGTAGCGGTGCGATATAAGTAGCTTACCCTCTTTTTTTTATCCCTATCGCACCACCCCATCACAGCATCATACTATACTCTTGTACACCTCCTCAAGGGTGATGGCTGTGAGATACTGCGAGAACATAATCACCAATACATGGGTAGCAAAATAGCGCAACTTATTACATCCCGTAGCACCGCTAAAGGCATTATAGCTCCAATAGAGATACCATATTAGGATAATACATGTCATGATGAGCATAAGTGTCGAGTACTCGGGATAGAGGTCGAAGCTCAAGGCGAGGTTATACCTATTGAAACCCGACATGAAGGTGTTATATAGGGACTTATTGCCGACGATACCTGGCAACATGAGCAACACCACGGGCCAGTGTGCATAGAGCATACGGCCGAATAGCTCCACGGTGCGTGTCTTACGGCTGACATAGACTGCATGAGCAAAGGGGAGCACACACGACACCACCCATATGATAGTGTTGAGTACCACGTGCCACAATAGTGGTATGTAGCCCACCGATATAAATCCAAACATCGACGTAGGCGCTATGCGGAAGTACCAGCCAACGATTGATATTATAATGAGCCAGGCTATACCCCATAATAGTGTCACATCCGACTGACGGCTCGTGGGTCTATTGATGATGTCCTTGACGATATTGAACCCACCCTTTTTCTGTTTGCTTGCCATAACTTGCAATATTAGAACTCTATCTTTACACCCACCTTGAAGCCAATGCCACTACGATAGTAGTTAGCATAGTCGTAGATCTTAGCGTTAATAAGATTAACACCCTCAGCAAATACATCAACGCTATTTGTAGCACGGAAACTGATGTTAGCACCTAGGTCGATATAACCCTTATGCCCAACAGGAGCAAGGAAGCTACCGCGCTCATCGACCTGTGACCAGTGGCGCTTACCCACGAAGTCGGATGTAATGCCGAAGTGCCAACGTCGCAAGGTATACTCCGCGAAGATAGAGGCCTCATAGGCTGGGTCGTTAGACCAATACAACGAATTCACATTGTCCACCACGCCCATGATAGAGCCACCGAGGCGAAGACCACCGATTGGCATATACTCTAACTCAGCACCATATACCAGGCGAGTGTTATTAGCGCTCACAGCCGAGAAGTTATGCTCAGGGGTGAGATAGAATAGTGTCTGATTTTGCACAAAGTTTACACCGAAGAATGCTCTATAGGCGAAGCGTGTCTGCACATTGCCAGTGAAGCCTATCGAGAGATTGTAGCTTAGGTCGTTTGCCATCTTGCCGAACTGCGCACCCATAGCACCAAAGTCGATATATGGATTACGTCTATATAGTGCTGCCACGCTATTCTGGCCAACATGAGTATTCGCCTCGAAATATGGAGTAAAGGCGTCGAGCTTGAGGTCGAGCAACACCTTAGCATGGGGGGTGATGAAGTGTGACGCTCTGCTACGACCAGCCACCTTATCGAAGATATAGCCCACACCAACCTCAACATTCACAGCCTTAAATCTACGAGCATAGCCCACATCTACACCTATACGAGTATCGCGATAGATGTCACCACCCATCCACATATCGTACGAAGCCTTGACATCTACCCTATTCTTATTGAAGAAGAGACGTGCCAACGTAGCCGAAGCACCGACATTAGCCTCACCATAGGAATTAATACTCTCCACAGCCATAGGTAATTTATGGTACCAGTAGCCGCCGTGAGCCTCCACCGAGAAGTTTAGGCGCTTGAGGTTGCTGAAGCTATCGCCAAAGCGTACAGCCATACGAGCATCATGGAAGTCCACACGCGCAGGAGCTCCAACCTCGGCATAGCGGTTAAAGAGGCTATTATCGTAGGCTGCATAGGCGTCCAAGAGGTATTTATCGAAGATTACACCTCCACCCACATCTACGCCATTGCGCATTGAGAGGCTATTTGCCATAGAGCGCTTAACACCCTCGACATTATAGCGTGCTGCATAGTCGCCAACATGGTTGACACCCACATTGAGATAACCCAAACGCTTGTGCTGCAAGGTATAGCGCAACACCGCGTCCGAAGCAAGAGGAAATCCTGCATCTGCCTTGACGAAGAAATGCTGCGATGTTGAGTTATTCCAGAATTGATAGGTCGCAGGATTGAAGTCATGGGCACTCAAAGAGGTATTCCATGTCTCGCGCAAGACGTTATACTCTATATCGGGATTGTAGACCGTTGAATCGTTAATAATCGTTGGTGCAAGGAGCTTTGTTGCGGCCGACACCTCGGGTGAGTAGGCCTTGGTGACCTCCACACGACGATTGTTCTGCGCCAGAGCATCTATAGGCATAACACCCATAGCTGCTACGAGAAGTAGCGTAATAAGTATATTTCTTCGTTTCATAGTCGATTATTTAAGAGAGTTTATGCGCTGCTGTGCCTCCTCGATGATTCCGTCATCCTTAACTGAATAGCCATCGACGATACTCTGGTAGGTAGCACGTGCCTGGAAGTTGTTGTCCTGCATCACAAAGATATCACCCAACAATATGAACGTCTTTGCCTGCCAATATATCGAGCCACATTTACCCATGTCGTAGACCATCTGCTCAGCATTCGAGAGATCACCACGATTGAAGACATCGGCAACCATATAATAGTACGCCTCGGTACCCTCTGCCGTAGTGCGGTCCTCAGCGAGTGGTGCATACAGCTTCATCGCCTGCTCAATATCACCCTCCTCACGGACAACATTTGCCTTGGCAAGCGAGACATGACGACGCGCCCATGCCGACACATCGGTCATTGAGGCAACATCGTCGGCAACGCTCTTTATCGTTACAGTATCGTTGAGCTTCATGGCAGCCTCAACATAGCCGTCCGCAGCACGCACACGCTTATCGCTATCACCCAACATATCATACAAACGACGATACGCAGACATAGATTTATCATAGGCCTCCAGGTCGAACGACATAGGGGCATATACGTTCAAGGCTCGCTCGGTGTAGATTGTATTACCATGCGCCAACAACTCCTCAAGAGTCACCATGGCAGACTGGTAGTCACCAGCATTTATATGGCAATCGCTCAAATAGAACAATGCCTCAGTGCGGTTATAGCCATTCGAGAAGCTATTTACGTAGTTCTGCAACTTTGATGTTGCCACCACCTTATTACCATCGAAGTAGGCGTTCTTGGCTGCAGCAAAGGTCAATGAGTCACGCGCCGCTGCGCTCATATCGCTCTGCACGCCACAGCGCTCTGCATAGGCGAAATACTCGTCGATATTACCATCGGCAACATAGATCTCGCGTATTGAACGCATAGCCTCCAAGGCCTTTGACGACTGAGGGTCATACTCGACGACACGCTCATAGCAACGACGTGCCTCACTCTTACGATCGAGGTTATAGTATGCCAAGCCAAGGTTTGAGAGTGCATCGACGCGATAAGGCGATAGTGTGTCGGTATCGACAAACTCCTGCAATGTCTTAGCGCCATCGTCATAGCGCTGAACACTCATATATGTACGACCAAGCTCATACCAAGCATCATCGACATACTCACCTTCGCCATCCATGACAATGCCCTTGAGGCGCTCTATTTTATCGTTTGTCTTCGACTCCACGCCATCGATGATAGCTATCTGATAGCGAGCATAGTTACGCTCGGGGCTCTCAGCAGCAACAGAGATATTATAGGCCTTGCGTGCCGAAGAGAACTTACGCATTGCGTAGCGAGCATCGCCTAATCGGTTATGAGCATCGTACATGTAGCTATCGCGGTAGCCATAGTCGCGCACGAAGGTTTCAAACGACTTCTCGGCACTCTCCATATCGTCGAGCGCAAAGTGCACATAGCCCATGCCATAGTGCGCCAAGAGATACTCACTATTAGTTTTGCTCACACGACGCATAAAGTCACCATACTTCTGCTTAGCAAGCTCCATATCGCCCTTAGCATAGGCCACCTCGCCCTGCCAGAAGAGTGATAGAACGGTATATTTGATATTGATATTTAGCTTTTCAGCCTCAGCAAGGAGTATATCGGCACTCTCCAAATCGCCATTGTTGATGGCATCTACGGCACGGAATAGAGCAACACGCTGATGCGCCAACTTAACATCTACATCGGGATTTTGATACTCCTTGATAGCTGCATAGGCAGCATCGTAGTTCTGAGAGTTATGGTAGGCAGCAATGAGCAACTCCTTAACCTTTGGCACATTGGGCGAATTTGGATATCGCTCGAGATAGTTTTGGAGGATGCTGATATCCTCGTTGAACACGCCACCACCAAGCTCATACATTAGACAACCTCTATTGAATAGCGAGTACTCGGCAATACTCTCGTCAAAGCCCTCTGTCGAGGCCATACCGAAGGCATTAGCCGCCTGCACCTTATCATCGACCTTCAGATAGCAGTCACCGAGGTAGTACGATGCATTCTGCGTGAGCTCATCAACCTTACCGCACACATTTCTCAGAGGCTCTATAGCCTGCTCATACATGGCAAGACGATATAACGAGTAGCCTCGGATGTAGTTCTCCTGACGTCCCATAAGCTCGGCAGGATACTCCGAGATATAACGCACAGCCTGAGCATAGTCCTCAGCCGCAAAGTAGGCCTCGGCCATGATGCGAACAAGGTCGGGACGCACCTCATCGGATGCCGTCTGCAACAACTTCTCACCGTTGGCTATAATGTAATCATAGTTTGCACTGCGATACTCAATCTGCATGAGGTAGTATGGCATAAGCTTAGCATAGTCATTGACACTCTGCAGACGCTCAAAGCCATGAGCCGCAGTCTCATAGTCGTTGTTGACATAGGCTATGTATGAGAGAAAATACAAAGCATGAGGGAAGAACTCGCTGCTGCTCTTTATGCGCGAGAAGTATGGATATGCATCGTTATACTTCCCGGCCACAAAGTAGATATATCCTCTGCGAATGTCGAAGCGCTCCTTCTCGTGGCCGTCGAGATACTTATACTCAACCATGTCGTATACCTTCTCAGCACTCTCGAAGTTCTCAACATCACAATAGTAGGTACCGAGGAGGAAGAGTACGCTATTGCTATAACGCCCCTGTGGATACTTCTCCACATAGCGCGACATCATTGCGTCGATATCCGAAATGCCAAGACCCATATCACAATAGATACGCTGATAGTCTACCCACTCCATATCGTACCTATTCTTCTCTTCATCGAGCTCCTCGGCCATGCGGTCGAGCATAATACGAGCATCACCCCATCGGTTACGCTGCATCATATCCTCAATGAGAGCCTTACGCTGACGAATATCGGGCTGTGACGCTGTTGCCATCATTGGCATAAGAGCCACAAGTGATAGTGTAATCAAAAGTGCTATTTTCCTCTGCATAGTTATATCTATATATAATGCGCAAAGATAATATTTTTTTCTGTAACCGCACTACTCTAAGGAACGATTATTGACACTATGGAGCATATAACACATCTAATTTATCACTATGACACAGAAAATCACACTTCAGATGGATGGTGATCACCACTTCGCCATGACAAAAAATCGCAAGATCGAGAGTCTCAACCCCAAGGAGCTACTCCTCTACGCCACTGCCGACTGCGCGGGCCAGACCATACTATCGATGCTCAAAGAGCACTCGTCGAGCCTTGTCGCCCTCGAGGTATCCATCGAGGGAACGCTCACCACGCCCACGGTAGTTGCCGAGAGCATGTACTCCCACTTCAACATCACCTATCACGCCGAGTGCACCACCACCAAAGATCAGATAGTCATCAGCCGTGCCATCAACCTTGCACACGACAAATATTGCGGCATGATACAGATGCTCCGCCGCATAGCCCCACTCTCGCACGACACCTCCATTGTCACCGTCGGCAATAGTTAAACAACGCACCTTTACCTCACAACATATCCCCGCAAGCCTAACCGCCTGCGGGGAGTTATTTTTTTTGAGTTGGAGAGAGGTTTAAGGAGGTTAGGGAAGTTAAGGAGTTTAGGGAGGGCTGAGACAACAGCAAAACACGAGTATCATAGTTCTCTCTCCACCGTCTCTTCTCTCCCTAATTTCTCTAAATTCCCTAATCTCCCTAAATCCCTTAACCTTCCAACCTAATCTTTAGCCGTGACATAGTCGTAGCTGGCGATGGCCATGGCGTAGTCATAGTAGGCGGCGACGACATTCTCATATATCTGCAGCCAGCTAATCTGCGCCTGTAAGACATCGAGTATCGTGGTCATGCCCTCGCCATAGCTAAAGATGCTCATATCGAGGTTCTCGCGAGCTATATCGAGGCTACTACGCGCCGCCTCTACCCTACGATAGCTATTCACAAGGTTGGTCCACGCATCGGCCTCATCGCGCACTATATCATCTGCCGTCTCCTCACCACGCAGCTGCTCCTCAATGTAGGCTATCTTCGCAGAGTGCACTGCCACATGCCGCTCACCGAAGTGGAAGATGGGCGTCGAGATAGAAAGCACAACAGCACCATTAAGTATCTCACCATTAGGCGAGGAGTACCTGGGTGTCATAGTGCCATAGACATCGAGCTTTATAGCCGGAAGGAAAGGGGCACGGGCAGCGGTGATACCCCACCGTGCATACTCACTCTGGAGTGATGAACGTCGGCGCAGAGGGTGCTGCCGCTCCAACGTCGTTGCGTCGACGCGCTGAGGCATCGGCATAGCATCAAAGATGTTATCAGCCAGCACAACATCCCTATCAAGATCCACGCCCCGCAGCGTGTTATAGTCGTGAAGAGCAATGAGATAGCTCTGCTCGACCTGCGAAAGACGATAGCGTGCATCACTCATGCGCGACTCCACCTGAAGAAGGTCGCCCTTGGCGCTATACCCCTCATCGAAGCGGCGCTTAACAACACCACGCAACGAGTCAACAGCCGCGACATACTCCTCTATAATACCCCTTAACGCCTCAGCACGCGACAACTGCCAATAGGCTGCATCGGCTGCATAGCACACATCCATAAACATCAGCTCATCATCCACCACACTACGCTCATGGAGGATGGCTGCCCGCTTAGCTGCACTATGCGCCGCACTACCACGATATATGGTCTGACCTACGCCCAACTGCATATAGTCCGACACCAATTTTCCCTCACTCTTTCGGCGCAGAGCCAATGACCTCTCGCTGCTTAGCGTCACTGTGGGAAGATACCCCTTCTTGGCTCGCAACATATCGGCCTTAGAACGCTCAATCTCGAGAGACGAAATATGCAGCTCGTAGCTATAGGAGACAACCTCTGAACGGTATGATTTAAGGGTTGTTTGCGCACTCAACACACTTGTAGTAAAGAGGAATATAAGCGTAGCTATATATCTATTTTTCATCATCTTATACGATATATGAGTGAATATATTACTGGTAGCACCATAAGCACTAACAATGTGGCCACGACAAGGCCTCCCATGATGGTTGCAGCCATACCTCCGAACATCGAGTCGGAGATAAGAGGAACCATGCCGAGCACCGTAGTCATAGAGGCGACCACGACAGGTGTAAATCTATCGGCCGCAGCACGCCACACCGCCTCACGCGCCACCAAGCCTGTGGCTCGAAGCTCCTCAATGCGTGTTAGGAGTATCACGCCACTCTTGACATTCATACCCACAAGACCCAAGAGACCGAGCAACGAGAAGAAGTCGAACATCTTGCCAAAGATAGCAAGGCCAAGCACCACGCCAATGAATATCAGTGGTATGGTGAGCATGACGGCAATAGCACCACGATAACTTTTGAAGAGCAACAATAGCAGTATGAAGATTACGAGGAGCGTTATGGGAATATTCTCCACAAGTGCGGCATTCGACTCATCGCGACTCTCCTCCTCGCCAAAGAGTTTTAATCTATACCCCTCAGGGATTGAGACATCGCGCTCTATATCGCCACGCAGCTGCTCCATAAGATTGATAGTATTCACACCGCGAACAGGGTCGCACTGCGCCATCATCACACGCTCCGAATTGAGGCGTTTGATGACCATCTCATCGAACGTCAAGGCAAACGAAGAGGTTGCCTGAGAGAGGTTATAAGCGCCACCTCGCGCAGAGAATACCGGCATGGTTATCAGAGCATTAAGCGAGCTATCCACCAAAGAGGTTGAATGCAACATAATGGGGAGCGAAATATCATCTTCGCGGTATACGCCTACAGGCATGCCATCGGTAGCAATCTCCAACGACTGTAACATCGAACCACGACTAACACCTATGCGTTGTCCCTTGATTTGTGAGTATAGCGGATGCCACACAGCTACCCTATTACCCCAGCTATTACGCACGTTGCGCACATGGTCACTACGACGCATTATAGCCATAGCATCAGCTGTAAGACGCGCCAAGGTATCGACACTCTCCCCTATGAAACCGAACTCTATGGTAGCATCGGGCACGGGAGAGAGTTTAAATAGAGACGAGCGAAGCCACACATCAGCAAAGTTATCCTCAACCCACCTATCAAAGCGCTCTTCGACGAGGGGTGCCGCCTCGGCGCTATGCAGCTCAACAAGGATATTGCCATAGTTGGGGCGCATGGCATAGCTTCCCGAGGCGAGGTAGTAGCGAGGTGGTGTACCTCCTGCCATCATCGAGACGCACTTAACCTCGGGTTGCTCCTCCAGCCACTCACCCATAGCATGCAGTCGCTCCTCGGTGACTGCCATATCGTAGCCATCGGGAAGATGCACATCGGCACGGAAATAGGGCTTCTCAAGTTGCGGGAAAAAGTTCTGCGGCAGGCGCGACATAGCCCATAATGAGAGCACGAACACAACGACTACAACACTAATAGTTAGCCACTTATAGCCAATTAAAAAATTCACCACACGTCCAAACCATGCAGACCGTTCACTATCATCTTTCGCGCCCTTGCGTCGCATGACGACCACCCCCATGGCTGGCACCTGGGTGATAGATAAGAGCCAGCTTGCAAGCAACGACACCATGATAACAAAGAATAGCGGACGTATAATCTCTGCCACCGACGATGGGGCAAGTTGCAGAGGCAGGAAGGATATTATCGCAATGAGTGTAGCCGTAAGAAGAGCTATGCGAGGTGCTGTAGCCCCCTCACAGGCCGCCTGCCTCATACGCATGCCACGCCGCGAGAGTATGGTCATATTGTCCGACACCACAATGGCATTATCAACGAGCATGCCCATGGCGATGATAAAACCCGCCAACGAGGTGCGGTTAAGGCTCTCATCGATAAGATACATGACAATAAACGTAGCCGCTATGGCAAGCACCAACGATGAGCCAACAACAATGCCCGAGCGCCATCCCATGACAAGCATAACGAGCAGTATAACAATAATAAGTGACTCTATAAGGTTGAGCAAGAAATCGTTAGTAGCCTCACGAGCAATGCTATTCTCGGGATATATCGTCTCCACATCAACACCCACAGGGAGCGTAGTGTCAAACGATGCTATCACCTTCTCCACCTCGTCGCCCACCTTAACAATATCTCTATCGGCAGCTGAGGCAACAGCAACACCTATGGCACGACGCCCATCTACCCACATCTTTATCTGTGGTGGCTCAACATAGCTACGCTCAACACGCGCCACATCGCCCAAGCGATATTGTTTACCATCTGAAGCCATTAATAACTGGTTCTCAATGTCCTCAATAGAGGTATAACTACCACTCTCGACAATGGTGATATACACCTCACCATCGCGCCACTCACCAACATTAGCTATGGCACTCTGCGACGATATAGCCCTCTCGATGGCCTCGGGGCGTATGTCGAACGAGGCGAGCATCGCAGCACTAACAACAATATCAATCTTTGGTTGTTGCTCACCCCATAGCACCACCTTCTCAACACCTGAGACACCATAGAGGCGTGTCTGCAGTTGTTGTGCCATGCTACGTATCTCCTCCCACGAGTAACCATCATCAGCAGCCACAGCGTAGTACATACCGTAGACATCGCCAAAGTCATCGGCAACAACGATTGGGCCCGCACCCTCGGGAAGCCTAACAAGGCTATTATCGACCTTGCGTCGCAGTTCATCCCATAATTGCTCAACACGCCCTGCAGGAGTGGAGGGTTCAAGCTCTACAATAAGGCGGGCATAGCCAAAATGAGCCTCCGAGGTTATCTTCCTCACAGCCGTCAATGTGCGCAGCTCACGCTCCAGGGGCTCGACGACAAGACTCTCCACCTGCTCAGGAGTAGCACCAGGATATTGGCAGACAACAACCGCGCTCTTAATCTTAAAGGTGGAGTCCTCCTTCTTACCCAGAACCATGAAGGCATATATGCCACCGAAGAGTATTAGAGCAAGGAAGAACCACACTATAGCTCTATTGGCAACCGAAACTTTAGATATGTTCATCATGGCGTCACTTTATAATGGTTACACGTTCGCCATCGCTAAGCTTATATACCCCTGCGACAACCACCCTATCGCCCACATCGACATCGCCTCTAATGGCTACATCGTTGCCATCGATAAGCCCCTCAACTCGAACCTTACGCTTCACAACACGATTATCATCATCTACAACCCACACATAGTCATCGCCACCCACTGGTGCATACACGGATGTTAGTGGTAGACGCACCACGCCATCGTCATCAGCAGCAAGCTCCACCGACGCCATGCATGTCATACCTGGCGTTATGCGATACTTTTCGCCGTCCACATCTACAAGACGTAGCGACACAGGGTAGCCCAAAGCGTCGGATGTTGTTCGTGCAAAGCTCTTGATGACAGCGGGGAAGATAACACCTGGATAGGCATCGAAATATACCGAGAAGCGAGTTGTTGAGTCGGCAAGATAGGCGACAATATCTTCTGGAGCCGTGAAGCCAACAGTCGTGCTCACAGGCCTCACGATGCGCACTACCACCTCACCCGATGCAACACGCTGAAAAGTATCGACATAGACACGCTCAACAACACCATCGAAGGGGGCTAAGATGCGTGTATCGTTCAATAATTCAAGACTATTCTCGTATGCCGTTCGCGCCTGCTCCACACTGCTGATGAGCATCTCCACCTCCTGCTGTGAAATAGCGTTATGCTCAGCCAGACGCCGAGCACGTTTTAGGCGCGACTGAGCCTCATCGTATGCAGCCTTGGCAGCATCGACTTGAAGCTGCACATCGCGCTTATCGAGTTCAGCAAGGAGCTCTCCACGACGTACCAAAACGCCTTTAGCCACAGGGACATCAATAATTCTACCCGATATTTTGAAGGCTAGATTTACAGCATCATCGGCCGTAGACATGGCAGCAAAATCGCGCTTGGTGAAGTTCAACGCCTCGGCGATTGCCACCTTGACATTTGTAGAATGAGACCTATCCACTCCACCGTTGCGACCACAGGCAGCAAGGAGGATAATAGATAGTAGATAGAGTGTTGTACGCATAAAAAAATAATTAACCATTTCGTTGTGCGGAGTGGTCAATTATCTTGCCATTATAGCAGGTTACTCTTTAGGGGGATTTATCATAAAACCGATGGATAGGCCCACCTTTGTGGGTATCCACTGCGCCGATATGTTATATGGATCGGGCGATGAGGGCACTCTATCCCCGGGACGTGAGGGGTACAAATCAATCTCGTGGTTCATCGAGTAGCCGTTATACCAGCAATGCGAATAGCCAAAACCAACGAAGACATCCAACAGCCACCTTCGAGCAAAGCGATACTCATAACCCACAACGACACCAGCCATAACACCCGAGCCCTTGCAGTATCTATCCTGCAGTGTAAGATGCCAATTGTGCAGTTCAGGCTTCGACATATTAAATATCTTAAAGGCCACATTAGCACCTAAATAGAGACCTTGGTTATGCTCCTTGAAGTAGTAGCGATACTCGTTCTGAAGAATACCAAATTGCATTGGATGGTTGTTTATGGAGCGCCATGGTGAGTATACCACCTCCGCCTGATATGTCGAGTGGTCGGATAGCGAGAACTCTACCTGAGGGTTTACCACGCCCGCAAGAGCATAGGCGCCATTGAGCTTCACGTAGGTCTGTGATGTCGCAGTGGTGGCAGTGGCAAGTGCCATGATGGCAACTATGGCTATGCGTAATATGGGTTTCACTACTTAAAGGTCTTCGTTTTACATTGCAAAGTTAGCAATTTTTCCGATAAGTAAAAAAATATAGGATTGCCCATTAGGACAACCCTATACTTAAATATTGATTATATCGTGGATTAGAAACCGAAGTCGCTAAGATCAACATCATCATAATCCATATCCTCAAGGTCCTCAGCAAGCTCATATGCATCGTATGCCACCTCAGCAGCATCCATTGCTAACTCAGCAGCATCCTTAAGGTCCTCATAATCCTCGTAATCTGAATCGTAGTCGAACTCGTCATAGTCGCCCTCGAACTCGTCATAGTTGCCCTCGAACTCGTCGAAGTCACCCTCGAACTCGTCATAGTCGCCCTCGAACTCATCCTCAATATCCTCTGCGAACTCACCCAACTCTGCTGCCAACTCCTTAGCTGCATCCTCAGCAGCCTTCTTCTCGTCCTTCTTATCCTCGCTACCACATGCTACGAACAAGCCAGCAACTGCCAAAAGTAGAAATAGTTTTTTCATTGTTTTTGTTTTTTAAGTTAGTTAATAATTAAAAAGTATCTATTCAATATCTTGAATTACTCTTATTTTGCCATTTGAGCAACGCAAAGTTATCATATACGTTACTTCACAACAAATTATTATTGGTCCTAATTAGGTCCTAATTCACACATAACAACTGCACAAAATAAACGAGAACTCGCTTATACACTTTGACCATACGTTTAGAGGCCTCAAAAATGCCTGACAAATCGATATCCGCCAATAGAAATTGGCAAAACTGGAATACAAAATTAGTATTTTTTTTCTTAATCAAACAATTTTTCAGTTTTTTTTAACACTTAAGTAAAACTACTATTAATATATTCAGACATAACACACAGTATTTCAAATAGATACAATCCAATATAGGGCCGTGTATTTTGTATAGTATATCAACCATTTATATATTTATATTGAGAGCACCGCACCTAATATCTCGAAAAAAATTTGGCTCGACTCATAATTTTGTGTATATTTGTTTTGTAAACAATACTCAACCAAGAAACCATGCAACTACAACCTGGAACCTATCTACAAGGTGATAAGTATCGCATCATAGAGACTCTCGGAAATGGAGGTTTCGGCATCACCTATCTCGCCGAACAGGAGCTAGCAGGACGCAATGTCTGCATCAAGGAGTTCTTCCCTAAGGAGTACTACAACCGCGACGACAACTCCTGCAGAATATCGCTCGCCTCGAAGAGCAGCGCCGAAATCATGGATGCCTTTAAGGCCAAGTTTATGAAGGAGGCAAAGACCATAGCTCGCCTCGACCATCCTAATATTATACATATCCACGATGTTTTCGAGGAGAACAACACCGCCTACTACGTCATGGAGTATATCGAGGGTGAGTCATTGAGTTACCTTGTTAAGCAGCGAGGCGCACTCACTGAGAATGAGGCGATTAAGTATATTCGTGCCATTGCAGAAGCCTTGGGATATATCCACGAGCGCAAGATTATGCACCTCGATATTAAGCCTGCAAACGTGATGCTCCGCAAGGTAGATGGTCGCGCTGTGTTGATTGACTTTGGCTTGTCTAAGCAGTACGACGCCGATGGCAACCAGACAAGCTCTACGCCTGTGGGCATTAGCGCTGGCTACGCCCCTATGGAGCAGTATCAGCAGGGTGGTGTCAAGGAGTTCTCGCCCGAGACCGATATCTACTCTCTTGGCGCTACATTGTACTACCTTGTTACTGGCAGCGTGCCTCCTCAGGCTATAAGTATAGCTGATGAGGGGCTACCCACACTACCCTCTCACCTATCATCAAGTGTTCGCAACACCATAGAGCGCTCTATGACATTTCAGCGCAAGCGTAGGCCTCACTCAATCAAGGAGTTCTTGGCACTCTTGGACAATAACTCACCTAAGGTTGCAGTTTCTCCAACGCCAGCTTCAGTAAGCGAGGAGACTAAGATTGAGGTGCAGGCAGCTATTGCCGAAGAGCAGACTGTGATTAGCACTCCACAGCCAAAGGTTGAAGTGCCAAAGATCGCCCCAAGGTCTAAGATCTACAATAGCCAACCAAAACAAGAGAAAGAAAGTAAAAAAAATTGGGTGCTATGGATATTATTGGCAGCAATAATCTGCATTATTGGTATTCTAATATTTATCAATAACGACCAACCCACTCAGATGAGCTCCGAGGAGAGTACTCAAGCAACTTTAGAACAAGTAACATTTTATGACACTATTGGTGTCGACAAAAACATTGGTGTAGTACAACCCAATATTAACGAAGATAAGCAACAATCGATAGAGGATAAGCCCAAGCCTGCATTATTTAAGCCAAATATAGAGTCTCACCCAACCGAAGAGACACTAAACACTCAGGAGACTGTAAAGACTCCTAAAGCTGAAGAGAAACACATCAATCAAGGCTCTGTAATCCCGGTAAGGGACATCAGGTTATTGGCTTTCAACGCAAATGGCAAGGAGGTTAAGACAATTAAGATAGCCACGCAGCTACGCGTCGACTTCGAGCTTACGGCAAATGCATTGGCCGAGCCAGGCGAAAAGAACATATACGTCCGCATCACCAACCCAGATGGTTACCTATTATCCTCACCGGAGATGATATTATTCAACTTCGAGGGCTCGGACATGAGGGCATCGGAAATGCGTAAGGTTACCTACGAGAACGATACGATTCCCGTATCTATCTTCTACAATGGCGAGAACTTTACTAGTGGTATCTACACCGTTGATATCTATGTTGACGGCCGTCTCAGTGGCAGAGCGGATATATACCTCAACTAAACTATTGAGATAACAACGAATATAAAGCCGTGCATGACTAACAATCGGTTAGTCATGCACCTTATTTTTGCACAAGTCGCGTAAAGGATGGGGGCACATCCACTCCCCAAAAGGTAAATCTCAAAACCACACGGGTATTAAAAATAATACCCACGCTATGGCGGTGCGAAGTGACAATAAACCCACAGTCATGGCGAAGAATAGAAGCGTAGTTAATTCATTTGATCACTTCTGCAGGCATGGTAAATGCCCACTGTTTTTTTGTATAAGGAGTTTAAGGAGGAGCCATCACTATCCTCCATAATTTCTCTAAATTCCCTAATTCCACTAACCAACTGCAAATTAGATTCCACGGTGTGGCAGTCGCCATATCAGTTCTTGTGCTTGTTCCTCCTCGGGAGGATGTGCCATTATTTATCGTGGCAATATGACACTTTCCGCCCCTCAAAACAGCAGCTCGTCATATTTTCCCAAGTTTGCACTTCTTGTTTCAGCTTTTTTTGCTACCTTTGCCCTTATGATTGATCGCGAAACCATAGATAGGATATACGCTGCCGCCAATATCGTAGATATTGTTGGTGACTATGTCACGCTCAAACGCAAGGGTGTGAACTACGAAGCATGCTGTCCTTTCCACCAGGAGAAGACCCCTTCGTTCAAAGTATCACCAGCACGAGGTATATACAAATGCTTCGGTTGCGGAAAGAGTGGCAACGCCATAAACTTTGTCATGGAGAGCGAGAATGCCACCTACCCCGAGGCACTGCGCATGATCGCCAAGCGCTACGGCATCGAGGTAAAGGAGGAGGCAATGAGCGATGAGGAGATAGAGCGCAACAACAACCGTGAGAGTATGTTCACCCTAAACGGATGGGCAGCGGAGTACTTCCAGCGCTATATGTTCAACGAGGCAGAGGGCCGCAGCGTAGGTCTAAGCTACTTCTCCTCGGCACGAGGCTTCAGTGATGCCACAATACACAAGTTTGGTCTCGGCTTCTGCCCCTCGCGCAACGACCAGTTCTCGGCAGATGCTCGCTCGGCAGGCTACAAAGAGGAGTTCCTATTATCGACAGGTCTGAGCATAAAGCGAGAGACAGATGGTGCACTACGCGATAGGTTCTACGATCGTGTGATGTTCCCAATACACAACATCTCGGGACGCGTCGTAGGCTTTGGTGGTCGCACACTACGCACCGACAAGAAGGTGGCGAAGTATCAGAACTCACCCGAGAGCGAGATATACAACAAACGCCGCGAGCTCTATGGTCTCTACTTTGCAAAGAAGGCAATACAGCTGGCCGACAACGCAATCCTTGTAGAGGGCTATGCCGATGTCATATCTATGCACCAGGCGGGTGTGGAGAATGTCGTCGCCTCGTCGGGCACCTCGCTCACCGAGGAGCAGATACGTCTCATTAGCCGCTTTACGCGCAACATAACACTCATGTTCGATGGCGATGCTGCAGGCGTCAAGGCTGCATTGCGTGGTGTGGACATCATCCTCAAGGAGGATATGAACGTGCGCATAGTTCTTCTCCCAGAGGAGCACGACCCCGACACCTTTGCACGCACGAATACCTCGGAGCAGCTTCGTGAGTATATAGATAAGAATGCACAGGATTTCCTCGCCTTCAAGGCGCAATTGTTGCTCAGTGAGGCCACCAATGACCCACAACAGCGTACAACAGCCATAAAGGATATGGTCGAGTCGATATCACTAATACCAGACACCATAAAGCGCGCAGAGTATATAAAGTATTGTGCGGGCATCATGTCTGTTGATGAGCAAATATTGGCTGCCGATGTGGCACGTCGCAAGGATGGCATTGCAGGTAACCGCGAGGCACAAGAGTTCATCGGCCGTCAGCTACGCCGCGAGCAGCAACAAGCAACGACACATACCCTACATGGGCCAATACAAGATAGTGTCGGCATACCTCAGCAGACATTGGTGGGTGGCACGACAATAGAGACACTAGAGCGAGACCTTGCAAAGTATTTGCTTAAGTCGGGACATATAAACTTTGATATTACTGAGGAGCGCGAGGTGCTAACGTTCAACGTTGCGAGCTACATATTCGATGAGCTCGACGCCGATGGTCTTAGCTTTAGACATCCGATATATTCTGAGATATGCAATGCCTATCGCGAACTATGGGAGCAGTTAGGCGAGGGTGTGGAGGTGCCGACGCACACCTTTGTCAATCACCACAACCCCGATGTATGCAGCACCGTCATCGACCTGCTTACGTCGGATGACAACTATGTCATCAGCAAGATATGGGAGCAGAAGGATATCCACATAGAGAGCGACGCCGAGCTACTTGCCGAGGCTGTACCCAAGGCGATGATGCTCTACAAGCTACGCACGCTAGACATGCTCAGCGCAGAACTATCGGCAAAGCTGAATGACGAGAACCTTAGCGACGAGGAGATGCAACGAATACTATCGCTCACAACGAAGTATCACAAGGCACGTGTGGAGATAGCTCATAAGACAGGGCAACTGATTTAGCGATAAAAAGGGGTGAACCCGGATGCCCGCGTAATCACTACGCTGAGGCGGTGTGCAAACAGAAAATAAACTTAAAAGATGTGTAAAACATATCAAAGATAAAAGAATTAGTTACCTTTATCCGAGTCCACCTACCTCTACCAAGGCAAAAGCTATGCCGAGAGGTGTTTAGATGGTAAAAAATTTAGATATGGCAGATTATAAAAATGTAAATATACGTAACAAGCGCGCCACCTTCGACTATGAGATTATCGAGGAGTATGTCGCAGGCATCGTGCTTGTTGGCACCGAGATAAAGTCGTTGCGCCTGGGTAAGGCGTCGCTCGTGGACTCATACTGCTACTTTGAGCGTAACGAGTTATGGATACGCAACGTCAATATTGCGGAGTACACATGGGGAACATGCAACAACCACATCCCTAAGCGCGACCGAAAGCTTCTACTAAACCGCAAGGAGCTCAACAAGTTACAACGCTCGCTGCAGGATAGAGGTCTCACTGTTGTGGGTCTTCGTCTATTCCTCAACGATAGAGGTCTTGCGAAGGTGGCAATAGGCCTTGCACGCGGTCGTAAGTCGTTCGACAAACGTGAGTATATCAAGGAGAACGACGCCAAGCGAGAGATGGACAAAGCAATGAAACACAATAGATAACGATATGGCACTCATATTATCAATAGAGACAGGAACAGATATATGTTCCGTTGCCCTCGCCAACGATGGTGAGCTCATGGCACTACGCGAGAGCGACGAGGGACGCGACCACGCCAAGAAGGTAGCCCTCTTCGTAGATGAGCTACTCAAGGAGACAGGCGTGCAGCCCACAGACCTCGACGCCATAGCCATAGGCAAGGGTCCCGGCTCATACACAGGATTGCGCATAGGCGTCTCGTTTGCCAAGGGCATGTGCTACGCACTCAACATTCCTCTTATCGCCATAGGCTCTCTCGATGCACTAACCGAGGTGGCACGCGAGGACTACGACGCTGGAATATTGGATATTGAGGATGAAGAGTGGGCAAATGCTAACCTATGCCCCATGGTTGATGCACGTCGCATGGAGGTATACTCGCAGATATTCAACACCGAGGGTTGTGCACAATCAGAGGTTGTCGCCGAGATAGTAACCGAGGAGAGCTATCGCCAGTGGCGCGATGGCCACACCTTCATTATCTTTGGTAACGGAGCTAAGAAGTGCACCGAGGTGATTGCTGATGCCAAGTTTGTAAGTGTAGCTCCATCGGCACGCGGCATTGTACGTCTTGCCGAGGAGGCCTTTGCAGCGGGTAAGTTCGAGGACCTCGCCTACTTTGAGCCATTCTACCTCAAGGAGTTCTTGGTAATACCGTCAAAGAAAAAACTATTGTAGGTTTGAGCATATAGACCATAAACTAAAAATCCTCTTGGGTTAGCCCAAGAGGATTTTTGCTTGTTTGCGTGCTGCATCCGAAATTTCACTTCCGGAGAGCATCTTTGCAATCTCATCGACACGCTCTGCCTTATCCAAGCGGCGTATGTTGGTATGTCCCTCGCTCTTGTAGACCACAAAATGGGCACCAGGCTTAGATGCTACCTGTGGCAGGTGGGTGATATCCACAACCTGCATGGTTGATGACAAAGAGGCAATGATATCTCCCATAGCATCGGCAATGCGGCCAGACACGCCAGTATCAATCTCATCGAAGATAACCGTAGGCAAAGCGCTCTTCTTAGCAAGCATAGACTTGATAGCCAGCATTATACGCGAGAGCTCACCACCAGAGGCTATACGCTCAACAGCCGCCATCTTTGTGGTGGCATTAGCGCTGAACATATAGGTGACATTATCCATACCCGTAGGCAGAAACTGCTCCGTGGGTGCAATCTCAACGACAAACCTTGTACCCTCCATGCCGAGTTTAGAAAGTGTGTCGATAATATGGTTCTCGAGCTGTGGCGCAATACCCTGGCGCGCCTTACGAATGCGCTCGGCAACCACCCTACACTCACCCTCAAGTGCCGAGATACGCTCTTCAAGCTCACGTAGGGCACTATCGCTATTATCAATCGTTGCGAGACGAGTCTCAAACTCAGCACCCATTCTCAGCAGGTCGTCGTACGACTCAGCACGATGCTTCATCTCCAACGAATATATCGTATTTAGTCTATCGCTAAGTCGCTGTAGCTTCTCGGGGTCGGCATCCAACTTCTCGACCTCCTCGGCAGCCGTTGCGCTGATATCCTTCAACTCGGCAACAACAGACTTTAGGCGCTCGGCAATAGTCGCACCCACAGAGTAGCAATCGCCAATATTTTGTAACTCTCGCTCCGAGCGACCGAGCGACACCAAGACACCAAGTTCCTCATCATCGAGCGTATTACGCAATGTGGTGAGTGCGGCATTTATATTATCGGCACTCTCCAAGACTGCCAACATCTGCTCCGTCTCAGCCTGCTCCCCCTCCTTGAGTTTTGCCGCGCGGAACTCCTCAACGGTATATCGCAACCACTCCTCATCACGGCGTGCTGCCTCCATATCCTGCATCATCCTACGATGCTCCGTACGCAAAGCACCAAGCGCGGCGATGAGCGATGAGTACTCCTCGAGAAGCGAGGCGTTATCGGCAAGAGTATCAAGGGTTGAGACCCTAAACTCCTCCGACGCAAGGATGAGGTTTTGATGTTGAGAGTGAATATCCACAAGACGTGAGCCAAGCTCCTTGAGGGTAGCTAGTTGCACAGGCATATCGCCAACAAAAGCACGACTCTTACCCGCAGGGGTGATAATACGGCGTATGGTAATCTCCGGCTCGTAGTCGAGGTCGTTATCCTCGAACAGAGAGTTCAAGCCAAGACCCTCGATATTGAACACCGCCTCAATAACGCAGTTGCGCTCCAAGTCCTTGGTGGCCATACCCTCATTCTTGGCACCAAGCAATAATCCCAGGGCACCAAGCAAAATAGACTTACCAGCACCCGTCTCACCAGTAATGATATTAAGGTGCTCGTCCCACTCCACAGAGAGTGAGTCGATAAGGGCATAGTTCTCTATCGTTAGGCTCTTTAGCATCTGTTATCTCTTTATCTTCTCAATTTTATCAACAATGATGGCCGCCACCTCGCGCTTAGACATCAATGGGTGCTCCTCATGACCCACACGGTCGATGAGAGTCACCTTATTGGTATCGCCACGGAAGCCAGCACCCTTATCCTGCAACGAGTTAAGCACCACAAAGTCGAAGTTCTTGCGCTGCAGCTTACCCTCGGCATTAGCCTCCTCGTTGTCGGTCTCAAGAGCAAAACCAACCAGGACACGCTCGCCCTTAGTTGCGCCAAGTTCCTTGGCAATATCCTTAGTACGGCGTAGCTGGATAGACATATCGTCATCCGACTTCTTGAGCTTGCGGTCAGCAACACTCATAGGAGTGTAGTCGGCAACAGCAGCGCACATAACACCGCCATCGGCACTCGCCCACTCTCGAACAGCAGCATTGTACATATCCTCAGCCGAGAGGACATCGATGCGCTCAACGCCCTTAGGCGTAGCAAGGGCTGTACGACCCGAGATAAGCTTAACACAAGCGCCTCGCAAGGCCAGCTCCTCGGCTATGGCATAACCCATCTTACCTGTCGAGTGGTTAGTGATATAACGCACCGGGTCTATAGGCTCGATAGTGGCACCCGCAGTGACAATATAGCTCTTACCCTCTAAGCTCTTTTTTTTTTCGTCGCCACCAAAGATAGCCTTCACCTGCTCGACAATATCCTCGGGCTCAGCCATGCGGCCCTTACCAACAAGGCCACTTGCAAGCTCACCGGCAGCGGGCTCGATGATGCTCACGCCGCGCTCGGCCAACGTTGCAAGGTTCTGCTGTGTGGTGATATGAGCATACATATCGAGATCCATAGCTGGAGCAACAGCCACCTTAGAGCGTGCCGAAAGGTAGGTTGTGAGCAATAGATTGTCAGCAATACCGGTGGTCATCTTAGCGATGGTATTGGCTGTAGCTGGAGCTATGAGAAGCATATCGGCCCACTCACCCAATGAGACATGAGAGTTCCACTCGCCATTCTCGGGATTGAAGAACTCCACGAGGATTGGGTGCTTCGATAGCGTTGCCATCGTAAGAGGTGTGATAAACTGCTTTGCAAGAGGTGTCATGATGACCCTCACCTCGGCGCCCTCCTTCACTAAAAGACGGCACAGCATAGCAGCCTTATATGCTGCTATGCTGCCTGTTATTCCGAGTATTATGTGCTTTCCGTTAAGCATAATTAACTCTTAATCGTGTGTGCGACAATGTCGCCCTATACTACTTATCGCCGTGACGATAGTATACCTCACCATCGAGGAACTCCTCAGTAGCAATGATTACGGGCTTTGGAAGACGCTCGTAGTAGCGCGAAATCTCAATCTGCTCGCGGTTCTCAAAAGTCTCCTCTACAGAGCTATCGGTAGGTGACGAGAAGTCTGCAAGCTTGCGGTTGAGCTCGGTCTTAAGCTCGGTAGCAATCTGGTTTGCACGACGCGCAATGATGTTGATTGACTCGTAGATATTACCTGTAGGGGTATCAAGGTCTACCAACTTACGAGTAATAGTGTTGCTTGGAACAGTCTTTTTAATCTCCATGATTATATAGTGTTTATTTGTTTCTACTCATTATCTGTTGTGCGATTCTTATCTATAAAGTTACGAGCGCTCTTTGCCATACGCTCCAACTCCTTAACATGCTTCGACTCGGGATACTCCGCAAGGAATGTGTAGTAGTGGTCGAGCATATCGAGATAACGGTCAAGCTGCTTGCTCTCGATAGAGTTCTCCGCAAGGCGATATGCCGACACAGTGGTGTAGTAGCGTATATCCTCGGCACGAGGTGTCTCGGGATACTCCTTGATAGCATTCTTGAACGCTACGATAGCCGACTTATAGCGACCAATCTTATAGTAGGTGTAAGCATTCATATAGCTCTTCTCCATGAGTCGACCCTTCAACTCAACAAGCATCTCGGTGAACTGTGGCATCCACTGCGAGTCGGGATAGCGCGACATGAACTCCGTGATGGCAATAATAGCCTGGGCTGTCACACTCTGATCACGCTCTGGCATGGGAGACATATGGTAGTAGCACAACGCATACATACCCTCGACATCCTCGATAAATGGGCTACGACCAAAGCGACGACGATGCTCATCGAGAAGCGATGCTGCCTCATCCCACTTATGCTGCTTGAACTTACAGTGTGCATTATAGTAGGCCAAAGAATCCTCACGAGGTGAACCCTGATAGATATGGCGGCACGCCTCAAAAAGCGATGAAGCCTGATCCCACTTCTCCTTGCTATAAAGGTCAAGTGCCTGCTCATAAGCATATTGTGGGTCGTTGCTCTTGATCGCCTGGTTGACGACATTGCACGACACAACAATAGCGGTTATCGCTACCGATGCAATTATATAGCCTAAATAGTGTTTCATAGCTTCACTCTTGGTGTTGGCGCTTATGCACATAAGCGCACAAAGTTACACATAATTTTTGAATAAACGAACAATAGAATGAAATTATTGCACCATTTAAGCCAATGTTCTAAATAGTATGTTTACGACTAAGAGCCAAAGTGGAGGATAATGGAGAGATACAACAGAAAAAAAGGTTGCCTAACATAAGTTAGACAACCCTACTATTGATATGCCTTACGGCCTATTATCAACAAATTACTCAGCTACAACAGCGAACTTGATAGTAGCTTTTACCTCGCGGTGAAGCTTAGCAACAGCCTCGAACTCACCAAGAGTCTTAACTGAGTCAACAGTGATGTTCTTGCGGTCAACCTCAACGCCCTTCTCCTGAAGTGCAGCTGCAAGGTCAGCAGCGGTGATAGCACCGAAGATCTTCTCCTCCTCAGCCTTAGCTGTAAGAGTGAGGTGAAGGTTGTTGATAGTCTCAGCCAAAGCCTGAGCATCAGCAAGAATCTTAGCGTCCTTGTGAGCGCGCTGACGAAGGTTCTCAGCAAGTACCTTCTTTGCAGAAGCTGTAGCAGCCTTAGCGAAACCCTGAGGAATCAAGTAGTTGTTTGCATAGCCAGGACGAACGTTAACGATGTCGTTTGCGTAGCCCAAGTTCTCTACGTCCTTAATAAGAATTACTTCCATAGTTCTCTCCTCCTCTTTATTATTTCATACAATCGGTTACGAATGGAAGGATTGCGAGGTGACGAGCACGCTTTACTGCCTGAGCAACCTTCTTCTGGAACTTCTGAGAAGTACCTGTGAGACGACGTGGCAAAATCTTACCCTGCTCGTTGAGGAACTTCTTCAAGAACTCACCATCCTTATAATCTACGTACTTGATACCAAGCTTCTTAAAGCGGCAGTACTTCTTCTTCTTAACGTCTACTGATACTGGGTTGAGATAGCGGATCTCTGATGCACCCTGCTGTGTGTTCTCTGCCATAGTTTACTCCTCCTGTGATTTGTTAGCAAGCTTAGCACGACGCTTCTGAGAGTACTCAACAGCGAACTTGTCCTGCTTGAAAGTTAAGAAACGGATGATACGCTCGTCACGACGATACTGTGTCTCAAGCGTGTTGATGATTGAGCCCTCACCAGTGAACTCCACGAGGAAGTAGAAACCAGTGGTCTTCTTCTGAATAGGATAAGCGAGCTTCTTAAGGCCCCAGTTCTCCACATTCACAATCTGACCGCCGTTCTCGGTGATTACGCCCTGGAATTTGTCAGCAACCTCCTTTACCTGTGCGTCTGAAAGGACGGGAGTGACAATGAAAACGGTTTCGTAATTGTTCATACGTCAATAAATATTAAATTATTTTTGCATAATGCGGTGCAAAGGTAGTGATTTTTTTTTATTATGCAACATATCCACGAAAAAAAACTCTTTTACCACAAAATTATATGCCGGCCATACCTATATATAATAATAGAGGCTACCCTTTCGGATAGCCTCATCTCTATTTCTTAAGTTGGTTAACTTACTCAGCTGGAGCATCAGTAGCCTCTGGTGTCTCTGAAGCCTCTGGTGCCTCAACAACCTTAAGGTTCTCATTCTCCTTAGAGATCTCTGGTACAACATCTGTAGCCTCCTCAGTTACCAAACCAGCATCAGTCTCAGGCTCCTTAAAATCTACATCCTCAACAGCAGCAGTTGTTGTATCGTCGCTCTTTGACTCAACACGATCAGGAAGTGCAGTTGTTGAGAGAAGGCTGAAGAATACGATAGCAGCAACCATTGCCCAAGTAAACTTCTCAAGGAAATCGGTAGTCTGACGAACACCCATAGTCTGGTTAGCAGCACCGAAGTTAGCAGCCATACCGCTCTTTGGGCTCTGTACCAACACTGCAAGTATTAGAAGGATACTTGCAATACAAATCATAATAATGCAAAAGATATACATAGTTTATAAATTTAATTATTCTCTAATGTTATTTATTCTTTTTCTTATTTATCTGCTCAATAAGTTCCGCAAAGTAAACACTTTTTTTGGAATTTACCAAACTTAATTTGCGATAAGTGGCTATTGCCTCATCATATAACCCCTGATTTAGATATATTTCTGCCAATTCTTCGCTAACAATATCGTCACCATCCGAAAAATCGGCTATCGACATATCCTCCGCATCGCCATCCTCGGCAACTATACGCTTGCCACCACGATGCAAAAAAATGTCGATGAGGTCATCTGAGCTCTTATGCGTCAGCTTAGCCACATCTACCTCGCTCATAGGCACGGCAGCCAACGGGTGGAGCATAGCCACAAGGCGTGTTGCAGGCTCTACAGAGCCAATACCCTTAGCACGCACCAAGGCTAAATGGCCAGCACCATACCACGCATAGCGCTCGACAATCTGCTCTACACCTCTTATATCATCCATTTTCAACTCCATACTCCCCTACTACCAGTTACCAGCCGCAGCCATATATATATCGTTAACAAGGTCGTCGACGATCTCCTCGATAAGCTGATCCTGAACATCGACAAGGAGCTGTGAAGCATCATAGTCTGCATACGACGAGAAGGTCTTATTGCTGAACGACAATGTCTGATCAACAGCATTCTGGAAGCTCACCTTAACGGTAATGGTTAGGCGGTTCTGCAGAGCGTAGTCGCCACTCGACACCGAAGATGTTGTAGAGGTATAGTTTGTAATCTCGCCCTCGAATGCAAAGTCACCACCGGCCTCGACCTGCTGGAGACGTGTCTGGCGCGAGAACTTATCGCGCAGACCCTCGGTAAGCACATTGCTCAACGTAGGGGCAACCATAGGCGCATTATTGGGGAAGTATGCCACTGAGAAGGTCTTAGCCTCGGGAGGTATAGAGCCACCAGAGAGGTTATATGTAACCTTATAGCCACAACCGCCACACAACAGCACAGGGGCAACGATGGCCACAATTAAGTATATCAATCGTTTCATAATCAACATTTATTCTTCGTCAATACCAAGAGCCTTCATACGGCGATAGAGCGTACGCTCCGAGATAAATAACTCGCGCGCAGCCTCCTTACGTTTAAAATTATTATTACGTAGCGCCTGCATAGTCTGTGCGCGAAGCATATCCTCCTTCGACATCTCACGCTGTGGCTCATCATCGATAAACTCAACCGTCTCACTCTCCTCGAAGCGATGCGATGCCGAGTGCTTAGCCTCTGGTAGGAGTCCCACAATCTCATGATGGGGCGTTGGTGGCACCGTCACCTCGCGCTCACCACCAGCCATAGCCTGACTCATCATACGCTTAAGCTCGTTGATATCGTTGCGCATATCGAAGAGAATCTTATATAGGAGCTCGCGCTCGGTAGTCATATCCTCATATCCACCCTTCGCGCCACCCATCATAGGCTGTGTTGTATAGCCCTCATTAGGCAGGTAACGACGTAGTATATCTACTGTAATATTACGGCTCTGCTCCACGGCTGATATCTGCTCAGCGACATTCTTCAGCTGGCGGATGTTACCCCTCCAATGGTAGTTCTCCAGAAGCTCGCGTGCACCCTCATCGAGGGTTATTGCTGGCATGCGATACTGCGTGGCAACATCGCTGGCGAACTTACGGAAGAGGATATATATATCCCCCTTGCGTTCACGCAACGCTGGCACCGAGATGGGTACAGTATTTAGACGGTAGTAGAGATCCTCACGGAAGTTACCCTCAGCGATAGACTTCAGAAGGTCGTTATTCGTGGCTGCAACGACACGCACATTCGTCTTCTGCACCTTTGTTGAGCCCACACGCATGAACTCACCCGTCTGCAACACACGCAACAGGCGCACCTGTGTAGATATTGGTAACTCACCCACCTCATCGAGGAAGATAGTACCACCATCAGCCTCCTCGAAGTAACCCTTACGGCTGTCGATAGCACCGGTGAAGGCGCCCTTCTCATGACCAAAGAGCTCAGAGTCGATAGTACCCTCGGGGATAGCACCGCAGTTTACGGGGATATATTTATTGTGCTTACGCGCCGAGAAGTCGTGGATAATCTTAGGGAAAAACTCCTTACCCACACCACTCTCTCCCGTAACCAATACTGAGAGGTCGGTAGGTGCAACGCGTATGGCCACCTCAAGGGCGGTATTTAGCGCATCGGTATTACCTATAATGCCGAAACGCTGCTTTACTGATAGTAATTCGTTTGCGGTCATAATATCTACTTTATACTCTTCTCGACAGTGGCGAGTGAATCTACATTAATTGCCAACGAATCTGCCGACATAAGAAGCGTATCGGGCGAAGCAGACGTATCGTGCTGCTCAGCGACACTCTCAACAGACGTAGGTGTCGACGTATCGTCATCATCACCCAACCAGAAGTACCACGCCATGAAGATGATAGCAAGGAGCATTAGCACGCCGAGTAACATCATCAAACTACGACGACTCAGACCATTGACACCTCCCTTGCGACGATAGTCGTCATCGCGTCCCTTCTCCTTCTTATTCTCATATTTGAGACCTCGCAAATAGGACTCAGGTTTTGTTATGTTTATGTTATCGTTGCCACTATCTACCCCACTATTGCGGCTGTTATATAGCGGTCGTGCAACACTTTTGCGCGGCATAGGCTGCTCGCCATACCCTACAGATGTGCTACGCATCATACGCTTGGCCTCGTTGAGACTCTCAACAGGGGGCTTAATATTACCACCAATGGTGATAGGCTCGCGCTGCTGCTTGAAGAGAATATTGTTGTTATCGCCAGCAGTGAATAGGCCCAGCTTATCGATAGTATAGCTATCGCCCTTACCTATGGCGTGTCTTATCTCGAACACAAAGCGGTCGATAATGCCACTCGCCTCCATCTCGCTCAGGCCATATGCCATGAGTAACGAGCGCAATGTACCATCATCGCCACGCATAAACTCCGAGAAGATAATCTTGTCGCCTGGCTGCTTTACGATAAATGCACCAAGCTTGGGCACAACAAGGCGTTTGTTGTGCTTCAGATACTCGATGATTATATTCGTAATAAGCTCCATGTGCTACATATATATAAATATAACGTGCAAAGATACAAAACAATTCACAAATGCCAATAATGATTTGCAAATATTTTGCAGTTTTAGGCTATAAGGCCCAAATAGCACCATGTATGACCGAGGGCATCATGTGGTCAAAAAAGATATAAAAGATGTCGATTGCTGATTTTTTTAAAAATTTTAGCAAGATATTTTGGCAGTTTCAAAAAAATGTATTAATTTAGCATAGCGAAAGGAAATAGAAACTATTTCAATGTAATACTAATATTAATCTTAATACCCTTAAAGTTATGATTATCACATTTAACGAGTTGCGCCGCATTAAAGATAAGTTGCCCAGTGGTAGCTCGCAGCGCATTGCAGATGAGTTGGGAATCGATGTAGAGACCGTACGTAACTATTTCGGCGGTAAGCACCTTGATGCAAAGGCTGGTGCGGGCATCCATATTGAGCAGGGTCCTGATGGAGGCGTAGTAACACTCGACGATACTACTATATTTGACGCAGCAATGCGCATTCTCAACGAGCAGAAGTAATCTGCAACGAGATTTAAAACGTCGCCTGACGACAAAGACAACCCCAGAAGCTCGGCTTCTGGGGTTTGTTATTCTTAGGCATATAGCATGAAATAGACGACCTAAAGAATGAGATGTCGAATTCAAGAAGAAGGGGGTGGCTAATTTACTTTTAGCCCCCCCCTTTATGCATATATGTACTCTTAGCAATTAGCTCTTCGAGGTCATAATCTTCAAGATCATGGCATCGGTGTGGGTCATAGCATCGCGGCCAATGTCGGTGAGGTTGCGGATTGAGCGATCTACATCATCGTCGATGATACCCTCAACAGACTTAACACAGCGGCCATTCATAGCCATGAGGGCAGAGACCACAGCGGTAGAGACGCCCGAAGCACACTTCATGGCGCACGATGGCTTAGCACCGTCACAAATCATACCTGTGAGGTTAGCAATCATATTCTTAACAGCCACAGACACCTCCTCGTAGCCACCGCCCATAAGGTAGGTGATACCACATGATGAGCCAGTTGCTGCAACAACGCAACCACACAATGCCGAGAGACGACCAAGGCTCTGCTTAATATATATAACGGTGAGGTGGCTGAGGATTAGGGCGCGCACCATCTGCTCATCCGAAGCGTTGGTCTGCTCGCCATAGACAACAACGGGCACTGTAGAGGTGAGGCCCTGGTTACCACTACCCGAGTTACTCATAACAGGAATCATAGCACCCGCCATACGAGCATCACACGCCGCAGTTGTCATGCCGACAATCTGGCAGTGCAACGTATCACCCATAATGTTACGCTCCGACTCCGAGCGCATAAGGCGACCGATAGAGTGGCCATAGTTACCCTTCAACGACTCGTAGGCTGCGTTCATATTCAAGCGACGCGCCTCGAGGATAAACTGAAGCTCATCCAATGGTGCAGTCATGGCGAAGTCCCATACACGGCGTAGGGTGAGCTCAGGGTCATTAGAAGTAGCGGTACCCGCAGCGCCATCGCTCTGTGAAGCACCCTCCAACGAGAACAGCACCTCGTCGTTGCGTGATACGTGGATAAAGCGCGTGTGACCGCCAGAGATAGTGGCCACAGCGCGGTCAGCGCCCGCCGTAACCTCAATCTCGATATATAGCTTCTCGGTGATATTCTCCTTGAGAGATACGCCAATACGCTTCTCGTCAATCATCTGGCAACCAGCCTTTACCGCCTCGTCGTTGCTATCCTTCAACACCTCAAGCTCATACTCCGACTTACCAACGATAGCACCCAATGCCATTGCGATAGGGAGACCTGTCATACCAGTGCCAGGGATACCAACACCCATAGCATTCTTTAGCACGTTGGCGCTTAGGCGTGCCTCGATATGGTCGGGACGCTTGCCCAACGCCTCGGTAGCCTTAGCCACACACAACGCAACGGCAATAGGCTCGGTACAACCTATGGCTGGGATAATCTCACGATTCATGAGGGCGATAATCTCCTTACGCTCCTCGGCAGTAAACTGATGGTTCATATAGTGTAGTTTTTAGTTTTTCGTTGCACGAAGTAAATTAATCGTACGAAGATACGAATATTCTTTGAGAAATGCAACACATCAAATAAAATAATTAGTAATTATGGTTTAGGGAGATTAAGGAGGTTAGAGAGTTTAAGGGGTAGGTTGATTGCGCTCTCCCTAAATTCCCTAAACTCCTTAATGTCCGCGCTCTTTCTCCTACCTATAATCCCCAGGGGTGGCGGTGCCGTAGGTTGTCGGCCTCTCATCATCGCGCAGCGGGTGCATCCTACCCCACACCTGGGCAAGGAAGGGGTTACGCTCAGCCTCCTCGTCGTAGCGCCAGGGGGCGGGCATACACTCCTCGCACCAATGACCACCAAGAAGCACCAGGGTGGGCGACGCCTCGAAGCGGTGGCCAAAGGCACACTCCCAAAGTAGCTTAGTACGCATATCACCCGTGGTCATACTCTCCGACAAACATCTACCACCTCTAAACGCGGCAGCACGGCGCATATCCTCAATATCCAACTCCGCGAGGGGCTTGGTCTCATCGTAGCCGTGGTCGAGGCGCTCGGCAGTAGCCTCATCGGCGAGGTGGAGATCGCTCATCTGCGCCCACGTGCCGATAGCCTCACGCTCCTCGCGCGAGCCGAAGTAGGCCCTTATACGCTCCTCATCATCCCTCTTAAGCCAGCCGAGAGTGCCGAAGGTCTTATCTTTGGCAATATGGCGCATGACGGGTTTTATCACAAAGGCGGGGGCAATCTTTGCCAACGAATAGAACCACGGCAGCTGTCTTGCCATCTGGACAAAGTACTCAGCAACAGGCACATTAGCACGGAAATGGAGATACTCTTCGAGCTTATCGGAGTCGAAGTAGAACTGACCGTGGAAGTTATGCGTAGCAAACCACTTAGCATCGAAAATCTTCTCGGGTGGAGGGCAGTTTATCGACTTTAGAAGGTAGCACTCGAAGTCGTAGTTCGTGAGACGATACTCCGCACCACTACCAATATTATAGAACCTACACCAGAACTCCTCGGGCACATCGTCGCCACATACATTGGCAAGGAGTCGTCCCGAGTCCTCTACCGTCGCCCACTCCAAGACACCACGGATGGGGACATGGAACATTATGGGGTCCATATTTTTGAGGATAGCAGGATAGAGGATTCCCGACTGACGGAGGCTCACCCAATACCTCAATCCCGACTCGGCAAAGATGCGCTCGGCACGACACTTAGAGATGGCGTAGTAGTCGAACATCGAGGGGAAGATTGGGTCTCCCGTGCGTCCCCAATGGAGAGGCTCACGCCTATCGCCTGTCTGCGCCACGCTGCCTATATATACAACTTTAATAGCATCGCTATTAGGCTGTGCCTTAACGGCTTTGACTATATTTTCGGCAGCTGTAACATTCACCACCTGAACGCTCTTAGGCCTATAATCGGCACTTGGTGAGACCATGCCACCTACGTGCAAAACATAGTCGGCACCCGAGGTTGCGCGAAGCACATCATCATAGTTCATAAGGTCGCCCCACACCACACGTATAGCATCGCCATACTTAGCCATTTTGGCACGGTTGTGCTTGGTATCACGCACCAACACCGTAATATCATATTTATCTCGTCGGGCAACAAGCTCACCAAGGCCTGCAGAGCCCATGACGCCTGTTGCACCAGTAAGGAAGACTCTTTTTTTCATAGATATTGCCATTTGCGAAGACAAAGATAATCTTTTTTTGCAAGAAAAAGAGCGTCACACTTGGGCATACGAAAGATTTGTATTAACTTTGTATGGATATAAAGAGTACAAACAAATCGTAAAATATAACATTATGGCAGGTAAAGTTCCTACTCCTCATATTGGAGCACAGCTGGGCGAAGTGGCCGACAGAGTGATTATGGCGGGCGACCCTTTGCGCGCTAAGTTTATGGCCGAGAACTTCTTGGAGAACCCCGTTCAGTATAACAACGTTCGTGGCATGCTCGGTTACACAGGTACCTACAAGGGTAAGCGTGTATCGGTACAGGGCCACGGCATGGGCATCCCATCTATTGGCATCTACACCTATGAGTTGTTCAACTTCTACGATGTTAAGCGCATCATTCGTTGTGGCTCAGCAGGCGCCTTCGACCCATCGTTGAACCTCGGCGACGTGGTGTTCGGCATGGGCTCATGCACCGACTCTAACTACGGAGCACAGTTTAACCTCCCAGGCACATTCGCACCTATCGCCGACTTCGAGCTTTTGCGCGCTGCGGCAGCCAAGGCTGAGGAGCTCGGCATACCCTACCGCACGGGTAACATCCTCGCCAGCGATGTATTCTATGGCGACGACGCTGAGAGCTGGAAGCAGTGGCAGAAGATGGGCGTATTGGCAGTTGAGATGGAGGCGACAGCACTCTACATGAATGCTGCACGCGCAGGTAAGAGTGCGCTCTGCATATGCACAATATCGGACTCATTGGTGCACCACACAGCATGCTCGGCCGAGGAGCGTCAGACATCGTTCACCAACATGATGAAGATTGCGTTCGATATCATCTAACACATCATCACCCCGCGTTTAGGGAGAGAATGGAGCATTTCCGTTCTCTCCCTCTTTGTATCCGTCACCCTGTCGGCAGAAATATTTAATGCGCTCAAAACGGCTAAAAAGGGGCATTACGGCGATATTTTAGGAAAAAGAGGTTATCCAACCCCAATTTTTCGTGTCGAAAAGTTGCTTAAATCGAAAATATAGCGTAATTTTGCACACCTATATATATTATATATATAGGACAACAGAGCAAAACAATAGAAACACGAAATAGTATTTAAAGATGACAGAAGCTGAAAACACAACAGGTCTAACTGGACGCATTGTCCAGGTGAACCTCGAAGAGCAGATGAAGGCGGCATACATCGACTACTCGATGTCGGTAATCGTGTCGCGTGCACTGCCCGACGTGCGCGACGGTCTAAAGCCAGTACATCGTCGTATCCTCTACGATATGTCGGCTGAGTTGAACCTCACTCACGACAAGCCTACACGTAAGAGTGCTCGTATCGTCGGTGATGTGCTCGGTAAGTTCCACCCACATGGCGATAGCTCAGTATACGAGGCCATGGTGCGTATGGCACAGCATTGGTCGATGCGCTATCCTTTGGTTGAGGGCCAGGGTAACTTCGGTTCTATGGATGGCGACTCACCAGCGGCAATGCGTTACACTGAGGCACGTATGCAGAAGATTACTGACGAGGTGATGGCAGATATCGAGAAGGAGACCATCGACTGGGGTCTTAACTTCGACGATACGCTCAAGGAGCCTACAGTACTCCCTACACGTATTCCGCTATTGCTTGTAAATGGCGCAAGCGGTATTGCGGTAGGTATGGCCACCAACATGGCACCACACAACCTATCGGAGGTTGTTGACGCCTGCTGCGCCTATATCGAGAACCCCGAGTGCGAGTGCGAGGAGTTGCTCAACTATGTTAAGGGTCCCGACTTCCCTACTGGCGCCATCATCTATGGCTACGAGGGTGTGAAGGAGGCGTTGCTCACAGGTCGTGGTCGTGTGGTTATGCGCGCAAAGACCGAGATTGAGCACACTGCATCGGGCCGAGAGTGCATCGTCATCACCGAGATACCATACATGGTAAATAAGGCCGAGATGATCAAGAAGATTGCCGACCTTATCAACGAGAAGAAGATTGAGGGTATATCATATATCAACGATGAGTCTGACCGTTCGGGTATGCGTATTGTCATCATCCTCAAGCAGGATGCTGTGGCAAGCGTAGTGTTGAACACCTTGTATAAGAATACCCCACTTCAGTCGTCGTTCGCAGTGAACAACATCGCCTTGGTGAATGGACGTCCACAGCTATTGAACCTCAAGGATCTTATCCACCACTTCGTAGACCACCGTCACGATGTTATCATACGTCGCTCACGCTTCGACCTTCAGAAGGCGGAGGAGCGTCTACACATCGTAAATGGTCTGCTCATAGCGCAGGACAACATCGACGAGGTGGTACACATCATACGCTCGTCGAAGACTACCGACGAGGCACGCCAGCGTCTCCAGGAGCGCTTCGGCCTCTCGGAGTTGCAGACAGCGGCAATCCTCGAGATGCGTCTACGTCAGCTCACAGGCTTGCAGCGTGAGGCCTTGGAGCAGGAGCAGGCAGAGCTTATGAAGACCATCGACTACCTCAAGGCAGTGCTTGCCGATGTGAACCTCCAGATGCAGATCATCAAGGATGAGCTTTTGGAGATCAAGGAGAAGTATGGCGATGAGCGTCGCTCGGAGATCATCTACGCCTCTGAGGAGTTCAACCCTGAGGACTTCTATGCCGATGACGACATGGTTATCACCATCTCGCATATGGGATATATCAAGCGCACGCCTCTTGCCGAGTACCGCACACAGAACCGTGGCGGCGTAGGTGCCAAGGGTAGCGCAACACGCGATGAGGACTTCATAGAGCATATCTATGTAGCCTCAATGCACAACACAATGATGTTCTTCACCGAGATGGGTCGCTGCTACTGGCTCAAGGTATACCAGATACCTGAGGGCACACGCTCATCGAAGGGTCGCGCAATACAGAATGTCATCCAGATAGAGCCTGGCGACAAGGTACGCGCATACATCAACATTAAGAACCTCAACGACAAGGAGTTCGTGGAGAATAACTACCTCGTAATGTGTACCAAGCGTGGTATCATCAAGAAGACAACATTGGAGGATTATTCACGTCCACGTACTAATGGCGTTAAGGCAATCGTTATTAGAGAGGAGGACCAGTTGTTGGAGGTTAAGCTCACAAGTGGCAACGCAGAGATCATGATTGCTGCACGTGAGGGTCGCGCCATCCGCTTCAACGAGTCTACAGTACGTCCTATGGGTCGTGTCAGCTCGGGTGTTCGTGCTATCTCTATCGAGGATACCGACGAGGTTATCGGCATGATAGCCATCGAGCCTAACTCTGAGCAGGATGTATTGGTTCTTTCGGAGAATGGCTATGGCAAGCGTACCGACCTCGACGAGTACCGCATCACCAACCGTGGCGGCAAGGGTGTCAAGACCATCAACGTTACAGAGAAGACGGGTAAGCTAATCTCTATCCAGGCTGTAACCGACGAGAACGACCTGATGATTATCAACCGTTCAGGTCTCACAATCCGCACCTCTGCCGACCAGATTCGCGTTGCGGGACGTGCGACACAGGGTGTTCGTGTAATCAACCTCCGCGAGGGTGACTCCATAGCCTCTGTGACAGCAGTGCCCAAGAACGATGAGGAGGAGATAGATAGCTCAATTATCGCCACCGAGGCCGAGGGCACAGCAACCGAGGCTCAGGTGGAGGAGTAGAGAGAATAACAACAAAAAACTAAATAAAAGAGTTATGAAGAAAGTACTATTTTTGGCTGTAGCGTTGCTCACCTTTGCAGCAACAACAGCAAATGCACAGCGTGTAAACACCGCTGCCGAGCTCAAGAAGCTCGAGAAGGCTGAGGCAGACATTGCCAATCCTAAGAAGAATACCAAGGCTGCAACATGGGTATCTTATGCTAACGCCTACACTAACGCATTCATCGTTCCTACAAAGGAGCTTAGCCGCGGTGTGCCCGAGCAGGTGCTCATGATGAACGTTGGTCAGCCACTCGACGCCTTCTACGGTGAGTTCGCTGGTCAGCAGGCCGTAGTCGTTTGCTACGAGTATGTTGATGTATATATCGTAAACGGCATGATCCAGGGTTGGAACCAGAAGAAGGCCGTTGCCGAGAACCTCGCAATCACAGCTATCGAGGCTTACGAGAAGGCATATGCCATGGACCCTAAGCAGGAGTCTAAGATTGCTGCTGGCGCAGCACCTCTTGTAAACAGCCTTATGGAGCAGGGCGACGCCCTCAACAACATGGGCAAGGTGAAGGAGGCTGCCGAGGCTTTCGAGCTTGCATATCGCGCACAGAGCATCGTTCCATCACTTGGCGCTGATGCTAACTCACTCTTCAACGCTGGTATGTTGTATGCTATCACCGCATCGTCAACAACTGGCGAGGAGGCACAGGCAGCATTCAAGAAGGGCGAGGAGGTTATCTCTAAGGCTCTCAGCACAGGCTATGCCGACGAGGCTGGTAACATCTACTACTACCTCTTCCACTGCTACTATGGCCAGAAGGAGGCAGACCGCGAGTTCTACCTTGCTAAGGCTAAGGAGGCGTTGCTCACAGGTATCCAGCTCTACCCAAAGAACACCACAATCCTCGATGGTCTCATGCAGTTCTACACTGCTGAGGAGGGTGTTGGTGACCCAGCAGAGCTTGTTGAGATGATTGAGAACTCACTCAAGGATGATCCTACAAACTATGACCTTTGGTTTGGCCGTGGCCGCGTATACAACGCATTGAAGAACTACGACGAGTGCGTAGCATCGTTCATGAAGTGTGCCGAGTTGCGCCCTAACGAGTATGAGCCTAACTTCTACGCTGGCTACTTCATCATCGAGAAGGCTAACGCAGCTCTTACAACCTTGAACAGCAACACCGATATCGACTACGAGCAGTATGGTGTTGAGAACGCAAAGATTAACCTTATCTTCGCGGAGGCTATTCCATGGTTGGAGAAGGCTTACGAGGCAAACCCAACAGACTTCGCAGCTGTTGAGTACCTCAACCAGTTGTGCTACCGTGTTCGTGACTTGGACGGCATGATGGATAAGTACAACAAGTACCACGAGCTCTACATGCAGATGAAGTAAGCATCGTCGAGCCTAAAAAAGGGGTGTGTTCCGATTGGGGCACACCTTTTTTAATTCGTGGTGAGTAATGAGTAATTTTTCTCACAGATGCCCACGTCGCTACGCTTCTCAGCATGACGGCGAGGGTCGCCGCCATACAAGAGCCCGTCGTTGCGAGGAGGGCTCTGCCCGACGTGGCAATCTCAAAGAGAGAATTAAGGAGCTTAAGGAACTTAATGAGTTTAAGGAGAAGATGGCTGCGCCATCCTTAACTTCCCTAAACTCTCTAACTTCCTTAACGGCTGCGCTCTGTCCGCGCCTCTGTGAGATGCCCACGTCGCTATGCTCCTCGGCATGACGTGAGGGTCGCCGCCATACAAGAGCCCGTCATTGCGAGGCTTGGCACAAGCCGTGGCAATCTCAAAGAGAGAATTAAGAAGTTTAAGGAACTTAATGAGTTTAAGGAGAAGATGTCTGCGCTCTCCCTAACTTCCCTAAACTCTCTAACTTCCTTAACGGCTGCGCTCTGTCCACGCCTCTGTGAGATGCCCACGTCGCTATGCTCCTCGGCATGACGGCGAGGGAGCTACATAGTAGGTACTCAAAAAAGCACCCAAGATGTTGGGACGTACAGTATTTTACTGATAACACGGGTACTCAAAAAGATACCCGCGTTCTGCACGACCCTCTGTCACTGCCATTTGTCATAGGTACTCAAAAAGATACCCAAGATATTGGGGCGTACAGTGTTTTTGCTGATGATGCAGGTACTCAAAAAGGTACCCACATCCTTGTGCGGAGTCAGTGACCACCATCTGTTGTGGGTACTCAAAAAAGTACCTGTGTGGGTTACACCCCTTTAAATCCGCAATGCCACAAATGCACAGGTACTCAAAAAGATACCCATGATGTTTGTTGTAATAGTGTTTTTGCTGATGATGCAGGTACTCAAAAAGATACCCGTGTGTCACCTGCACACTATGTCACTTCACCTATCGTAGGTACTCAAAAAGACACCCATATTTTACTCGAGAGACTGTTGTCAACATCTATTGTAGGTACTCAAAAAGATACCCATGTATCACATCTATTTGTCGTATATGCTCTTAACTTCGAGGCCACAGGCGCACGTGTACCATTTGCTGCGCTTAGGGAGCGAAACCCCGATAAGGAGGCTGAAGAGCTGGAGCGCTACGAGCTTATCTACTCGATGAAGAGCGAGGGAATGAGCTACAGCCAAATTGCTGAAGCACTTGGCTACAAGAGCAAAACGTCTGTGATGAAACTCCTACGTGAAGAGGAGTAATCGTTCACCGTTCACCCGTTCATTTTCCCTATCATAATGAACGGTGTACGCTTAATAATTATATCAATAACATATAATATAGTATCAATATGGATAGTAGTTATAGATATCAACTTGAGAGATATAGAGGGCGTAGTACTCGATATGTATGTCCTCAGTGTCATCGTAAAGGGTCGTTTACACGTTACATTGATACATATAATAATATATATATCTATATATATAGATGTATATATCAATGATAGAGTATATATATATTGATATGTGTACACATATACAATACTACACTGATAACCCCTGGAAGAGGGACGTTCACCGTTCACTCGTTCATTATGATAGGGAAAATGAACCGGTGAACGGTGAACGCTGCGCAATGACGCTCTCTTTAGTAGCGGTCCTCCACAGAGATTGCCACGTCGGGCAGAGCCCTCCTCGCAATGACGTACTCTTGTATGCACCGTCATGCCGAGGAGCATAGCAATGTGGGCATCTCACAAGGTGCGGAGAGGGCGCGGACGTTAAGGAAGTTAGAGAGAGAGAGCGGCCGTTAGGGAAGTTAGGGAATTTAGGGAATTTAGGGAGGCGCAGACAACATCCTCCTTAAACTCCCTAAACTCCTTAATCTCCATAAACAACTACGCCTTGGGGAGTGTAATCTTGAACTCCAAGCCTCCTGTGCGGCGGTTGGCAATAGAGATGTCACCGCCATGGAACAATACTGCATTCTTGACAATTGCGAGGCCGAGGCCTGTGCCACCGAGCTTACGCGAACGTCCCTTATCGATGCGATAGAAGCGCTCGAAGAGGTGGTTTATATGCTCCTCGTCCACGCCAATGCCATTGTCGGCAAAGGTGAAGGTATAGAACTTATCGTCCGACGACTCGAGGTTGATGAATATGTCGCGGCCTGCCGAGTATGCCAAGGCGTTATCCGTAAGGTTCTTGAATATCGACATCAGGAGCGACGAGTTACCCCTAACAAGCATTGGCGAGGGGAGGTTGACATTGACACGCATCTGGCGCTCGACGGGCAACAAGGCTACGTCGGCAGCTATCTCGTCGATGATGCCACGCAGGTCGACACTCTCACATTCTATATGGCTGCTGCCATCCTCCAGGCGTGTGATGGTTGATACGTCGGTGAGCAGCTGCGTGAGTCGCTGGCTATTGGCATAGCACTTCTCGATGAATGTCTTACGCTCCTCATCGGTCATATCGGGGTTGGCAATCATCGTCTCGAGATAACCCTGGATAGCCGCCACGGGGGTCTTAAGCTCGTGGTTTATATTGTTGGTTAGCTGACGCTTGATGCGTAGCTTCTCCTGCTGCTCATGTAGTGTCCTGTCATGCTCCAACTCGATATCCGAGGATGCCTGACGAAGACGCTCATAGAGGTCGATAATATGGCGCGAGAGGTCGCCAAGCTCATCGTTGGCAAAGTCCCTAATCTCGACATCGCGACCCTCCTCCATGGCGTTAGCCACACGCTTGAGGTTACGCATATTGCGGTTGAAACGCATAGACAAGACTATGGCGAGCACCGAGGCAAGCACCGCAACCAATATAATAGCATAGAAGAGTCCCTCGTCGAGGTGCTCATGGCCCGATATACGGTTAACAAACGAGTAACGATGAACTATTACGCCGCCTATAAGAGAGATAATAAGCAGTGCCAATAGTAGAAACATTCCACTACGACGTAGTGATACCTTACGCTTCAAATCCATAGCCATATCCTGTACGTGTTATTATGTGTGATCCATATTCGCCCAACTTCTTACGCATGCGTGTGATATTAACATCGATGGTGCGGTCGAGGACTACAACCTCATCGCTCCACACGCGGCGCATGATATGCTCACGCGAGAGTATAGTGCCCCTATTGCTCAGCAACAACGACAATATGTCGAACTCCTTGCGCGTCAGCGACACCTCCACGCCATCTACGCTGCACGTCTTATTTAGGGTGTTTACAACAAGACCCTCGAATGTTATTACGCCACTATCGGCCACAGGCTCCTGCACGGGCTTACGCTGCGATGTGCGACGCAACACACTACGCACACGAGCGATGACCTCCGCAACGGAGAATGGCTTAGCAATATAGTCGTCGGCACCGATATCGAAACCCTTAAGTTTATCGTCCACACCATCCAATGCCGAGCAGAAGATTATGGGCAAGGATGCCGTATTAGGGCGCTTACGGAGGATGCGAGCAAGGCCAAAGCCACTGAGCTCGTCCATCATAACATCCAATATAGCAAGGTCATAGGAGGAGATATCCATAGCTAAAGCCTCCTCGGCGCTATAGGCAACATCGACACTATAACCCTCACGCTCAAGGTTAAACTTCAATATCTCGCACAACGACTCCTCGTCGTCGACAACCAAAATACGATAGTTAGTCATAAGCAGTATTTCACTTCAATAGATGCAAATTTAGTCAAAAATAGTTGAATAAGCAAATTTGCGAGCCACTTTTTACATACACACTTATGTTTATATTGTAACGAGGTGGAAGGAGCATAAATTGTAACAATATTACATTTTTGTAACAGGTTTGTAACAATTATATGCTATATTTGCCCAAACAAATTCTATTTTTATGGACCTGTTTATAGTCATAACCCTTGCACTTCTTGCAGTAATGGGTATCATCGTTGGTGTCTCCAACGATGCGGTCAACTTCTTGAATTCGGCCTTTGGCTCAAAGGTAGCCAAGAAAAATGTAATCCTCAGCGTGGCAGCCATCGGCGTCATGGTCGGCGTGATGACCTCGAGCGGCATGATGGATGTAGCACGTAGCGGTGTCTTCTACCCCGAACTATTTAGCTACGAAGAGATTATGGTGCTATTCCTCGGTATGATGCTCTCGAACATCATCCTCCTGGATATATACAACACCCTTGGTCTGCCAACATCAACCACCGTATCGTTGGTCTTCGGCTTGCTCGGCTCGGCACTCGCCCTCGCGCTATACAACGTCTGGGGTGGCGACTCAGCCTATGCCATAAGCGACTACATCAACTCGGCTAATGCCCTCGGTATCGTATCGGGTATCTTGCTATCGGTGGTGCTCGCATTCTTCACAGGACACCTTCTGATGTACATATCGCGCATCATCTTCTCGTTCCGCTACAACAAGATTTTCAACCGCTATGGTGCTCTATGGTGCGGTATCACCCTCGCCGGCATCATCTTCTTCACGGTATTCAAGGGTCTCAAGAGCTCGGGACTTATCCCCGCCGATATTACCAACTTTGTGAACGAGAACACTTTCTTGGCACTCGTAATATTGTGGGCAGGAAGCTCGGCAATACTCTTCATATTGCAGCGTTTCAAGGTCAACATCTTGCGAGTATCTATCCTTGCGGGTACCTTCTCGTTGGCATTGGCATTTGCGGGTAACGACCTTGTTAACTTCATCGGTGTGCCATATGCTGGTTACGACTCATATATGATTGCCCAGGAGGCTGGCTCAGCACCCGAGTCTATGTCGAGCCTTGCCAACCCAACAACCGCCAACTTCTTCATCATGTGTGCTGCGGGTGCCGTGATGGTAATCACCCTCTTCACCTCGAAGAAGGCAATGCGCGTAATCGAGACCGAGCGTAAGCTATCATCACAGGATGAGACATCGAGCATCAATGCCGAGGCATCGCCAATATCACGAGGCATCGTGCGTGCTGCACGCCGTATGAGTAGCGCTGTGGAGGCAATCACACCAAGAAGAGTAAGCCAGTTCATCGACGATAGGTTTATCCCTCTGAGCGCCGAGGAGCGTGGCGATGTAAACTACGACCTTATACGTGCTACGGTGAACCTCACAGCAGCAGCAATCCTCATCTCTATAGGTACACAGCTCAAGTTGCCACTATCAACAACATATGTTGTCTTCATGGTATCTATGGGTTCGTCGTTGGCCGATAGAGCATGGGGCCGCGAGAGCGCCGTATATCGCATCACAGGCGTTATGACCGTAATCATGGGATGGTTCGTCACCGCAGTGGGTGGCTTCCTCATTGCCCTTGGTGTGACCCTTGCACTTGTATATGGTGGCACCCCCGCAATCATCGGCATCACCATTATCTGCCTCGGTCTTATCATCAAGAGCAACTTCAAGAAGAGCAAGCCCGAGTCTACTGACGAGGAAGAGGAGTTGCCAACAGCCAAGATTGTCGACACCCTAAAGCGTAGCCCCGAGGAGGCACTCATCGAGTACACAGAGCATGTTTGTGCATCGATGGAGCGCGTGACGATGATATACGACCGTATTATCGTTGCGGTGTTCAAGGAGAACAGAAAGGTGCTGAAGGATATGGTGGCCGAATCGGAGGAGTTCTTCCAGTCGACACGTCAGCAGAAGTACGACATCATGCCACTACTCAGCGACCTCAAGGAGAGCGACGTCAACACTGGCCACTTCTATGTTCAGGTTGTGGACTACATCTCGGAGACCAGCAAGGCGTTGTTACACATCACACGCCCCTGCTACAAGCATGTTGACAATAACCACTCGGGCCTTACTAAGGAGCAGGTCTACGACCTCAAGTGCATCAACGATCGTGTGGAGGAGATCTTTGGCGAGATCAACACTATGCTTCGCACCCGCTCGTTCGATAGTATGGAGGTAATCCTAAATAAGCGTGACGAGATGTTCGACCTTATTGATGAGGTTATGCAGAACCAGCTGCGACGTCTTCGTGATACTGGCGGCTCATCATCGGCCAATATGCTCTTCTTCAATATATTGACCGAGACCAAGACTATGATTCTTCACTCGAGAAACATTATGAAGTCGTTGGAGCATTTCGTCGATGAGAAGCGATAGAGGATTGCCTACATTGGCAGCTTTGTAACTATCACAATATGAGGCTATTCAATATGTGTTATTGATAGCCTCATATATTTTTATGCTAACCGTCTGTACGGAAATATTTTGTATAAAATGGTGGGCCTAAGGCTTGGAGGTTTGAAATAATTTTGTTAAATTTGCATAACGCATCCCTGTATCTTTGAGGGATGGGTAGATTCGTGGTGTTTTGCAAAGATAACAAATCTAAAAACCATATTACTATGAGAAGATTAATCCTAATTGCTGCAATGTTGCTATGTGTTGGTAGCTTGTCGGCTCAGTCGATTGATGAACTTAAATCGCGTGCATTGAGTGGTGATGTAGAGGCTCAGGCCAAGTTGGGTAGTCACTACTTAAATGGCGAAAGTGTTACGGCGGATTATGATGAGGCTGTTAAGTGGCTTCGTATGGCAGCAGAAAAAGGCAATGATGAGGCTATAGGAGATTTGGGTTGTTGTTACTACTTGGGCTATGGTGTGCCTCAAGATCATGCTGAGGCGGCGAAACTTTTAACTATTGCTGCAAACAATGGACATGCTATGTCTCAACACAATCTCGCCTATCTATATACCACTGGAGAGGGTGTGCCTCAGAATTATACGGAGGCTATCAAGTGGTATAAGAGGTCTGCAGATGGTGGTCTAATAGATTCAATGAAGAGTTTGACCGAATTCTATTTTGGCCAGCAGCAGTATGCAGAGGCTGTTTATTGGTGCAGAAAGGCTGCTGAAACTG
>JAZOOI010000023.1:0-131124 GCA_045654925.1 Alistipes sp. | reverse complement strand
ATGAATCCTCATGAGGTTTGTCAGAGCTCGGCAATAAACTTCTCTCGTTTTGCAAAGACAATAGATAACATATACGAGACATCGAAAGAGAGTATCAATGAGGTGTACTTTGCTAAATGTGTGTGCTCGGTTATTATATTTGATTCATTGGATAGACGTATCAATAAGGCAGATTGGTATCCTACGGGTGGTAATAAAGCCCAAATTATTCCATACGCCATTGCTAAGCTAATGAGCATGTTACCGAAGAACATGGACTTGGACTGGAAACTAATTTGGCAGAAGCAGGAAATGTATCCAGCCTTGGAGAGAGAACTTATGCGCATAGCTCATAGTGTTCACAACTTTTTCGAGAAAGAGGCGCAAGGTGGTCTTGTTCGCAGTATGGCACGTAAAGCTGATACTTGGACCAAGTGTAAGAATCTTGAGTGGTCTTTGTCGAATGAATTCTTATCAACACTTATCTCTAAGAGTGAGATAAAGCAAGAAGAAGCTGCCGCAAAAAAAGAACGCAAGTTTAATAGCAATATTGACGCCTCAGTCGAGATTTTTAATCTTGGCGCAGATTATTGGCAAAAGGTATGTAACGACCTCTCCAGGGAGAATATTATCTCGTACGGAGATGTAGCATTTATTGGTAGTATAGCAGAATATATTCGCAAATACTCACTGCCAACAGCTGCACAATGTAAACGACTTCTAAAGATCGTTGAGAAAGCCGAGGATAAAGGGTATATCATGCCGTAAAAAGACTAACTATGAACTACTACTCAGAAACGATTTCTAAGTTTGTCTCTTCAAATGCAGATACTGTATTAGGGCAAATCTTCAAATCAGATGATCACCGAAATATTGACAGAAATCAGCGAGATGCATGGTTGTCTGAGATTGAAATACTCCAACAAGAACTCATATCACTAGAAGGGCGCATTATTTTTGAGTATTCAATTCCACGATTAGGTAAAAGAGTAGATTGTATAGTATTATCTGGAAACTGCATTTTCGTTCTAGAATTCAAAACATTTAATGGTGACGCCTCTACATCAGCCATAAATCAGGCGTGGGACTACGCATTAGGACTGAAGTTCTTCCACGAGACATCTCAGCATAGTATTATTGTACCGATGCTGGTTACTAAGAGATCTAGTTGCTATAAGTCTTCGTTTGACAAAGGTGAGCAGGTATATTCGCCAATTGTTATTACGCCAGCAGAAATTTACACTACTATTCAAAGCATCCTTTCCACACACAGCTCGGATGTTGTAGATTACGATTGGATAGACAATTGGCAATATGGAAGATACAATCCATCTCCAACTATTATAGAGGCTGCTATAAATTTATACAATACACATGGTGTTGCAGATATTCAGAATTGCAAAGCTGACGAAATAGAAAGACTAAAAACAACTGATTATATACTAGATGTAATAAAAACAAGCAAAGAGAATCACCAGAAGTCAATATGTTTTGTAACAGGTGTTCCGGGTGCGGGAAAAACATTAGTAGGTCTAGATATTGCAGTCAACCAACAAGAAGATAGAGCGGTATTTCTTTCTGGTAATGGTCCACTTGTAGAGGTGTTAAGAACAGCTCTATCTAACGATAGGTATGAGCGCAAGCATGCTTTAGATAGGTCATATACAAAAAAGAGAGCGGAAGCTGAGGTCAACCCTTTCATACAGTTAATTCACCACTATCGCAAAAATGCGTTGCAAAAAATATCCGATATAAAGGATGGTAAAATTATCGTCTCAGACCATTTAGGTGACACTCCAGATGAGGTGGAGCATATTGCCATTTTCGATGAGGCGCAAAGAGCCTGGGATAAGAACAAGCTTTGCCGCCCCGATCGATTTAACCGAAAATCCGAGTGGCTTAACGAAGATACATTTCCGTATTCGGAGCCTGGATTCTTAATTTGGTCGATGGACCTAAAGCCTGATTGGGCTGTAATTGTATGTTTAGTTGGTGGAGGTCAAGAGATAAACACAGGAGAAGCTGGTATTCTCGAATGGGTAGAGTCAATAGAAAAACACTTCCCTCATTGGCATGTATATATATCTAATGAGCTATATGGTAAAGAATATGCAGGCGAACATTTGGTAGAGATTTTACCTCGAATCTCTAATGTAACCAGGAGCTCATGCCTTCATTTGTCGGTATCTAAACGCTCTTTTAGAGCAGAGAATATTTCAAGTTTTGTACACCACCTTTTGAATGGTGATGTTTCAAAAGCCAAGGAATTGTATGAATCCATAAAGCATTATTATCCTCTATATCTTACACGAGATCTTAATGTGGCAAAACAATGGTTGCGCAAGCAACGCAAAGCACTCCAGCGCAGTGGATTGCTTATCTCTTCTCAAGCCGGACGTTTAAGAGCTCTGGGGTTGGAAATTAAAAAGGTAACAACTTATGACAAAGTCTCAGATTGGTTTCTGGGAGACTCTACCAATGTTGAATCTTCTGACTTCTTGGAAGTAGCTCTCGGAGAGTTCTTTGTGCAGGGCCTTGAATTAGATTGGACTGCTGTCATATGGGATGCCGACTTCCGGTATAATGGTGCTGGATGGGATATTTACAATTTTAGTGGAGGTGGCTGGCATAAAACAATGAACGAAAGAAACCGCAATTATCAGCTTAATGGTTATCGGGTGTTATTAACACGTGCTAGACTCGGAATGGTTATTGTAGTGCCAGTTGGAAACACAGGTGACGCAACGAGGAATCCAGAATACTACGACTGTACATACGAATACTTATACCAGATAGGCTTACAAAGTATTGATTTGTAGACAGGTCTGTATGTGGTTTAAGTTCCGACTCATGAGGTAGTGATAAGACGTTACTGCTTCATTACCTCTTTATAGTATGACATTAATTTGTCTACGGTTACAATAGCACTATTAATATCTTGTACGGACAATTGCGCTATATCTCTATGTACTAATTTATTTCTCACCTCTAAAATGCGTATAAAATCACATAGCTTTTCGGGGTAATTAGGGTCTGGTTTGCTAATATGATTTTGGACAACAGAAATAATAGACACATGTTCATTCCCTTGTCCTTTCGACCTGGTAATATAATCTTCGAACGCCCTCCATTTAGACATAAACACGCCTATTAGCTTTCTTTTATCTGGAATATGGCTCTGTTCCCAATACAGTCTTACACCAATAAAAGAAATGATTAATGCAGTTATTATGCTAATGCTAGCAATAATAATGCTAACTATATCTATGTTGAATTCCAGATAATTATTGACGGTCATATAATATATACAACTAATAGTCAACAATAGTAAACATGTTAGGGCAATGAATACAAGAATTCTTTGATATTGTTTAATCCTTTTTATTCTAGTATCGTACATGTGGTTATAGAAATCTACTTCTCTTTTTGCTTGAATCAGTTCTTCGATAGAGATATTCTCCGTACCTTGTGTTGAAACCTGAGATAAAATCTCATCTCGATAATCATGCAATTCTTTTTCAAACCACATTTTAGCTTCATATGACATTTCTCTACTCATTATTTCTTACTTAATTTATTAGTTATTTGAACAGATATTTGAATAGTTAAAAATATTATATAAAGTACAGCAAGTCCTACGTATATCCATACTGTTACACACACGACGTTTGGTAAAATCGCTAGTGCTAGCGTTATAATGGCCATAATAGCAGGGCACCAATACTCAATAAAGTTATAACTTTTTTGATAGGTTCCATAATTTCTGACCTGGTTGACAGCTTGTTTTATAGAGGTAGTGGTTACCTGTATATCTTTAATATTATCAGTATGCAAAGTTTCGTATCGTTCCGCCTCCTGGCATACGTCAGTAACAAATGAAATAGCCTGTTTTGATATTTCATCTTTAGCCTGTTTTGTATAGCGATCTCCAGGCGTTAGCTTATTTGGGATAGTAACATTCATTAGGAATTCATGAAAAACTGCGCAAATATAGTAAAAAAAACTATTTTAGTGAAATCTTATTTGCGGATTCGCGTTTTTTGGAGTTGACGAGGTCGGCGTAGATTTGGGTGGTTTTGACGCTTTTGTGGGTGAGCATCTTGGAGACCGTATAGATGTCCGTGCCGAGTGCGATTTGAAGCGTGGCGAAAGTGTGTCGGAAGCAGTGGAATGTAATATGCTTCCTAATCCCCGCAGCCTTTATCCAGGCGTGTAGTGGGTGTTGAATCATACACCGGCGCAGTCCCACGAATACCAGACCCTCGCCCTGTACCTCGCCGCACAGTTCTAGCGCCTCATCGCTGATAGGCAGTGTCGCCTCGGTCTCAGTCTTCTCGGTGCAGATACGCATCCACCAGCCGCCATCGCTGGCACGCTCAACCTCCTCCCAGCGCAGCTTCAATATGTCGCTGATGCGCAATCCCGTAAGGCACGAAAATAGAGCAGCTCGCTTCAATACATCGTATTGACAAGGTGTTGCGGCGAGCTGTTTCACTTCTTCGAGCGTTAGGAACTCCTTGCGCTTCTCGCGTTTAGGAATTCCGCCCAATCTGTCGGCCAGATTTTCGCGTATCATTCGTTCCTGGTACGCCATACGCATCACCTTCTTAAAGACGGCAAAATAGGCAGCAGCGGTGTTTGTTCCCAGGCGCTCATAGCGAGGCTTCATTGCTCGTGCCTGCGTTGTCAGGTACGTCATATAGCGCTCTCCAAGTTTGAGAGTCAGCTCCCCGAACTTACACTTGCCATTACAAAACCTCACGAAGTGCCGATAAGCCATACTGTTCTTATCTGACGAAGAAGCCACCTTATGGCGGAAGTACTCCACGAAGTCTGCGTTTCGCTTATGGTGGTCGAGAAAGCCATACTCCTCGTTTATTAGCGACTGTACACGCAACGAGCGTATCACCTCGGCCTTGATGAGTATATCCTCGTTGTGTTGCTGTTGAGCCACATTTGCGGGGTGCTCCCAGATATAGATGCCGAGCTGTTCGGTGTGGATAAGCTTCATCGTCTCTGGGTGGCGTATCGCCGGACTAAAATGGAGATACAATGCTAAGCGACCATCTTTGGTTGGGCGGGTGCGTAGTGTAACATCTGAAATTTTCATAGGTGTCTAAATATTAAGGGCCCGACCGAAGTCGAGCCCAAGGGTTTACATTGCTAAGTGTTGAAGTCTGGTTGATAGATTTGTCATATCCTCGGCGAGCTTGTCATTGACAATCTTCGCATATATCTGCGTAGTTTTAAGGCTTCGGTGTCCGAGCATCTTGCTCACCGACTCAATAGGTACTCCGTTCGTCAGCGTTACGGTTGTTGCGAAGGTGTGGCGGGCGAGGTGGAAGGTCAATCGTTTCTCGATGCCACAAATCGCAGCAATCTCTTTGAGGTAGTCGTTACACTTCTGATTGGCGGGTATTGGGAGCAGTCTGTCGTTGCCGCTACAACCCTCATATTTTGCCAAAATTTGCAACGGAACATCCAAGAGGGGTACATCTACCGGTGTCGAGGTCTTTTGGCGGTGTGTGCGAAGCCAAGGGCGGTTATTTGGACCTGTGATGATATGCTCGCGTGTGAGTGCTCGCGCATCGCAGTAGGCAAGGCCCGTGAAACAGCTAAATACGAAGACATCGCGTATATGCTCCAAGCGCTTCGATGGCATCGCCTTTTGCATTACTCGTGTCAGCTCGTCCATTGTGAGGTATCCACGCTCAGCCTGCTCGTAGTGGAACTTAAAGTTGGCAAATGGATTCTTATGCGCCCAACCGTTGTCAATGGCAACCTGATAGACCGACTTAAATTTTAGAATGGTCTTCATCACATAGTTTGTCGAAAGGTTGAACTGCGAGCGTAGGAATATCTCAAAGCCATTGACAAACTTTGGATTAACCTCGTTTACCGAGATGTCAGAACGCTTGTATTCGGCCTCCATATACTCCATCAGGCGCTTGCGTGTAAGCACATAGCGGTCGTGAGTAATCTTCGATGTGGTGTGTCCGACAAGCTTCGCATAGTCCTTGATGTAGTCATCGAAGAGTTCTAGCAGCGTCATCGACTTCTCGTCTTTCGAGATTAGGCGACATTTAAGTTTTCGTGCCGTTACAACCTCGCCCGCCAGGAACATCTCGTTGTACTTGGCAAAGATAAGACCGCGCAGGTTGTCGAGATAGGCATTGACCTCCTTCTCCTCCTTGGTGCGACCAAGGGTGCGGCCTTCCTTTGAGAGCCAGCGCTCCGGCGGAAGGTAGTATCGCGTTGCAAGATGTGTCATTTGGTGATTGATGGTGATTCGTGCAAAGATGGGTGCGTTGCCTTCGGCGTTTGGCTTGCCCTTCTGCATAATAAATAGAATCGAGAATGTACTTTTATCCATAGGTGCAATAGTTTATGTTACGTTCGTTTTCCTTGTTCCTTGCACAGCGTTGCAAACTCACTTGAAACAATGCAACACACTGTGGCAAAGCGTTTTATACACTGCAAACATAACATCACTATTCCATACACGCAAGTGTTTTGGTAAAAAGTCGTAACCTTTTTTGAAGAATGCAAAAGTTGGTCACACACTTCTCTCTTCGTTTGGGATTGGAATTGTTGGGCGAGGAGAATTGCATCGGATTTCACCCGATTTTATCGGATTGCAATGTGCGTAACCCGCAGAATTTGGCTGGATCTGTGCCTAATGTCCCGACATCAGCTAACATCTTGACACAGAAAAAGGAGCAGAAATCTCTGCTCCTCGAATCTGTGATTCCGGCGGGATTCGAACCCACGACCCACAGCTTAGAAGGCTGTTGCTCTATCCAGCTGAGCTACGGAACCATCCTCAATATCTGCATAGGCCTCTCAAAACACCAGTCTCTAAAGTCATCTCTCGACAACATACGCAGAGGCTACACGCGCCTTAACAGGTCTTTGCGGTGCAAAAGTAAATAAAATATATCGATTTACAAAATTTTTATCACTCCTCAAGGTGAATTTTATCCAGAGCTCCCATCGCCTGCTCATAGTCATAGCCCAAACCCAGGGCATAGCGCAGCAGCTTACCACGCAGCTCGTAGCTATTCGCAGCCTTTGTCGTGCGCAGCTTACGCTGCAGCTTCTCCACAAGCTTATCATCCTGGGCATCAGCATCAAGCATCGCAAGTGTTTGGGTAATAACATCGCGTTCCACCCCCTTCTGTCTCAGCTGCAGGGCTATCTTACGAGCGCCCCAGCCTGCAAGCGATGACTTCTCACGTGCATACGCCTCGGCATAGCGGCGATTATCGATAAAGCGCTGTGCAACAAGCTTATCCACAACATCTTGTTGCTCCGCCTCGGGCACTCCCCATGTGCGCATCAGGCGGCGGGCATCGCCCGTCGACTTCTCGGCACGCGAGCATAGGCGCATGAGCGACTGCAGTGCCTGCGCTGCGCTCTTCGTCTTGCGCTCGCGAGGTGCTGGCGTCATCTCGTTATCGAACTCACCCTTGCGCATATCATCCTCTGTTTACCTCTAAAGTCCTCACGGACAACAATATCATCATAGCCCTCATCGCGGAGCATCTGCTGCATCTCATGGGAGAGCATCTCATATATCTCGAAGTATAGGCGGCCACGCTCCTTGAGCATTGCACGCGCCGTGCGGGCTATAGAGCGATAGAATATCAGTGGGTCATCATCCGCCACGAAGAGTGCCGTATGTGGCTCATAGTCCACCACATTGGGTCGCATCAAGGCCATATCACTTGCAGGGATATATGGAGGATTAGAGACCACCACATCGAACTGCGTATCGAAAAGCTGCGAGAAGTCAGTCAGGGCATCACCCTCAACGAAGTTTACCTGTGGAGCATACTCTGCAGCATTGCGACGCGCTATGGCGAGTGCCTGGGTGGATATATCCATTGCCCACACCCTACTACCCATAATCTCGCGAGACAGGGCGATAGCAATACATCCGCTGCCTGTGCCGACATCTAGGATGTCGATATTCGACAACTCTGCATCCTTAATCCAATATACAAGCTCCTCGGTCTCAGGACGCGGGATAAGCACACCCTCAGCCACCTCAAGCGACATATCCATAAACTCGCCACGACCGATGATGTACTGCACAGGGCGCCACGCCTCAAGCTCATCGGTGATGCGCTCCAATTCGGGGATAGATAGCTCGATGTTAGGGTCAACGATAAGGTTGTTGCGCGATACGCCATAACGCTCCAATATCATCTCGGCAACCTGTCGTGCCTCCACCTCGGGATAGCATTTCGAAGCCGAGCGATATAGGGTTTGAAATATCTCTCTGCGTGTTGCCATTATAGCTGAAGTTTAAGGTCGGCCAGGGCCACAGCCACCATCGCCTCGACGACGACTGCCGCGCGGCGTGCTATGCAAGCATCGTGGCGACCGCCAATGATGAGTGGCGCAACTGCCTCATGTTCGAAATTATAGGTATGCTGCTCACGCGATATGCTTGGCGTAGGTTTGATAGCCACACGCACGACAATATCGTTACCATTCGTAATGCCTCCATTTATGCCACCATCATTATTTGTAAGTGTGTGGCCCTCAGCATCTACGATAGCATCGTTACGTTCCGAGCCTCGTTTGCGTGCACCTGCAAAGCCATCGCCGAACTCTACACCCTTAACGCCTGGGATGGAGAACAATAGGTGGGCAACAACACTCTCTACCGAGTCGAAAAATGGCTCGCCCAACGAGTGTGGCACACCCTTAACGTGGCACTCAACGACACCACCAACAGAGTCACCATCGCGCATTGCTGAAGAGATAATATCCTCAAATTGCTCCTCATCGCCACAGCCACCAACCTCAACAAGGCGCGTTGAGAACACGGCAGATGATAGTATCTGCTTGGCCACCACGCCCGCCGCCACAAGGGCTACGGTCATACGTCCCGAGGCGATGCCGCCACCAGCGAGGTTATACTCCTCGCCATACTTCTCGCGTTGCACAAGGTCGGCATGCGAGGGTCGTGGATGGAGCTTTAGGTGTGAGTAGTCGCCCGAGCGTGTATTGCCATTTATGAACGATATATCTATCTTTGCGCCTGTTGTATAGCCATTAGCATCGAGACCCTCGATATGTGGCATATCTGCCTCTTGGCGTGTAGTCTCGCCCCTTAACTTAGGGCGACGGCGCTCAAGGTCAGCGACAAATAGCTCCTCGGGAAGGTGGATACCCGCGGGCACACCCTCCATGGTTATGCCTACCCTACTATCGTGCGACGCACCATAGATTGTTAGGCGTAGTATCTTACCTATGCTATTATTCACCGTCGTGCTTTTTAAGCAACTCTATATCTTCGAAAAACGAGGGGTAGCTCTTAGCCACACACTCGCAATTTTTTATCTCTATAGGCTTCTCCATGCGCAATGCTGTTATTGCCAACGACATAGCTATGCGATGATCGTCATGACTATCTACATCATGAGCCTTAGGCATACCACCCACAATGCGCATCACATTATCATCGTAATCGAGCTCTATCTCTATGCCGAGCTTACCATACTCCTCACGTAACACCTCGCCACGGTCACTCTCCTTACCACGAAGACGCTCTATGCCATATATCGACGAGACGCCATCGGCCGCCGCAGCAAGTGCCACGAGTGCAGGAAATAGGTCGGGGCAATGGGTGGCGTCAAACTCAAAGGCTTCGAGTGGGCGGTGTGCCACAGTAATGGAGTCGTGCTCGATGATTATCGATGCACCAGCACGCTCCAGGGCGCGACATATAGCCGTATCGGCCTGACTCGAGAGGGTCGATATATTGCGTATGGTAACCTCACCAGCTATGGCTGCTGCCACCATGAGTGATGCAGCAGCGCTCCAGTCGCTCTCGATGGTATAGTCCACAGCCTCATACTCCTGACCTCCCTCGATATAGAACTGCGTATAGTCGCCCTCATTATACATCACCTTGATACCGAAACGTTCAAGGGTCTTGATTGTCATATCTATATAGGGAGTAGAGACAGCTCCATGCACAGATATGGTGGTATCGTTAGTAGCCAATGGCAAGGCTATGAGTAGGCCTGTGACAAACTGCGAAGATATTGAGCCATCGACAGTTACCTCTCCGCCACTGATAGGTCCTCGCACCTCTATAGGTAGTCTACCACCGCCATCGCGCACCTCAACGCCAAGGCTCTTTAGTGGCTCCACCATCATCGCCATAGGGCGATGTAGGAGTGTACCCTCGCCACTGATGGTTATTGGCATATCACATAGCGCCGCTATGGGCGTAAAGAGGCGTGCCGCCAGGCCCGATTCACCCACATTCAGGGTATTACTCTTGGGGCTGAGACCACCATGTATGACCAAGGTATTTGAGTCGATAATATCTACCCTCGCACCGAGGGCCTCGATTGTGGCGATTGCCGAACGTGTATCGCGGCATAGCTCTATGCCACGCAACGTTGTTGTGCCCTTGGCAAGAAGTGCCGCCGCCAAGGCACGCTGCGCATAACTCTTTGAACATGGCGGTGTTACCTCGCCACGCAATCTATTCCCTAAGGGAACCGTACTATCCTCCATATATGTTATTTATAGGATACTCTCACCATCCTTGATTAGGCTTCTGCCATGCTCTGCTTACTCCTCGTCCTCCTCGTCGGCGCTGTGATCGATACCGAATGCACGCAACGCCTCTTCACGCTCACGCTCCTCACGCTCCTTGCGCTCACGAATCATCTGCGGTGAGGCACGAAGCTCAAAGTTACTACCGAGGTATACTCTACGCACCATCTCATCGGCAGCAAGCTCCTCAGCCGTACCTGTCTTAAGAATCTTACCTTCATAGAGAAGGTATGTACGGTCGGTGATGGCGAGTGTCTCGTCGACGTTATGGTCGGTGATGATTACACCAATGTTCTTATCTTTGAGTGTTCCAACAATACTCTGAATATCCTCCACAGCAATGGGGTCCACACCAGCAAATGGCTCATCGAGAAGGATGAACGAGGGGTTGATGGCCACGGCGCGCGCAATCTCGGTACGGCGGCGCTCACCACCAGAGAGCTGATTACCATAGCTCTTACGCACCTTCTGCAGGCGGAACTCCTCGATAAGCTGCTCTACGCGCTCCTTCTGATACTTGCGCGAGAAACTTGTCATCTCGAGCACGGCGCGGATGTTGTCCTCAACAGTAAGACGACGGAAGACCGAGGCCTCCTGTGCGAGGTATCCCACACCCATCTGCGCACGGCGGTATACGGGCAGTTTGGTTATATCAGACACCTTGCCGTTGTCATCTTCAAGAAATATGCGTCCCTCGTTAGGCTTAATGAGTCCTACGATCATGTAGAACGTTGTTGTCTTACCCGCACCATTAGGACCGAGCAAACCCACAATCTCACCCTGCTTAACATCGATAGAGACATGATTTACCACAGTGCGTGATTTATAGGATTTTACCAGCTCGCTTGTATAGAGTCGCATATTAGTTTCAAAATTATTCGTAAATTTTTCACAAAGTTATGACTATTTTTCAAAAAAATATCGTATATTTGAGTAAATTTTTTCGACTACAAGAAATTATGGACACCGAACAAGGAGGAATTTTGCACGAAAAACTGCATGAGTACTTTGGATTTAGCTCATTCAAGGGCAACCAGGAGGCAGTTATCAAAAATGTTTTGGCAGGCAAGGACACCTTTGTACTGATGCCGACGGGTGGTGGTAAGTCGCTATGTTACCAGCTCCCCGCCCTCATCATGGATGGTGTGGCAATCGTTATATCACCACTTATCGCCCTTATGAAGAATCAGGTGGATGCGATGCGAACCTTCTCAACAGAGTCGGGCATTGCTCACTTCCTCAACTCTTCGCTAAACAAGTCGGCGATAATGCAGGTGCGCCAGGATGTACTGGAGGGACGCACCAAACTACTATACTTCGCCCCCGAGTCACTAACCAAGGAGGATAACATCGCCTTCTTACGTAAGATTAAGGTATCGTTCTATGCTATTGATGAGGCGCACTGTATCTCGGAGTGGGGTCACGACTTCCGCCCTGAGTATCGTCGTATTCGTCCTATCATCAACGATATCGGCACTGCACCACTCATCGCGCTCACAGCAACAGCAACACCCAAGGTGCAGATGGACATCCAGAAAAACCTCGGCATGACAGATGCTACGGTATTCCGGTCATCGTTCAACCGCCCCAACCTATATTATGAGCTACGCCCCAAGCACAATGTAGACCACGACATCATACGTTTCATCAAGCAACACGATGGCAAGAGTGGCATCATCTACTGCCTCAGCCGCAAGAAGGTGGAGGAGTTGGCCGAGTTGCTAATGGCTAATGGCATCAAGGCCCTGGCATACCACGCAGGTATGGATGCACAGACACGCGCCGACAACCAGGATGCCTTCCTACACGAGAGGGTGGATGTCATTGTCGCGACCATTGCCTTCGGTATGGGTATCGACAAGCCTGACGTGCGCTACGTCATACACTACGACATTCCAAAGTCGTTGGAGGGATACTACCAGGAGACTGGTCGTGCGGGTCGCGATGGCGGCGAGGGTCACTGCTTGACATTCTATAGTTATAAGGATATACAGAAGCTCGAGAAGTTCATGCAGGGTAAGCCTGTTGCCGAGCAGGAGATTGGCAAACTACTCCTCTTGGAGACAGTATCATATGCCGAGAGCTCGATGTGTCGTCGTCGCTCGCTACTACACTACTTTGGCGAGGAGTACACCGAGGCTAACTGCGGTAGCTGCGACAACTGCTGCCACCCCAAGCCAAAGATGCAGGCACAGGAGGAGATGCAGCTTGCGCTCGAGACCCTCAAGGAGATTGGCGACAAGTTCAAGATAGATCATCTTGTTGCCGTATTGCAGGGTAAGGTTACGGCCTTGGTCAAGAGCTACGGCCATAATAAGCTGGAGTGCTTCGGCGAGGGCTCGGATAAGGATGCCCGCTTCTGGAATGCTGTGATACGCCAGGCACTTATCATGGGCTTCGTGGATAAGAATATCGAGAACTATGGTCTTATCTCGGTTAACGAGCGTGGCGAGAAGTATATCAAGAACCCTACGCCTGTGACCATCACCCTCGATCACGACTACGACTCGGAGGAGGAGAACGAGCAGATAGGTCCAATGAAGGGCGGTGGTGCTGCCGACGAGGAGCTATACGCCATGCTCAAGGACTTGCGCCGCAAGGTGGCAAAGAAGAATGGTCTTGCACCATATGTCATCTTCCAGGACCCATCGTTGGAGGATATGTCCATCCAGTACCCTATCACCATGGAGGAGATGCAGACAATCTCGGGTGTTGGTGCTGGCAAGGCACAGAAGTTTGGCGCCGAGTTCATAGAGCTTATTAAGGCATATGTCGAGGAGAAGGAGATTATCCGTCCTCAGGACATGGTCGTTAAGAGCGTAGCCAGCAAGTCGAATAACAAGATATTCATCATTCAGTCTATCGACCGTAAGATGGACTTTGAGGATATAGCACGTGCGCGCAACCTCGATATGGACGAGCTGCTCAGCGAGATTGAGGCTATCGTCAACTCTGGTACACGCCTCGACATTCAGTACTACCTCAACACCGTTATGGATGAGGATAAGGTTGAGGATATATACCTATATTTTAAAGAGGATGCTGAGACCGACTCGTTGGATGACGCCATCGAGGAGCTTGGCTCGGAGTATAGCGAGGAGGAGATACGCCTCGTGCGCATTAAGTTTATATCAGAAGTAGCAAACTAACAATGGCAGAGGTACGCGCAAAGAAGGCTCTAGGACAGCACTTCCTCACAGACCTAAACATAGCACGCAAGATAGCATTCTCGCTTGAGGGTGGCAGCGCCGAGAACCCCGATAAGGTTCTTGAGGTTGGCTGTGGCATGGGTGTGCTCACACAGTTTCTGCTTCAAAGAGAGGATATTGTAACCTATGGCGCGGAGATCGACTCCGAGTCGGTGGAGTATCTTCACGACCACTACCCTGACTTCAAGCCACGCCTTACTGAGGGTGACTTTCTAAAGATGGATTTGCGCGCTACATATGGCGATAGACTAAAGATTATCGGCAACTTTCCATATAACATATCGTCGCAGATATTCTTCAAGGTATTAGAGAATAGAGATATTGTCCCCGAGTGTGTAGGTATGATACAGAAAGAGGTAGCAGTACGTCTTGCCGAGCCCCCAGGCTCTAAGGAGTATGGCATCCTTAGCGTATTGTTGCAGGCTTGGTACGATATCGACTATCTCTTCACTGTTGGCGAGAAGGTCTTCAACCCACCACCAAAGGTCAAGAGCGCCGTGGTACGCCTCGTGCGCAACAATGTCGAGAAGCTCGACTGCGACGAGGCACTATTCATAAAGGTTGTTAAGGCATCATTCGGCCAGCGCCGTAAGATGATACGCAACTCTCTGAAGAGCGTCTTTGGCGACTTCGGCGGCAAGGAGCACCGTTTCTTCTCTATGCGTGCCGAGCAGCTGAGCGTTGCCGACTTTGTGGAGCTCACACAGTGGGTAGCCGAGTCGAGAGTATAAAGCTACGAGGGGGAGGGCGAGAAGTGCTAGTCGCCGATGGTAATAACCTGATTATCGGTAATGCGTAACGCTATGTCACCAAAGGCATAATCGACAATGCCACAACACTTAAGAGTGCCATGTGGCAGTTCCGCTTCAGCATAACGACACTCACCAGAACATATAACACGAAGTGTATCTACGCCATCGGTAAGGTGGCGTATCGTGTTTATATAGTGACCCTCAACATCCCTATCACACCACGCCAACGACATCTCCTCGTCGACAAAGCGCACACCCTCAACGACAACATAGTGCAACAGATGATGCGCTGCTATCTCATCTATCTCCAGCCTCTTGGGAGCCACTCGTTCACCCTCGGGCAACATCTTGATATATAGAAGCAGCTCCCTCTCTGGTATTCTATCTACTACATATTGACCCGTTGGCCTCTTACCCAAGAGACACTTATCGCCCTGGCGTCCAACATATAGCCCTGAGGCCACTACCTCGACACGGCTATGTAGTGGTATGAGCGGATTGATACTCTCAGCATCTATGGCTATCTCTATGCCGCCACTATCGTCCGCCACGACAATGCAATGAGAGACCTCATCAAGTTTGTCAGTTGCCACCACCGTACCACGAATGGTGATATCCTCCGTCACAGGCTGCGAGCCACGCTTCACGAGCGACCACAGGTATGCGATGTCCGTAACCCTATCTTCGCTCTGAGGATGCTCCTCAGCCACACAGCCAAGAAGCACCACCAATAGCGATATTAGAGCGTAACGCCACATATTAAACAATATTTAAGTGGACTACTTGAAGATAAGCTGTGCAAACTCAGTGATATATATGCGCCAGTTGCGCCACACATGACCGCCACCACTCTCAACATAGCGATAGTCGAAGCCACGCTCATCCAACATCTTGCGATAGGCAATATTCTCCTCATAGAGGAAGTCATCCTCACCAATTGCGATGTAGTATAGCTCGGGCTTTAGCTCAAACTGTCGTTCGAGCTTCTCCTCGAAGTTTTCATAGATGTCGACACCCTCCTTGCCTCGTCTAATGGCAGCCGAGAAGAGACCTACATAATCGAACATCGTAGGGTACTCCATAGATATCTGCATAGAGTGGAAGCCACCCATCGAGAGGCCAGCAATGGCGCGCGACTCACTCTTCGCGCGTGTGCGGTAGTGGTCATCAACCCACTCCACAATCGTTGGGAACATATGCTCGAACGAGCCATCCATCGAACCGCTCATATAGGGGTGCCACATACCCTCATGCGAGAAGCCAGGAGCAGACACATGCTTGGTGCAGCCGTTGGTCATGACAACAATCATAGGCTCGGCCTTACCCTCGGCAATGAGATTATCCATAATCTCGGCCAGGCGACCTGTAGCCAACCACGCCTCCTCGTCACCACCCATGCCATGCAAGAGGTAAAGCACGGGATATTTGCCCTTGCCCTGCTCATAGCCCGCAGGGGTATAGATAGCCATGCGTCGCTCACGACCATCCTCCATCTTTGCCCATACGCGCGACACACTACCATGCGCCACATTCTGCGCAGCATAGTAATTACCACGATCACCCGCGATTATGAAGTAGCTCATCTGACGACCCACATCACGCACAACATAGCTATTCGCCGGGTCACACACATCGCTCGAGCCATCAACGTTGAACCAGTAGCAATACAACTCCGAGGTGAGAGGCGCCGTGGTATACTCCCACACGCCACTCTCGAGGCGCGACATATCGCGCGATGCACTATTGTAGGCATCGAACATATCGCCCGTCACAGTCACCTGTTTAGCCTCAGGGGCAAATAGTCGGAAGGTTACGCTTCCATCCTTGTTTATCTCAGGAGATACGACATCCTGCTTCTGCCAAAGGTTTTGCTGCGCCGAGGTAGCGATAAAGCTCAGAGCAGCAACAAATAGTAGTAAAACTCTTTTCATAACAACTATTTTTAATCGATCAACACACATTATCTATTTTTACGTCCTGCCAAGATGTAATAATCGACATATGGCAGACGACGCAACACACAACCAATAAGGAGTGTAGCAGCAGTAACTATGATGGCTACACTAAAGCCTACGATAATCTGAACAACGACATTGGGGTCATCGACAATATAGGGACGCAGAGCCGAGGTGAAGCCTATAAGTAGGAAATAGTGAAATAGGTACACCTCCAACGTATGTCGCCCGATATATTGCATTGGCTTAAAGCTACGTTCGTGCTCAAAGAGATGTCTCAAACGCCTAAAGAGGCCATACACCGATAGCAAACCGACGACACCAATAGCCATCCTCAAAGCATAGCGTAAAACATAGGCCCCGTAGGAGATGTCATCCGTAAGTAAAAGGTTGTCTACAAAGTGAAGCGTTGAGAGTCGCTCCTGTTGCGTAAATACCACGATTGTAAGAACTGCAAAGAGCGTCCAAACACCCCATATATAGCCACTATCCACCCACCTATTAAACCTATCGCGATAGTTACCCAGGAGCAGACCCAAGGCGAAGAAAGGGATAAACTCCACGGTCTTAGATATAGATGTAAAATCCTCGTATGAGTACTCTAACTCATAGAATAGCAGAAGGTAAACAAGTGTTGCAATTATGAATATACTCCACATCAACCTCCCCTCCGACAATCTCACATACATCGTAGCCACAAGGCGTATAACATAGTAGAATAGCAGCATCTCGAAGAGCGAGAGGGTAAACCAATAACCACTCTTATAGGGGCTTGCAATAAATCTCTCGAGCTCAACGCCTGTAGCTAAACTATATATTGCTCCCACTACAAAGATGGGGATAATAAGTCTACGCAGTTTATCGACAACCAAGCCACGACACTGCTCCATACCCCACTCCTGATTAGCGCGATATGATATAAATCCGCTAATGAAGAAGAATAGCGGCATACGCAACGTTATTAGCAGCACGCATAGGGGTGTGAAGTTTGGAAGATAGATATGCTGGAAGACCACAAGCATCATAGTGAAGCCGCGTAGCGCATCTACATAACCTATGCGATTGGTCCTATTATTCATTATTCGTCTGGGTTAATATACAAAGTTACAATAATTTTCCTATATTTGTACAAATCATCTTTGAAAGATTATGAAGATTGGCGTGATTTCTGATACCCACAATACGTTTGACGAGACCCTCAAGGAGTTCCTCGCGCCATGCGACGAGATATGGCATGCTGGCGATATTGGTTCGCTGGAGCTTGCCGATAGGATTAACGCGTTTCGCCCCTTGCGTGCCGTGTATGGCAATATCGACGGAGGCATCACACGACGCGTATACACCGAATTCTCACTCTTCGAGGTTGAGGGCGTCAAGGTGCTGATGACACATATCGGTGGCTACCCCCGCAAGTATGCCCCCAAGGCTCTGCAACATATACATGGCTCACGACCCAAGATATTTATCGCCGGCCACTCCCACATACTAAAGGTCATCTATGACCCTGTATACGAGTTACTGCACATCAACCCAGGCGCTGCAGGCAACTACGGCATACATCGCGTACGCACGGCGATACGCTTCGATATCGAGGGTGGCGAGATTAAGAATATGGAGATTGGCGAATGGCCAAGAATTTGATATATTGATGACGATGAAAAGGATTGTATTACTATTAGCGGTGGTGCTATCGGCCACCAATATTTACGCCCAGATGGGAGTAGCTAAGGAGTGTGTGCACTACGCCACACACGATGGTCAAGAGTTATACATGGATATATATACACCCACGGAGGTGGTGGCAACACAGAGTACCGCGCCACGTCCACTCATGATATTCGCCTTTGGTGGTGGTTTTGTGGGCGGCTCACGATATATGGATTACTATATGCCCTTCTTCGAGCGCTTAGCTAACGAGGGTATTGTCGTAGCGAGCATCGACTATCGTCTTGGTCTTAAGAACCTTCCCAAGGATGTGGGCATTAGAGATATGATTGGCATTATGAGGCGCGCCGTGGAGATGGCCACCGAGGATATGTACGCCGCCACCAATTACTTCATAGATAATAGCGAGAGGTGGAATATCGACACCTCCAAGATTATGATCAGTGGTTCGAGTGCCGGTGCCATCACAGCCATACAGGCGGAGTGGCAGCGATGCAATGGCGATGCAATAGCGTCGGTGCTCCCCGAGGGCTTCCGCTATGCTGGTGTTATATCGTGCGCAGGAGCTATCTACTCAACCCATGGCGGTCCTAAGTTCAAGAGCACGCCCGCACCTATGCTCCTATTCCATGGCACGTCGGATGGCAATGTACCATATAACAAAGCCTCGATTATGGGCATCGGCTTCTACGGTTCGAAGTATATCACGCGCCAGCTCGATAGGCTCGATGCACCCTACTGGTTCTACTCTGCTGAGTATGTAGACCATATGCTTGCGGGCACACCTCTGTTCGAGCAGTTGGACCTTATGATGCAGTTTATCCGCGACTATGTTATCGAGGGCAAACATCTACGCATACACACCGAGGTGGTAAATATAGATGGCGAGCGCCAACCAACGAACTTCACAGCCAGGGATTATCTAAGGAAGAACTATTCGCGCAAATAGTCTTATTCAGCAGCTGTTATCTCAACGAACTAAGTTTGTTGTCAGAAGGGCGCACATGAAAAAGCCCCGGATGGGTAGTACTATACGTACGTCCCATTCGGGGCTTTGATTGAAGCGCTGCTAATGCGCCGCTATCACAACAAATTAATAGGATTTTGCAAATAGTACACGGAACTTCGAAGGCTTGCCTGAGAATACACATGTACCCTCCTCCTCAACAACATCCATAGGGATGCAGCGGATGGTCGCCTTTGTAGCCTCCTTGATAGCCTGCTCGGTCTCAGGTGTACCATCCCAGTGCGCTGAGATGAAGCCACCCTTCTCATTGAGCACCTGCTGGAACTCCTCCCATGTGTCTACCTTGGTAATCATAGAGTTACGATAATCTAAGGCCTTCTGGAAGATGTTCTGCTGAATCTCATCCAACAACGCTACGATACGGTCGGTGAGACCCTCCTGTGATACCACCTCCTTAGAGAGGGTATCACGGCGAGCAAGCTCGATAGTGCCATTCTCCATGTCGCGAGGGCCGAGAGCCAAGCGTACAGGCACACCCTTCAACTCATACTCAGCAAACTTGAAGCCTGAGCGAACGTTGTCGCGAGCATCGACCTTAACAGATACGCCCTTCTGACGAAGCTCCTTTGCCATCTCCTCGAGGCGTGCAACAACCTGAAGGCGCTGCTCCTCACCCTTGTAGATAGGCACCATCACAACCTGAATAGGAGCGAGCTTTGGAGGAAGCACAAGACCGTTATTGTCGGAGTGAGCCATAATCAAGGCACCCATCAAGCGTGTAGATACGCCCCATGATGTTGCCCAAACATACTCCTGCTTACCCTCCTTTGTGGTGTACTGCACGTCGAATGCCTTGGCGAAGTTCTGACCAAGGAAGTGCGATGTGCCGCTCTGCAAAGCCTTGCCATCCTGCATCAATGCCTCGATGGTGAGGGTGTCTACAGCACCTGCGAAGCGCTCGTTAGGTGACTTATGACCAACGATAACAGGCACACCCATCCACTCCTCGGCGAATGTTCTGTATACGTTAATCATACGCTCTGTCTCCTCGATAGCCTCCTCGGCTGTAGCGTGAGCGGTATGACCCTCCTGCCATAGGAACTCGGCAGTACGCAAGAAGAGGCGTGTACGCATCTCCCAACGCACCACGTTAGCCCACTGGTTGCAGAGGATAGGTAGATCGCGGTATGAGGTGATCCAATTTTTGTATGTATTCCAGATGATGGTCTCAGATGTAGGACGCACGATAAGCTCCTCCTCGAGGCGTGCTGCGGGGTCTACGACAACACCTTTACCCTCCTCGTCGTTCTTAAGGCGGTAGTGTGTCACCACGGCGCACTCCTTAGCGAAGCCCTCGACGTGGCTCGCCTCGCGTGAGAAGAACGACTTAGGGATGAACAATGGGAAGTAGGCATTCTCATGACCTGTCTCCTTGAACATCTTATCGAGCACGTCGCGCATCTTCTCCCATATAGCGTAGCCATAGGGCTTGATAACCATACAGCCGCGCACTGCAGAGTTCTCTGCAAGGCCAGCCTTGATAACTAAATCGTTGTACCACTGCGAATAGTTTTCATCGCTCTTGGTAAGATCTTTTAATTCAACTGCCATATATCGATATAATTATTATTGTCGTTTGGTTGTGGCTCTATAAGAGCATCGAACGGACAAAGGTACGAAAAAAACTGCAAATCAAAATATTTTGTTCGCTATAATTTGCGCTTGGTCGCTTGATGGCGCTCCGCTTAGGATGGCGCTTTGCTTGTGAGGGCGCAGACAAAGCCTGCTTGCGAGGGCGCTTCGCTTGATGAAAATTAAGGAGCTATGCTCCACCCTAATAGAGAACTTTCGCTATGTCCGATGAAGGTAGCTCCGCTCCCGCCCGAACGAGGGCTCTGCCCGCCCGACAAAGTGAGCAATGCCAGCAACCATTGTTCGTTGAACAAAAAAATAGGCGGGAGTCGTTCCGCCTATTCGTATCAATATACCAAAACTCTTACCATGTCTCCTCCAATAATCTTAATGCCTTTTGTGCCTTGGCATGGCCCTGCTTGGCCGCCTTGCGATACCACTTAACAGCTTCGGCGTAATTCTGGTCTACACCTCGGCCATAAGAGTAGCAAACGCCTAAATTATATTGAGCACTGGCATAGCCCTGCTCGGCCGCCTTGCGATACCAATTAACAGCTTCAGTATAATCCTGGTCTACACCATAGCCATTATAGTAGCAACTGCCTAAATTATATTGTGCCTTGGCATGGCCCTGCTCAGCAGCCTTGCTCAACCACTTAACAGTCTCAGCGTAATTCTGGTCTACACCTTCGCCAAAATAGTAGCAAACGCCTAAATTATATTGTGCCTTGGCATGTCCCTGCTCAGCAGCCTTGCGATACCACTTAACAGCCTCAGCATAATTCTGGGCTACACCTTGCCCAAAATAGTAGCAAACGCCTAAATTATGTTGTGCCTTGGCATAGCCCTGCTTGGCCGCCTTGCGATACCACTTAACGGCTTTGGCGTAATTCTGGTCTACACCTTGGCCAAAATAGTAGCAAACGCCTAAATTATATTGTGCATAGGCATGGCCCTGCTCGGCAGCCTTGCGGTACCACTTAACAGCCTCAGCGTAATTCTGGTCTACACCTTCGCCATTAGAGTAGCAAATGCCTAAATTATATTGTGCCTCAGCAACGCCCTGCTCGGCCTCTACTCTATAATCATCTGCCAACTGTGCCGATGCGTTTGTAGGCACGAACAGTGCGATGATAGCAGCTGCCAAGAGTTGCAACAGCGAAAAATGAAGACTTTGTTTCATAGTCGTAAAAAGTTATGTGTTAGCTTAATTACACAAATATATCAAATAAAACTCATTTAACCAAATATTTGGGCAATATTAATTTCCGTTGTTTCTTAGGCAGACCATTGTTCGTTGATAAGAAAAATGGGCGCTGTCCGCGACAACGCCCATCTTTGAACATTCATCTTACAACATTAGATATCGTTGTTGAGCTGTGGGATATCGGTCGATGTCTGCTTCTCGCCCAAGAGGTGCTCTGAGAAGTAGTCGGCCATACGCCAGAAGAAGTACTCGTTCATATCGCCGAAGCCGTGACGCTGGCCTGGGAGAAGGAGCATATCGAAGCGCTTGTTTGCACGGATGAGAGCATCAACAACGCGGAGTGTACAGCCAGGGTGTACATTCTCGTCGATGTCGCCATGGACAAGAAGGAGGTTACCCTTAAGGCGCTCTGCAAGCTCGTGGTTAGCAGAGATCTGATACTCGAAGACAATCTCACCATCACGCTCTACCTCGTTGATACCGTGGTGCTTCTCTGACCACCAGCGGTTGTAGATGTTGTTGTCGTGGTTACCAGCACATGACACCGCTACGTCGAAGAAGTCGGGATACATAAGGATGGCTGCGGTAGACATAAAGCCACCACCAGAGTGACCATGGATACCTACACGCTCAATATCGATGAAGCTGTGGCGTGCCGCAAGTTGCTGCGCCGCAACAACCTTATCCTTAAGACCATAGTCACGGAGGTTACCATAGCCGTAGTTATGGTACCACTTAGAGCGGTCGGGGTGGCCGCCACGGTTACCCACGGTGATCACGATGAAGCCCATCTGCGCAAGACGGTCGGTACGTACAAGTGGCTGATACCATGACTGCTCAACAGCCTCAGTCTGAGGACCTGGATATACATACTCGATGATAGGATACTTCTTCGATGGATCGAAGTCATAAGGCTTATACATCACACCATGGAGGTCGGTGATACCGTCAGCAGCCTTAACAACGAAGGTCTCAGGATACTGATAGCCAACAGCGAAGAGTGGCTCAAGATCGACACTCTCCAAGGCCATAACCTTACGACCCTCGGTGGTATAGAGCTCTGCCTGTGGTGCTGCGTCAACACGTGAGTAGTTGGTCACGAAGTAACGCTTGTCGTCAGAGAGCGAGAAGGTGCCGTTGAAGCCCTTAGGATCGAGCTGCTTGAGGCCCGAGCCGTCGTAGTTAACGCGGAAGAGGTGCAAGTAGTAAGGGTTCTCATCCTTGTTGTAGCCGGTAGCGGTGAAGTAGATGACGCGCTTAGCATCGTCGACGCCCAACACCTGTGACACGTGCCACTCGCCCTTGGTAATCTGGTTGATAAGCTCACCATCAACGCTATAGCGGTATAGGTGTGCCCAGCCAGTACGCTCCGACCACTGGATGCACTCCTTGTCGCCATTAACAAGGAAAGGCATCTGCCACTCGATAGATGTGTTCATCTGCTCAACGACAACATCCTTAGCTGTTGCTGTAGCCACGTCTACCACGCAGAGGTCGGCACGCTTGATGTCACGGCTCTGGCGAATAACATAAAACTTGGTGTTGTCGCCCTGCCATACGTGGCGCATAGGACGAGCATATCTATCGGCATTAGTAGCGGGCTTAGGTGCGATGAAGAGCATCTGCTCCTTATACTTTGACATATCCACCTCACGGCGCTCGAAGTTCTCGGTATCGAAGATCTCCAACCAGAACTTAGGACTCTCCTCACCAGGCATCTGATACTTGTAGGTAAAGAGCTCAGGGCGCTCCTTAAGGATGTTGATAACCCAGAAATCCTTGAGTGCTGACACGTCGCTGCGCACTGTTGCGAAGTGCTTAGAGTCGGGTGACCACTGCAAATATACGCGGTAGCGCTCATCGGGCTTAATCTGCTCGATGCAGTCCTCAAACCAGTGGTAGGCGGTATTCTCATCTGCATCGGTGGTTATCTGATACTCGGTGATGGTCTCATCCTTAGGGTCCTTAGCCAACTTCTCGACATCCTCCATAGACATATACCATAGGTTACTATTCTTCTGGTATACTGCAATGCGGCCGTCGGGCGATACGTTTGCCCACTCTGGGATGCGTGCCTCACGCTCCTCAATCTCCTCGAGAGTCTGCTTGGCGATGTCCCACTTGAAGTGGAATACCTTAGCCTTACCCTCCTCATCCTTTGGGGCGTAGACGTTATTCTCGACCATCACCTTGTGGGGTGCGATGTCGAAGAGCACGATGTTATCCTGCTCGAGCTTAATGTTCTCGATAGGCAGGTGCTGAGCGTCGAATGGGTGCTTAGTGGCCATTGTCACCTTCTCTGCAAGGTCATCCATAGCCCACATCTGGCTCTTCTTGCCCGATGCTGGATCTACGATGTAGTAGTTGATAGCATCAATAGTCTGCCACTTATACCAGAACTTGTTTGACGACTCAAACCAGTTGGCATGGAGTGATGTCTGTGGCACGAGACGACGCACCTTTGTTGGTGAGAACTGCTCGGCAAGGTTGTAGTTAGGTGTCACCACCTCAGGCTCCGAGGCGCTAACACCGCTCACTGTCACGACCATAAGGGCGGCAGCAAGAATGTTCTTAAAGTTTCGTATCATAGTTTATGGTATTATATATCGCATTAGAATGAGACGCCAGCCTTAAGAAGGGCGTAGTGGCGATTGGTTGTTGGGTTATAGGTATATCCCAAGCTTACGGGGAATGTGGCGCAACCCACCTCGAAGTCGCGGCTAAACGTAACATTGAGGTTTGTCACGTTAAAACCTGTTACTGGAGGGTTCTTATCATCATAGTTGAGATAGTAGTCACTGCCATCAAAGATCTGAGGTCCTGCGGTCCAGAATGGGCCTGTCCATGGTGATGCACCTGCAACAAACTCTATGTCGAAGAGCTCCTTAACGGGCTGACGGTAGGCAATCTCGAAGTATGAAGAGAAGGCACGGCGCTTGCGCGAGCCATCCTCGTTATATAGCCAGTCGGCAGAGTGGATAAATGTAGTACCCCAATGTAGGCGCAAGCGATCAAAGAAGGTATAGTCTATTGTCGCAGTAAGGTTGTGGTTAGAGCCATCGAGGAAGTCGTTCTTCCAGAAGTCTTGACCCACACCACACCACACGTCATATATGGTGATAGAGAGGTTTTTGTAGTCAAAGCCGAGCGTCATATCGAACTCCTGATACTGGCTGATAGGCGACACATTAAGCCATAGGTCAAGGTAGAACGCACCAAGGCCAAGTGTCACACTGGGCTGGATTGATGGGTCGAACATATGACCTGAGTATGACTGGTCATAACCACGCCATAGGTAGTTAGAGGCAAGGTTGGCGCCCGCCTCCCACCAGAAGAGACCCTCATCCTCCTCCGCTACATCATCTGCAGGTAGTGCCAAGGTGGGTGCTGGAGCCTCAGTTGTCGTGGTCTCAAAATCGGGTGTTGTTGCCTGCGCTGTCACAGCAAACGCAATGGTGGCAAGGAGAAGTGTTAATCTTCTTGTCATCGTAAATTATTTTAGGTTGGTTATTAATTACTTTATCTTACGCTCATGGTGGCGACGCTTGAGCATCTTCTTCATCTTGCGATGCTTAGCCACCTTACGCCATACGCCCCAGACGATGAGAATCACGAATGAGACAATGATGAATATGAGCATCACAGGTGAGAGGTTATCGCCCTTTACGCGCGACCACATCTCGAGCATCTTATCGGTCTGCTCGCCGCTATCATGCATCATAGCGCAGCGATCGATGACCGACTTATCGGGATACATGATTGGGTCGATATAGACGCTATCGGCGTGTATCTCGTAGCCATTCTCGCCAACAAATCTTAGCGGTTCGCCATTCTCATCCTTGAAGAAGTAGCTAAGATCTGTAGGACCCATCTCAAGAATCTCGTCGCGCGCAGCCTCAAGTTCAGCGCGCTCCTCGGCGTCGTCGCACTCCTCAATCTCTGCGAGGATTGGTGTTAGAAGCTCCATAGCCTCGAGGGTCTCCCTGGCACCGATGACACTCACATAGCCCGTAGCATCCATGTTGCGCACGGCATTCTCTGGCTTACACATGAAGTTGATGAAGTAGCGCGCAGCGCGTGTGTTCTTGGCATACTTAGGTATCACCCAGCCGTCGAACCATACGACACTACCCTCCTCGGGCACAACATAGTCGAGGCTAACATCTACCTCGGCAGCCTCCTCAATGGCCCATACGGCATCGCCGCTCCACATAAGGTTTATCCACGCTTTGTTCTGCGTCATCATCTCCTTACCGAAGTCGGCCTCCCAGCCCGCCACAAGGCGCTTCATATCCTTGAGATAGCTCTCCACAAGGGCTATAGACTCATCCGACGAGTCGAACATCAGATCCTCGATTGTTGGGACCTCCTCACTAAGTCCAAGAGTCGCACGCACCTCGGCGTTGAGCGGCAGGGTGTCATCCTTGCCGATAAGGCCATCCTCACGAGCCTCCAACGTCTTGGCATAGACCAACATTGGGGAGTAGACATCACGGAAGGCATCCTTAATTAGTATCTTACCCTCGAGACGCTCATCGAAGAGTAGGTTCCACGACATTGCCTCCTCCTCGGTAACATACTCCGTGTTATAGAGGATACCCGTAGTACCCCACATATAACCTACCGAGTAGTCACGTGGGTCGTGGCCCTCGGGTGCGATGATATGTCCAAACTGATTGAGGATATATGGAGATATATACTTCTCGATATAGTTCTCCGTACCTGTACTCTCGAGGTCCGCTCTAAACTCATCGGTCATGATAGGCTCGAGGATATCGTGGCGCATCATACGCTCGATAATATACTCCGAGGGGCATACCACGTCGAAGTCGGCTTCACCCTTCTCAATCTTTGCGAGCATGACCTCGTTGATATCGAAGGTCTGATAGACCACCTTTACGGGGCAGCCTGTCTGCTCCTCATACCACTCCTCGAACTCCGTAAGGAGCTCCTCGTCGATATAGTCACCCCAGTTGTAGACCTTGAGAATCTCCTCACGAGGCTGCTCGTTACACGACATGGCAACAAAGCCAAACGTAGCGATGAGTAGCACGCTACGAACCATATATTTTATAAGGTGTCTCATCGGCGCGAATAGTTTTTAAGCTGTTTAGCCTGCTCCTCAGCGCGCTTTGCCTGGCGGTGTGCGCGATAGTTAACGACCAACAGAAGAATCAATACTACCACCAGGATTATTGTCGACAAGGCGCGTAGCTCAGGGGTAAGACCACCCTTGCGAGCATCGGCATAGATAAACGTAGATAGCGTCTCCAAGCCATCGGTACCATTCGTAAAGATGGTAACGGCGAAGTCGTCGATAGATAGCGTGAAGGCGAGGATGAAGCCCGAAATCATACCTGGACGAATCTCTGGGAGAATAACACGGCGCATAGCCTGCATCGGTGTAGCACCCAGGTCGAGAGCCGCCTCATATATATTGGGGTTCATCTGCACAAGGCGTGGCATAACGCTGAGTACCACATATGGGGTACAGAAGGCGATATGCGCCAAGATAACAGTTGCATATCCCTGGGTGATGCCCATCGAGACGAAGAGCAAGAAGAGCGAGATACCGGTGATGATATCGGGATTGAGGATAGGGATATTGTTCACAAAGTTAACAACACGACGCTTGCGGTAGCGCAAGTCGTTGATGCCTATGGCTGCTATTGTGCCAAGCACTGTTGACACAGTGGCTGCCGTGAGGGCGATAATGAAGGTGTTCTCAATGGCAACAATAAGTCTATCGCTCACACCACCCGAGAATAGCGATGTGTACAACTCTGTAGAGAAGCCTGTCCAGTTACCAAGCACCTTAGACTCTGTGAACGAGAAGATTGCGATGATGATAATCGGGGCGTAGAGCATCACCAACAACAATAGTAGATAGCTCCTTGAGAAAAATCGTTTCATAGTTATAACAAGCCTCCGTCGTTAGCGCTATTCTCCTCCGACGAGTCGGTAAAGAGCGTGGTTAGACCAATGATTACAAGCATGATGAACGACAAGGCCGCACCATAGTGCCACATACCGTTGTTGATATTCTCCTGGATTGTGGTACCAAAGAGCTTGATATTGTTCATCGTGAGTAGCTCGGCAATGGCGAAGGTCGAGATGGTGGGCATGAAAACCATCATCACGCCGCTCACAATGCCTGGCATAGAGAGTGGGAATATTACCTTGGTGAAGACCTGACGAGGTGTAGCACCAAGGTCTTCGGCAGCCTCTATAAGCGAGTGGTCCATCTTCTGCAAGACGTTATATATTGGGTAGATCATGAATGGCAGGAAGTTGTAGACCATACCAAAGATGAGAGCACCCTCGCCAAGCGGAAGAGTGAGGAAGTCGAAGAGAGCTACGGTAGCAAGCGTGCGCACAAGCACGTTTATCCACATCGGAAGGATGAAGAGCATGACAACAACACGAGCGGTCGACGCACGCATCTTAGAGAGGATATATGCTGCTGGGTAGCCCAGGATGATACATATAAGCGTCGTTATCAAGGCTATGCCAATCGAATAGATGAAGGTATTCATAGCCTCGCGCTGATGCACGAACTTCTCAAAGTTCATGAGCGAGAAGCCACCCTCCTCCGACTGAAAGGCATAGATCATGATAAGCACCAGAGGTGCCACTACGAAGACTGCTAAGAAGAGTACGTAGGGCAGACTCCAGCTACGACGTCGCGAAAAGAATTTTATAATGTTACGCATTCCGATCTCTTTAGGCGATAATTGTTTGACTACTTCTTAGTAACACGCAATGCCGAAGGTGCGATGTTGATACCAACCTCGTCCAAATCCTCCCAAACATCGTGGGTGTCGACATAGATATCCTCACCCTCATCGGTACGAATTGTGAGGTGGTAGCGGTCGCCCTTATAGAGAATGAAGCGGATAGTACCCCATGAGATACCATCGTCAGGATCATCGGTGAGTTCCACAGCGCCGAAGTCGAAGGCCACATCTACACTCTGACCTGGCTCGATGCCCTCAACAGGCTCGCACTCGAAGGTCTCGCCTAATATCTCGACATGCGTTGCATCCACAAGCACACCCTCCACATGGTTCTCGACACGCTCCTTGCGCATGACATGAATGTCGGCAGGCTTGATCATCATGCCCACCTCGGTGCCTGGCTCGAAGCAGTTGTAATCCTGGATCTGAATCTCATAGCCATCGGGCGTATCTACGAACATCTCGTAGTGCACACCCTTGAAGATACATGAGCGCACCGTACCGTGGAACATTGCAGCCTCAGCATTACGGATGATATATACATCCTCAGGTCGTACAACAACATCCACAGGGGTATTCTCACCAAAGCCCTCGTCGATACACTCGAACTCCTTACCCATGAAGCTCACGAGACGGTCGCGCACCATGGTTGCATTGAGGATATTACTCTCACCAATGAAGTCGGCAACAAAGGCGTTGCATGGCTCGTTATAGATGTCTGTAGGTGTGCCTATCTGCTGTATCACACCCTCGTTCATAACGACAATAGTATCCGAGAGTGTCAATGCCTCCTCCTGGTCGTGGGTAACATAGATGAAGGTAATACCCAAGTTCTTGTGCATCTCCTTAAGCTCCATCTGCATATCCTTACGCATCTTGAGATCGAGAGCCGCAAGAGGCTCATCCAAGAGCAACACCTGGGGACGGTTGACAATAGCTCGTGCTATGGCCACACGCTGCTGCTGGCCGCCCGATAGCGACTGCACATCGCGGTGCTCATAGTCGGTCATACCCACCATCTTGAGGGCACGCTTCACACGCTGATCCATCTCCTTGGGGTCGACCTTTTGTAGCTTTAGGCCGAAGGCGATATTGTCATAGACGTTGTAATTTGGGAATAGGGCGTAGCGCTGGAATACCGTATTCACGGGGCGCTTATGGGGAGGCACATTGGTCATAGCCTCTCCGGCGATGTTGATTTCGCCCTTAGTGGCGGTGTTGAAGCCCGCCAAAAGACGCAGCAATGTTGTCTTACCACAACCCGAAGGGCCGAGAATGGTTAGAAACTCACCCCTCTTTACTGACAAACTGACATCGTCGAGAACCACCTTGTCGGGGAACGTCTTAGTGATGTTTTTAATCTCGATGATGTAATTTGAATTCACCATTAAGCAATTAAAGTATTAGTAGTTAATAAACCCCATGTGACACACAACCGAGGGTTCCAAGGAGCACTAAAAAGCTACCTCAACACCCTGTTTGCACATCACACAAAAAATCTACAAACTATATACTTACGTATATATTGTCTGCAAATATACGAAAAAATTATAAATTAAATATAGGCGACCATAAAAATTACAAAAATTAACAACTATTATTCCTCGCGGCGTTTTTTTTCGCTACTCTTTGCACCAACTTTCACAATTATTTAGTATCTTTGTGCTTCAGAAATATTAATATCACAACAAATATGAAAGCTATTGTAAAGAACAACTTCTCGTTCGAGGGCCAGAAGGGCCACTATGTAGGTAAGGTGCGCGATGTATATAACATCAACGATGACTACCTCGTAATGGTTGTATCGGACCGTATCTCTGCCTTCGACGTGGTACTCCCTAAGGGTATTCCTTTTAAGGGCCAGGTACTTAACCAGATTGCAGCTAAGTTCCTTGACGCCACCAGCGACATCCTCCCTAACTGGAAGATTGCAGTGCCAGATCCAATGGTTACCGTTGGTCACCGCTGCGAGCCTTACAAGGTGGAGATGGTAATTCGTGGCTACCTTTCAGGTCACGCATGGAGAGAGTATAAGGCTGGTAAGCGCACCATCTGCGGTGTGGCAATGCCCGACGGCATGGTCGAGAACCAGAAGTTCCCAGAGCCTATCATCACCCCAACAACAAAGGCCGATGAGGGTCACGACGAGGATATCTCTAAGGAGGAGATCATCGCTCAGGGTCTCGTTAGCCGCGAGGAGTATGAGCAGCTCGAGGCATACACACGCGCCATCTTCCAGCGCGGTACTGAGATTGCTGCAAAGATGGGCCTTATCCTTGTTGACACCAAGTATGAGTTCGGCAAGAAGAATGGCGTAATCTACCTTATGGACGAGATCCACACTCCAGACTCATCACGCTACTTCTACAAGGAGGGCTACGAGGAGCGCCTCGCACGTGGCGAGAAGCAGAAGCAGCTCTCTAAGGAGTTTGTTCGCGAGTGGCTTATGGAGAATGGCTTCCAGGGTCAGGAGGGCCAGCAGGTGCCAGAGATGACCGAGGAGGTTGTATCAGGCATCACCGAGCGCTATATCGAGCTCTATGAGGCTGTTACAGGCGAGAAGTTCGTACGCGCCGAGTCTGACGACGTAGAGGCACGCATCGAGAAGAACGTATCGGAGTTCCTTCGCACATTGTAATATGGAATGAGAGAGGGGCAAGAGGAGTCCCCTCCGAAATAAATAAGTAGAGGATGTCCTGGTGGGACATCCTCTATTTGTTTATCTCAACTCAACTTAGTCGATTGGATAGGCTGCCACAAAGCAGTCGCTAACACGCAACTCCTCCTGATGAGCTTTGAGGTTAGCGATGGTCACATCACCAACGATATAGTTGAATTCATCGGAGCTATACTGCTCGCGTATCTTCTGGAAGTTTAGCAAGTTACGCTGCTCGGCACTCTTATAGCGGAAGTAGATACGGAAGGTGTGGTCGGTGGTATACTTTGGGAGCACCGAGTCGTTACGCTTCTTATACTCATAACGGTAGTTATAGGCACACGCCGTAATATCGCTAAGCACAGCCGAGCCTGTTGGATGGCCACCAGCACCACGACCGAACATAAAGTGCTTATCGTAGAACAAGCCCTTGATAACCACGCCGTTGAACTCATCCTCAACACTATATATATACTTATTACGTGAGATGAGCTGCGGCAACACACACATGATGAGTCTATCATCAACCTTTTCGACATGAGCCACAAGCTTTATGCGACGATCCTTCTCATGAGCAAAGCGTATGTCGGCATCGTTCATCGTAGAGATACCATAGGTTAAGATCTCCTCTGGAGCGACATAGACACCGAAGGCGTGCACGGTGATTATAATGAGCTTATACAACGAGTCCCAGCCATCGATGTCGAGCGTTGGGTTGCTCTCGGCAAAGCCCAACTCCTGAGCAAGGCGCAGAGCGTCGTTATAGGACATATGCTCATTAAAAATCTTCGAGAGGATGAAGTTAGACGAGCCATTGAGGATACCCTTCACCGAGCATAGGAGATCGTTATCGTAGTACTCCTCGAGGTTGCGGATAACGGGTATCGAGCCACACGCCGAGGCATCGTAGAGGAGCGCTGTGTTATACTGCTCCTGGAGGTCGATAAGCTCGACAATATGATGGCCGAGCATCTTCTTATTACCCGACACCACGGGGATGCGATTCTTAAGCGCGCGCTTAACGATGTCGTATGCAGCCTCCGCATCGTCGATAACCTCAACGATGAGGTTTATATCCTTATCCTCGAAGATGTCGTCAGGATTGTTCGTAAGCGGGAGGTTCACGCCACGCTCCTTATTAATATCGCGTACGCATATACGCTTGATATGCACATTGTTGGAGTTGATGCGATTAAGCACGTCATAGAGACCACGACCAACATTACCAAAGCCAAAAAGACCTATATTCAAACTCTTCATACGTTATCTATTATTTATAAAGTTATCAATTATCCTATTAAGTTTCTCATGCTCCACCAGGAAGCCATCGTGACCAAACTCCGACTCTATAAGGTGGTAGCTATTGCGCGCTATATGACGTCGCAGAGGGTCGTGTGCCTCGGGCGGAAAGAGTATGTCCGACGAGATGGCGACAATAAGCGTGCGAGCCTCTATCTGCCGCAACGCCTCCTCGATACTACCCCTGCCACGCGCGATGTTGTGGGAGTCCACAGCCTCGCTCAGACGATAGTACGACATGGCATTAAACCTACGACGTAGCTTCTCACCCTGATACTGCTGATAGCTATGCGCTCTGCGCTCGAACGACGCCTCCTCTGGGGCTGTAAGTTCCTGTTGTGTAGTGTTATACGCCGCACCGCCACGATAGCTAATTAGGGCTATTGAACGCGCTACGGCCATGCCGTCGATACCTGCATCATCGCGACGCTCACCCCATGTGGGGTCGAGGCGTATGGCCATGCGCTGCGACTCGTTGAAGGCTGCTGCCCATGGCTCGGTGCATGTTGTGGTTGCAATGAGTGCAAGGTTCTCCATAAAGTTCGGCTCCATGATTGCCCACTCCATACACTGGAAGCCACCAATCGAACTACCAATAAGCAACTTAACACGCTCAATGCCAAGGTGCTTTGCAAGACGCTGATGGCAATGCACCATATCGCGCACCGTGATACGCGGGAAGTCGTAGTAGTACTTTTCGCCCGTCTTAGGGTTTATGCTCAGTGGCGATGTGGTGCCATAGTGCGACCCTAAGAAGTTAGCGCAGACGATGAAGTAACGCTCAGGATCGAGGAACTTACCACGCTCCACAGTATGGGGCCACCAGTCGGCAACATCGGAGTTTGCCGTGAGGGCATGACACACCCATATTACATTATCGCGCTCGGGCGACAACGTGCCGAAAGTATCGTAGACGATATCTACCCTCTCGAGCACCTCTCCCGACTCTAACTGCAGGGGTGTTTCACAATTATATATGTAGCTCATTATACTCGCTCTAATGCTTGTTCATAATCGGCAATAATATCCTCGACATTCTCCAAGCCGAGAGATATACGCAATAGTGTAGGCGTAACACCCGCAGCTCGCTTAGCCTCATCGGATAGCTGCTTATGTGTTGTTGAGGCTGGATGGGTGACAACGCTGATTGAGTCACCAATCATGGTCATGTTACCCGACAGTTTGAGACTCTCAACAAACTTAACGGTTGAGTCGAGGTCGCCCTTAAGCTCGATAGTGAGCACCGCCGAGGCACCATAGCGATAGTATTTTTTCGCCAATTCGTGACTTGGGTGGGTATCGAAGCCAACGAAGCTCACACGCTCCACCTTGGGGTGTTGACGGCAGTACTCCGCAAGGCGGTATGCCGACTCAACCTCATGCTTAACTCTTAGCGACAAGGTCTCCAGACCGAGCAACATTAGATAGGCATCGAAGGGCGAGGGACAGCAACCGAAGTCACGCATGCCATCGACGCGACACTTGACGATAAATGCCTGATTACCAAATGCCTCAACCAAATTCAAACCATGATAGCCCTCCGATGGACCATCGATAGATGGGAACTTACCCGACTTACGCCAATCGAAATTACCGCTATCGACGATAATGCCACCCATAGCCGTACCGTGGCCATTAATCCACTTTGTAGCCGAGTCGGTGATAATATCTGCTCCCCACTCAAAAGGGTTACATAGGTAGCCACCAGCACCAAAGGTATTATCGACGATAAGAGGAATATCGTTTTTATGCGCAACCTCAGCAAGAGCCTCAATATCCGCCACACGACAGGTTGGATTACCCATAGATTCCACAAATATTGCGCGAGTATTGTCATCCACAAGCGCCGCTATATCCTCCGCATTATCGCTCTTTGCCAAGCGGCACTCGATACCGAGGTTGCGTAGCGAAATTACGAACTGGTTATGCGTACCGCCATAGAGATATGGCGAGGTTACGATATTCTCGCCGGCCTTGGCGAGGGCGGTAACCGTGAGGAGTATTGCCGACATTCCCGATGCAGTAGCTAGAGCACCCACACCGCCATAGAGGGCAGCTATACGCTCCTCATATGCCGCTGTGGTAGGGTTATGCAGACGTGTGTAGATATATCCTGGCTCGCTGAGTGTAAATAGATTAGCCGCATAGTCGCAAGTTGGAAAGTGGTATGCAGCAGTTGGATGAATGGCTATGCCACGCGCCTGCGACGCATCGACATGATAACCACCATGTATCTGCAGAGTCTCGAAGTGTAGCTTATTGTTGCTCATATTTTGTAGTATTACATATCAAACATAGTTATACAATCGTAGGATTGCATAAACATCAATTAACAATTTAAATTGGGGGGGGTGGTGGATGTGGTACGTAACCACAAAGTATAAAATAGTGCCTAACGGCACATTCGCATAGACATGACCATCATCATGATTGATGACGTAAACCTTGATTGTATGTTCATCTGTCTATTCATTGCGCCTAGTAGTTAATGCAAAGATAAATAAAAAATTTTAATTATGCAAATATTTCCATGAAAGAGTGCTACGCTGTCCCCAAGGTGCCGAATATTAGATGATATATCCTAATTTCGACAACATGCTTTCCGATTTCATATTTTTTTTATATCTTTGTCCCGATTATACTATATAGTATAAGATGCGACATTCAAACGAATATTTATAATGAGAACTCTAAAGATTATATTTTACGGACTGCTCGCTTTCATTGAGGCGCATCCCTTCTTCTGCCTTATCCTTGTGCTGCTGGCGGTATTTGCTCCAACAGCTTTTATAACAGGACTCAAGGTTGTTGGCTGGATTATCCTCGGCATCCTCACCCTACTACTTATCGTCTTCGGCCTACTTGCATGGAAGGTCTACAAGATGAAGCGAGATATGAAGAAGCGCTTCGACGAGGCGACAGGTGGTGCAGGCTCCAGCGGTAACTTCGGTGGCGCACACTTCGGTGGCTTCTCAACAGGCGGCATGACACTCGAGGAGCTTGTGCGACAGATGCAGGCACAGGCCGATGCACAGCAGCGCGCACAGCAGCAGAGAGGCAACACATCATCTACCACGACATCGGGCTCAGCACAGAAGCGCGTGAACGACAAGGTGGGTGACTACGTAGACTTCGAAGAGGTGGAGTAACCTGAGGCAGAGCAACTATTGGTGGAATAACCATAACAGATATTAGCAAACAGAAATAATTAAGACGATGATAAAACTTTTTGAGAACATAGGTCGCTACTTTATGCTTCTGGGCAAGGTATTCTCTCGCCCCGAGAAGGCACGAATCTATAGACGACGTATATGGTTCGAGATCGACGCCCTCGGCTTCGACTCAATATCGCTAACAACAATCATCTCGACATTTATCGGCGCTGTTGTAGCACTTCAGATGGCCATCACCCTGGAGTCGCCATTCATCCCTAAGTTCATGATTGGCTACGCCACACGCGAGGTTATGATCCTCGAGTTCTCATCTACGGTAGTGGCCCTCATCCTTGCAGGTAAGGTCGGCTCTAACATCGCCTCGGAGATTGGTACTATGCGTATCACCGAGCAGATCGACGCCCTTGAGATCATGGGTGTTAACTCTGCATCATATCTCATCCTACCAAAGATTGTAGCTACGGTAATCTTCTTCCCAATATTGACACTATTCAGCATTATCGTCGGTATCTTGGGCGGTTACGCCATTGCCTACTTCACTGGCATTGTTCTACCTGGTGACTATATCGAGGGTCTCTTCTACTACTGGGAGCCCTTCTCAATAACCTACGCCTTGGTGAAGGGCGCGGTCTTCGCATTCATCATCACCTCTATCTCAGCCTACTGTGGCTACTACGCTAAGGGCAACTCGTTGGAGGTGGGTCGTGCCTCGACACGTGCCGTGGTGGCAAGCTCCATCACCATCATGATATTTAACCTTATCCTAACACAAATAATGCGCGCATGATACGAGCAGATCATATATCTAAGGCCTTCGAGGGTAGACCTATCCTCAAGGATGTTTCGGTGCAGTTCGACACCGGCAAGACAAACCTTATCATCGGCCGAAGTGGTTCGGGTAAGACTGTGTTACTAAAGTCGTTGGTAGGCCTTCACGACGTAGATAGCGGCAAGATATTCTACGACGACGTTTGCTATAGCACACTTGGCTTCAAGGAGCGCAAGGAGATACGCAAGGATATAGGTATGATCTTCCAGGGTGGTGCTCTGCTTGACTCGTCGACAGTGCGCGAGAATGTGCGCCTACCTCTCGACCTCTTCACCGACATGAGCGAAGGTGAGAAACGCGATAGAGTAAGCTTCTGTCTTGAGCGTGTACGCCTTGTGGGCGCCGACCACCTATACCCCTCGGAGCTTAGTGGCGGTATGGTGAAGCGTGCTGCCATAGCCCGCGCCATAGTGCTCAACCCACGCTACCTCTTCTGCGACGAGCCTAACTCAGGTCTCGACCCTCAGACTTCGGTGGTCATCGACAACCTCATCCACGACATCACCAAGGAGTTTAATATCACTACGATAATAAACACCCACGATATGAACTCAGTGATGGAGATTGGCGAGAAAATTGTTTACATCCACGAGGGCAACAAGTGGTGGGAAGGCACCAAGGATGACATCCTCCTCTCGGACAACCCCGAGCTTAACGACTTTGTCTTCGCCTCGGCAATGGCAAAGCGCGCTAAGAGCGTAGCACAGCGATAAATAGGTCTCGACAACGAAGATAGGTGGATTAAAAAGCAAGAGAGGTGATATAATGTGATAATTTGCGATTATCACCCTATAATAATTTGCTAAATAGATCAAAATTATATACTTTTGTGAGACAAAGGGCGTAAATGACGATTGCCCACAACATCGCAACAATACATTAACTAATAAATAAACAGATTTACTATGTCACAGATTAAGATTGGTATCAACGGTTTCGGTCGTATCGGCCGTATGGTATTCCGTGCTGCATGTGCACAGCCTGAGAAGTTCCAGGTAGTAGGTATTAACGACCTTTGCCCAGTAGACTACTTGGCATATATGCTCAAGTATGACACTATGCACGGCAAGTTCGAGGGTACTGTTGACTACTGCGAGGAGAAGAACCTTCTTATCGTTAACGGCAACGCTATCCGCGTAACTGCAGAGAAGGATCCTGCACAGTTGAAGTGGAACGAGGTAGAGGCAGAGTATGTTGTTGAGTCAACAGGTTTGTTCCTCTCAGCAGACAAGGCTCAGGCTCACATCGAGGCTGGTGCTAAGTATGTTGTTATGTCTGCACCTTCAAAGGACGACACCCCAATGTTCGTATGCGGTGTTAACACCTCTGAGTACGCTGGCCAGAAGATCGTTTCTAACGCTTCATGTACTACCAACTGCTTGGCTCCTATCGCTAAGGTATTGAACGACAACTTCGGTCTTGTTAACGGTCTTATGACTACCGTTCACTCAGTAACTGCTACTCAGAAGACTGTAGACGGTCCATCATTGAAGGACTGGCGTGGTGGTCGCGCTGCTTGCGGCAACATCATCCCATCATCTACAGGTGCTGCTAAGGCTGTAGGTAAGGTTATCCCAGCTCTTAAGGGTAAGCTTACAGGTATGTCAATGCGTGTTCCTACTTTGGACGTTTCAGTTGTTGACCTTACTGTAAACCTCGAGAAGCCTGCTACATATGAGGAGGTATGTGCTGCTATGAAGAAGGCATCTGAGGGCGAGTTCAAGGGTATCCTTGGCTACACCGACGAGGCTGTTGTATCTTCAGACTTCCTTGGCGACGCACGCACTTCAATCTTCGACGCTACTGCAGGTATCGCTATCAACGATACATTCATGAAGGTTGTTTCTTGGTATGACAACGAGTGGGGTTACTCTAACAAGGTATTGGACCTCATCTCTGTTATGAAGGCTTACAACAAGTAATATAGTTATAGTGGCGCATTAGCGCGACGTAACAAAAGAGGAGCACCCAGGGAGGTACATTGTACAATCCCTGGGTGCTTCATTTATTGGTATGGGTCGAGGAGATACTCCACCCTATCACATCATACCTACCTCACCTTATGCGAGTGGAAGTGTGGCGTAACACTGCGCACAAAGAATATGAGCGCGAGGATTATCAACATAGCACCCAACATATAGCAGTAGGAGTAGCCCCACTGCGAGATGTAGCCACCAAGGAGCATACCGCAACCTATGCCCACATCCCAGCCAGTTAGATAGGTGGCATTGGCAGTGGCGCGACGTGAGTTAGGCGCAAGGTTGATAAAGAGTGTGTTATACGCTGGAAACATCGTTCCGTAGCCATAGCCGAAGAGGAAGGCGGTGACGAAGTATAGGACATAGCCCGCAGTGATGCTTAGCGACGCAGTCTCGTGGAGCAGCGTCTCGCCCACAGCGCCAAGAAAGGCGATGCAGATACCAAGGCGTATTGTCTCGGTGATATATCCGCGATCTACCCTCTTACCCGAGTGTAGTCGCGAGGCTATGAGGCCTGCCGCCATGACGGTAAAGAAGAGACCCGAGCTATGGGTGATACCCGAGTCAAGTGCATATAGAGCGATATAGCTTGTCGTCATGCCATAGGGGATGGCCAAAAGGAAGAAGGCTATACAGGCGCGCACACCCTCCTTAAGGAAGAAGCGGTCTGCCGAGAGTCTGAAATCACCACGCGGCTGCAACTCACGCTTTGGTACACGCACCATGGCTCCAAGCACAAGACCCACAATACCCGTCAAGAGCGAGGTCATAAAGAGCAACATATAGTTACCCGTAGAGATGATGAAGAGTCCTGCCATAGGACCGAAGGCCATGGCGAGGTTGTTTGTCACGCCATAGTATCCAAGACCCTCACCACGTCGCGATGAGGGCATCACATCGATAACAAGTGTGTTGCCCGCCGTGGTTAACATACCGAAGCTGAAACCATGGAATATGCGCAAGAGGATGAACATCGCCAGCGACGCTGTCACCACGAAGTAGCCCAGGAAGGTCGCCACAAAGGCAGCATATGCAATTATGTAGACACTCTTACGCGGGAAGGTGTCGGCGACATATCCTGTGAGGGGACGCACACATAGCACCGCTATGACATAGCACGAGAGCACCACGCCAACCAACGACTTACCAATATGAAAGGTATCGGCAAGGTACAACGGCAACGTGGGCACAAGAATAAAGAATGAGAACGACATCATAAATGCCGCTATGCAGACAAAGATATAATCGCGTGTCCACAGTCTATCCACAGTCGTTGCCATATCCAACCTATATTAATTAACCAATAGTATGCATGCGTACCGAAGCCTTAACAAGAGCTATGGCACGTATGCGAGATATCTCAACCTCCTTGTCGGCATGGTGCTGGTTCTGGCTCACAAGCTTCACATACCCCTCATGCTCCGACTTCTGAACATACTTGACGGTGATATACTCCTCACCATCCATATCTATCGACAATAGGTACATATCGCCCCAGAAGACATCGCGCACATCGTTTAGCTGCTTGTATAGTATTATATCGCCACTCTTGAGGAGCGGATACATCGAATCACCGACAACATATATCGCGCCATCACACTTGGGGAGGTTTGGAATATGAATATGGCTTACAGGTTTAGCCGAGGCATTATCCTGGAAGAGAGGCACAAGACCCGCAGTTCCCTCCATCGAGTAGAGAGGTACACTCTGCAAGGGGAGCGACTTATCTGTGCGGTGGGCATATGGCGTGAAATCTGGCTCGGCATTGAATATCTGACCATGTCCAGTCTCTATCCACTCGGGGTTAACATTAAAATCTTGAACCAAGATATTCTTGTTACGTGTAGAGAGTCGAGCCTTGCCGGTCTCGATCATTGAGAGGGCAGCCTTACCCACTCCAAGTCGCTGAGCAAGTTGCTCTTGCGTCATATTAAGCTGTCGACGTATAAGTCGAAGTCGCTCACCAATAGTCTCCATATAAGAATATTTTATATTAAATTTTTGTACCGAAATATTGACAAAGCAAATATTTGAATGTATATTTGCACCACAAAGTTAAGCAATTTATCTATAATTGCAAATCTTTTATCAATATTTTCCCACTCTTTTAACATTAAATCAGCTATGTACGAGATTTCAACTTCACTTTACCGTGAGGTTGGAGAGAGGCTGATAGAGACAATTGGCACACGCGAGTTCTTCTCGGGGAGCATCCACCTAACTCACGGCGACGTAGATTGCCAGCTCACATGTACACTCATCATCGAGCGTGGCGAGCGCGCCTCAGAGGGTCACTGCTTTAGGCCAATAACAGCTCTTATACCCATATGGTGGGAGTTTCACACCTATATCGACGACGATGAGAAGATGAACGACTTCTCATTTAGTGAACTCACCGCACTCTCTCTCTAACCCTTTAACCCCAACAAATCTAAAGATGAAAACAACTAACAAAGTGTGTTCTTTTGAACACTTTGCGGGAGAGGTATACCCCTTCTTGGAGATTACCCCCTTTCACCGCACCTACTACCGCATACTTGAGATGTATGCACAGGGGCGCATTCGCAAGCTCATAGTCTCGGTGCCGCCACAGCACGGCAAGAGCGTTGGCGCCTCTACCCTACTACCCGCCTACATGCTCGGCATAGACCCCGACATGCGTATTGCTATCGCCTCATACTCGGGCACCCTCGCCTCGCGCTTTAACCGTCGCGTGCAGCGCATCCTCGAGTCACGCGAGTATAATGCCCTCTTTCCCGACACCACTATCAAGCAAGGCACCAAGCCTGCGGGCTACATACGCACCTCCGACGAGGTGGAGATCATCGGCCATAAGGGGGAGCTGCTATCGGTGGGCCGCGAGGGCTCACTGACGGGAAATCGCGTTGACTGCTTCATCCTCGATGACCTATATAAAGATGCTATGGAGGCACAGTCACCCCTGGTGCGCGAGAACTGCTGGGACTGGTACACGTCGGTGGTGAGAACACGCATGCACAACACCTCACGCGAAATTATCGTCTTCACACGCTGGCACGAAGAGGACCTTATAGGCAGACTTATGGCAACGGAGCGTGTACGCATGTTCGAGCGGTGGAGCGATGTCGAGAGTGTTAGCGATGATGAGTGGCTGTACCTTAACTTCGAGGCGATAAAGGCGTCGCCACCCACCGAGATAGACCCACGCACCAAGGGGGAGGCGCTATGGGCAGAGCAGCATAGCGCAACACTCTTGGAGAGCAAGCGCAGGCTCGACCCCGTGCGATTTGAGGCTATGTATCAGGGGCATCCCGTAGCTCGTGAGGGACTACTTTATGGCGATGGCTTTAGGGAGTACGACACCCTGCCGCACGACATTGTGCGCCGCGCAAGCTATACCGACACGGCAGATGGTGGTGGCGACTATCTATGCTCTGTCGCCTACGCAGTGGATAGCGATGGAATAGTGTATATCACCGACGTTACGTTTACGGATGAGCCTATGGAGGTTAGCGAGGTATTGGTCAGTGATATGCTCCGCCGTAACGACACACGCGAGGTATTAGTAGAGAGTAATAATGGTGGCAGAGGCTTTGCACGCGCCATCGAGCGACAACTGCCAAGAGTGCGAGTCGAGTGGTTCCACCAGAGTGGCAATAAGGAGGCTCGCATCATGTCCAACTCGGCCACAGTACTCCATAACATACGCATGCCTCGCGGATGGCATAAGATGTGGCCAGCGTTTCACTCCAACCTCACCACCTACCGACGACTCTTCAAGGCCAACAGACACGATGATGCCGCCGATGTGCTCACAGGCATTGTCGAGAGGGAGATTAACGGCCGTCGAGGAAAAACAAGAGCTGTATTCCTACCATAGCCCCAAATTAAAATTGGGATTAAGTCGCTAATGCACAGCTATCACAAAAGTGAGCACCCGAGGATAGTACTAAACGTACAGCCTCGGGTGCTCAACTTATAGGGATAGGTCAAAGATGACCCCTTATCACAACAAATTACTTTGTGCGGTTGATATTAGAGTTATAACGCCACTTAGCATTCTCCTCTGCTGCCTCAAAGAGCTGCTCTGCCTCAGCAGGGAACGACTTCTTAAGTGATGTATAACGCACCTCCTTCATAAGGAAGTCGCGGAACTTGCTCCAGTCTGGCTCCTTAGAATCCATTACGAATGGGTTCTTACCCTCAGCCTCGAGCTGTGGGTTGTAGTGCCATAGGTGCCAGTAGCCACACTCCACGGCCTGCTTGCCGATAGTCTGAGTGCGTGTCATACCACCCTTGATACCGTGGTTGATACATGGTGCGTAGGCGATGATGAGTGATGGACCAGGATAAGCCTCAGCCTCCTTAAGTACGTTGAAGAGCTGCTGCTGTGATGCACCGATAGATACCTGAGCGACATATACATAGCCATAGGTCATTGCGATAGCACCGATATCCTTCTTGCGGATGCGCTTACCAGCAGATGCGAACTTTGCAACAGCACCTACAGGTGTAGACTTAGATGACTGACCACCGGTGTTAGAGTATACCTCAGTATCAACGATAAGGATATTTACATCCTCGCCAGATGCCAATACGTGGTCTACGCCACCGAAGCCGATATCGTAGCCCCAGCCATCACCACCGAAGATCCACTGTGACTTCTTAACGAGCCAATCTTTATACTCGAGGATTGTCTTGCAGTAGTCGCAGTCGCAAGCCTCAACCATTGGGATAAGGCGTGCTGCGATCTCGCGTGTAGCAGCTGCGAGGTGACGGTTGTCGATCCACTCCTGCATTGTAGCCTTGAGCTCCTCAGAGCAGCAGTTGCACTCGGCGATAGCCTTTGTCATAACCTCCTCGAGGCGCTGACGCATCTTCTCGACACCCACACGCATACCGAGACCAAACTCGGCATTATCCTCGAACAATGAGTTAGCCCATGCAGGACCCTGACCCTTAGCGTTTGTGCAGTATGGAGTAGATGGAGCCGAACCTGAGTAGATAGAGGTACAGCCAGTAGCGTTAGCCACCATCATACGGTCACCGAAGAGCTGTGTGATAGCCTTGATATATGGAGTCTCACCACAACCAGCACAAGCACCTGAGAACTCGAACAATGGCTGCGCGAACTGAAGGTTCTTAACAGACTTAGTCTTATCTACGTGCTCGGTGTAGCCGATATTCTTTGTTACATAATCCCAGTTCTTAGCCTCGCCAACCTGGTCGCCGAGGTGACGCATAACGAGAGCCTTCTCCTTAGCTGGACATACGTCAACACAGTTGTTACAGCCTGTACAGTCCATAGGAGATACCTGGATGCGGAACTTGAGAGCCTTAGTCTCACCCAAGCCCTGCTTCCACTCCAAGCCACTTGCTGCAGCCTGCTCCTCAGTAGCGAGGAATGGACGGATAGCAGCGTGAGGACATACGTATGCACACTGGTTACACTGGATACAGTTCTCAATCTTCCACTCTGGAACGTGGGTTGCGATACCACGCTTCTCATATGCTGCAGTACCGTTATCCCAAGTACCATCCTCACGGCCATTGAATGCCGATACAGGGAGCATATCACCCTTAAGAGCGTCGATAGGCTTGCAGATATCGCGTACGAAGGCTGGGATGTTCTCATCTACCTTTGCTGCGTTAGCCTCAACCTCGATGTTAGCCCACTCAGCAGGCACCTCAACCTTAACAACAGCCTCGCAGCCAGCGTCTACCGCTGCGTAGTTCATGTTAACGATCTCCTCACCCTTGTTACCATATGATTTGTAGATAGCCTTCTTCATCTCCTCGACAGCCTTCTCAATAGGAATGATGTCGGCGATTTTGAAGAATGCTGACTGCATGATTGTATTTGTGCGTGAGCCCAAGCCAAGCTCCTCAGCAATCTTAGTAGCGTTGATGATGTAGAAGTTGATATCGTTCTTAGCGAGGAACTGCTTCATGTGTGCAGGGAGTGTGCGGCATGTAGTCTCAGCATCGTTTACCGAGTTGAGAAGGAATGAGCCACCACGCTTCAAGCCCTTGAGCACGTCGTACTTCTCGACATACGATGGCACGTGACATGCCACGAAGTCAGGAGTAGTCACCAAGTAAGGCGATGTGATTGGGTTATCACCAAAGCGAAGGTGCGATGATGTGTAACCACCCGACTTCTTAGAGTCGTATGAGAAGTAAGCCTGGCAATACTTATTTGTTGCGCCACCGATGATCTTGATAGAGTTCTTGTTAGCACCTACAGTACCGTCAGAGCCAAGACCGAAGAACAACGCCTCGAAGGTACCCTCCTTAGCCATTGACACCTCATTGCCTACAGGGAGTGAGAGCATTGTAACATCGTCGTTGATACCCACAGTGAAGTGGTTCTTTGGAGCCTCCGATGCGAGGTTCTCGAATACGGCCAACATCTGAGCTGGTGTAGTATCCTTTGACGATAGACCATAGCGACCACCGATGATCATAGGACGCTTCTCCACCTCGTAGAAAGCATCGCGGATATCCAAGAAGAGTGGCTCGCCGCTTGCTCCTGGCTCCTTTGTGCGGTCGAGAACGCAGATGCGCTTAACCGATGCTGGGAGTACGTTGAAGAGATACTTAGCTGAGAATGGACGGTAGAGGTGTACGGTGATAACACCCACCTTCTGGCCCTGTGTGCGGAGGTAGTCTACACACTCCTTGATAGTCTCGGTAACAGAGCCCATGGCGATGATGATGTTCTCAGCCTCTGGGTCACCATAGTATGTGAATGGCTTATACTCACGACCGGTGATAGTCGAGATCTTCTCCATTGCCTCAGCCACCATGTCGGGCACAGCGTTGTAGAACTTGTTAGAAGCCTCGCGTGTCTGGAAGTAGATATCTGGGTTCTGGGCAGTACCGCGTGTTACAGGGTGCTCTGGGTTGAGACCACGCTGACGGAATGCCTTCAACGCCTCACGGTCGAACATCGCGGTGAGCGATGCCTCGTCGATAAGCTCGATCTTCTGAATCTCGTGTGATGTACGGAAGCCATCGAAGAAGTGAACGAAAGGAACGCGCGACTGGAGTGCTACGATGTGAGCTACACCTGCGAGGTCCATAACCTCCTGTACTGATGATGTAGCGAGCATTGCGAAGCCTGTCTGACGCACTGCCATCACATCCTGGTGGTCACCGAAGATTGATAGTGACTGTGCTGCCAAGGCACGTGCCGATACATGGAATACGCCTGGGAGAAGCTCACCAGCGATCTTATACATGTTTGGAACCATCAACAGGAGACCCTGTGATGCTGTGAATGTTGATGTAAGAACACCGCTCTGCAATGAGCCGTGTACGGCGCCTGCTGCGCCAGCCTCTGACTGCATCTCCACCACCTTTACGGTGTCACCGAAGATGTTCTTCTTACCCTGTGCCGACCACTCGTCAACGAGCTCTGCCATTGTTGACGATGGAGTGATGGGATAGATGGCTGCTACCTCAGAGAACATATACGCGATATGTGCTGCTGCGTAGTTACCATCACATGTGATAAATCTCTTCTCTGCCATATTTCTTTCCTAATTGTAAAATTTACTCTCTCAAAACCTCGAAATGCGCCATCGAGCCAACCTGCTCAATTCGCCATTCTGCATGTTACTTTGCTCACTATCAAATAGTAAGCCATTGTATCGAGGTGTGTATATGCAAAAATCTGGGCAAAGTTACACAAATCATGTGAAAAATCATAACATTTTCGTTGTTAACTTTTTAACACTTCGATATTGTTCTAAATCTCCTTTTTAGATAAAGACCATATTACACGGGCAGAATGCTTTTAGAGCGCAATCTTCAAGGGGTAGCTATTATTTATTAGGAATAGAAAAGAGAGATGGGTGCGATGAGTAAAATTCACGTTATACGAAGCATTCCCATATCGAAATTTATCTACCCATTTTCACCCTCTTTAGGTCACCATTTGAGAGATTTCACCCCATAACAAAGATTTTCGAAATCTAACGAAGAATTTTATTGCAATCAATATCGAGGGAAGGAGACTAATAGATTAACAGCTTGATACACAACACATTAACACCACTTAAAAATACATCGTCGTAACTACCTGATAATCAATAAGTTGAAAAATTAGCATTTTCACCCTCATGCTAACTATTGATAATCAGACACTTAAACAACGGCAAAATGAAAAATTAGAGGCTCAAAAATTGTGCAGTCTCTATATTTTTACCTACCTTTGCAGTAGAGAAAAACCTCAAAAACAGGTAGTGATGAACTTTTATCGTAACATAGCTTCGACAACAAAATTTGTGGCTGGAACAACCCTTGTTCTTCTACTTCTTTGTGTCGCTTGCAGCAAGAGCGAAGAGCAGCAGAACAACGACTCATCCGACCTACAAGCCAAGGCCGAGCAGGCTCTTCAGGAGTGCGAGGAGATATATCTTAATATTGACGCGCCCGCATACGATAGCGCACACGTGGAGGCCATGCACGACTACTATATGGATAGCGACGAGCACGACGAGCGCGCCCGCGCCCTCTTCATATGCGCACAGCATAGCTACACCAATGGTAACATGGCAGAGGCGCTCCTCTATCTCATCGAAGCCGAGAAGTCCACACAGATAAGTGGCGACAAGGCATACGAGGGACGCATACGACGCATGAAGGGTGACATCTATGGCGAGGGATGCCTCTTTGCCAACGCCCTGGAGGAGTATCAGCGCTGTGGCGAGTGCTTCGCCGATGCTGACATGACAACACATGCCGCCTACGCACTCTACGATGAGGGGGTAACCCTTGTTCACATGCGCGACTACAACAAGGCTTCGGAGTTATTATACAACACATTGGAGTATGCTGCCAACGAGGGGGCCCTGGGTCTATACTACGGTGCACTGCACTACCTTCTCGACATTGCGATATACACCAATGCCATAGAGGATTGCACCACGCTTCTCACCCTCTACAACGAGGCCGATAGCGACTACTATAATATCGAGCACAAGAGATTTATAGAGGCCGTTGTGGCAGCGCATAATGGCGACATGACACATGCAGAGCTACTACTAAACACCATAGACGAGGAGCTCGGCGCAGAGAGCATCGACGACTACTACCACACGCGCTATCTTGTATATCGCATTGGCGGCAACAACACCAAGGCCATAGAGTGGCTAGAGAGGGGCAAGAGCCGTCAGGATATGCTTACACTTAGCGTCCTCAACCAGCCAACGCTCAACATCGAGCTCGAGCTACTGCAGAGCCGCCTTGAGGCGGAGCGCACCGAGCGCGACCTCATAAGCAAGAATATGGAGCAGGAGCGACAGCTCGCCGAGGCGCAGCGTCAGCACACACGCACACGCATCATATGGGTAAGCGCGATGCTCCTCATAGCCACAACACTTATAATAATATATGTACGCTACCGCTGGCAGGCTAAGAATCGTGCTATAGCACAATATATCGAGACCATCCGCGAGTTGCAGATGACATCGCGCGATATGCCTAACGAGATGAACGTGACGATTAACACCATCTATCGCGACCGCTTCTCAGAGCTCAACGCCCTATGCGAGACCTACTACGATCATAGTGGAAGCACACGCCAGAAGAACCTTGTCTTCAACCAGTTGAGCGACACCATTGAGTCTATCAAGGGCGATAATAAGCGTCTCAAGGAGATGGAGGAGGCTGTGAACAACTATCGCAACAACCTCATGCAGCGACTACGAAACCAGGTAGATAAGCTCAACGAGCGCGATTTACGCGTGGCACTCTACGTCTTTGCTGGCTTCTCGAACCGCGCCATAGCCATCTTTATTGATAGCGACCCAACAAACGTATCGAAGGTTAGATATAACATAAAACAGAAGATTAAGAACTCCAATGCCGAGGATGGTGATATGCTCATCCAGGCACTCTCAGAAAAATAATAAACACTACTATGAAGAGAATAGCTAAGATAGCCGTTGTGCTGAGTATTATGACAATCACCCTCGCAGGATGCGAAGCATCGTTTGATATAGCAGGACCAGTCAATCCGGATGTTCAAATTCCTGACAGTGGCGAGGATGGGACGGACCCAGGCAAGCGCCCTGTGCCCATCAAGCCCAAGCGCAACCCGGGTGGTAAGATTGAGCGTCCGAAGCTTATCGAGGACCTCATACACCAAGTTATCACACCTAATAGGTTATCCTATGACGATAACCATATAGATGAGCCACGCTAAGAGTAAAACCTTAAACATTACATACTATGAAACGATCATTTATAATTGGTGCCATAGCACTCATGATGGGTGCATGCAGCACACTCCCAGAAGGATTTGAAGATATTAAGGGCGTCGCAGGCGTTGACGTAGGTAATGGCGCTAATGCTTATGATAAGACAACATATCGTGGCGCTAAGCTTCCTCCACAAGAACATGGCGGCAGCGAGATGATTGAATTGCTAACACTCATAGGCAAGCAGAGTGGCGAGATTGATGATGAGCTCTTCGAGAGCCTACTCACCGAAAAGCTCTTCAGCTGCAAGAATCGCTTCATGTTAGACGATGACAACACCTGGACATGGGCATTTGACTGGGTTGGAGGCCCCGTATTGGGAACAATAATGCCAACAGAGGAGGGCATCTACTATGAGACTTCGATGCCAGGATGCGCCTTTGTAGGCGACTTTGGCCACGATTACATGCATAAAGAGGGCTACGAGGGTTGGTACAACACCTACGAGTGGAGCTACGATGCCGACACACATACCCTCAAGACAACAACAGGTCATGACTTCAAGCTTGAGGCCGAGGTGCTATACTTCGATGGCACGAGAGCCGTGTTGGTTGGCCACGTGGGTGGCGTAGCATGGTACGGATGGCACGGCAACGACCCTACGGTAAGACTAGCGTTCGAGGAGGAGCTCTACCTCTTCGAGTTCATCGACGGCCGTGATAAGTTCCTCGATGGCTATATCGCTGAGGAGGAGTATAACACCATAATGAATGAGTATCTCAATCGTTATAGCGAATACGAAGGTGCTAAGATGCCTGAGAAGGGCAATGGCTACGAGGAGATGATGTACATGCTGAATACTATCGAGCAATCGAGAGGCATCAGCAACGAGTATATGAATAAGCGTCTCAACGAGTGGCTCATATCATGCAATAGGATATATACACAGCGCGAGAACGAGCAGGGCGAGAAGCAGTGGCAGATAGCAAGTGGAGAGTACCACAATGCTGTTATGTGCAACACCGACGGTAGCGGCCACGTATCCACAAGCACACGCGGCTCTGATGGCGCTATGGAGCAGTGGATGGCTGACGAGGGCTACTATGGCTGGTATGAGGATATCACCTGGAGCTACGATGCTAATAGCCATATCCTAACAACATCTAACGGCGTTGTCACCTGCCAGGCCGAGGTTGTCTTCTTCGACAGCAGCACCCATGTCATCCTCAAGGGACATGTGGCAGGCATCTCTGAGACAACTACCAACGAGCTTGGCGAAGTTGTTCCGGTGTCGGATGTGGAGTTCTTCGATGCTATGTTCTGCGTAAATATCATCCTCAGCTACGACGAGGCTACAGGCGACGTGGGAGAGGTATCTCGTGACAACTTCCTCGATGGCTATTATAGCTACAACGACTATTGGACCAAGGCAGACTTGTTTGCGATGTAAGAATATATAGTAGTGAGTTAAACATTAGGGTTAATAGAATTGTTGTGTCCCCTCCTGCCACGGCCTCGTGGCGGGAGGTTTTATTTATTTCCTCAAACACAATCCATAACAATCCATCGAAACCCATAGTAATGCCCCACAACACGGGTATTAAAAATAATACCCATGAGGTATACACACACCAACATACCATATCAAACAGACCTCACCACAGCACGGGTATTAAAATTAATACCCATGAGGTATACACACGCCAACACACCATACCACATCGAATAGACCTCACACAACACGGGTATTAAAAATAATACCCGTGAGGTATACACACGCCAACACACCATACCACATCGAATAGACCTCACCACAACACGGGTATTAAAATTAATACCCATGAGGTATACACACGCCAACACACCATACCACATCGAATAGACCTCACCACAGCACGGGTATTAAAATTAATACCCATGAGGTATACACACGCCAACACACCATATCACATCGAATAGACCTCACCACATCGCGGGTATTAAAAATAATACCCGTGCAGCGTTGGCACCTCGGTCGGAGTTTGTATTCCAGGTGATGTGGGTATTAAAAATAATACCCGTGTTGTCAGGGGGATTCGTGATTTATATTTGCTCCCTCCCGGGTGATGGGGGTATTAAAAAAGATACCCGCATCGCACAGAAACTATATAGCTTAGTAACACAAGACCGACCAAAATTTTGGTCGGTCTTGACATTCAACCTCACTTCTTCTTGATTGCTCTGTAACATCCATTCTCATTACGCAGTAGAGCCTACCGTACTCATAGCGATAGAACCTCCTGCAGGTATTACAGGAATCAAAGTGTTAGGTATAAATCACTATATATCACCACAATACTCTCCGCGCCAGATGTAGTAGTCTTCCTGGGCGCGTAGCTCAAAGCGAAATATAATATAATCATCCTCAAGATCGAGTATGCGCACTTCTCCACCCTTGATGGCTATACTACCAAGAGGAGAGTTGAAGCTAAGGGTCGCCTTATCAACATACTGCGATTGCGACTCACCCGCCTCGGCGATAGGATAGCCACCCTCAGCAAGCGCCTCTGCGCATATATCAAATGACAAGGTATAGTCGCCACCAAAATCGACATGGTATCGACCTTCCTCAACCTCAGTTATGGCTACTGAGTCGACTGTAAACTGGCGGTCGAACACCATCCCTGGCACAAAAACACAATACTCACACTTAATCTCACGCCCCAGCTCATCGACAACATCCACAACAAAGATATAGTCATAATCATCGTTAATCGAGATGTTAACCGAGCCACTCACAATCGCGCCATAATAGCCGTTTGCAATAAACCATGAGTTTTGAGCATCTATATCGCCAGCCTCAAAATCACCCTCACCGCTCTTTATCTTATACTCGCCAGGCGTTAAATACACATTATTAGGGTTGAAGAGATATGTCTCGAGAACAAGCGTTGCCTTAGTATCCTCGGTATCGAAGATTATCGTAGCACGCTTGCCACCATCCTTCATACGAATGGTCGGATAGTTAAACACCAAATTCGAGGTATCATATACAGGCATATTACCCACAAAATCATATACTACAACCTTATAGAGAGTATCGCCTGCATATAGGTGCGCAGTGATAAGATACTTTTCTCTATCGTAAGGGACCTGCACCTCGACATCTACCCTATCAAAATAGATGGACTCCTCGCCATTCACGAAGCTTAGGAACGATTTCTTAGCATCAATAGTGGCATTAATACCGCCATCTGTAGTATAGTTACCCTCAGGGAGCATCTCGCCTGGCTCTGCATTGAAAACAAGGGTGAGCTCGTACTCAGGATCTACGTCTGTGAATAGGAGCGCAAACTCGGTATCTGAATACTCCTCACCCAACAAGCGACGCACAAGACTGAAGTCGAGAGCGACCTCGTCGTAATGCCTTGGCTCCGTGGTTACGATATCGTAAGCCACCTCTACACCCTCGCCACTTCTCGCTGCCACGGCAATAAGGTATGGGGTGTTACTCTCAAGATTATACTCCTTGATCATATACTCAGTATTCACCTTCGAGGGATTACCTGTAGCAAAAATCTCCTCTGCGTCACACATGCCCTCGGAAGCCTTCACCACAAGATATCTCACCTCGTCGGCATTTGTCGAGCTAATCTTAAACGAAATAGAAGACTCGTTCACCGAGTCAACCTCAATCTTAACACCAAGTTTTTTAGCTCCATCGACATCGGTGGTATCACAACCAACACACAGAATTACTGCGCCCATAATAAGTGAGCATAGCAGAGAGTTGTAAATTAAGTTTTTCATAGTTGTATAAGTTTTAGTTTGTTATGCTTCTGTATTTTTAATATGCTGAAGGTGTAATATGTCGTCTACAACCAGCCACCTTTATTATTGTTCTCGCGGGCGATGATGAGATACTCCTTCGTCACTATCTTACCACTCATATCGGGACCACGATCCTCCGGCGGACAACCAGCATAGTAGCGTAACTTTATCTTGCCGACGCCTGGCTTGCGGCAGACAAAGTAAATTTCGTGCTCTCCAAAGCGACCGACCTTATCTATGCCGAGGCGCTTCATCGTAGCCTCATCTATCTCATAGTCGAGAATCTTAATGCCGAGCTTGCCATCGCTGATAGTCTCGTTGATATTGATATAGGTAGTTGTGTTGAGTGATGCTGCAATTCTCTTTAAGCCCTGCATGCCCGATACTGCGTAGAGCGCATCCACCATACCGATACCCATCTTGCCACGATAGTCATCCAGCACTATCTCCGACACTTTTCCACTATAGGTATAGACCGTTTTTGAACCATAGAGGCGATGGTCAATATCATTTACCGACGAGCATATTATGTCGTAGAGGTCGTCGTTCGTGAGGCGTATGCCGTGGTCTACGGCCGAGGATAGTGCCAACGCTGCAACGCCCGAAACAAAGGGGCACGCCATAGATGTTCCTGTCATATAGGCATAGTCTGAGCCATAGGTGGTCTTACCATTGTTGTATACATCGGGGGTCTCGCTCGGAACGGTTGAAAGTATCGCGCCATTAGGGTTTAACACGCCATCGACATACTCAAAGTCGCCACCTGGGGCTGCGATATTACATCCGTAGTGGTAGTTTGTATATCCCGTAGGCAGACCATCTGGGGCATAGGCAGCTACCGATATAAATTGGTTATACGCACCTGGGTAGCTCGTATAGTTAAGACCCTCGTTGCCCGCAGCAAATATTGCCACACCGCCATCCATCACCTCGTTGTCGCTGCACTCAACAAAATACTTGATAGCGGCAATATATATAGAGCCTGTATTCTTCTCATATCCTCCATCGCTAATCCACATAACTGGCTGACCCCACGAGCATTGCAATATTGCAGCACCCATATCTGCAGCATACTCAATGCCCGCTGCTATTCTCTCATTAGCAACGCCAGTGTTCTCCTGAAATATCTGCACAGACATTATGCGCACGCCGTCGCCATTGCCCGAGCCACCCGCAATGCTTGAGATACCCTCGCCATTGTTGTTTACCGCAGCAATGATACCCGCAACGTGCGTACCGTGGCCGACATCACCAGTATAGTTACCCTCGGAGTCATATCTGCGATTATTCCACGATATGTTGCCATTAAGCTCAATGGTGTTTAGACCGTAGATATCATCGACATAGCCGTTGCCATCATCATCGACACCCTCTGCGCCATTTAGCTCGGCCGTGTTAGTCCACATATTGGCTGCAAGGTCGGGATGAGTGTATTTAATACCCTCGTCAACAACCGCTACTACAACCTTTGGATTTCCTGTAGCGTATTTCCACGCCTCGTAGGCGTTGATATCTGCACCAGCATAGGCGGTGCTAAATATCTCGCTACTACCCTCGTTGTGCAGCCCCCACTGCAGAGGGAGCATAGGGTCGTTGAAGGGCTCACTATCCGAGCGTGTTGCAGGAAGGCTCTCCACGGGCACAACATTTACCTCGGGGCGCACAAACTCCATTGCATACTCCACTCGCTCCACCTCTTTCATCGCAGCATAACGCTGGGCAACGCTCTCAACGGGAGTATCCTCCGCAAACTCAACGACAAACCAGCGGTGCATACCTCGCTCACGCTTCTTATCTGCATTTATCGCCATATTAAAGACGGGGCGCACACTCTCCACACCCAGCTCCGCGGCTACTGCATCCATTGCAACTACTCCCGCACGTGTTGGCGACGAGGCCTTGTGCCACGCATCGGCCGTAGCATCATCAACATAGATGATAAGCTCTCCGCTTAGCGCTCCATCGGCATTGCCGATAATTTTATTTACGGGTTTAGATGTAGGCGTTGGCTCAAATGCGGGGTCTTTGACACACGACACCACTAACACGCCACACAACACGGCGAATACTAAATTATATAAAGTTCTCATAGACACATATTTTTTACATTGCATTCACACACATTGCCTCGGGCGCTTGCTCCGTCGTTGTAGAGGCATTATAACCACCTTCGTAGTAAGCGAGTGCCTGGTCGTATATCTCGGCGAGGCGCGCTACGTCCTCCGTAGAGGTAAGCACATTGTCGCGCGTAAAGAGATACTCCTCGGGGGATGCATAGAAATCGATGTCGCCATCATCATCCATAACCAAAGCGTAGAGGCGACCCTTCGCGTTGTACTTAACCCAGAAATAGAAGTGGTTATAGGAGTAGGACTCGTGGTTGCGGAGCATATCAATAATCTCCTCATCGCTCTTACCCCACGTTTGATCCTCAAAGAGGAAGGTCGCATATATCATACAAGGCTCCTGGCTAAGGTTAACCGCAACACCTACAGCGCAATAGTCATAGAATTCATAGTCCAGGTCGTAGCAATCGGCATACTTCACGGGGTCGTAGCGGTATAGTGCAGTGGCATTGAACGGACCGCATATCTCTACACCCTCAATCTTGCTATCTGCCTCACGCTCTGGCTCAGTCCTAAACGGAATAGTTGTCATCTCGGATGTAGCAACCTCGCCGTGGCAACCAAGACACACAACATAATAGTCGGTGTCAGGCTGCAATCTGTAGTTTTCATAATCTGCATTGCCGAATTTGACATCATCATTCTTTACACACTGGTCGGCAATGCGCTGCTTTAATAACTCCTCATCCCAGTCATTATACTCCGCTACAGGCATCACTACAGAGCAGTATCCCTCAGTATCGTTTGATGGCGTAACTCCGTATACCACTCGACGGCTATTAACCTCGCCAATCTCCACATCGAATGTAATATCCGAATTTTGATATATAGAGGTGGTGAAATGTGTAAATTGGGGGTATGACACAACCTGCAGCAGGCCATCTACAACCTCCAAAGCGTATATCACCAAGCAGTAATCCTTGTTGGCCTTTAGTCGATATCTGTGGTCGCTGAGTTCACCCGAGAAACTATAAGCATCCATCATTGCATAATAACCCTCAATATCTTCCAACAAAGCATAATCAATAAATGTCCTATGCCACTCCTCCTTGTAGTGCATAAACATCTCGTCGGGAGTAGCATCGAAAATATCTTTATACTCATAAGTGTCATATCCCTCATAGCGCTCATAGAATTTGCAGAAATATACCCCATCCCAGCCATTGGGCTTCACATCGAGCAGAATATCCGAGCCTATAATAGGGTCAACGTCTACGGTAGTTTCAAAAGATATATCCTTATTCAATGCTATATCGGTCTCGACAATCTCATAATAAACAGGTGTTACCGTACGAACATCCAATCTTCCCCTCTTGTTTGTATAAGTCTCAATGCCGATGACCACAACGCCATACTTATGACCAGGCTCCAATACTTGACGGTCAAGAACAATCTCTCCCCTACCACCTACATTGTACTCTGTGATAAACTCAAGAATATCGATATCATTATCGATTGCATAATCAACATAGCCCATAACGCCAATGTTCAATAGAGCGTGTTCCGATTCATTATATACTGAGTTTACCCTCCAATCTAAATCTTTGTCGTTGATGGCCTCCACTTGCGCCACATAGATCATATCCTTATCCTTGGGCGTAATTGTAGCTTTTATGGTTGCTGTCGTTAGCTCCGTCACCTCGATTTTGAAGTCATCGTTTACAACAGCAGGCAATTCTTCGTTTTCTCGATTACATGAGACAGAAAGTAATACAAACAAAACTAAAAACAATCTATTCATAAACTCAAAAAAATTATATTATCTACCCTAACTAACTTGTTTATATTGGCAAGTTTTAGCCGTTTTAACGGTGTTTAATTTTCCGCCTACAAATTTACCCCCGTGAATTTTCCAAATTTTAGGGCAAGAAAATGCGTTATCATCGCCTCGACACCGCCACCAGTACCGACCGCCACCAACTCCTAAAAGGGATATTAATATAAAAAAGAAAGTGTGGAGTTGATTTCGTTTATCTCTAAGAAGGTTGTGGAATGACCCGAATGAAAATAAACGCTACAATGCCCCACACCTGGATAGTATGGGGGAGGTACGCAGAATGCGTACAGCCACATAGCTATACAAGAAGTGAGTGCTGTTCGTTTATCCTTTCATTCTGAAAACTTCCACATTCTCTTAGAAGGACCGCGAAAAACACTTTCAATATGTCACTATTCCATTTGAATAGCACTACAAAGTTAAAAAGAATTTCCGAAACGAACAACACTCACTGGGGACATTGTATCAGATATATGTAAAATATTTCAGCGCAAAGCACATAAAAAAGTGTCACGGGTATTAAAATAGATACCCGTGTAGCGTGGGTATCTCGGTCGGAGTTTGTACCCCAGGTGATGTGGGTATTAAAAAAGATACCCATGTAGCGTGGGTATCTCGGTCGGAGTTTGTACCCCAAGTGATGTGGGTATTAAAAAAGATACCCATGTAGCGTGGGTATCTCGGTCGGAGTTTGTACCCCAAGTGATGTGGGTATTAAAAAAGATACCCATAACCGCAAGGAGCGCCACTACCAAACGGAGAAATTTTGCGCACACGGGTATTAAAAATAATACCTATGCTACACAATGGACCTAGCACATGGGGAAAATCATCACGGGTATTAAAAATAATACCTGCACTACATAGAGGAGAACGACCTATAGATGCGCCTAGAAAAAGCCTCAACACCACAAATCATCACGGGTATTAAAATTAATACCCGCGCTATATGTGGTGAATGCTGATTGGTGTGTCTAAAAGAGAGTAAAGGTATCATTAAATATCACAGATATTAAAAATAATACCCACACTACATATATAGCCCTCCAGCAAGAGAAAATCACAGGTATTAAAAATACCCCCCCAATATGATAGTGGAACATAATAGGATGGGATAGCGATAAAACATTATTATACATGCCATACAAAAAACACAAGACCTATTGCGGGTATTAAAAATAATACCCATGCTACTCAGCGTTCTCCACGTCATCACGGCGGTAGATCCCCACGTCGCTCCGCTCCTCGGGATGACGGGGAGGTGTGCCCCTTGTTTACCCCGCGCGTCATTGCGAGGAGGGTCCTGCCCGACGTGGCAATCTATTCCCCTCGCCCCGTAGCGCTCCATCACTACTCCCACATATCCCCCACCACATCGCGGGTATTAAAAATAATACCCGCATCACTTCGGGATTATTGACTTCTCATCGGTTTTGGGTGATTATTGAATATTATCTATTTCAGTGTTTTATAAAATGCAGATTTAGATAATATTGCTGTTTTTATGAATATTCATTTTTGTATATATTACAGCGAAGCATACAAACAAACGAGGCTGACCGCGATGGTCAGCCTCGTTCTAATTTTAAGCAATATGACTACTCCTCTGCCTCCTCTGATGGAAGCTTGAACTCAGTAAATCCAGCCTGCACCAAGGTGTTGTACCATGCGAAGCACTTCTTCATATCTGATACGTGTACGCGCTCGCGGTCATACTCTGGAAGAACCTTTGCGAACTCCTCCTGAATCTTTGCTGCAGACTCCTTGTGCGAGATAGCCTCCTTACCCTCGGTGTAGTTCCAGATGTTGGTGAATACGTCAGCGAGTGGAATATCCTCACCCTCGGTGAACATCGAGATCTCGGTGAGAGCGCTCACGCGTGCGTTAGCTGCTGCGTTCATACGCTTGCCGTCGATGAGTGACTCAACGATAACACCGCGCATTGACTGTGCTACATACTTATACAAGCCAGGCTGACCTGAGATAGCCAAAATATCCTTCAATTCCATAGTCGTTATATATATAAATTATTTGTCTTGGAAATTTAACGCCACAAAGTTAAATAAATTTTACAAAAATTCGTATATTTGTGCTACTAATAAAAAATATAGGAAGTATGAAGCGCGAGAAAATAGAGATTATACAGATTAACATATCGGGCGAGGATAAGCCTGGACTAACATCATCGCTCACAGCGATATTGGCACGCCACGACGCCTTCATCCTCGACATCGGTCAGTCGAACATCCACCAGTCGCTGACACTCGGCATACTATTTCTCACCACCCCCGACCGCTCAGGACAGATAATGAAGGAACTTCTGTTCAAGGCGTCGGAGATGAACATCAACATACGCTTCACGCCTATCGACGAAGAGGAGTATAGCCGCTGGGTAACAGGTCAGGGTAAGAACCGATATATCATCACCATGATAGGTCGCAAGATCACCGCGGGACACATATCACGCGTTACACAGGCCATCTCGGACGAGGGACTCAACATCGACGATATAAACCGTCTTACGGGTCGCATGCCTTTGGATGAGGATGAGCGAGCCCCCAAGACGAGTATCGAGTTCTCGGTGCGAGGCACACTCGAGGATAAGTCGCGTCTGCAGAATATCTTCATGGAGCTCTCCAACGAGGGCGAGGTGGACATCTCGTTCCAGAAGGATGGCATCTTCCGTCGCTCACGCCGCCTGATATGTTTCGATATGGACTCTACACTTATCCGCACCGAGGTTATCGACGAGCTCGCCGACAGGGCAGGCGTAGGCGAGCAGGTGCGCGAGATTACCGAGCGCGCCATGCGTGGCGAGATAGACTTCAACGAGAGCTTCAAGGAGCGCGTAGCACTCCTCAAGGGCTTAGATGTGAGTGTCATGCAGGAGATTGCCGAGAGCCTGCCTATCACCGAGGGCTTGGAGCGCACGATGACAATCCTCAAGCGCGTGGGTTATAAGACAGCAATCCTCTCGGGTGGTTTCACCTACTTTGGCAACTACCTCAAGAGCAAGTATGGTTTCGACTATGTATATGCCAACGAGCTAGAGGTAGAGGATGGCAAGCTTACGGGACGATATACGGGAGAGATTGTCGATGCCAAGCGTAAGGCTGAGCTTCTACGCCTACTATGCCAATTCGAGAATATAGACCTACAGCAGTCTGTGGCTGTGGGTGATGGTGCCAACGACCTCGGCATGCTCAACACCGCGGGCCTCGGCATCGCCTTCCACGCCAAGCCAAAGGTGAGGGCTACAGCAAGCCAGTCGATATCGACTATCGGCCTCGACGGCATCCTCTACTTCCTCGGCCTTAAGGATTCGTGGGTAGACGTTAATAAGTAGAATTAGAGTATGAGAACGAAGCTTCTCATAATAGCGATAGTTGTGCTATCTATTGTCGGCTGCAGGAGCGATGCACCGACAGTAGATGGCACTTTGTCTAATAGGACAACGACCATTGGCGACCTGCGCACCATGGTAGGCACGTCGCAGGGCAAGATTATAGATGGCGATGTCGTGGTACATGGACGTGTCACCTCATCGGACAAGGAGGGTAACTTCTGGCGCTCATTCACCGTGGAGGACGAGACAGGGGCTCTTGAGGTGCTTATCGCCGAGCGCAACCTTGCTACAACATACCCCGAGGGGCTACTCGTTGCGCTACATATCAAGGGGTGCGCCGCCTGCTATCGACAGGGAGTATTGCAAATAGGCATGCCCACCGAGGAGTATGACTACTACGATGCCACATATATCGAGAGTCGCGAGATGGAGGAGCGCATCATACGCCGCTCGGCAGACGTACAACCCCTGACACCACGCCTTTGTCGCATCGCCGACCTTAGCGAGGGTGATCGAGGGCGTCTTATCAGAGTTGAGGGGCTCACGCTCTGCCACACCACATCTATCGACACCCTCGCGGGCATGAGTCTCGCCGACGCCACATGGCAGGGCTACGCACTCTTCAAAGATGAGCATGGCGACAGCATCGCCGTCTACACATCGTCGGATGCTCACTTTGCCACTCTATCGATAGCAACCACCCCACTCGCCATCACGGGCATCGTGCAGTGGAGCAAGTACGACGGCGGCAGGGAGTGCCACCATATGAAGATGCGCTACGCAGCCGACGCTATCGAGATGTAAAGTCCAAACGATAACCAAACCTACTACCCGCCATAGCGCGGGTATTATTTTTAATACCCGCATCACCGATGGTCGTAGCAGCATTTAGCTGTGAGCGCCAAACAGAGATTTTGCTAATAAACATAAAAATATTTGCAAAATAATTGCTTTTCTGCATATTATTTATTAACTTGCAAAACAGAAGGTGTTTTCCTGTTCAACTAACTAAAAATTAAGCTTATGAAAACAAGATTATTTATTTTGATGAGCATGATTTTTACTTTAGCATCATGCTCATTGCTCGACAATGAAACAGTCTCATTTCCAGTGGCAGAACCAGGGGTAGAGACTATTGATGTTTTACCATCTCCATATTCAATAGATGTTATGGAGCAGGCGTACGAATATGTAAAGTCTAATTCAACAAGAAACACAAACATCGATGTAGACAACGTTGTGCCCACACACAGATACGTTAAATTTACGCCTGTAAATAGACATCAAGTTGATGCCCTAATTAACAACTACACTGTTTATAATTTCCCATTGGATGCAATCCCTCAAGCAAAAGCTAATGAGGCTGTCAGTGCTATTAATAATGGTGATTTGTACGCATTAGTTGAGTATGATGCAATCTTACCAGACTCTATTACACACGACGAAATATGCACATTGCACAATCCATACGCGGCTGACAATATTGATATAGACAGTGATGTAGCAGATGAAATTACCAAAACAGCATACGCAATATCAAAATATGGCGATGCCTCAATGGCCTCAGTTCTAACACCATGGCGTCCTAAAGGCACGATTCGTGTATGGGATGATTTGACAAACGACTATATTCCGTTGGAAGGTGTGGAGGTGCATATCACAAATTCTCTTCTCTCATCACCATGGATTGTTAGGACTGATGAAAATGGATATTTCGAAGGTAATCTTGCCTTTAGCGATGACATCTCATATATCATACAATGGAAGGGAGATGAATGGGCAATTAAATTTGACGATATGAATCCAGCAATGACAGTGTCGTATAGTTCAAGATTACCTTTGGATTTAGTAATACCCAAATCAAGCGTCGCTACATATAATGCGGCGACTGTTAATCGTGCAGCATATTACTATTGGAATATTGCTCTTCAATTCACCCCTCCAACTATGTCAGAAACCGTTAGAATAACATGCTATAATGAACCCAATAATGGAGATGGTAGTATTGGTTTATTTTACCCCTATCATAGAGAGATAGATGAGCCGATAATTGAAATCTGGTGTGGAAATAGATTGAGCCAGGATATCATATCAACAACCTTCCATGAATTAGCGCATGCTGTACATTACACCTCTGCAGGGGCTTACAATTATAATCGAACGAATAGGATAATTAAAGAATCATGGACGAGATACATACAAAGCAAGTTGCCAGATCGTTTATATAGCGGATTATCATTTGTAACCAATGTAGATTATGAGCCTTTGATGCATAATCAAGTTCTATATTTAGATTATGGATATCAGAGTTTTGTAGAATACTCACCTGATAACTACAATAGACAGAATTGGGTGTATAATCCAAATTCAAGCCAATTTGTATACACTCCTTTATTTATCGATATTACCGATTGTCTTAACCAGCGAGAGTGGTACCAAAGTTTTGGTATTAATTCCAATAACTATCCTAATGATAAGGTTTACGTCATGGGTGGCATATCATTAATTGAACATCTTGTATTCCACTGCAAAACTGTAGCTGAGGTTAAGAGCGCCCTGTTAGAATATATATCTGAGCAGGATCTGGACATCCAAATAGAAGATGTAAATGATCTGTTTGAAATATATGAACGCGTTGAGGCGCAAATAAATAGCAGTACAAATAACAATTAAAAACGCTATATTATGATACGACTTATTTACACACTGATATTCAGTGCGATGATTATTACATCATGCGAAAAGCCTGCTCCAGAACCATCTGTAGAGCCCGAGACTCAACTCACCGATATAGATATGTCAAACGAGAATGATGATGCATTCTATACCTATTTTCGTTTCGTTAATGAAACTGGGGCTCCTATGCTTGTTGCATTTTTTGAAAGAGGATATGATTCTGGAGAATGTCTTTGGATTGACCCTTACTTTGATGCGGTATTCGGAGTGGTATCTTGGTCTAACTTTGTAGCCTTTGACGAGCAAATGTTCTGGCCTGAAGTGCTATATAATACAGATTTAGACGGAAAGCCAGAGGTTAGAACCAAGCACGAAGCAACTGGATTGTTAGATGAGAATTTATGGAGCGTAGAGCAGGTGGATGAGAATTCAATGATTAGAACATTTGTGTTTACCAAGCAGATGTACAAAGATGCTCTAAAGGCTGCAGAGGAGAAATAACGACTAAGATAGCAACAAAAGAGAAGTGGGTGCCCTGTGTAGGACACCCACTATCTATTTAGGGTATGTAACAACCGATTAGTTGCAGCCACCGCAGTCGCAGCCCTCGCCGCACTCGTGGTCGCCGCAGCTACCGCCACAGTCACCACAACCGCAGCCACCACCCATGAACTTAGCCAAGTCCTCAGGAGTAGTGTCGCGAACATCAACAACAGTAACCTCGAAGTTAAGGGTCTTACCAGCCATTGGGTGGTTGAAGTCCATCATAACGGTCTCCTCCTTAACCTCCTTGATAACGCCCATCATGTGCTGACCCTCAGCTGTGGCCATAGGCACCTGGCTACCTACGAACAAGATCTCCTCAGCGATCTTGCCATCCATCATGAAGATGGTCTTAGGAAGCTCAACGATAGCCTCAGCTACAACCTCGCCGTAGCCATCCTTAGCCTCAAGAGTGAAGGCTACAGACTCACCTGGCTCCTTATCCATGATAGCCTCCTCGAACTTAGGAAGAAGCATGCCCATGCCATAGATAAACTCCAATGGCTGACCTGGCTGTGACTGATCGGCAATAGCGCCATCTACGGTGAGCTTATAGTCAACGCTCACCATCTTATTCATTGCTACTTTCATAATTTTCTATTGTTTAAAAAGGTTTTATCTATTAATTAGTTGATTGATGGAAGGAACGAGTAGTTCTTACCATAGTCAAGGTGCTGCTGCACGTAGTCTGATGGGTAGCTAATCTTCACGTCGATGATGCGACCCTTCTTGTCATATACAGGGGTGTACTCAGGGTTAACAAAGCCACCATAAGGCTCGATGTTAAGCGCCTTGTTACGAGCGATAACCTCAGCGTGGAGCGTTGGCTCTACCTTAACGGCGTAGTTCTCAACGAGAGCCTTACCAGCCTCGTAGTCGCCCTCCGACTTGATGCGCTGCACCTCGCACAAGAGTTCACCGAAGAGCTCGCGGAGGCGTACGAAGTCGTTAACAACGATATAGGTCTTACCATTCTCCTTTACAAGCTCAATAACGTTCTCAGCCTTACCCTTCTCGTAGCACCACTCAGCGATAAGCTTACGGTTACGCATGTGAGACTCCTCAACATCCTTACCAAGCTCGATACGAGAGAGCTGTGTCATATAGCCATTCATGATATAGTCTGAGTACTGAGACCACGCAACATCCAATGTAGGGATGAGGCCAATCTCAACGAGCTTCTCATCGCCGAGGTAGTAGAGTGCGAACAAGTCGGCACGAGCCTCCTCCAATGTTGATGAGTAGGTGCGAAGCTCATCGCCCTTAGTACCTGGAGCGAGCTGACCTGAACCGTGGCCGAGGCACTCATGAAGGTCGGTGTGAAGATCATCACCGAGCTTACCATACTTCTTAGCACGCTCACGGTCCTCCTCGCGAAGGATGAACTCCTCAGCGAAGCCGTTACCCTGTGCAGCCTTGTCGTAGGCGTAGGTGATATTGTCGATAGTCACTGACTTAGAGCCGTGCTCCTTACGAATCCAGTCGGCATTAGGAAGGTTGATACCGATAGCTGTTGCAGGGAAGCAGTCGCCACCAAGCATAGCCACGGTGATAACCTTAGCTGATACGCCCTTAACCTCCTCCTTGCGATATGCAGGATTGATAGGAGCGTTATCCTCGAACCACTGAGCATTAGCCGAGATAATCTCGGTACGACGGCAAGCAGCCTCGTCGCGGAAGTTTACTACAGACTCCCATGAAGCCTTACGGCCAAGTGGATCGCCATAGCTCTCGATGAAGCCATTGACGAAGTCTACGTTAGAGTCAGTATCCTTCACCCAGAGGATGTTATAGCTATCGAAGTACTTCAAATCGCCAGTGCGGTAGTACTTGATAAGCTCCTTGATATACTTGCGCTGTGTTGGGTTAGCCACCTTCTCAGCCTTCTTCAACCAGAATATAATCTGCTCGATAGCCTCAGAGTACATACCACCAACGTGCCATACCTGCTCAACAACCTCACCCTTAGCGTTCTTCACGAGCTTAGAGTTAAGGCCGTATGATATAGGCTCTGGGTTACCCTCGTCAGCAGCAACCATAGCAGCGTAGAATGCCTCTACCTCCTCCTGGTTTACACCCTCGTAGTAGTTGTTTGCCGACTCGGTGATCACATCCACACCAGCCTTCTGATTGAGGCGTGAAGCGTAGAGGTTCTCATCGAAGATAATCTGGCAAAGAAGCTCATCGTCCATCTGACGATTGTCGTCGTTGATATACTTTGCCAACTGCTCACGGAACCAAGTCTCAGAGAACTCTGGCGCGAACTTATCGTTAGAGTAGTGGTGGTGGATGCCATTAGCAAACCACATCTTCTTGAGATACTTCTCAAATGCTACAAACTCCTGACCCTCACGCTCAGTAGTTGAGGTATAGATGGTCTCAAAGGTGCGACGGATGGCGATGCCATACTTAAAGTTCTGATCGAAGAGGATGTCGCGGCCACACTTAGCAGCCTCAGAGAGGTAGTATACATACTCCTTCTCCTTAGCGGTAAGCTCGTCGAAGCCTGGCACCTCGTAGCGAATAACCTTGATGTCGTCGAAACGGTCAACAATCCATGGCTGCTCAGGCTCCTGAGCTGTAGCCATTGCTGACACTGCAAAAATTCCCATAGCGGTCAATCCGAAAATCTTATTCATCTTATGTTAATGGTTTTTGGTTTTCAAAAATCGACGCAAATGTACAACGAAAATGCGAGATACCCAAACAATTGCGCAAGATTACATATATTTATTACGCCAGAAGATGAGACAAACAGATATTTTTGCTTACCTTTGCCACCCAAACATCAATATTTTCAAATCGTATGCTTGTAAAGGGAATAGCAACAATAGCACTCCTTGTGCTCTCGAATATCTTCATGACCTTGGCGTGGTATGGACACATAGCCTTTAGCTCTAAGTTGCAGAAATACGGCATGGTAGCCATCGTGCTTATCAGCTGGGGCGTGGCACTCTTTGAGTACTTCTTCCAGGTACCAGCCAACCGCATCGGTAGCGAGGTGCATGGAGGTCCATTCACCCTATGGCACTTGAAGGTTATCCAGGAGGTTGTCTCGCTCACGGTCTTCACCCTCTTCATGGTGATATTCATGCACGAGGGATTGAAGTGGAACCACTTTGTGGGCTTCCTCTTCCTTGTGCTTGCCGTCTACTTCATCTTCAAGAAGTAGGGAGAGTGACATCTGAAAAGCAATATGGGTACGCCGCGGCGTACCCATTGCTATTTAAAAGAGTTCAAGCTGCTCGGGGGAGGCATTGAACGAGAGACGATGATATGGCGTCATGCCATGCTCTCGAATAGCGAGGCGATGTTCACGTGTGGGATATCCCTTATTCTTCGCCCAGCCATACATCGGATACTCCTCGGCAAGGCGCATCATATACTCATCGCGATGGGTCTTGGCGAGCACCGATGCTGCTGCGATATTGGCATACTTACCATCACCCTTAACGATTGTTCGCCAGGGTGTTGCAAGATCGGTATGAAAACGATTACCGTCGATGATGATATACTCAGGCTTGATGCTCAACGCCTTAATGGCGAGGTTCATGCCCTCAATCGAGGCATTCAATATATTTATCTTATCGATTCTCTCGGCCGTAACCTCCTGCACCGACCACGCCAATGCCTCGCGCTCGATAATCGTGCGTAGCTGCTCACGACGACGCTCAGTCATCTGCTTCGAGTCGTTGAGCAGAGGGTGGTAGAAGTCGAGAGGGAGGATCACCGCCGCGGCAAATACCGATCCTGCGAGACATCCACGCCCCGCCTCATCACAACCCGCCTCAACGAGCTCTGTTTGATAGCAATTTTCCAACATTATCTCTCAACTTGATATAGGTTATTATCTGGTGTATAGCCCTCCATGCCATAGTCGCGAGCAAGGCGAAGCATAGCCTCACGAACAGTCACTTCCAGCTTTACAAGCTGCTCTTTTACAAGGCTTTTATCGATGTAGTTCTCAGCGATATAATTACACATCGCCACGCGATATGTGCACCCCTCCTCAAGTGTTGGGAAGATGACATCCACAGCGTCAACAAGACCCGATGGTGTGTTGATATTCTCCCTGTCGAGGACAATCTCATAGGGCACCGTAGAGCGGAAGTAGGCGTAGTGCGACTCCTTGTCGGGCTGCGCCTTGGTGCCAGAGTTATACTTATCGAGGATGAAGCGACGCATCTGTGCAGGTGTCATCTCACCGATGTATATTGTTGAGACGAAGGGGTCGTTGTTAAGGAGCGTGACGCGCTTTACATCGCCCGCATCGATATGCGAGAGACGTACGCCTCCAAAGTGGTAGAAGCACACCTCAGGGACAAAGCCATCATCATAGGGGTAGGTGGCGAGAGCCTCATTGGTGAAGTTGGCAACACCATCCTGCGTGGCATGCTCACATAGGCGCATCTCAACGGTATTAAGCTCGGGGTCACGAGCTTTAATACCCTCAACAATAGTCTCTACAGAAGGGTCTTTATCATAGTTTTTGAGCTCCACCTGTTCGTATGTAACACCCTCAACATCACCGCGATAAACCCACACATCAGCAATTGTCACATATCGCAAATCTTTGCGATTTTGACTGATATGAACATCCATTACCTCATCATTTATAACGCTATGGCTATGGCCGCCAGCAATCCAGTCACACTCGACATCCCACTTTGCGAGATGTTCGTCGGCCTCAAGGCCCATATGCGATAGTAGAACAACGAAGTCACTCCTATTGTCCACCATCTCGCACACCTCGTATGCTCGTTCATAATCAGTGGTAAAGGAGAAGTCTACGTACGACGCCTCACTACCCGCAGGACGGCCATTCATATCGGTGGTGACAACACCCACAAAGCCTATCCTCGCACCCTTATAACGAACTATCTTATAGGGTTTTATTTGTTTCATGCCACGCAACACTTTGACATTTGAGCATACCCAGTCAAACTTCGAGGTCTTAATCATCGTATTCAACGCCTCACGCCCCTTGTCGAACTCGTGGTTGCCCAGGGTGACAATATCATAGCCGATATGGTTCATAAGTTCTATCATGGGCACTCCTGGTTTCGCATCATCATCAACATAGGCGTTGCCAGTAACACGATCACCACTATCCACAATGAGCACCTCACCCTTTGTTTCGTACTCCTTAACGAGGGTTGCAAGGCGTGGCATATCATCTATATTGGCGTGCATGTCGTTGGTCGAGATGATATATAGATGGTGCCCCTTGGGCCTATGCTCCGCACCATATAGAGGTATGAATAGTAGTATAAATAGTGCGAGTGATAGCAATTTTCTCATAACTAATTTAATTTATTTGCTTCAAAGTTACAAAAAATTACTATCTTTACACAAAGTTTTTATAAAAAGTAGGGAGTATGCATACTATAGAGCTTATATGCGTGAATAACAACCGCCACCTAAAGGTGGATGCGGGAACCTCACTTCTCGAGGTGTTGCCTCAGGTTGGCCTTGAGCATCAACTACCCATATTGGTGGCACGCGTCAACAATCGATACAAGGACCTCAGCTATAGAGTCTACAAACCTATCACCGTTGAATTTCTCGATATGAGCCATTATGAGGGCTATCGCGCATATCAGCGCACCCTTTCATTCGTCTTGCAGATGGCCTCAACAGAGCTATTCCGAGAGCATAAGCTACGCATACGCCACTCCTTGGGTGACGGCTTCTATGCCGAGTTCGACGACAGCTACCAGCTAAGCAACGAGGAGATAGAGCGTCTCAAGGCTCGCATGGCGGAGATTGTCGAGATGGCACTCCCCATACGTCGCGAGAAACGCCTCGCCGCCGAGGTTACCGCCGAGTATCATAAGTATGGCTTCGACGATAGAATAGAGCTCCTCGAGACACGTCCCCATCTATATCGCACGGTGAACTACCTTGGCGATATGCCTGGCTACTTCTATGGAGCCTTAGCCCCCTCATCGGCATATGTTGCCAAGTTCGACATCGCGAAATATTACAACGGCATATATGTTGCCCTACCTGCACGCACTGCCCCCGACAAGGTGAATACCAATGTTGAGCTCGACAAGATGTTCGACATCTTCCATGAGTATCAGCAGTGGATTGACATCATGGGAGTGCCCACCGTTGGCGACCTCAACCGCAGGGTTATGGAGGGTGATAGCTCCGAGCTTATAAAGATTGCGGAGGCCTTCCATGAGAATAAGATTGCCAACATAGCCCGCAACATCGCCGAGGCCAACACCTCGCGTGGCGTGCGCATGGCACTCATCTCAGGCCCCTCGTCGAGTGGCAAGACTACATTCTCGAAGCGTCTTGGCATACAGCTACGCGTACTTGGCCTCGACCCTGTGCTCATAGCCCTCGATGACTACTTCGTGGATAGAGATAAGACTCCGCTAGATGAGGATGGCAAGCCCGACTTCGAGGCATTGGAGGCTATCGACCTCGAGACCTTGAATGACCACCTACGTCGCCTTGCCGCGGGCGAAAGTGTTGAGATACCACGCTACGACTTTATCTCGGGCAAGCGACAGTGGCATGAGAAGCCACTGAAGCTCAGCGACCGCTCGATACTCATCCTCGAGGGCATACACGCCCTTAACCCACGCCTCACACCAGGCATCGAGGAGAACCTTAAGTTTAAGATTTACATCTCGTGCTTCACCTCGGTGGCGATGGATAACTATTCGCGCATACCTACAACAGACAACCGTATGCTACGTCGCACCATACGCGACAACGCAACGCGTGGCAACAATGCACAGCGCACCCTCGAGATGTGGCCATCGGTACGTCGTGGCGAGGAGAAGCATATCTTCCCCTACCAGGAGAATGCCGACGTGATGTTCAACTCATCGCTCTTCTACGAGATATCGGTGCTACGCGCCATCGCCGAGCCTATCCTCCGCGAGGTGCCCGACACCGTGCCCGAGCACGCCGAGGCAAAGCGTATGCTCAAGTTCCTTGATAACTTCGTACCGATAGACCCGCAGGAGATACCTCCCACATCGCTCCTCAGAGAGTTTATCGGAGGCAGCTCGTTTAGATACTAAAACCACCCTACGGGGAGTTAACATATAAAAAGCAATAAACCAAAAACTAAAATTAATAAGACTAATGAAAACCTTTGACAGCTTTGTAGACCGCCACACAGGTCTAAACTCTAAGGACGATTTGCAGCAGATGCTCGCAACAATTGGCGTTGCCTCTGTTGAGGAGCTCTTGCAGCAGGTTATCCCACAGAATATCCGCCTAAAGAAGGATTTGGACCTTCCAGAGGCAATGAGCGAGTATGAGTATGCAGCTCACATCGCAGCACTTGCAGCTAAGAACCGTACTCTTCGTTCATTTATCGGTATGGGCTACTACCCTAACGTTGTTCCTGCCGTTGTCTCTCGCAACGTATTCGAGAACCCTGCATGGTACACATCATACACTCCATACCAGGCTGAGATATCTCAGGGTCGCTTGGAGGCATTGCTTAACTATCAGACAGCTATCCTCTCGCTCACAGGCATGGAGGTGGCTAACTGTTCACTCCTCGATGAGGCTACAGCAACTGCCGAGGCTATGCTCATGATGTACGCCTTGCGCTCACGCGACGCTGTTAAGCAGGGCCGCAACCAGCTCTTCGTTGATGAGAACATCTTCCCACAGACTCTCGACGTGCTTCTCACACGCTCGGAGCCTTTCGGCATTGAGATCATCCGCGACGACTTCGCATCATATGAGTTCACAGGTAAGGAGTTCGGTGCCGTATTGCAGTTCCCAGCAGCCAACGGTGAGGTACGCGACTATGCAGCCTTCGCAGCTAAGGCTCACGAGGCTGGCGTTACCGTTACCGCTGTTGCCGACCTTCTCTCACTCGCCCTTTTGAAGTCACCAGCCGAGTGGGGTGCCGACATCGCAGTAGGTACTACACAGCGCCTCGGCTGCCCTATGGGCTTTGGTGGTCCTAGCGCCGGCTATATGGCTACACGCGACGCCTATAAGCGTCAGATGCCTGGCCGTATCATCGGCGTATCGGTAGACCGTCTTGGCAACAAGGCATTGCGCATGTCGTTGCAGATGCGCGAGCAGCACATCAAGCGCGAGAAGGCTACATCTAACATCTGTACTGCACAGGCATTGATGGCTTCGATGGTGGGCTTCTACTGTATATATAATGGTAAGGAGGGCCTTCAGCGCGCTGCGTTGAACGCCCACACCGCAGCCCTCACCGTGAAGGAGGCTTTGGAGGCTATGGGCTATGTAGTACGCACCAAGGCACTCTTCGACACTATCGAGGTTGAGGCTGAGGCATCTGTAATCCAGGATATCGCCCTTGCACGCGAGATTAACATGTTCTACCCTACCGACGACTGCGTGCGCATCGCCTTCGACGAGGTGACAACCGACGCCGAGTTGCAGAGCGTAGTGGAGATCTTCGCTGAGGCACGTGGCAAGAAAGCTAAGGCTGTGAAGCGCATCGAGAAGGCTGCTATCGCCGAGGAGGTAGCACGTAAGAGCGACTTCTTCACCGAGGCTATCTTCAACTCATACCGCACAGAGACCGAGATGATGCGCTACATCAAGAAGCTTGAGCTCCGCGACATCTCGCTCATGAACTCTATGATCTCGCTTGGTTCATGTACCATGAAGCTCAACGCAGCGCAGCTCATGCAGCCACTATCACTCGGTGGCTTCCAGAATGTTCACCCATTTGCACCTGCTGACCAGACCGAGGGCTACCGCGAGCTTATCACCAACCTCGAGGGTTACCTTGCAACAATCACCGGCTTTGCAGGCTGTACACTCCAGCCTAACTCAGGTGCCGCAGGTGAGTATGCAGGTCTTATGATGATTCGCGCCTACCACCAGAGCCGTGGCCAGGGCTACCGTAACATCATCCTCATCCCATCATCAGCACACGGTACCAACCCTGCATCAGCAGCTATGGCAGGCATGAAGATCGTCATCGTTGCTTGCGACCAGAATGGTAACATCGACGTTGAGGACCTCAAGAAGAAGGCCGAGGAGCACGCATCGGAGCTTTGTGGTTTGATGGTTACTTACCCATCTACCCACGGTGTCTTCGAGAGCCGCATCCGCGATATCGTAGACGCTGTACACGATGCTGGTGGTCAGGTATATATGGACGGTGCTAACATGAACGCACAGGTGGGCCTCACAAACCCAGGCTATATCGGTGCCGACGTATGTCACCTCAACCTACATAAGACCTTCGCTATGCCTCACGGCGGTGGCGGTCCTGGCGTAGGTCCTGTATGCGTTGCCGAGCACTTGGTTAAGTTCTTGCCTACCCACTCACTCATGGAGACTGGTGGCGAGGAGGGTATCACTGCTGTTTCATCATCACCATGGGGCTCAGCAATGTTGTTGCCTATCACCTATGGCTATATCCGCATGCTCGGTTTCGAGGGCTTGCGTCGCTCAACAGAGATGGCCATCGTGAATGCTAACTACATGTCATCGGCATTGAAGGATGAGTACCGCACCTACTACTCAGGTGAGACTGGCCGCGTAGGTCACGAGATGATCCTCGACCTTACCCGCTTCAAGCACGACTACAACATCGACTGTGGCGATATCGCTCACCGCCTCATGGATTACGGCTTCCACGCTCCTACCCTCTCGTTCCCTGTACACGAGACCTTGATGGTTGAGCCTACCGAGTCGGAGTCTAAGGCAGAGATGGACCGCTTCATCGAGTCGCTCATCAAGATTAAGCGCGAGTGCGAGGCTGCTGCCGCTTCGGGCAATGCCGACAATGTTGTTGTCAACGCGCCACACACCGCTAAGGAGCTTGCTGGCGAGTGGTCACACCCATATAGCCGCGAGGAGGCAGTATTTCCATTGGAGTGGATTGCAGAGAATAAGTTCTTCCCATATGTAACTAAGATTGACAATGGTTATGGCGACCGTAACCTTGTATGCCGTTGCATGGAGTAAGATAGTTCCCGCATAACGAAAAGGAGTTGTCCATCGGGCAACTCCTTTTATTTTATATTCATTTATATAGTGTAACACAACACCTCAAGCTCCATTTTGTCACCAGAGGAGAGTTTATCGGACAGATATAAGTTGTATAACAAGAGCTGATTTTAGGCGCACGACTTTCGAGAAACCGCAGTTTACTTAGCGTAAATGAGGATTTCGAGAAGGAGTGCAACGCCAAATCAGCCTTGTTATTTTGTTGTCAGAGTGGTGTAGTAGTGGCATATCACAAAATAATACCCCGTGGGATAGCACAAGAGGTACAGCCCATGGGGTATTACTTTTTGGGGATATGTCGCTAATGCGCCACTATCACAACAAAAGATAAACGCGGATAATCCAAGATTACCCGCGTTATCTCTCAACACACTAAGCCGTGGCTTAGTTGTACTTGAATGTTGCCTCGTCTGATACGGTCAACTTCTTGCGACCCTTTGCGCGACGTGCTGCCAATACCTTGCGGCCATTAGCTGTAGCTATTCTCTGACGGAAACCGTGCTTGTTGATTCTCTTGCGCCGAGAAGGCTGATAAGTTCTTTTCATTGCCATAGTCGTATCTGTTTTTTATTGTTTTTGTTCCGTAATTGTTATCAATAACGCTTCATCTGCGAGGTGCAAAGGTACAACCTTTTTTTTTAATTGCAAACAATTCTGCAAAATAATTTTGTTTTTGCACTAAAATCACTCCTCATAGAGGTCTATCTCACCCCTCTCGACCTTGCCATAGATGGTAGCAAGCTCGCCTATGGCGGGAGATATCACAGCCAAAGTGTCCTCGATAGCGCTCTTGCGCTCACCCTTTATACGGTAGAGCATCGCAGCATAGAGGGCCCTGAAGCATAGCTCCGTATCGCTCATCTCCTCATCATCCATCAACGAGCGGAGGTTAGGCAGCTCGATGCTTAGTGGCACATAGGTCTTGCGATAGTGCTCACCCACGGGTAGCTTCTGCAACTGCAGGTGTAGGTTGTGCAGGTCAGCTATGAGGTGCAGGGTATGCTCGAGGTGTCCCTTCTGCTCCTTGCCCTCCTTGCGCAGTAGCTCGACAATCTGCATATACCAATTAAATATATTCTCCTTCTGCTGCTCGTCGGCACCCTCAATGCGCTCTACCAAGGTTTTATATATCGCCTCGGGGCTGAACTGCATGGCGCGCAACAGGTCCTCGACCTGCCATAGGTAGAGGATATACTCGGCGATATTCTCGCGACGTTTCTGAAGTGCTATTAGCATAGTTATATCAACTTTTATAGCCAGTCGTTGGCGTTAAACGTACTCTTAGGTGCATTGGGCACATTCTCGAAGTAGGTGAAGCCTGTGAGTGCCTCCAACTCTTCTATAGATATAATATCCTTGGACTGTGGCTTATGACCCTTATCCTGCTCATGGCAGATAACAAAGGCGGCACACTGCAACTCCGAAGCCGAGCAATCCTTCACCGACTTACCTGTATTTCCAGACTTGGTGCGAAGCAACGCATAGTAGAACATCGTGGGCTTCGACACATCTGAGCGACCGCCAAACGATATCTTCGCAGGTCTGCCTGTATTGCCATACTTGTCGGTGTAGGTATCGAAGTAGCAGCCTATGACGGTGTAGAGCGTATCGCGACATACGAGGTCATCGATATGATCCTCGAGGTTGTTCCATGCACCACCACCCGTATTGAAGGTATCGGAGTACTGGGGTGCTATGTTCGAGAAGTAGAATACCTGCTTGTTTGTTGCTGTCGACGATGTACGCTCTGCCGAGCCGAGCATATGGCCATTGTTGCAGCCGCTATCGGCATCCTTCTTACGATACTGTATCTCCGATGGGATCTTAGGATCCTGAGTATAGGCGTCGGTACGACTTGCCGAGCCACTATACATTGCGTGGCGTGGTGCAGCTACCCATACAGGGCAGTGGTGCTCCGACGAGAAGCATACCGAGTAGTTACGAGCCTTGGCGCTACGCTGCGCATTCTGCTCCGAGCCACCACATATATGGTGAGCATAGTAGTATGTCGCGTTGTTATCATCACGGCCATCGCCATTCTCATCCACCTCTATTGGCAATTCAAACCATCCTGAACGATAGGTCTTACCATTAGATGGCGTTGGCTCTGGTTCTGGCTCTGGCTCTGGCTCTGGTTCTGGTTCGGGCTCTGGTTCGGGCTCTGGTTCGGGCTCCTCATTATCGCTGAGCGTTCTAAACTCGCCACCCTCCATAATCCAGCTATCGCCGAGGGCATAGACCACAATGCGATAGGTATAGCGAGTGTTGGGTTTCAAATCGTCGATGTCGCACTCAATCATGCGGCCTATGTTCGAGGGGTATAGTTCATAATTGCTACCCTGCTCGCTGAGCATGAAGCCCATACGATCAACAGCGTCGTAGTCCGATGCAAAGACCGTAGCTGTTAGCGTCACACCTGTCTCGGTGATATTCTCCACCTCGCTCTCAACAACCTTACATGAGAATGTCACCTCCTTCTCGCAACCAACGGCGAAGAGGAGAAGAGCAAAAAATGGTATTACAAATCTCATTATTCTCTATTTTTTGAATCTATCCATATGGTCACAGGACCATCGTTCGTAAGTTCTATCTTCATGTCGGCGCCAAACGAGCCACGGGCAACCTTACGCCCCAATGCCTGCTCAACGCTCAGCACGAAGCTCTCGTATAGGGGCTTCGATATAGCCTCTGGGGCTGCCTTAATCCACGATGGGCGGTTACCCTTCTTTGTTAGGGCATGGAGCGTAAATTGGCTGATAATCATCACCTCGCCCTCGATATCCTGCACCGAGAGGTTCATCACCCCCGCCTCGTCGTCGAAGATGCGCAGTTGCACAAGCTTCTTGGTGAGCCACTCTATATCCTCTGCCGTGTCGTCATAGCCCACGCCCACAAGGACCACCAGGCCCTTGCCAATCTCGGAGAACACCTCACCCGCGATGCGACATCGCGCCTCTGTGGCGCGCTGTATTAGCACTCTCATAGTCCTGCCTCCTCGAAGAATGCCCATAGGCCATCGCCCTTAGGCGTTGGCGCTGTCACCTTTATTAGCTTACCACCTACGGGGTGATTAAACTCCACGCGGCGCGAGTGCAACGATATGCCACCATCCTTGTTCGAGCGCTTTGCGCCATACTTCAAGTCGCCCTTTATGGAGCAACCTATGGCTGATAGCTGTGCACGTATCTGGTGATGACGTCCCGTCTTGAGATCCACCTCCACAAGGGTATAGTTTGTCGATGCGGCAAGCACCTTGTAGTTAAGTATCGCCTCCTTGGCATCGCCCTTTGGTCGCTGATAGGCGTGTGAGCGGTTTGTCTTGGCGTTGCGTGCTATCCAGTGGCGTAGCTCACCCTCCTCGTTATTTGGACGCTCCTCGGTTACTGCCCAGTAGGTCTTCTTTATCTCCTTGTTGCGTATCATCTCGTTGAGGCGCGCCAGGGCCTTCGATGTCTTGGCAAATACCACAGCGCCACTCACCGGACGGTCGATGCGGTGCACCACGCCGAGGAATACTGCGCCGGGCTTATGGTCGCGAATCTTGATCATTGCCTTTATCTGATCCTCTATGGCCTCTGTGCCATCGGGGTCACTCTGTACCAGGTCGCCAACGTGCTTATTGACAATTATAAGGTGGTTATCCTCATAGAGGATGTCGTTGATAGTAAACATAGTATATAGGTCTCTTCTAAAGCTTAAATGTGAATGGTAACAATAGCTCGGCATCGTCGACGACAGTGGCTGTTGAGGCGCTCGACATTATCACTCGCATGGGGTGCTTCTGTCTGCGCTGCACGTCGACTATCACCTGACGACACTGCCCACAGGGGTAGCACTCTCTCTGCGAGGGTACTGAGGCTATGGCTAACGCCTCTATTGGGTCGTCGGCATAGTTTGCCTCGATGTAGAATAGCAACGAGCGCTCGGCGCAGAGTCCTGCGGGATATACCTCACTCTCGAAGTTGGAGGCGTGGAAGGTGCGACCGCTCTTGAGGCGCACCGCAGCACCCACATGGAAGTTTGAATATGGAGCATTGGCCTTTGCCGTAGCGCCCTGTGCCTCGGCCACAAGGAGACGATCCGCCGCCGATAGTTCATCGAGCGAGGCGCAGTGATCGTAGCTAATGTTGAGTATCTTTTTCATAGCGTCATCTATTTATGGCTATAACCACACAAAGTTAATGCTTTTTCTTGTGATTACCAAAAATGTTTTGTTTGTAGCATTGCCTACAAAAGCAAAGCGCCCCGAGACACAAAGATCTCGGGACGCAATATGTTTTGAAAGATAGGCTCTTTCGCGCATCAAACTACTTATAATAAATTACCTTTTTCATAGTAGTTAATATAGAATATTTAAAGACTAAACAACTCATCATACTCCTCAAGAGTTGCATCACGATCGAGCTTGGTAAAATCTACATATATGAGTGCATAGTCATAGTACTGAGGATACCCATCAATCTTACCCTTTAGTATAGCCATTGCGTCATCACAATACAACACCTCAGCGCTTGAATCACCAATATAGAGCATATTATTTTCAGCATCATAAGACCATTTATCCTCTAAGTAACACTTTTTACCCCACAACGGATGCTGCTGATTATCCAACTCATCATAGACAAAGCAATCACGACAAGTACCATCCTCAAGTAGTACATATGTTGATGGAATTGCACCTCCCAATGTCACCGTATCAGTCCAATACACATAATCACCCCATATGTAGTAGATACCAATATCGCCATATGTGCATCCCGACTCTACTCCATTTAAGTCTCTTCCGAAGTATAGCACCTTTGAATGCAGAGACTCAACAACTAAATCATCATCCACTTCACCATTCGCACCCTCAATCAATTCGTACATTTTATTTAGACGAGCATCATCTTTTGCGGCAAGACATCGCACCTCAACATCAAACGATAGAGTTTCCTTATCAGCCCATCCATAATCGCGGGTAATGTAGGCTATTGTCCTATAACGACTATAGTCCATATCATCATCCATGTAAGGCATCTGCTGCATATGGTCGGCAACCACTCCCTGGTAAACGAACTTTTCGCCGTCCAAATATAATATCTGCGCTCTATTAACATTCCCATACTCATCAGTGGTTACAATACTCTTTGTTTGCTCATCATAGTCCCACACAAAGGTTCGTGAGTGATAATAGACATCAGCCCCCTCTTTTGTCGTGTGCAATATAACCGAGCATGTTCCATCTTCGTTGAAGACAACTCTCTTATGCTGCTTGCTACTATCGTTAGTTTCGCAATTCTCATAATAAAATGACTCCAATACAGTGCCACCGAGCATTAACTCAAAACCGCTATCATCAAACACACCATTCTGCTCACCAATAAGAGTCTCTATCTCGCTACCTTCAGGCAATATAACTGGACTATCTACAACATTCTCACAAGCGACCAAACCAATTGTAGCACTTGTCAACAAAATATAAAACTTCTTCATAGACAAAAGTTCATTATATATTTACAAAGAATAAAACACGCCATGCATATTATCGTGATACTTATCATAAGTCATTGCCGATGAAATATCGTTAATTTCACCTACTGTATCAGCATCGGGCAAAGCTGTTGATAAATCAAAAATAGCGAACGAATAATAACCATCACACGATCCAGCCCAACCAAAGTTACAATGTACTTTTCGCGTCTCTTGTCTGCCAAAATATTCTCTTCTTGCAATAGCATTTCCCTCCACCGTAACTAAAAAAACATCCACAACATTATGCACATACGCATCTAAAACCCAAGCATGCCCAGAACCAGTACTATTATCCTTACCAGCAAATGGCAATGGCAACCCTCTAACATATAACTGATCACGAATATTTCCTTCGAAATCAGAATCACCAACATATGTCAATTCAGCATCATAGCACCCTAAATCTGTCAAAATTGTCTCCAATTCATGATAATTACCCTCAGAACCTCCAGGCCTAAAAGTAATTTCAAGCATTTGTGCCAATTTGCTGACATACCGAGCAACTTCATAATTTACAATTTCCACCTTATCAGCAGGTATTTGCTCATTAATACGCTTCCAATTTAATAATTCAACACTAAATTCTTCTCCGTTAAGAGTAATATAATCAGAATTCTGCGGATTAGTATGCAGAATTGTTTGTGCTACAGCAATCGTCACACAACCAGCTGGACATTTATTCCAATCATCATCATAACAAAAGTTATTGTACGGCGAATGCTGATTCCACTTAGTACGCAAATAACAAGTCCTATTTTCATTTTTTAATGTATCATACTCAAAATAACTATATCTTAAATCACTAATAATTGGATCTCGTAATTCAAAGCTGTCTCTTGTCAACTGATTCACGGCTTCATCTAACATCAACCCAGCAAGATAGATTTTGATATCTCCATCATCTACGCCGCTTGCTGCATTTTCAAAATCTTCAACCGAAATCACATCACTATCAAGCACTGCAAAGACATCCTCAACACGCTCATCCGCACCCAAAATTGCAGAACCATTATTATCAGCGAACTCAACTATATACAATAAATCCGCAATATTTGCATTTGACACTCGTGTATTAGGATACAATCTGTTATAACTAATAGCACTAATCTTGCTTACTCTACGCTCATTAGCACGAGTACTTTCTCCATACAAAACCTTAAGTTCTGCATCAAGTCTCTCCAAAGCCTCCTCCTCGCTTATAGCATACGGCGATGATGACATCTCCTCAGTCACATTCTCACTTGGAGATGGCACGGGTTCGATAACCTCAGCCTCTCGCTGACACGATATGGCAGCCATTGCCATAAGTGCTAATAAATAAAACTTTTTCATAGTCATAAAAATTTAAGTTAAATAAGTTTTCCCAAATTTCTATTAAGCTCGATATTATTCTGTACCACATAGCATCTATGTTATAAACAATATGGAGGGAGGGAAGATGAGTGAATAATTTGAGTTAATATCTACTGCAAAGTTAGCAATAATTTCGCCACAATGCAAATTTTTCACCACAAAAAATCTCCCCTAAGCACTTTTTAATACATTGGTTTTCAACGACTTAACCAGGGTGAAGATTGAAAAAATCTCTCATCGCTGATAATCAGACAGTTACGTGCCCAATATCGGAATTCTAAAATATATAATGCTAATAATCAACGAATTAAATCTTCACCTAAGTGAGAAAATCTTGCAATTTCGCCACACTTGGGCATTTTGATGCATCTCAGATTGGGAAGATTTGACCTAACGCAAAAGAGAGCACCCTGGGATAGTACTCTAACGTACAGCCCAGGGTGCTCAACTTTTTGGGATGGGTCGAAGATGACCCTTTATCACAAGAAATTCATTTGTCGATAGAAGGCTGCAGATACAACGCTCGGCAAAAAAAATGAGGCAGGGTTGTACTTGGCGTACTACCCTGTCTCATTTATTTTTGTTAGCGGCAGTAGATGTCTGCCTTATCTCGGCAAACTATAGTTTGTTGAGCTCTATCTCAAAATCAGCCAACACATTCATATAGTTAATGAAGGCCTCATAGGCTGAGCCATAAGGGTTGAAATATGAGTGGACATCGCCATCAGAGAACCACTTAGTAGCCATATAGTAGAAGTGGTCAGAGTTCTGCATGAAGTGCCATACATACTCGAAGTCCTTATTCTTAACCTTCTTCACCTTTGGTGCGAGGGCATAGAGCTTCTGGAATGCCTCATTCTGGAGGTCGTTGCCGAGCCATGCTGTAACATCGCGCTCCTCATCGGCCCATGACATAGCGTATGGAGAGTGGAGGACAGCCACAGGCTGCAACTTCTTAGTAGCCTCGCTGACGGTAGCAAACTCAACCTGGTCTGTTGCAAGGAGTGCCTGTGGAAGCGCCTTCATGAAGTCGAAGATGCCTGTAGAGGCCTTCTGATGCTCACCGAAGGTCTCGTAGTCCATGAATAGGTTAACAACATCGCCATTCTCAGATGCCACCCACTGAGCAAACTTATCGGCAGTGAGAGGCCACTCTGGCCAACCCTCATTAGAGAAGCGGAAGGCGATATCGTCAGACAACTTGTAGTTGCGCAACAAGAGGCGTAGCTTATTATCGCCAGCATTGCTATATACGAAGTTAGGAGACTTCCAGCCTAGGATATGCTTAGCACCCTCAGCCAACATTGTCTTGAAGCCCATATCCTCAACAGCCTTAGCAATCTCGTCAGAGTAGATAAGCTCTGTATTACGGAAGGCAGTAGGCTTAACGCCAAACTCCTCCTTGAGCATTGCCGAGTGAAGCTTCACCTCGTTCTTAAACTCCTCTACTGAGAAGAGCGATGATAGTGAGTGTGAGTAGGTCTCGCCAAGGAACTCAACACAGCCTGTAGCGGCAAGGCGCTTGAACGACTCCAACACCTCGGGAGCGTAGGCCTTGAACTGCTCGACAGCCGAGCCAGTGATTGAGAATGAGCACCTCACCTTGCCCTGGTTCTCCTCGATAAGGCTCAAGAGGAGGGCATTCATTGGCAAGTAGCACTCGCGAGCCACCTTCTGCATGATGGCACGGTTGGTGAAGTCATCCAAGTAGTTATGGTCTTTGCCCATGTTGAAGAAGCGATAGGTCTTCAAACGCCATGGCTGATGCACCTGAAAGTAAAAACATACAGTCTTCATATCTATACTCTTTCTTTATTATTTATTACACTTGTCGATAGCCTGCTGGTATACATCCTTAATCTTCACAGCAGCATTTGTCCACTTGAGGCTGTTAACCTCCTCCATACCCTTCTCCGAGAACATCTTAGCGAGGGCTGGGTAGGTAATAAGGCCATAGATGGCATCAGCCATGGCGTCAACATCCCAGTAGTTAACCTTCACGGCATACTTCAACACCTCGGCAACACCACTCTGGTGCGAGATGATGGTAGGCACATTAGAGCGCATAGCCTCCAATGGTGAGATACCGAATGGCTCAGATACTGAAGGCATGATATATACGTCCGACAACTGGAACATCTTCTGCACATCGTCGCCCTTGAGGAAGCCGGTGAAGTGGAAGCGATCCGAGATACCGAGCTGCGCAGCACGGCGTATACAGTGGTTCATCATATCGCCCGAGCCCGCCATGACGAAGCGCACATTAGGTACGCGAGCAAGAACTTTGGCGGCCGCCTCGATGAAGTAGTCGGGACCCTTCTGGAAGGTGATACGACCAAGGAAGGTGACGATCTTATCGTCCACACCACGCTCAGGCACAGGGTTGTCGTTCTCGGCGAACTGCACTGCATTGTGTACCGCAACGACCTTCTCTGGCTCGATGTGGTACTTGTCGATGACGATATTACGAGTGAGGTTCGACACGGCGATGACCATATCGGCAGCAGCCATACCAGCGCGCTCAATCTCATATACACGAGTATCGATATTGTCGCTCGACGAGCGGTCGAAAGATGTTGCGTGCATATGTACCACGAGTGGCTTGCCCGACACCTGCTTTGCTGCGATACCCGCAAAGTATGTTAGCCAGTCGTGAGCATGGATAACATCGAACTGACCCTCAAGCTGACGCGCCACCTCAGCAGCAACAACAGCATAGCGAGCCACCTCCTCCATGATGTTGGCACCATACTTACCCGAGAAGGTATAGCGCTGTGTCCAGCTATCGCCCTTGCGCTCCCAGAACTTCTTACCTGTGCGCTCGTAGCCCTCACGATAGGTAGCCCACTCCTCAGGTGAGATGTAGGGCACCATATTCGAGTCGATATGGATGAATGAAATCTTGCTCATTATGTCCTCCGAGCCCTCAACGCTTGCATCGCAGTAGCGCGCCTCGATGTCGCTGGCATTGACCACCTTTACAAAGCTTTGATCCTCATCACCCGACGCCTTGGGCATGACGAAGATAACCTCCACGTCGTTACGAGCCAGACCCTGAGTCATACCATAGCAGGCAGTACCAAGACCACCAGCAATATGGGGAGGGAACTCCCATCCGAACATTAGTACTCTCATAGTATATCTCTTTTTACATTTTACTTCTCAACACTCTTTCTTACGCACTTGCGCTTAGGCTTCTCCGCTACGGTCTCAGCAGCAGGAGCGCTCTTCTTACAACTCTTGCGCGCTGGCTTCTTGGGAGCATACTTCTCGATGATGTTGTTTATCAACAAGAGGCCCGCAACAGATGTGGCATGCGATACCGAGCCGCGTGGATTATATGGAGGATCGCCCTCGAAGCGCTCAGAGATAGAGCCTACACACTTAGCCTGTAGCTCATCATCGAAGGCCTCCAAGAGAGCCTTAGCCTCATTATAGTAGCCCTCGCCACGGATATCGAAGCATGCCTTAACATAGAATGTCAAAGGCCAGATCCATGCTGAGCCATTACGCGATGCGAGGTCCTGCGAACGCTGATCCTCGTTGTAGTTCGACTTATACAATGGGTTACGTGGTGACAATGTGCGCAAGCCGCGAGGTGTCAGCAAGTGCTGCTGCACGGTCTGCAAAGTGCGCACCAGCTGCTCGTCGCTAAGCATCTTATAGTCGAGACCACAAGCAACAACCATGTTGCAGCGGATAAATCTATTCTGCTCATCGTAGTTCACATAGTCGGCAAGGTAGCCCTCCTCCTTCAACCAGAACTTCTCGATGAAGGCACGCTTGGTACGCTCAGGGACATCCTTCCACTCGGCAACAAAGGCCTTATCGCCCTGCTTCTTGGCAAGTGCAAGGGTGTACGATACGGCATTATACCACAAGGCCTGAAGCTCCACAGGGTAGCCACGACGTGGTGTCAATGCCTGACCATCGACAATAGTACCCATCCATGTCAACGGACGATCTGCCCATGCCCACACAAGACCATTATCGTGGAGACGTATATCCTCATAGAAGCCCGCGCGGTAGGCCTCAAGGATGCCCTTCATCACGCCACCATACTTCGCCCAAAGCTCCTTCTGGGTGATGTGACCCTCAAGCTGCTGAAGGGTGTAGTATAGCCATAACGGAGCATCTACAGCCGTAGGAACATAGCGACCCTCAAGAAGGCCACTCTCCGCGATGTCACGCACTGCAGTATCGAGAACGTCGATGCAATCCTCCTTATGACCCTGAGTGAGGGTAAGGCCTGGCAATGCCATGAAGGTATCCTCCATGAATGGGCCAAACCATGGGTAGCCAGCAACAACCTCAGCGCGGTTGCCTGGGCGGCGAATGACAAACTGACGTGCCGAGTGCTCAAGGCAGCTGAGGAAGTCGATCTTGTGGGTACGACGCGCCAACGATGTTGCAAACACCTCGGTGATGGTCTCTGGCGTCGCCATCATATCGGTGGCAGCCGAGAAGATTACACTCTCACCCTTCTTGATGTTGAACTCAAAGTAGCCAGGGGTGAGAAGATCCTCATGTCCCTCGTATCCACGACGTAGCTCCTTCTGATACTCGAAGTTGTAGTACCAGTCGGGGGCAGCTATGAACTCCGCCTCCTGCTTATCGAGCTGCATATTGAGCCATGGGAAGCCATCGTATAGGCGACACTTAACGCCAAATGGAATTGGATAGGCACGACCATCGGCATCCATATTGGCCTTCGACAAGGCGTGCTTATCGCGATATGCGAGGAGTGGGCGCAAGCGCAGTGTAGTGTCAGAATGGGCATCGACAAGCGTATAGCGAATCATAAGTTGTGTACGCTTGTGTATCCAGAGCAACTCCTTCTTCAGCACAACGCCACCCACACGATAGGTAATTGTTGGTGTTGGGGTGTACTCAAAGTCGGTCACATACTTATGGCCACGAGGCTCATAGGTACCCTCGAAGCGGTGCAGCGCGAGGTTGAATGACTGGTCATGCTGAATAACGGTCTCATCGAGTGACGACAACAAGACGTATGTGCGGTCACTCTCATCGATGGGAGCGACCATCAAGCCATGATACTTGCGAGTATTGCAGCAAACAATGGTAGTACTCATATATCCACCACGGCGATCCGTAGCGAGCATCTCTCTATCGAGCGAGTACTCCAAGTTACCCAATTCGCGCTTGTCGAATTTTAGTCCTGACATAATCGTATATTTTTTTAGTTTGTTTGCATATGGAGCATTTCACAATACAACATCTTGGTACTTAATCAGTTACACCAAGATATTGCTATTATGAATAAAAATGCAACTATTTTGGATAGTAAAGTTATGAAAAAAAAATGGAAATACAAAAAAATCAGGCAAATAATGACTCAATTATTGCGTCTGACAACAAAAATCGTTCCGAAGGTATAACAACTCTATTATCTGCACGTTGCAATGCTCCGCTCGCCAGCCACGCCTCGGCAGATTGCTCCACACGTTTGCGCTGCTCCTCGCCATAGCGCTCCTCAATGAAATCGAGGTCGATGCCGCGCGATGTTCTCAGCGATATCATCACATACTCGTTGAGATGGTCAATAGCACTAAGTGCCTCATCGCCATAGCGGAACACACCCTCGCTATACTCCTTTGCCGTGGAGTCACACCATACGCGCCTATCACCCGAGAAAGAGTGGGCACCAGCGCCTATGCCAAGATAGGGCACGCCGCGCCAATATGCTGAGTTGTGCTGCGCATAGCGACCATCACGCGCAAAGTTAGAGACCTCATAATGGTCATACCCCGCCGCGGTGAGCACATCGTGAACACGCATAAACTCGACCTCCGAGCGCTCCTCATCAACAGGCTGATACTCACCTTTGCGCACCATGACACCCAGGCGTGTGCGCTCCTCGACAGTGAGGTGGTAGGCCGAGATATGCTCCACGCCGAGTGCTATGGCTCGCTGCAACGAGGCCTCTAAGTGGTTATCGCCAAAGCCATTAACACCGAAGATTATGTCGATAGATAGATTATTGTAGCCCGCCTTACGCAACATTCTCACGGCACGCTCTGCCCCCTCAGCCGTATGTCTACGGTTCATGAAGCGCAATACCTCATCATCGAAGGATTGTATACCGAGGCTTAGGCGGTTCACCGAGGTGCGAGATAGCGCCTCGATATATTCGGGAGTTATGTCATCGGGATTTGCCTCAATGGTTATCTCGCTCACAGCCGAGCAGTCGAAGAGCCTGCGGGCATGCGCTATGAGCGACTCTATATCCTCGGGCGGCAACAACGAGGGTGTGCCACCACCGAAATATATCGAGCTTATAGCCCTATCCTCTAAGAAGTTGCTACGCTCATCCAGCTCCTTGTGCATCTGCTCCACAACACGGGGTAGCAGCTCAATGGCGCCCACCTTATAGAAGTCGCAGTAGGAGCATATACGCTTGCAGAATGGTATGTGGAAATAGAGCGTTGCCATGTGACAAAATAATTGTTATGGCAAAGATATTGATTTTTCGCCTAACAGAGATATGCGAACGATAAAAATCGTTATATTTGCACTAATAATGAACTCATAAAAAGAAAGATTATGAAGAGTATCAGGGAGTTATATCGCATAGGCACCGGTCCGTCGAGCAGCCACACTATGGCGCCACGCCGTGCTGCCGAGATTTTCCAGCACCGCAATCCCGATTGTCACTCATTCCGTGTAACGCTATATGGCAGCCTTGCCGCCACAGGCCGTGGTCACCTTACCGACGTAGCTATCTTAGATACGCTAAAGCCCCACGGCGAGGTGGAACTCGTATGGGAGCCATCGGTATTCCTACCCTTCCACCCCAATGGCATGCGCTTCGAGGCGCTCGATGGCGATGGTCAGCGCACTGACGATTGGACCGTATTCAGCGTTGGCGGTGGTGCTCTTGCCGAGGAGAATAGCACGCCTATCGAGAGTGCCGACATATACCCTGACACTAACCTCACCGACATATTGATATGGTGCCGCAATAATGGTCGCACCTTCTGGGAGTATGTCGAGCTACACGAAGGCAAGGAGATATGGATATTTCTTGCTAAGGTGTGGCGCGTGATGCGCGAGGCTGTTGAGCGAGGCATCGAGACCGACGGTGTTATACCTGGTCCCTTGAACCTTGCACGTCGTGCCATGCGCTACAACGTGCGCGCCTCGGGCTATACGCAGAGCCTCAAGTCGCGAGGCCTCATCTTCTCCTACGCCCTTGCCGTAAGCGAGGAGAATGCCTCGGGTGGCCGCATCGTCACAGCTCCCACCTGTGGCTCTTCGGGTGTCCTTCCTGCGGTGTTGTACCACCTATGGAAGACGCGCGAGTTTTCGGAGACACGCATCTATCGCGCCTTGGCCACAGCGGGCCTCATAGGCAATATCGTCAAGCATAACGCCTCTATCTCGGGTGCCGAGGGGGGTTGCCAGGGCGAGGTGGGCGTCGCCTGTGCCATGGCGGCAGCCGCTGCTAATCAGCTCTTTGGTGGCACACCCGCCCAGATTGAGTATGCCGCAGAGATGGGCTTGGAGCACCACTTAGGCATGACCTGCGACCCTGTGTGTGGTCTGGTGCAGATACCATGTATCGAGCGTAATGCCTACGCTGCGGCGCGCGCACTCGATGCCAACCTCTACTCGATGTATACCGACGGCCACCACCGCGTATCGTTCGACCGCGTGGTTAAGGTTATGAAGCAGACAGGCCACGACCTACCATCCATCTACAAGGAGACTGGCGAGGGTGGCTTGGCAAAGGATTTCTTCTAATGGTCCACAAACAAAAAAAAGGCGGGGATATCATTAAATATCCCCGCTTTTTCTTATTATTATATCCGCAACATATAAGTTCGAAAAATATTATCTCAGAACAAATCCTATCTAAAGATAGCTTCTTAGCAATTTTATTGTATCTTTGCACGATATATTTGAGATATATAATTAAAACAGATATACAATGAGGTCTATTTGGACAATTATGGTTGCAGCCATGGCTGTGATGTTTACAGGGTGTGAGATTGAGGGTAAGATCGACCCCAACAACCCTCCAGTTCTTCAGCTCGACACCTACGAACTTAATATTGATGGTGGCGGTGGCGACATTCCACTGTTCTACGGCATCAAGAACCCTGTGAAGGGTGCCGAAATAGAGGTGGTATCCTCGGTAGATTGGGTATCGCTCAAAGAGGTGACACCCTCAACAATAGTGCTGCGCATCAAGCCCAGCAACATTGATGAGGAGCGCTTCACATCCATAGCCATCAAATACCCAGGCATGGAGAAGAGTGTGCGCGTAAGCATCTTGCAGGATAAGCAACTACTCAACAAGTTCCGCTTCGAGACTAAGGATGTCACGTACAATAGTTGCACCGTGAAGTACATCCCCACAGATAAGAATATGCCCTACATGGCAAACATCATCGACTCGGAGTACTTCAAGCAGACAGGCACAACAGACTTCAACCTCTTCATAAAGGCCGAGATGGACAACTATCGAAGCATCGCTGAGCGTAACCACATGACACTCGAGGAGCTTATGGGTCGCGTAAGCCCACAGCTAATCTACACCGGCGAGGCAGAGCGTTCGTTCGCAGGCATGAAGCATGGCGCTAAGTATGTTATCTACAGCTATGGCGTCACATTCAACAACAACGAGTACACCCTCACAACGCCACTGCACCAGACATTAATCGAGATACCTATGCCCGATATGTATGATGCATCATTCACAATATCGTCGCAGATGAGTGGTAGCATGGCTACAATCACCATAACACCCAAAAATTGGGACGGCTACTACAACGTGCAGATTGCTCCCGACGACTCTCTCTACTACATAGAGCCAGGCGCAAACCCTAACGATGGCCTAATTCGCAACCTCGCATCATACTTCTATGACAACGCTCGCAAAGCGATAGGCAATGGTGCCTCTATAGAGCAGTTCCTCAACGCCACATGCTATAAGGGCTCACGACAGATAAACGTAAACCTCGATAGCAACAAGCGATATATGGTCTATGTGTTTGCCGTTCAGTCTGAGGGTGGCTCCATACCTGTGATGCGCTCTGTTCCATCATTCATATATTTGTAGTAGATGCGCAACATTATTTGGGCTGTGGCAGCCCTCATCCTCCTTGCCTCATGTAGCAACGAGAAGCCACATAATGGAGATAACAATTTTAGTGTCACAACATCACTCATAGAGGTTACAGATGTAGGTGGCACATTCGAGGTTGAGTATCAGCTAAAGGAGTATATCGATGGCATGATGCCCGTGGCCGTCACCGAGGCGGAGTGGATTACCGACATCGACAATAGCACCAAGGGAGTTATCAGCTTCCGCGTACTACCCAACTACGGCACCACTGAGCGCGAGGCGACGATAGAACTACGATACGTAACCACAGAGACCAAGCCTCAGATTGTCGTACGTCAGGCAGCCGCGGGCAGCCCAAAGCTAACAATCGAGATTACTAACATAGGCTACTCGGAGTGTAGTGTGAATATCACACCTCTTGACGACACCATGCCCTACATCGTAATGATGGCCGAGAAGGCATACTTCACAAGCCAGGGCATAAGCGATGAGGAGAGCCTTATATATGCCGACAACACCTTCTTCAATAGCTACCTCACAGACAACACCCTTGAGGAGTTCCTCAACGAGAGTGGCTTTGCGATGTATGGCACACAAAGCAAGCGTTGGCAAGATCTATCACCAGCCAAGGAGTATATCATCTACGCCTATGGCATCTACACCTCGGGCGACAGCTACGAGCGCATAACACCTGTATACCACGAGGTTATCGACAAACGCCTCCCCAACCGCACCGCCGAGCACTTCAACGCCACAATAACCACCGAGGGCCCAGAGGTTACAATCAACGTCAAGCCAGAGTCGTGGGACGGCTACTACATGGTGCAGTTTGTCGAGGATAGCGAGGCGGGATACATAGAGCAGGGACTACCCTTCACCGCCGAGGCCGAAGAGCAGGTGGCTGAGGCCTTCTTCTACATTGCAGACCACCTATGCTACTTCGAGAATCTAACAGCCGAGCAGACGATGCAGCAGCTCGGACATAAGGGTGAGACTACACTTCACAAGACGCTCAATGCCAACCACCGCTATATGGTTCTCATCTACGCCATAGCCTCCGAGGATGGCGATGTGCCGATGGTAGTATCAAAGCCACAGGTGGAGTACCTATCTACGGGCACTGTAGAGCGCTCAGACATGACCTTCGAGGTTGAGTTCTCGAACATACGTCCTCGCTCAGTGGATATTAAGATTATACCCTCTACCGACGAGACCTACACGGCAGTTATGATGTATGCTAAAAACCTCCCCGATGGCAATAAGCAGGAGCAGCTCGACTACGTAATGTCGAAGTACGCGCCACTCGAGATATCGGGCGTATATAGAGAGCATATCGACCAGCTACCTCCCGATACCGAGTTTGTGATTGCAGTCTATGGCTACTATGCCGGGGCTGCCACCACCGACCTCTTCATCTATCGTTTCAGCACCGCTAAGGACAACGAGGGTCAGAATAGGATTACGGGTGTCAACTTCTCGGCTTATGATCTCAAGGAGGTTGCCGAGATAGAGCCATACTACGCATCGATGATGGGCTATGCCGACTACTTCCTATCGATGGATATTGAGACGCTCTCACCTGCGCCAACGCTCCACTTCGAGCTATATACCAAGGCGCAGTACGATAGCTACACCCATGAGGATATCCGCGAGAGCCTCCTGGAGTACGCCTACACCTCATCACCCGACTGGGCACTGTGCACCTATGGCAATGAGTACATATTGTGTGGCTTGGCCGAGGATGAAAATGGATATGTTGGCGAGATGTTCGTATCGGAGCCTATCGTCTTCACCAAGGAGCAGACATCCGATGCTTCGATATTCGTGGAACTATATAAAGAGTGGGTTAACTAATGGGATTTAGCGGGTACGTACCATACTATAAGCGTATATTAACCCTCGCTCTCCCCGTCGTGCTTGCACAGGCGGGACAGCTCACCACGCAGTTTGCCGACACCGCCATGGTGGGCAACTATGGTGGTACCGACCCCGTACCCTTGGCTGCCGTATCGCTCGGCAGCTCGCTATTCCTACTCATCTACCTCGCCGCCCTGGGCCTCGCACTCGCCATAACACCGATGGTGGGTGAGCACTATGCACGTGGCGAGCGCCGTGAGGTGGGCCACCTGCTGGCTAACAGCCTCGTCTACTGCACCGCCATAGGCATCGTCGCCACAATCATCGCCATAGCACTACGCCCCTTTATTGGCGAGCTCGGCACGCTGATGTCGGGAGGCGAGGGCGACATCGAGGCCGTTGCCCAGATGGCACTCCCCTACTACGACATGCTGATATGGAGCATCATACCGCTGATGTTGTTCCTCGCCATAAAGCAGTTTATGGAGGGTATAGGCAACACCAAGGTTGCAATGTGGATAACGCTCGGCGGCAACCTTCTCAACATACTCCTCAACTGGGTCTTTATCTTTGGCGAGCTTGGCGCCGAGGCTATGGGTGCCGAGGGCGCAGGCCTCGCAACACTCATCTCACGCGTGGGGCAGATGGTGGCCATCATCGCCTTCTTCTTCCTCTCGCACCGTCTACGCATCTATCGCTCATTCTTCGAGCATGGTGCTGTACGCCTACGCTCGCTATGTCGCATGCTAACTATAGGCTTCCCCATCTCATTCCAGATGGTGCTGGAGTCTGCCGCCTTCATCCTCACCTCGATACTCGCACTATCGTTTGGCGCCGAGGCGTCGGGAGCAATGCAGGTGTCGTTTAGCATTGCTAACGTGGCGTGGATGATTACGGTGGCCATAGGCTCAGCATCGACAATCGTTGTGGCACATGCCTATGGCGCAAAGCAGCGCGGTGAGCTACGCCACATAATTGATGCCACCTACCATCTCGGCCTCATCTGGGCATTTATCATGGCCGTGGTCTTCGTTACGCTGCGCACCCCTATTGCCGAGATATTCACCGACAACGCCTCGATTGTTGCGCTCACCAGCGAGCTGATGCTGCTCATCGCCATCTACCAACTATCGGACGCTATACAGGGACTCTCGATAAGCATGATGCGTGGATTACAAGATGTGAAGGTTATCATGCCCATTGTCACCTGCTCCTATCTTCTGCTCAATATACCCATTGGAATACTCCTCGCCTACAACTTCGAAATGGGGTGTCATGGCCTTGTTATAGGCCTAATTATGGGTCTTAGCTCAGCTGCTATCCTAACCTATCTACGCCTACGTCGTAGCATGCGACTTTTCGAGGCAGGCAAGCTCAATGCATAGCTAAAACACTAATAATCAACATATTAATTTAACTTGCTGAAAATCAACGAGTTGAAAAAATCACATTTACCCCCCCCCTATACATTTCTGATTATCAACAACTTACACATCGGTCACGCGAAAAATTAGAGCGCCTAAAATTTGGTCGTCCCACATCTATTCACTAACTTTGCATTAACGAAAAACACAAAAACAGGGAATATATGAAAGGTATTAAACAGATGGTATTGTGCTTGGCGGCACTGCTTTTTACAACGGGTGTTGAAGAGGCATCGGCACAGCATACCTACAAATTTAGAGATTCGCTCGGCACCTTCAAGGTGACTTTCACGCCGCACGCCAGCGAGACACAGTTTGCCATCTCACCATCAAAGCCCATTGCGCCACGCACGCATGAGCTACGTCTATCTACATCGTGGGGAGCTACCGACTACTATGGTGAGGTATCAAACAACAACGAGATTAACTACCTTGGCGAGTATGACTACAACTCTTCATACTATGGTCCCAGCCACCGCTACTCCATAAACTTGGAGTATGGCTACTGGGTGAATGAGTGGTGCAGCATAGGCGCAAATGCCACATGGCTAATAGGTCACCGCAACATATTTAATAAGTATACGCACGAGCGCGTGCTCACCTCACGCGAGGATTGCATCTCTATTATGCCCATAGCGCGCTTTGCATGGTATCGCCGCAACAACGTACAGCTATACTCAAGCGCCGGCATAGGCTTAGGCATCGAGCGTCGCGTGCGCTACTGGCATGGCAAGGAGAACCTCATAGATCCCTACTGTGCCTTCGACTTCAAGTTTTTGGGTATCAGCGTGGGTAAGAAGTGGTTTGGCTTTGCCGAGGTAGGCTATGGCGCACGCGGTGTCATCAACGTGGGCTTTGGTTGTAGAATTAACAATAAAGTGAAGTAGAGCTATGAAGAGTATATACAGATATATGGTATTGGCCGTGGCGCTCCTAATAGTTGACACGGCAACGGCGCAGGAGGTTGTCACCGACCAGCTTATCTACGACCGTGTGACAGGCTATATGGCTAACCCCGAGAGTGTGGAGCAGGTAGCCATCAAGAGTAATAAAAATCTGCAGACAATACGCTGGGAGCACGACATCACGCTATGGTATGGTGCACCAGGATTTGTGTCGGAGTTACTTTTAGACAAAGTAGTCTTCGGATGTGGATGCGACATTGGGCCAGAATCTTTCCAAACGGGCATTATGAATATGCGCACATATACAGGCCCACTATATCAGCTCTCGACACTCGGACTGAGCTACTCGAAGCAGGTGAAGCCATGGTTGGGTGTGGGTGCTAAGGCAACATTCGCTGCTACATGGCAGAGCGAGTACGACGTCTACACCAACGCCCCACTCTACAACTACAATATGTACAATGTTGCGGCGTTGCTCGACTTCCGCTTCAGCTGGCTAAGACGCGAGAAGGTGGAGATGTACTCATCAATAGGTGTCGGCCTTATGGCACACATCGAGCGCGCCAATGGAGGCCTTACGCCTATGGTTGACGCAGCTCTTGTGGGCCTTAAAATAGGCAAGAAGTTCTATGGTTTTATTGAGATTGGCGCAGGTGTCGGAGGCTCGGCACGCGGCGGCTTTGGCATAAGGTTTAACTCTAAAAAATAGAGACTATGAGAAGATATGTATATATTATATTGGCGGCGTTGATGACCACAACAGGATGTAGGATGAGTAGTGGCGAGACACGCGAGCCAATCGATGTGGGAGAGTATATTGCAAGAGAGGTTATTCGCAACTATATAGGAACACAGGTAGAGGTCGAGAGAGCCCTGATTGCCGATTGGTATCTCTCGACAGATGACGAAGTACTGCGCAAGGATATCTGCGACCGATTTCTACCTAATATTAGCGAGGAGTATGAGGTGCACTATGAGAACGACACCGTAAGAATACTATATCGCTACATCTACAAGCCTAGAGAAGAGGAGCGTGTGGTTGTTTTGGATGAGTTTGTGACTAACGGCAAGCTACTATCTGAGGGTGGCGAGTGGAGCTCACTCTACGGTGGCATTGCTCGCTGCATGATTATTGGCAATGAGGATGGCAGCTACGATGTTGTCAACAACGCACCACTGGAGGAGTGGGACCAAGATTGGACTCATGGTCTGCATCTAAGCAATGTAGAGCTCGACATCGAGAGTGGCATAGCATACGATATAGATGGCAATCTTAACGTCTACTATTACGACTCAACATCAGATAGGAATGTATACCTCTGCTACGAGACAGAGATCACCGAGACATTGGAGTACCGCGCATATGTCAACTCACAGAAGAGACGCTTCAATAGTGGAGCTATACATGTGGTATGCGACGACAAGCGCAATGGTAGACACGACGAGGTGGATATAAAATTCAAGAAGGCTGATAGCGCCGAGGTGAGCTATCTCAATGAGGTAGGCACCATTGAATATTAACTAAATAGAGGAGCGTGTTCGATGAACACGCTCCTCTGCTATCTATCTTATTAGCTCCTTTAGTTTAGCTCCTAAGTCGGCATTCTCCATGATACCATTAATGCTCTCGGCACCTGTGCCATAGAGGTAGATGGGTATCATCTCACCGGAGTGTCCCTTTGTTGACCAGCGATACTCAACGCCCTGCTCCGAGAGTGTAAAGTCGGCATCGGCGCTGACAATAGATAGGCCTCCTGTAGAGTGGTCGGCAGTGACAACGACAAGCGTTCCTGGGTGGCTATCGGCATACTCGACAGCAACCTCAATAGCGGCCATGAAGCCCTGCATCTCGAGCTGCTGCGCCTTTGCGTCATTAGCATGACCCATGCCGTCGATAAGCGAGCCCTCGACCATGAGCACAAAGCCATCCCTATCCTCCTCGAGGAGGCGTAGTGCCTCGCTCGTTGCATCGGCAAGATAGGAGCCTGAGTTAGAGCCCACCTCATAGTCGGCAAGGAGTGCCAACAGAGCTCTCTTACCACTCATATTACGCACCTCGTCAAGCGATGTAGCGAGCTTAAAGTTGCTCTTCGCAATAACACTCTGAAGAGCCTCACCATAACGCTCCTTGAAGAATGCCATGCCTCCGCCAATGGCTACGTCGATATTGCTGGCGAGGAGTTGATCGGTGATAGCGAGATATTCATGACGTGCAGGGATATGGGCATAGAATGCAGCTGGCGTGGCGTGCTGCAGGTATGTTGTCACCACAAGGCCCGTACGCTTACCCTCACCATGGGCAACCTCCATGAGATTTTCGAGCACTGCGCCCTCGGCCGTAACGCCCAGATAGGTGTTGTTGGTCTTACACCCCGTAGCCAGGGCTGTGCCCGAAGCTGCAGAGTCGGTAACACGGTTATCCATCGAGTAGCTCTTCTGAAGAGCGATATTCTCGGCACGGTCGAAGATGGTAGGCTCATAACCACCCTCCACCTGCATCATCGACACAGAGGATAGTCCCATGCCGTCGCCAATAAGGTAGATGATACTCTTCACCTCCTGCGCGCGGGCAGTGAGGATTGTGGTGGCAAGAAGCACCACGATAAGCGATATGCGTCTCATAGCTCTTAGTTCTAAGGTTAATCTATTGCAAAGATAGTTTTTTTAGTGTAATTTTGCAATAAAGAGTAAACCGAATAGATTTATGGCAGAGGTACGCATAGCTGAAGATTGGAAGCAGATACTCAACGAGGAGTTCTCGAAGCCCTACTTCGAGGAACTTATACGCTTCGTGAAGGAGGAGTACGCCACACGTGAGATATTCCCCAAAGGTGGCAACATATTTAGGGCCTTCGACAAGTGCCCACTGGATAAGCTCAAGGTGGTAATCATCGGTCAGGACCCCTACCACGGCCCAGGACAGGCCAACGGACTATGCTTCTCGGTAGGTGAGGGCGTCCCCTTTCCGCCATCATTGCAAAACATCTTCAAGGAGGTGCAGAGCGACATTGGCACACCAATGCCCACCACTGGCGAGCTCGACCGCTGGGCAGAGCAGGGAGTACTGCTTCTAAACGCCGTGCTCACCGTACGCGCCCACGAGGCAGCATCGCACGCAGGACGTGGCTGGGAGCAGTTCACCGACGCTGTGGTACGCGCCATAGCCGAACGCAAGGATGGCATTGTCTACATGCTATGGGGTAGCTACGCGCAGAAGAAGGGAGCAATAGCCGACACTAGGCGCAACATGATACTTCGTGCGGTACACCCCTCACCACTATCAGCTTATAGAGGCTTCTTTGGCTGCAAGCACTTCTCACAGGCAAACGACTACCTAAAGAGCATAGGTAAGGAGCCTATCATATGGTAAATGAAGAGGCGTGGCTACAAACCACGCCTCTTTACTATCCAGGCCATCGCACCATAGACCCCATCAAAGAGGGGGCGCAGAGAGCGGGGTAATGAATTTAACATCTTCAGACGGCGCAGCTGACGGCCATTGCGCTTCGTATAGGAGAAAACCTTAATAGCCTGACGAGCATCCTCCGTGCCACCACGCACACTCTGCGTAATGGCCTTGCCTATACCCACCCTAGCAATATACTCGTTAAGCACATCGTCCTGCGCGACGTTGTATAGCTCCGCGATGCTATGCTCGGTTTGCTCTCTACGATAGATAGAAGCCGAGCGGTTTGTTGCAGTACGCGAGTAGCAGACAAGAGACATCGGCGAGAAGATAAACGAGCCAACCTGCTGCATGATACGCGTCCACACCCACTGATCTTCGCCAAGGCGCATGCCAACGGGGAAGCCACCAATAGTATTTAGTGTCGAACGACGTACGGTAGCCGTAGAGGGTATTATCGGATAGCGACCCTGCAGGGCCTCCTCTGCGGGGTTGATGACACCCTCGGTCTGAGGTACAGGAGCAACCACACGACGATCCCTATTTACTATATAGAAGGCTGTTGAGTAGGCGTCGCCATCGGGGTAGTAGGTCATAAGGCGGCACACCTCGGCAATATAGCCCGAGAGCCACTCATCATCAGCATCAAGGAAGGCAACATAGTCTCCCGCAGCCTCATTAATACCTCTATTTCGCGCTGCACTAACACCACTATTTGCTTGACATATAAGCTTAATTTTCACATCTTTGCACTCCGCAATGATGCGCTCGACAATAGCTCGCGAGTCATCCGTCGAGCCATCGTCCACAACGATAATCTCGCGGGGCGCAAGGCTCTGATTGATGACCGAGCGCAGGGCACGCTCCACCTCCGCAGACTTATTATAGAGCGGCATGACAACAGATATGCGCTCGGACTCCTCGGTAGTGATGCTCCGACCGAGCCACAACTGCTCAGGGGCATGGTTGAGGCGTTTATCTTCGGGCAACCACTTCTGGATGTCGCCATAGTGGTTGCGTAGATACTCCTCAAGGCGCGCAGGTGCCCACACCTGCATATCGCCAAAGGGACGCAACTCTGCCTGCTCGATAGCATCGCGGGCAATCATATCCTTGGGCATACGCACAATGTTATAGCGCGAAGCCGCAGTATTGTTATAGCGCGTAAGCTCTCTATTGAGACGTCTATAAATTTGCTCTTTGCTCATCATAAGGGTGACGAGGCGTATGGCTGCACACGACAATATGCTCTTGGGGAATACCACCCCATTGTTCGCCCTACCAAACCAACGCCATAGCCATACACTCTTGGCCGTGAAGCAATTAACCCAAAATTTCACTCTACGTCGCTGACAACGCTCCTCTGTTGGGTTGTCGGGGATGAGGTCATAGGGGAATATGTCGATATAGATGCCATCCTCGATATTTAGGCCCACCCACTCACGCTCCACGAAACGAGTGCCACGCTTGCGCACCTTAGCAAAGTAGAAGGGGGTATTCGCCTCGGTGGTAAACTCTTGAAGAGTATATCCCTCGGCGAGAAGTGCTGGTGCCTCGCGCAAAAAGCGCTCATAGTTCTCACGCGTCATGCCGAGGTCTATGTCGTCATCCCACGGCACAAGATCCTCGAAGAAGTGGGCACCAATAGCCGTACCGCCCTGAATGAAATAGGGGATACCTGCCCTATCGCAGACACGCACCGTCTCGCGAAGAACATCCTTCAATTCTTCGTGTAGATGGCGTAGTATGTCGCTATTATATTTCATATTACATATTGTGCACCAACAGGTTACACCCTCTAATATCACTACCCGCAATGCGTCCATCAATCATGAAGCGACCATCCTCCATGAGGCGACCCATATCCTGAGTTTGGATAAAGGCACATGACGACAAGTTACCCAAGTCGATAATATCGATGCCACCACGCATACCCTGGGGTGTATGGTCCATAGGGTCGTTGACATCGCGCACCATGATGCGCATCCAGTGCGGAGGGGTGAAGATACCATCGCCCGACGAGTAGGCCTGTGACATAAGCTCCGCCATGCCATACTCCGAGTGTATCTTCTCCACACCGAAACCACGGCACAGTATCTCATGCAACTCGCTTTTGGACAGCTCTCTACGGCGACCCTTCATACCACCCGTCTCCATGACTATCGTATTGCGCAACTTAGGAGCATACTGCTCTACTACATCCCACAAGGCATAGCTCACTCCAAGCAATATCTTGGGCTTAGGGTCAGCCTCCATATCGGCAATAAGTCGCTCATAATCGTTGAGATAGAAGCCTCCCGAGCCAGACAGCTTTATGAGGTGGTCCACCATATATACCAACGACGAGCCCTCCCTCTCGAGGTAGTTGGGCAGAAGTCCATATATACTCCACTCTGCGGGGTTACCATAGAAGGCCTCGAAGGCGCGCACGAAGCATTTGCGATATGCCTCAAGCGATGCCACCATATGTCGCGATGGCACGGTAGAGCCCGTATTGCTCGATGTGAAGATCATCTCGGGCGCTGCCTCACCGCAGTAGACATCGTGGCTCTTAAATAGCTCTATGGGCATAAAGGGGATATCCTCCACCCTATCAATAGCATCGATATCGACACCCAGAAGCTCGACATACTCAGCATAGGGAGCAGTATGGCGTGCCTGGTGGCGGAAGAGTGCAAGAGCGCACCTTTCAAAATCTTGAGCACTATCTATTGCAAGCACACGATCAATCGAGAGCATAATGGTCCAATCTTTATTATTTACGATTAAGGAGGTGTCCAACATACTAATCGGACATCCTCCCACTCGTAGATGTTTTATTATAAATTAAGTGTTATATGTAACACCCAAGTAGCCTACCACATTGTTTAAAGTTGTAGAACAAGTGCTAATTTTAGGCGCACGAAGCAGCTAAAACCGCAGTTTACTTGGCTTCAACTATGATGTGCAACGCCAAAGTAGCCTTGTTATACTACTTTTATGGGAGGGGTACAACGTTAGCAAATCCCATAAAGGCCATCGCCAACAAGCCAGCAGTAATCAAAGCGATGGGCACACCACGCATGGCGCCTGGCACATCCTCAACATCGAGACGCTCACGAAGACCCGCAAAGAGCACCAAGGCGAGGGCGAAGCCGAGAGCTGTAGATACTGAGTATATCACACCTGTGAGAAGGTCGAAATCCTTCTGCACGGCGATGATGGCAACACCCAGCACAGCACAGTTGGTTGTGATGAGCGGAAGGAAGATACCCAATGCCTGGTAGAGCGAGGGTGACACCTTCTTAAGTACTATCTCCACCATCTGCACCAGGGCAGCAATAACGAGGATGAAGACGATAGTCTGCATATACTCGATAGCAAAGGGCTCCAAAACGAAGGTCTGAAGCACCCATGTAACCACTGACGATAGCGCCATAACGAAGGTCACGGCCATACCCATACCGAGCGAGGTCTCCACCTTTGATGATACACCAAGGAAGGGGCATATACCGAGGAACTGCGAGAGCACCACGTTGTTTACAAATATTGCGCCAATAACAATGGCGACAAGAGTGACAGCCTGAACACTTACAGAGCCTGTCTCGAAGGCATTTCTTACACTCTCCGAGATGTTTTCACCCACCAATAAAGTCATCAACTCCATACTCTCTATCGTTTAGCAATTTTGTTGAACATAACCATTAAGTAGCCAAGCACCAAGAAGCCACCAGGTGCAAGGATAAATACCAAAGGCATGAGGCCGTCACCCTCAACGAGTGGCATGCCGAAGATAGCGCCCGAGCCAAGGATCTCACGTACCATACCGATGATGGTCAATGAGAGGGTAAAGCCCAAGCCGATGCCTATACCGTCGAGCGCCGACACACCGACACCATTCTTCGAGGCGAAGGCCTCGGCACGTCCCAAGATGATACAGTTAACCACAATAAGTGGGATGAAGACACCCAACGAGGCGTACAACGCTGGGACATAGGCCTTCATCAACATCTCGATGATGGTAACAAACGAGGCGATGACAACGATGAAGGCTGGAATACGCACCTTGGCAGGCACAAAGTTCTTAATCATCGATATCACCACGTTCGACATGATGAGCACCGCCATGGTGGCAACACCCATACCGGCACCATTGATTGCCGATGAGGTAACACCAAGGGTAGGACACATACCCAAAATCAGAACAAACGTAGGGTTCTCCTTAAAGAAGCCCTTTGTTATATGCTGGAGCTTACTCATTTACATCTCCTTTCTGAGCCTCTGGCTCCGCTATAGTATCATTAATAGACTCCATATTCTCGTCGTTATCTTGCTCGTTGGCAACAGCCTCACCCTCCACGACTGACTCCTCAGTCTGCTCAACGGTAGGCTCTACAGACTCATCAGACGGTGTCTCCATCTCAGCATCAACGCTCTCCGAGGTCTCTGTCTCAGCATCAGTATCAGCCTCAGTAGACATATACTCCTCTGTTGCGGCAGCACCACTAACCGCCACCTCAGGGTCCTTCACCACCTCTGCCTCCTCGGGCAGAAGCAAGCCCTTGTACATGAGGTAGCCAGCATAGGCTGTCTCAACAGCATTAGCATAGGCGCGTGACGATATTGTCGAGCCTGAAAGGGCGTCGAACGAGCCATTAGGATTATCCTTCTTAACCTCGAAGACAAGCTCATCGGCCATCTTACCCAAGATGCTATTCTCGAGCTTATTGCCTGGCTTGGTCATATTAGCACCAAGGCCTGGGGTCTCCTTCTGCGAGAGGACCTTAACGCCATTGATACGCACGCCATCAGCCTCCTCAACGAAGCCTACCATAAGGTATATTCTATCGGCATAACCATTCTTGGTGATGCTGGGCGCCTCAACGGCATAGCCCACAACCTCGCCACCTGCCGACACCTCGGTGACATTGACAACGAAGTCGCCAAGCTGGTAGTTCTGCTCCTTGAGTGTTGGCTCGCCCTCAAATGCGGGCAGCACCTCAAGCTTTGCCATGTCTCTATTCATCTGCTCGGTCTGAGCGATAGTCTCCTTGGTAACATCGTTGACCAGGGCTACGAGCGCCGCCGAGATAGCGGTGATGGTGAACAACACCAAGACCATATTCTTTAGTGAACTCTTCATACTCTCAATCTCCCACTATTTAGTACCAAAACGCTTGGGACGACAATACTTATTGATAAGTGGCGTTGCAGCATTCATGATGAATATCGCAAACGACATACCCTCGGGATAAGCACCCCAAAGACGTATTACCATGGTTATAAGACCGATACCCACACCATAGATGATCATACCCTTATGTGTCATAGGCGATGTAGAGTAGTCGGTAGCCATGAAGATAGCACCAAGCAACGCACCACCTGCCAAGATGTGGAACAGAGGCAACTCATATACAAGAGCACCGCCCTCGCCCAAACCTACACAAGCAGCAAACACCGCCATTGTGCCGAGCACCGCAACGGGGATATGCCATGTGATAACCTTACGCCATAGGAGATAGATACCACCAAGGATGAGCGCCAAGGCACATATCTCACCAAGCGAGCCATTCATATTACCAACGAGCATATCGCCAAAGTTCACATTACCAATAAGTTCGGGGTTACTCTTAGCAACCGATAGCGATGTAGCACCACTCATCGAGTCTACAGCTGTAGCACCGCTTGCCGAGTCGAACATTGTTGGATTTACAACATCGGCATTAACGCCTGTTGTCCAGTCGGTCATCTGCACAGGGTAGGCGATGAGAAGGAAGATACGACCCGTAAGCGCTGGGTTAAATGGGTTGCAGCCCAAGCCACCGAAGGTCATCTTACCAATACCTATTGCCACCAAAGCGCCAATGACAACAATCCACCATGGAATACCCACAGGGAGGTTGAAGGCCAAGAGCATACCTGTGACTACTGCCGAGAGGTCGCCAATAGTGGTGCGACCCTTAAGCAAGAAGCGCTGGATGAGGAACTCGAAGAACACACAGCTGGCAACGGCCACCGCTGTGATCATCAGCGAGCGCCAGCCAAGGATATAGGCCGATACTGCTAAAGCAGGAATAAGTGCCAACACAACATCACCCATAATACGACGCGTAGACTCGCCGCCATGTATATGTGGGGATTGTGACGCAAATAGTCGTGAAGCCATAATTTATCTATGAATCGTTTTACGTTTTACTTATTATTATTTGCGTTCGCGCGCGCACGTATAGCAGTCATCACCGCCTGCTTACCGATACGTATGTAGTCGAGCAGTGGAAGATTTGCAGGACAGGTGTACAAGCAGCTACCACACTCGATACAATCGACATTATAGTGCTCCTCGGCCAAATCCCATCTCTTCTGACGTGCAAGCTTATAGAGGAGGTATGGCTCAAGGCTCATTGGACATACGGCAACGCACTTAGCACACTTAATACATGTGCCCACCTCGCCACGTCTCGCCTCAGCACCCGAAAGCACCGTGATACCCGAGCAACCCTTAATTACTGGAGTGTCGATATCGACGATGACGCGACCCATCATAGGTCCACCATTGAGGACCTTGACATCGCCCTCGGGGAGACCACCAGCACGCTCGATAAGGGTATTCACCGATGTACCAAGACGCATGAGGTAGTTATGACGCTCCTTGAGCTCCTTACCAGTGATTGTCACCACGCGCTCGATGAGTGGCTTATTCTTCTGCACAGCCTCATATACGGCGATAGCCGTTGACACATTGCAGAGCACCACGCCAACAGATATTGGAAGTGCTGGAGGAGGTGCTATCTGACGACCAGTAACGGCAGCTATGAGCTGCTTCTCGCCACCCTGTGGATAGCGTGTCTGAAGGGTCTGCACCTCGATACCGTTATAGTATCCCTTGGCAATAAGGGCGCGGAGAGTCTCCACAGCAGCAGGCTTGTTAGCCTCAATGCCGATGACCGCACGCTTAACACCAAGAGCACGCATCAATATCTCGACACCAACGAGAATCATCTCGCCACGCTCCAACATATTACGATAATCGGATGTTAGATATGGCTCACACTCGACGCCATTTATGATGAGCATCTCGGCCTTCTGACCTGCAGGCACCGATAGCTTAACATGCGTAGGGAACTGTGCACCACCAAGGCCCACGATACCCGCATCCTTAATCTTTGCTATAATCTCCTCGGGGGTAAGCTTACACTCACGCTTGATCTCTGGCGAGCGATCGATGTTCTCCATCCACTCATCACCCTCACGCTTGATAATGACCATCATACGGCGCAAGCCCTGACCATTACCATACATATCAACAGAGGTTACTGTACCCGATATTGGCGCATGGATATTTGCCGACACGAAGCCACCAGCCTGGCCGATAAGCTGACCTGTGAGCACCTTATCACCCTTCTTGACGATGGGCGTTGCAGGGGCTCCGATATGCTGGACCATAGGTATGGCCACCTGATCGGGTAGCTCCATCACCTCGATAGGGCAATCCTTACTCCACTCTTTATTATCTGACGGATGAATACCGCCTATGGGAAATGTTCTCATACTATCTCTTACTCATTTTTAGCGGTATCAACCTTTGTCTGCTCACCACTCTCTGCTGCAGGGGTTGCTGCAGGCTTTGGCGCTACGGGCTTAGCCTCACGAGGTAGACGCTCCATATTCACGATGTTGATTGCGCCTGTTGGGCACTCGTTAACGCACTTACGGCATAGCTTACACTTCTCAGAGTCGATATATGCCAAGTAGCTGTCGACGGTAATAGCTCCAAAAGGACAAGCCTTCTCGCACTTACCACAGCCGATACATCCCGCCTTGCACACCTTCATGACCACCGAGCCACGGTTTGTCGAGCGACATGCCACATAGATAGCACGGTTCTTAGGCCACTTCTTGCGCAACTCTATCAAGCCACGTGGGCACGCCTTGACACAGGCACCACAAGCGGTACACTTATCGACATCTACCTCAACAAGACCTGTCTCCTTATTGACGCTCAAAGCACCAAACTGACACGCCTTGACACAGTCGCCATAGCCGATACAGCCGAAGACACAAGATGTCTCGCCGACATATAGCATGCCGACAACGGCGCAGCTCTTCTCACCATCGTAGACATTGTTCTTAGGGCGCTTAGCGCAGGTTCCACCACAGCGTAGCGTAGCGACCTTAGGCGCAGCCTCAGCAACCTCCTTATCGAGATACTGAGCTATAGCGCGCATGCAACTGCCACCACCAACAGGGCAGTTGAGCGACGATATATCATCACGCATGACCAACGCCTCAGCCATGGCTCGGCAACCAGCAAAGCCACAACCACCGCAGTTTGCGCCAGGCAACATGGTCTCCACCTCATCGATACGTGGATCTTCATCAACCTTAAACCTCTTTGCAACAAAGAAGAGGACAATAGCTAACAGTGCTCCCAACACCGAGAGTGTAAGGACTGTTAATAAAAGTTCGTTCATTACTCCTTTATAATTGTAAATTCTATCATTCTATCAAAGCGTCGACGCATGATGTATAACACCACATAATAGATGACTATCGACACTATGGCAAGTAACGCCGATAGCCCCTCCGAGGCGCCCAATGCGCTACTACCCAAAAGTACCATCATAAGCAACACCAGCGGCAACACATAGGCCCAGATAACCGACGAGTAGCCCATTCTATTCTTCAGCAGCGCCACAACCACGCGCTCATCCCTCTCAAAAGAGGAGGCATAGGGGGTAGACACCTCGATAATACGCTCACTACCCTGCTCACCACACAAGCCTTTGGCGTGGCACGACTGGCACGCTGTGCTGCGCTCCACCTTCACGAAGACTCTATCGCCGTCGATACGCTCGACAATACCTCTATGTTGGATTGCGCTCATGGATAGTCTCTATTAAGCTTTCGTCTAAATGTTTTATTATCCAAGCGAGAAGCGGCCTCACCCAACGCCGAGCGACACTACAAAAGGTCACTACGACATCACTGACAACCGCTTATGACGCTATATTGCTACTCGTGATAGTGGTTCACCAAAGGCATCAACCACTCATGGCCAAAGGCACATGGCGAGAGACGCAATACTGGTGGGAACTGATAACGCTTCTTCTCGTTCTGCATAACCATAGTATGGATCTTCTCCACAACGGCAGCATCGAAGCCTGCGTTGACAATCTCCTCGCGGTGCTGCTTCTTCTCAATCATGCGGAAGAGGATAGCATCCACAACCTCGTAGTGTGGCAAGATATCACTATCCTTCTGGTCAGGACGAAGCTCCGACGATGGCTCCTTATCGAGAATCTCATCGGGGATTACATCACCGAAGGTGGCGTTGATATATCGTGCCAAGTCGTAGATCTCGCCCTTATAGAGGTCACCCGTAGGGCTAAACGTACCAGCGGTATCGCCATAGAGCGTACACCAGCCGAGAGCGTTCTCACTCTTGTTCGACGAGTTAAGAAGCATATATCCCGTCTTATTCTGCAATGCCATGAGCATTGTTGTACGAATACGTGTTTGGATATTCTCCTCGGTAGCATCGAACTCCGTACCACCAATCACAGGCTTAAGGGTGCCCACCATAGCGTTATACGCCTCGATAATTGGCAAGACACTATACTCCACACCGAGGTTCTCGGCAAGACGCTTTGCATCCTCAACGCTATCGTTAGGCGTAAATGGCGATGGCATCAAGAGCACACGTACGTTCTCCTTGCCCAATGCACCCACAGCAATACATGCCACAACAGCCGAGTCGATACCTCCCGAGAGGCCGACACAAGCCTTGGCATAGCCATTCTTGTGGAAGTAGTCGCGAAGACCCAAACACGCCGCCTTATAAAGTAGCGAGTTACGGTCGTTATAGGTGGTAAAAGGAACATCAATAGGCTGGGCATCCTGCACAGTGTCATAGATGCGGAAGTCCTCCTCGAAGCTATTTAGCGCCATGAGGAGCTTACCCTCGCTATTGAGCACACCCGACGTGCCATCGTAAACGATATCGCCTGAACCACCCACCTGGTTGACAAGAAGGATATTCTTGCCCTCGGTGAATGCCAAGTGGCTAACCTTGTCGAAGCGACGTGTAAGGATGCCCTTACCATAGCGACGAGCATTTACAGATATGACCATATCCACCTCCTCGTCGATATCCTCCATATAGCTGAGGTCGTCACCCACAACAACCTTTAGAGCGTGACCCGCAACATGCACCGTTTGGCTACCGATAGATGAGCCCACGATATAACCCATCTCGCGACGTGCAGAGACATGGCGCTTACCGATGTACTCTATGCCGCCACGGCCATCGATGAATGCTGCTGCGCTGATTGCACCCTCGGCAGTAAGGTAGGGAGTACCCACGATTGCCGCAATGCCACGACATGAAGCAGCGATGGTCTCAACGGCCTCTTCACACAGAGTTAGGAAGGTTGTCTTTGGCAAAAGACCATAGGCTGGCGTTCCCGACACGGCGAACTCGGCAAAGACGACAACATCGGCGCCCTCGACCTTCGCACGCTTAACAGCATCGATGATCTTTGCGGTGTTTGCCTTGATGTCACCCACTGTAAAATTCAACTGAGCTAATGCTATTCTCATATTTTGTTCGTAAAACTTATTGCCGTTTATAACAAAAAAACGCTACTCCTATACCTTAGGTATAGCAATAACGCGACAAAGTTAGTAAAAAAATGTAAACGAAGACTACTTAGAGGCCAAATCTTGTAACTTTTTATCAGAAAGCCTCATTAAGACCCAAAATAAAGGTGTGCCCACAACGTCCGAAGGCCACATCGAAGCGAATTGTAAGCTGCTCGTAGCGGTATCTTAGGCCAGCACCATAGGTGGGTAACACCCTACTCCAAGCGAACCTCTCGCCCCTATTATAGACCACGCCTGCGCCACCCCAAGCAACAACACCAATGCCACGCCAGATATGCTGGCGCAACTCCACCTGGGCAGAGACCAAGTTATCGCCACGAAATCGGCCGACATAGTAGCCTCGCATGCGACTATCACCACCCATCTGCGGGAGCAACAACCACGGTGTATTTGACGAGGTTGTCTCACCATAGATATCGAGTGCCGCCATAGCCCCTCGCCACAGTGACTGATAGTAATCAAACGTCGCTCTAAACTGCAGAATATCAGCGCCTATATTACCCAGAACCTTGGGTCGACACGAACCCTCAATCATGGCATAGATACCGCGCATAACGCCATCGTTTCCGCCCCTTGTGCGCATGTCAAACTCGGCAAAAATTGCCACGCCCGCAGTCGAAATTCGAAGCCTCTGGTCGTGCAAAATTTGCACGGCTCCCTCATCGAGATTTAGCGCTCGGAGATAGCGATAATCGGCATGGGCACCAACGCTAAAATCACCAAACACCAGGGCATATCGAAGCCATGCGGAGCACTCCTTTTCAGTGTAATTTCTACGCTCACCATTAAGCGCCGACAGATAGTCTACGCCCCAAATTCTACTCGGCTCGGAGCCTATATTTCCTCCATAGCCCAGATGCTGAATACCCCGTTTATCGAGACGACATGAGCCCTCAATATCAAAAGCATAACACCCTGATATAGACCCATATACGGATAGTGTTATATCCGACTTTTTCACAGCATCAGCTGCCGACAACGACGCCTCATTCGCCCCAAATTTCGAGTAGTTTAATGCAGCGGCGAGACCGAAGTTTGTCTCTGTGGAGTAGAGAGGAGCTACCATATATGAGAGATAGCCGTTATCGCCAATAGGTATAGGCTCTAAAAACGAACGACCAGAGCCACCATCCCTAATGGATGTATTGCTCTGGTCGATGGGTGTATAGCGGTAGCTAAGCGTATCGCCACCAATAATCATACTACGCTCCTCCTGTGCACACACAACACTGGCACAAAGGGAGAATAGCGTGACTACTAATGCCTTACGCATATGCCACTCTATCGTAGCTTATCGCCTGCCTCGATAAATCGCTGCTGCTCCTCCTTAGACATCTCGCCCTTGTGGATATAGACGAGCTGACCCTGCTTGTCGACAAGCATAATGACGAAGCTATCGTTGCAATCACCAAGACGCCATGCGCTTGATAGCCAGTGGTCTGGGTCGCAGATGATAGTAGCACCATTCTTTGCAGTACGAGCATCAGCAATCTGACGAACAACGTTGCTTGGGAAGGCGGTATCCTTAAGATTGATGATACCAAAGCCCTCGATGTTAGCACCAGCAAGACGGTTTGTCTCCTCAAGCTTAGTGATGAAGTCGTGATTCTGCTTAGGTACGTCTGGATCCACATAGAAGATCATGAGGTTCTTCTCGCCCCACCATGGTAGACGAGCCTTGGCGCCGTCGAGTGTCTGAAGCTCAACATTGCGAACAGGACGTGGGAGACGCTGTGCCTCAGCATCTACAGTGAAGATAAGTGTTGCTACAGCAACCATTAGGAGTGCCTTAAGTTTCATATCCGAATAGATTAAAAGTTATCAATGATAAGCATCTACATATGCAAAATGCGTGACAAAGATATGTAAAATATGGTGAATTACACACCTCTCACAGAGGTAAAAAAACAAAAAGTACCTCACAGCCCCGCTATATTAAATGAACATTGATTTTTTTATAACCAACAGAGCTACTCTTTAAGCACTAAATATTGCAATAGTTACTATTATCGCGCTATAGCTTATAGCCGTCAAGACTATTCACTAGCCCCACTACCTCCATGCTATACAAGGCACCAACCATTGCTACGCCACCAAAGTTCAACCCTCTCAGAAATTCAATCTTATCGAATGTCACACCTCCCAAGGCAATGACCCTATCGTCTATCACCCCACACATTGCGGCACGTTGCAACTCCCTCTCATCAAATCCAGACCAGTACCCTACTTTGGAAATACTATCAAAAATTGGACTTAAAAAGAGATAATCATAGTCGCCCTTATACTGCACTATCTCCTCGAACGAGTGGCAGGAGCGTGTTCTAAGACCATCATACCCTTCGGGCAGTGCCACAACATTTCTGTTGATATGGATGCCCAGCAACGAGAACTCATCATATAGCTCCGGATAGTCGTGAATTACAATCCTTTGCCTATGTTCCGCACTGATGGAAGAGAGAAGCCTCCTGCACTCGTCGACACTCGACTCAGGCTTTCTTAGATGAATAATGTCGACACCTCTATCAAGCAAACTTGCGATGATAAAGGCATCCTCATCTATGACCTTTGGTGTTGTTATAGCAATAATTCTCATTATTTGAGTTTCTCAATAATAAGGTCTGCAACCTTTTTACCAGAGAGGAGCATACCACCAAAGATAGGACCCATGCGAGGTGTTCCGCTTACGGCCGATGCCGCCATGCCACATACATAGAGGCCTGGATATATCTCCTTGGTGCCATTTACAACCTCCTGCTCGCCAGCAACGACATCCAACGAACGCTCGCCGATAACAGCACCTGTATCGGTAGCTAGGCGTATGCCATTCTTACGCGCTACGGTACAACACATCTCGCTATCGTGGCCCGTGCCATCAATAACACACTTAGCCATGATATTGAGAGGGTCTACGTGCATACCTTCGCGAAGCACAGGGGTCCAGTTAACTACCACACCACTAACAACATCGTTCTTGAAGATTACATCCTCCACAGAGTAGCAGTTGAAGATTGTAGCACCAGCATGAACAGCCTTATAGAGCAACGCCGCGGTGCTCTCCACAGAGTCCATAACATAGAGGTGATCATCATACTGCTCATAGTTGATATCGAACTCCTTGATAATATGCAACGCCTCCTCCTGAACGACAATCTGGTTGAACATCATGGCGCCGCCCCACATACCACCACCAGGTGATAGTTTTCTGTCGAACTGCGCAACCCTCAATCCCGCCTTGGCAAGATAGTAGGCAGCAACAATACCCGAGGGACCGCCGCCAACGATAGCTACATCCAAATCCAAGTTCTTCTCTAACTTGTTGAAATAGGTAGAGATAATACCGTGTGATACATTTCTTTCAATCATAATCTATTTGTGTTTATATGTTATGGGTAATTACTCTTCGCATAGTGTGTGGCTAATCTTCATGGCGCAGAAGTTAGGGCCACACATCGTACAATATCGACCTCCTACATTATTCGAGGTCTTGTAGTATTCAAGTGCTCTTTCGGGGTCAAGGCTGAGGTTAAATTGATCTTTCCAGCGGAACTCATAACGCGCTTTGCTCAATGCATTATCCCTAACCATAGCCCCAGGGTGCTGCTTTGCGAGGTCGGCAGCATGGGCCGCCAACTTAAAGGCGACAACTCCCTCACGTACATCCTCCTTATTAGGAAGAGCAAGATGCTCCTTAGGTGTCACATAGCAAAGCATTGCCGTGCCATACCAACCAATCTGTGCTGCTCCAATAGCTGAGGTTATGTGGTCGTAGCCAGGCGCTATATCCGTAACCAATGGGCCGAGAGTATAGAAGGGCGCGTTGTGACACTTCTCGATTTGTCGCTCCATATTCTCCTTGATCTTGTGCATTGGCACATGTCCAGGACCCTCGATAAATACCTGAACATTTTTCGCCCAGGCCCTCTCCACGAGCTCTCCCATGGTATCTAACTCAGCGAACTGCGCTCTATCGTTTGCATCGTAGATACTTCCAGGGCGCAATCCATCGCCCAACGATAGGGCCACATCGTATCGCGCTGCAATATCGCATATATCATCGAAGTGCTCATAAAGAAAACTCTCCTTCTGATGTGTCTGACACCACTTCGAGATGATGCTACCGCCACGGCTCACAATGCCTGTTAGGCGATCTGCGGCCAACATTACATTCTTAAGACGAATGCCGCAATGGATGGTGAAATAATCGACACCCTGCTCACACTGCTCCACAAGCACATCACGATAAATCTCCCAGCTTAGCTCCTCAGCCTTGCCATTGACACGCTCCATAGCTTGATATATGGGCACAGTACCGATAGGCACAGGGCTATTACGCAAGATCCACTCTCTCGTCTCATGTATATTGGGGCCTGTAGACAGATCCATAATTGTATCTGCGCCCCACTTACAACTCCATATAGCCTTCTCTACCTCCTCCTCAATGCTTGATGTAGTTGCCGAATTACCAATATTTGCGTTAATCTTAGTTAGGAAGTTGCGGCCAATAATCATAGGTTCAGCCTCAGGGTGGTTGATATTGGCAGGGATAACGGCACGGCCCTCAGCAACCTCATTGCGCACAAACTCTGGGGTGATATGCGTATCGATGCCGAGCATGGTGCAATTCATATTCTCGCGTATGGCCACATACTCCATCTCAGGTGTTATAATACCCCTCTTGGCATAATACATCTGACTGATGTTTGCAGCATCCCTATCTGCGCGCTCCTTAATCCACGCTTTACGCAGATGGGGCAATCCTCGCTCTAGGTCTATATCTATGTTTGAGTCTCCATATGCACCGGAGGTATCATAGATATAAACATCTGGATTTGGCTCCTCTACTCTCACGCCATCACTAATTATGACCGTAGGCATCTGCCTCACGCGTCGCATCGCCACACGAATGTCGGGGTGAATAACACCCTCCATATACACCCTCTCCGACTCTGGATAGGAGATTTTCAAATTCGTTTTCATATTCTACGGTTATTTGTTAATAGGTTTAGTCTACTTTTTCAATAAAATCTCTGCGATATTGCGCATCTCCTCTACAGGGTCTTCTGCATTGATAATACTACCACTAAGGGCAATACCATCAACGCCACACAGTAGTAATTCGGGGATGTCGCTCTTCGTAATGCCACCAATGGCGACAAGAGGAATGCTTATATCTTGCTCTCGCATCTTAGCGATTATATCGCGATAGCCCTCGTTGCCGAGTATGGGCGAGAGGTTCCTCTTCGTTGAGGTGTAACGGAACGGACCGCAACCAAAGTAGTCGGGGCAGCCGCTCATATGGAGGGAAATATCCTCGAACCTATTTATGGTACCACCAATGATTGCTCTATCGCCAAGGATATCTCGCGCCTCGCAGATAGGCATATCGTTCTTACCAAGATGCACGCCATCAGCGCCTATCCTCTTGGCAAGAGAGACATTGTCATCTATGATGAAGGTAGCGCCATACTCCCTACACATCTGCTGGATTACTATTGCCGTCTGCTCCAACAACACCTCATCGACATCCTTCATGCGGAGCTGAACCCACCTGCAACCACCCGCTAAGGCTACTCGTGCCGAGTCGACGTACGAGTAGCTGTCGGTATGATGCGTTATAAACTGCAACTTATAGTTTAGGGTCTTCATTTATCACCAACTTTAAGGGATTAAAACCATGATTTACAGGACCTATACCATGACCAATCTCCACATCTGCGCCACTACGTATAGCCTCTGAGATATACCTCTTAGCCTCGGCTATAGCTTCGTGCATGGAATAGCCTCGCGCCATAAAGGCAGCGATAGCAGATGAGAGGGTACAGCCCGTACCATGAGTATTACGAGTGGAGATCGTCTCTGATGAGAAGATTGTGGACTCTATGCCAGATTGGGTTTTAATGAAAAGGATATCACTCTTCGTCTCACCATCTTCGTGACCACCCTTGAGAAGTATGGCTCGAGCGCCGCAGTCGAAGAGGCTCTTTGCAGCCTGCTCCTTTTGCTCGATGGTGGTTACAGGATGGTTGGATAGGGCCTCCATCTCCGGAATATTAGGGGTGACAAGCGTCGATAGTGGCAGAAGTCTCTTTTTGACAACATCCTGCGCCTCTAACGACAGAAGACGATGACCCGTGCTAGACACAATAACGGGGTCGAGGATTACAGGAAGGGTGTATTGACCAAGCGCCTCGGCCACAGCCTCAACAATAGCGCAATTGGAGAGCATTCCAATCTTAACAAAAGAGGGGGGCAGGTCATCTACAACCGCAACAATCTGGTCATAGACAATCTGTGGATCGATGGCTAACTGGGAGTGAACGCCCATGGTATTTTGGGTGGTGATGGCAGTGATGGCCGTAGCGCCATAAACGCCAAGAGCCGAAAATGTTTTGATATCGGCTTGAATACCAGCTCCTCCCGACGAGTCAGAACCGGCTATTGACAATACTACGGGATAGGTTTTTCTTCGATTCATACCACTATTTTAAGGTTGCTATATGTGCTCAAAATAGTGGTACGGCAAGTACCATTAAAGATGACTCCAAACTTCCAGCGTCAGCATTATCTGTACTGGTGCAATGTGTATAATCTCAGCCAGGGTAACCAAGCGGTATTCCCTAACACCACCATTCGAGTTCAACACAAAGGTAAGCAAATTTTTCTAATCGACAACATCTTTTTCGAAATTTTATCAGTGTCTCATCCCGGGAGGTGGTGCTATACACTATGTGTATAATTCACCAACAAAGCGCCACCTATTTTAGTAGCTTTGTTTTGCTGCTTAGATTAATTTTTCTATCTTTGTAAAAAATATGAGAGTATGAAACAACGCATCCTTTTTGTATGTTTGGGCAATATTTGTCGCTCCCCAGCTGCCGAGGCCATGTTTCAGATGTTGGTTGACCGCGAGGGACTTAACGATAGTATCGTCGTGGACTCTGCGGGCACCTATGGTGGCCATGCCGGTGAGCGTTCCGACGTACGCATGCGCCGTGCAGCGGCAGCTCGAGGCATTGAAATGACACATCGAGCACGCCAGGTCAAGGAGGCTGACTTCGAGAATTTCGACCGCATCATAGCCATGGACGACAACAACTATGAGGCCCTCTTCCGTCTTGCCCCCGATCGCGACGCACAGAACAAAATTTTTCGATTTCGCGAATACCTACGCCGCCATAGCGACTGGAGCTATATCCCCGACCCCTACTACGAGGGACACGAGGGTTTTGAACTCGTGTTGGACCTTCTGGAGGATGGCTGCGCCACACTACTTGAGGAGCTAAAGGCCGAGGCTTAAGCGATAGGTTTAGGAGATATAAAAGATTTAGGGAGCATCACAAAATGCTCCCTAATTTAATAACTTGCCCTGCGTGTCGACCAATTTCGCAATAGAAGGCTGCAGATACAACGCTCGGCAAAAATCCCGACGATGGGCTGTACTTGGCGTACTGTCCATTGTCGGGACGTTTTGTTAGCGGCAGTAGATGTCTGCCTTATCTTGCGAAATTAGAAATTATGCCCACTTCACAAGCGCGAAGTCCATACGGTGCTCAAGCTTGCTGTTCACAGGGAACACACGCATTGCAACATCGAAGGTACCTGTATGCTCAGGAGCGTAGTCCAAAGCGAGAGTTACGCGACCCTCCTCGCTTGAAACGATATTGAAGCTGCGAGTCTCAACAACGTTTGCTGCCTGACCAGCCTCGATCTGTGTTGCAACAACCAACTCAGCGCCGATATCCTCCTTGCTCAAACCTGCGAGGTCGAGAGTAAGCTCGAAGTGGTACTTCTTACCTACGTACATAGCCTCAGAGTCGATTTCAGCACGCTTAACATCGAGGATAGCCACGTTATCCCAAGCTGCAGAAACCTTACGCTTCCAAGCAGCGATCTCACGAGCCATCATGTAGTTGTTGTCAACGATGAGACGCTTACGAGCTGCAAGCTTGTTGTAGAAGCGCTCCTCGTAGTCGATGAGCTGACGGTTCATTGTGAAGTTAGATGCGATGTCAGCAACACACTTCTTAACTGAGTTAACCCAGCGGTGTGGCACGCCATCCTCGGCGCGATCGTAGTACAATGGTACGATTTGCTCCTCGATAGTGTTGTAGATCATCTCAGCATCGAGCTCATCCTGGAAGCGCTGGTCGGCGAATGTGCGCTCCATAGGCAACATCCAACCTGCACCCTCCTTGTAGCCCTCAACCCACCAGCCGTCGAGAACAGAGAACTGCATAACACCGTTCATAACACACTTCTCACCAGAGGTACCTGAAGCCTCCAATGGACGTGTAGGAGTGTTCAACCATACGTCAACACCCTGTACCATGCGGCGTGCAAGCTCCATATCGTAGTTCTGCAAGAAGACGATCTTACCTACGAACTCAGGCATTGCCGATACCTCAACGATACGCTTGATAAGGTCCTGACCTGGCTTATCGTTAGGGTGAGCCTTACCTGCGAAGATGAACTGCACAGGACGCTCCTTGTTGTTAACAAGAGCCGAAAGACGCTCAAGGTTGGTGAAGAGCAAGTATGCACGCTTATATGTAGCGAATCGACGTGCGAAACCGATGGTCAACACATCTGGCTTGATGCTCTCGGTAACCTGAACCATCTGGCGTGGCGACTGAAGGCGTACCTGTGTAGGATCGCTGAAGCGCTTACGGATGGTCTTGATGAGGCGCTCCTTGAGGAACATACGCTCGTTCCAGAGCTCTGTATCGTCGATCTTATGTACGTTCTGCCACTCAGGGATGTTATAGGTATGACCAGTGAAGGCATCACCGAAGTACTTAGCATAGAGGCGACGGAGGTTTGATGCTACCCATGTTGGGAAGTGAACACCATTGGTTACATAGCCAATGTGGAGCTCATTCTTGAAGTAGCCTGGCCACATATTACCGAGGATCTCCTTAGATACCTCACCGTGCAACCATGATACACCGTTTACCTCCTGTGAGAGGTTACATGCCAATACAGACATCGAGAACTTCTCGTTAGGATCGCTTGGGTTTGTCTTACCGAGGTTGATGAACTGATCCCATGTGATACCCAATACGTCAGGATAGTGTGACATATACTGACGAATCATAGACTCTGGGAAGGCATCGTGACCTGCAGGTAGTGGAGTATGTGTTGTGAAGAGCGATGATGAGCGAACAACCTCCATAGCCTCAGAGAACGACAAGCGCTTCTTAGCAATAAGGTTACGGATACGCTCCACGCCGATGAATGCTGCGTGACCCTCGTTGCAGTGGTATACCTCCTGCTTGATGCCCATCTTCACGAGGGCACGGATACCACCCACGCCGAGCAAGATCTCCTGCTTGAGACGGTTCTCCCAGTCGCCACCATAGAGGTAGTATGTTACCTGACGATCCTCCTCGAGGTTTGCCTCATAGTCAGCATCGAGCAAATAGAGGTCGGTACGACCCACCTGGCACTTCCAAACGCGTGCAGAGATAGTACGACCAGGCATTGCCACCTGAGTTGTCACCCAGTTACCGAACTCATCGCGTACAGGAGTGATAGGGAGCTTGAAGAAGTTCTGAGCCTCATAGGTAGCCTCCTGAGCACCCTGTGCCGAAAGACGCTGTGTGAAGTAGCCATAGCGGTACAAGAGACCAACAGCGACCATACCTACGTTACGGTCTGACGCCTCCTTGAGGTAGTCACCAGCCAAGATACCAAGACCACCAGAGTAGATCTTCAATGATGAGTGCAAACCATACTCCATAGAGAAGTATGCCACCTTAGCGTGCTCAGGTGCTGGCTTCTCAGCCATATACTCGGTGAACTCCTTGTATACTGCGTCCATGCGCTTGAGGAACTCCTTATCAGCGCAAAGCTCCTCGCAACGTGCTGCTGAGAGCTTGTCGAGCAATGCGATAGGGTTGCGATCAACCTTTACCCACAACTCCTCATCTACCGACTCGAAGAGGTCGCGAGCGCTAACTGTCCAGCACCACCACAAGTTGCGTGAAAGCTCCTCGAGTGGCTTCAAACGCTCTGGAATACCCTTCTCGACCATGAGACGGTGCCATGATGGGCGGTTAGAGGTGAGCTGCTGGCGTACGAAGTTAATCTGCTCGCCACGGCCACCACCATCGATAAGCACACGGTTAGTACGAGATACTGAGTTGTCGAGAGCCTCCTCATAAGCCAAACGATACTCCTTGAAGAGCTTCTTCCACAACGCTGTTGACGACATCTCCTGTGCTGAGCGGCGTGCTGCCTCATACTTCTCAGCGCTCATATCGATATACTTGCGTACCACATCGGTAATCTGAAGTACCACCTCACGCTCGTTGTAGTCGTCGCGACGAACGATATCTACGCCCTCATGCTCTGAGTGCTTTGCAACCCACATACCGAAGCCTGCGAGAGTTGTTGTCACGGTAGGAACGCCGTAAGCTACTGACTCGAGTGGAGTGTAACCCCATGGCTCGTAGTATGATGCGAATACTGTGAGATCTACGCCTGCAAGAACATCGTAGTATGGCATGTTGAAGATACCGTCGTTGCCGTTGAGATATGTGGGCACGAAGAGAACCTTAACGCGTGATGCTGTGGTTGAGAGGATGCTACCCTCAACTGAGCGGCATACCTGATCCCATGCCTCAGCCTCGAGGTTGTGTGTGAGGTAGCGCTTCTGAGCTGGATCGATAGCAACATTGCTATCTGCGAGGTGCTGTGCAAGGTCGATACGAGCACCAGCAGTAGCTGCAGGAACAGCAACAACAGCGATAACATCGCGGTTCATGTTGCTTGCTGCCAACTGCTTCATCGACTCCAAGAATACGTCGATACCCTTGTTGCGATACTCATAACGGCCGCTTGTCGCAACGATAAGTGGTTCGTTCTCGAACTTATGGCCCCATGTAGCAGTTGCCACGTCGATGATGCGCTTGCGAGCTGCAGCACGCACCTCAGCGAGGCGCTCAGCAGCAGGCACAAAGCCATTCTCGAAGCCATTAGGGGTGATGCGAGTCACCTCACGACCGAGCAAATACTTACACTCGTTAGCAGTGATGTCGCTAACGGTAAGGAATGCATCGGCATAGGTAGCTGCCGACTTCTCCAAAGAGTGCTTTGCCATGACGTTAAACTGACGAGCGAGGTCATCGGCATTGAACTTATGGAGGTCGTTATAGAGAGGTAGGCGGTTGCCAGCGATGCAACGGCCCATTACTGTTGCGTGTGTTGAGAATACGGTTGCTACATATGGAGCATTGTCGCGCAAGTAGAGAGAGCCAGCAGCAGCCATCCACTCGTGGAAGTGAGCTACAACCTTGGCAACAGGAGCTACCATGCTCTTTGTGAACTCAGCGATAACAACACCTGCAGCGTGACCGAACAATACTGGCTCGATGTAGTCCCACTGGCCTGACAACGAGTCCACGTTATAAGAGTCCCACAAGTGCTTTAGGATCTCATCCTTCTGGTTAAAGAACGACTTAAAGTCGATAAGGATTGCGATTGGGTTGCCATCGATCTTCCAACGACCGATACGAACACGAACACCCTTAGCGTAGAGTGCCTCACGCAATGCAGCAAACAAAGAGGCGTCCTCCATGAACTCTGGATTAGCCGCATCCTGCGAGAAGTCGGGGCCGATAGTGATATACTTATCGCCCAACAACTGCATTACAGTTGGTGCCTTCGAGGCGATGACAGTATGGATACCGCCCACCTTGTTGCACACCTCCCAGCTCACCTCAAATAGGTAATCGGGAGTCAAATTAACATTACTCATATCCGTTATTTTATTACAAAATTATTTCTCCTCATAGCTTTATCATCCGTTAGGATGGGGCTCGTTTGTAGCAACTTATGTTACAAACGGAGAATAGTTAGTCAGAGTGCAAAGGTAATACAAATATTTAATAAGGCGAAACTATTTTAATTTTTTTTAATATATCGCGCTCTCATCGTTACTGAACGGCACTTTTTAGGGAGTGAATGGGCAAAAAATAGGGAGAAACGGGAGGATTAAAGTGAAGAGTTAGGCCACTTTTTCGGTCGAATTTGCGACCTTCGCTTTCAACAAGGTGCAAAAACGAGGCAATACAAAAAATTATAGCGACATCCGGCTCATTATAAATTTGGTTTTTTTGGAGATATTTTCTACCTTTGCCGCCGCAATGCAGAAAAGAGCACGACATATATTTGCCGCGTTACAACTCCTGGTCATCTTTTTTTGGCTCGGTGGTACTACCCTATTCGTCCACAGCCATAATATCGACGGCAAGGGCATCGTGCACTCACACCCCTATGCTGGCGACGCCGAGGAGCATGGCCATAGCGCCGACAACATTCTGCAAATCCAGCGTTTAGCAAATCTTGATATTCTAAATAGCGAGAGCTCAGCCTACAATAGCAACCCAGCGTCGAAGCATATCGACGAGGCGGCCTATGTTGTGGAGCATATCAGAGCTATCGACCACCTATCTACATCGCTGCGTGCACCCCCAGTAATGGCATAACCTCCCACTCAAATTGGGAACTCAAGGGTTATTCGTTAGGGCAAAAAAATCGGAACTAAAAGATCGAGTTTAGAGGTCAATAGCCCCTAAGCTCACCCTCGGTTTCGTGCTCTGCAACAACCCATCTCTCAAAGGACAAAAGCCATTATTAACACAGACACAACACGCAGACAATGAAGAATATAGCAACAACAATAATTGCAACAATCGCAGCCATTACCATAACCTCGGCAGCTACCTATACTAATAACACATACACGCGCGAGGTAGAGGTGGTGGTAGTGAGCGAAAATCCTAGTAAGCGAGCCACAGATGCCAACATCTTTGGCCACATCATCGATGCCGCAACAGGCGAGCATATCCCCTACGCCACAGTGGCCATCATGAATACAACATACGGATGTGCAGCCGACGCTACGGGACACTACAAAATCAATAACATTCCCGAGGGTGAGCATATCGTGGTGGTATCGGCCATAGGCTACAACACCATAGAGTATGGATACTCAGCAAAGAAGGGGGTATCTACAGAGCTCAACTTCACACTCAGCGAGTCGTCGACAATCGTCGATGAGGTGGTGGTATCGGCGACACGAAACGAGACAAACCGCCGCGAGACGGCTACTGTGGTTAACGTAGCCTCAGCAAAGCTCTTCGAGGGCACAGCCTCGGCAAACCTCTCGGAGGCGATGAACTTCCAGTCGGGTCTTCGCGTGGAGAATACATGCGGTAACTGCGGCGCACCACAGCTACGCATCAACGGTCTTGAGGGTCAGTACTCACAGATATTGCTCGACAGCCGCCCCATCTTCTCATCATTGGCAGGCGTATATGGTCTTGACCTCATGCCTGTAGCGATGGTGGAGCGTGTGGAGGTTATCCGCGGTGGTGGTTCAGCACTCTACGGTTCAAGCGCTATTGGTGGTGTGGTCAACATCATCACCAAAGACCCATTGCGCAACACCCTATCGCTATCGAACACAACAAACATCATGGAGGATGGCACGCCCGATATCAACACCTCGCTCGGCGGTGCTTTCGTGTCGGACGACTATAAGATGGGTGCATATGTCTTTGGTCAGGTTAAGGATCGCGGCGCCTACGACCGTAACGACGACGGCTTCTCAGATGCTACGATGCTTCGCTCACGCACCTTGGGCTTCCGCGCCTACTATAAGACATCGGCAAAATCGCGCCTTACGGCTGAGTATCACCATATTCACGACTACCGTCGTGGTGGCGACAACCTCAAGGAGGCACCACACATGGCGATGATATGCGAGCAGATCGACCATAGCATCAATGGTGGTGGCTTGCAGTTCGACTTCTTCCCCTCGATCCGTCACCGCCTCAACGTATACGCCTCAGCGCAGGGCATCGACCGCTCGACATACTTCGGCACAAACATGGACCCTAACGCCTATGGTTCGACAACCGATTTCACGATGGTGGGCGGTGCGCAATACACCTACAACTACAAGGCGGGCCTTCCTGCCGAGCTTACCGTTGGCGCCGAGTACAACTACAACGAGCTAAATGACATATACCTATCCACAAACAGACACTTCAACCAGCACACATCGGTATTTGGCATCTATGCACAGAACGAGTGGAAGAGCGAGAAGCTCAACATCATCGCTGGCTTCCGCCTCGACAAGCACAGCATGATGGATCGCCCTACCTTTGCGCCACGTGCCAACATACGCTATAGCCCCATCGAGGAGCTCGGCCTTCGCCTCAGCTACTCGAGTGGCTACCGTGCGCCACAGGCCTACAACGAGGATTTGCATATCGACGCGCTCAACAACTCGGTATCTATCATCGAGATAGACCCCAACCTACGCCCCGAGTACTCGCACTCGTTTAGCGCCTCAGCAGACTACTACCACACCTTTGGCCGTCTACAGACAAACATCCTCTTGGAGGGTTTCTACACCATCCTCGATGATGTCTTCGCCCTGGAGCATAAGGAGACTATCACAAACCTCAACGGCCCCACCTATATCAAGCGTCGCTATAACGCCTCTGGTGCTCGCGTAGGTGGCGTAACAGCTGAGGTGAAGCTCGGCATACCAAGCATCTTCGATGTGCAGCTCGGCTATACCTTCCAGAAGAGCCGCTACGTGGAGCCCGAGCAGTGGTCAGAGGATGTTACACCACAGCGCGAGATGTTCCGCTCGCCCGACCACTACGGATATCTAAGCTCCAACTTCTACTTCACCAAGCAGTTCCACGGCTCACTCTTTGGCACCTTCACTGGCCCTATGCTTGTGCAGCATGCCGTGCATACCACCCCTGAGGGTATCGAGATTGGCGACTCGGAGCATATGACAAAGTCGTTCTGGGACTTCGGTATTAAGTTGGCCTACACCTTCCGCCTCTCAGACATCATCAACCTGGAGGTTAACGCCGGCGTTAAGAATATCTTCGATGAGTATCAGCCCGACATAGACCTCGGCGCTGGTCGCGACTCGACCTATATCTACGGCCCTGCGCTACCACGCACCTACTTCTTCGGTGTGAAGCTATATCTATAATATACAATAAATTACACACAAAAAGATGAGTTGTCCAACAAACTGTCGGACAACTCATCTTTTCATATATAAGCAACTATAGCTTAAATTCGACGGGTAGTATGAAGCGTACAGCTACATGCTCACCATTCTGAACAGCTGGTGTCCAACGAGCCGACGACAATAATACTCGACGTACCTCCTCCTGTAATAAAACATCACAATTGTCGAGGAACTCGATATTATTTGGCGATATATAGCCATCGCTACCCACAACAAAATTAACAAGCACCTTGCCTTGGATTTTGTTCTTAAATGCCTGCTCAGGGTATCTAATCTGACCGTATAGCCACATGGTGAATGTGTTGACATCACCACCCATAAATTGAGGCATCACATCCGCCTCGATGAAAACAAGGGATTGTTTGAGCGTGATAATAAAGACGCCGTTTGAAATATCGCCAAGGTGGGCATACTCCGACGCCTGCTCCTTACTAAGTATTTCCATTGATTCGATATCCTCGCTAGGGATAGTCTTCAACTCATCGATGGTGATGGCCTTACCGTCAAGGAGAAATAGTGGTTGCTGCTCCTCGACAGCGGGTCTTGGCGCCGCCATAATAAGAGTTGCCGAGAGAAGAGCGAGTGTTGATAAAATAACTTTTTTCATAATGTAGGTTCTTTAATGGTTACATTGCAGCTGCTTTTCTTGTTGCAAAGGTAATACGCAAAATCGGCAGAACCCAATATTTTCGGTTAAAGAGTGTTAAGAGGTTTGTTAAATAGTGTTAAATCGCCATACGAAGAGATAAACCTCGCCATTTTTTTGTACATTTGTAGTATGAAAAGGTCGCGATTTATCATAGTTACACTCCTAGTTATTATCTCGCTGGTGGTACTCATAACCGTCGAGGTACTATGGGCTATGGGCAATTATCGCGACATGCGCGACAACTACAACCGCCAGATAGAGAGCATTCTTGAGGAGTCATCATGGCAATATACATCGGCCAGCGTAAATAGTGCTTCATATATTAGCATAGGTAACATCGAGCGTTTCCACGCCATCGTTGCCGAGGAGCTACGCACATCTGGCATCGATAGCGACTTTAGGGTCGAGGCTCTATCTACGACCGACGATGAGCCTATCACACTAATGTCGATGGGTGGCGAAGACCTGGGTGAGGATAAACTTTCGTTCGACAAGGAGTATCTTCCACTAATACTACGCCTCACGGTGGAGGATCCCCATACAAAAATCATGGAGAGCATGCGCTCCATCTTGATACTTCAAGGTGCATCTATACTACTACTAATCATCGCCTTTGTCTATCTCTTAACAACACTATTTCGTGCTAAGAGCGTTGATACTATTCGTCGTGACCTCACGCACAACATCACACATGAGCTTAAGACTCCAATAGCTGCAGCCTATGCAGCCACCGACGCACTACTCACCATGCCCGATATTGCCGAGACTAAGGAGCTACGCGACGAATATCTACGCATGACATACACCGAGCTGCAGCGCCTCGACAACATTGTGGAGGAGATATTGCGCACCGCAACTGAGAATAGCGACAAGGCAGAGCTACGCCTCGAGGAGTGCGACATTGAGGCATTAGCTAATAATATAATAGCGAGCCTCAACATGAAGTACACATCGCGCGATGTTATATGGAACGTGACAATAGACGAGGAGTGCAGTGTTGTTGCAGACAAATTCCACCTTATGGGCATGATGAGTGCCCTCATGGATAACGCAATCAAGTATAGCCCCAAGGCGGCGGTTGTGACCATCAAGGCTACGATTGACCATGACTATACGGTAATAAGCATCAGCGACCTAGGTATGGGCATTTCAAGTTTCGAACAGCGACGCATATTCGATAAGTTCTACCGCATAAATCAGGGCAATCGTCACGACACCAAGGGCTACGGCATGGGATTATACTATGTACACACCATGGCAAAACGCCATGGCGGCTCTGTAGGGGTTAAATCTTCGTACGGCAAAGGATCCACATTCACCCTTAAATTACCACGATATGGCAAATAGAGAGATATTAGTTGTTGAGGATGAGCCTGTACTACGACGTATTATTGCTGACACCCTAACGCGCTCAGGGTATGGTGTGATGATAGCATGCGACGGCGTTGAGGGGTTGGAGTGCTTCAATGCAAATACCCCTGACCTGGTCATCGCCGACATTATGATGCCTCGTATGGATGGCTTCGAGATGGTACGCGAGATGCGACGTCGTGGCACGAGGTGTCAATATCTATTTCTCTCAGCACGTTCAGGTGCCGACGATGTTGTAGAGGGCTTCCATGCCGGAGGCAACGACTATCTTCGTAAGCCATTTGCTATGACCGAGCTACTTGTGCGCATCGAGGCACTACTATCGCGCCTACCCAACGACACCTCAAAATACAGCATTGGTAGCTACACCTTCGACAGCAAACTATGGCTACTACGACATGACACCAAGGAGCACAAGCTATCTGCACGTGAGGCAGCGATACTACACATCCTTGCCGAGAATATCGACAATGTTGTTAGCTCACGCACTATACTACTCGAAATTTGGGGCGACGACAGCTACTACAACCTACGTTCATTGAACGTCTTTATCTCGAAGCTGCGCACGCTACTCGCTGAAGACCCCACAATAGAGATTAACGCAGTGCGAGGCGTTGGCTACAGACTATCTATAAACAAATAACTAAGAAAAATAGACATGGCATATATGGGAAAGCAGGCAATAATCATTGGAGCAACATCGGGCATAGGAGAGGCTGTAGCCATACGTCTTCTGAGTGAGGGATGGAGGGTGGCAGTCACCGGCCGTCGTGTGGAGCGTCTCGAGGCGTTGCAGCAGCGTTATGGCGCCGATAGAGTTGTATTTCGCGCTATGGACGTTACCAAGGAGTCGGCAACAGAGGCACTCGATGAGTTGCTACGCGAGGTGACAACACCCGACGTTCTGCTTTATGCCGCGGGCATAGGTCGTCAGAACCCCGACCTCGAGGAGGGAATGGAGCTACGCACCGTGAAGACCAACTGCGAGGGTATGGTACGCATCGTCGACCACTTCATAAACTATGTTAAGCGCACGCCCCACTATAGCGCAAAGAGTAGAGCCCATATTGCCGTCATCACCTCGGTGGCAGGCACCATGGGCATGGGACAAGCACCAGCCTACTCGGCAACAAAGAGTATGCAGAGTGCCTATCTGGTCGCCCTCGCACAGCTTAGCCGCATGCAACACCTACCCATAACAGTGAGCGATATACGCCCAGGCTTTGTGGCAACCGAGATACTAAACCCCGAGAAGCACTACCCTATGCTTATGACCGCCGATGCGGCAGCTCGTTATATAGTACGCTCCTTTAAGCGCCGTAGCCGCATACTCATCTTCGACTGGCGCTACAAGCTCCTTGTTGGCTTTTGGCGACTTATACCACGCTGCATATGGGAGCGCATGACAATGGTCAAGAACTGATATGTGGTTGTTACAAAATAGAGTGGGCTGCCGGATACCGACAGCCCTCAATCGTTATGCTATGATGACTACTTCTTAAAGTAGCGGTTGTACAAGCCCTCGAAGCCCTTACCGTGGCGAGCCTCATCCTTTGCCATCTCGTGTACTGTGTCGTGGATAGCATCGTAGTTGTTCTGCTTTGCAAGCGCTGCGATACGCATCTTGTCAGCACAAGCACCGCTCTCGGCGTTCATACGCTTCTCAAGGTTAGTCTTTGTATCCCATACGCAGTCGCCCAACAACTCAGCGAACTTTGAAGCGTGCTCAGCCTCCTCGAAAGCGTAGCGCTTGAAGGCCTCAGCGATCTCAGGATAGCCCTCGCGGTCTGCCTGGCGGCTCATTGCGAGATACATACCTACCTCGGTACACTCGCCCATGAAGTGGTTGTTCAAGCCCTCGAGGATCTCGGCGTTGTCGACCTTGCCGTCGCCAATCTTGTGCTCTGTGACGAACTCAAGAGCCTTACCCTCCTCCTGCATCTCGTTGAACTTGTCGGCACCTACCTTGCACAATGGGCACTTCTCTGGAGCCTCGTTACCCTCATGAATATATCCACATACTGAACAGATGAATTTCTTTGCCATAATCGTAATAGTTTTTATTGGTTTTAGTTATTAGGTTTTGTCTATTGGGATTGTTTTATGTTATGCTTGTCGTTCGAAGGATTACTTCTCTTCAATCTCCTCGAATAACTCGGGTCCTACCTTGCACAATGGGCACTGCTCTGGAGCCTCGTCACCCTCGTGAATATAGTCGCATACTGTACATATAAACTTCTTTGCCATAATCTTATCGTTGTTTAAGTGTTAATCCTTTATATCTGTTTTTGTTGGTTTTATCTTTGTTTCTGGTGCAAATATAAGGGCATTTTTTTAATCTGCAATAGATTTTCCTTAATGATTTCTTATGGTGCTATAAGGCGAGTTTATATGCGCTGATTATCAAGCTATTTCTTCTTTGCGCCTATTGCGAGTATTACACCCAATGCTACGCCCAAGAGTGCTGCGAAGAGCACACGGTACTCGCCAGGGAGCATAAAGGTGATTGTGTGTGCTGGGTACCAGAAGAGTGGAATAGTCTTCTTAAATATAAAGCTCCACTGACGATCCCAGTTGAGGGTCATCATATGGCGACGCATAGGTATAGGTGTTATGAGCGCCTTAAGAGAGCCGCCATGCTCAGCTATATGTGCATCTGTAATCTTATGGAAGGTCATGAATACAGGGGCAAAGAAGGTGTTCATCATCACCGATATAGACAATGCTACGATGAACTTACCAAAGGTCACACCCTCAGCGGCGAACTCAGCAACGAACTCAGCGCCACCCATAGAGGCTATGAAGGCGGGGATGCCAACAGCAAACACCGACATCGCCATAGAGATTACCATACCGAGGAGTCCCCATACGACCATGCGTGGGAGCACGCCGAAGGCAGGAGTGGTATACGTGCCTGTCGATATGCGGCAGCCGAGCATCTCGCCGAGTGTTGCGAGGATGCCGAACTTGAGGAATGCCATAATCATGGGGTGTGTGGCATTAAACTCTTTATACCAGTCGTAGAGGCCATCGCTAAAGACAAAGGGAAGGAAGATGGCGAGCATCACGCCTGCGAAATATAAGTCTGAACGTTTCATCATAAATAGTTAGTTTGGTAAAATATATACAAAGATAGGAAAAACTATTTATATATGGTATCGATGGTGAGAAATTTTACTACCTTTGCGCCGGCATACGCGCTCTATCGCTGCCACACTCGGTGTGGGGGAGGAAAGTCCGAGCAACATAGAGCACCACGCAAGTTAACGGCTTGATACCCGTGAGGGTATAGTAGCGTAGAAGAAAATAACCGCCACCCTCGGGTGGTAAGGGTGAGAAGGCGGGGTAAGAGCCCACCGCGAGGGTAGCAATACTCCTCGGCAGTACGTCTCGTGGGTTGCAAGACCATGTATACCGGCAATTAAGGGTTGCTCGCCCAATGTCGGGGGGTAGGTTGCTAGAGGCGGCAAGTGATTGTCGTCCAAGATAAATGATAGGGGCGCCACGTAAGTGGCGAACAGAACTCGGCTTATAGCGTATGCAAACTAAAAGGGAGTGTCCTCAGTGGACACTCCCTTTATTATAATAGGTATATACCCAAGATTAGTTCTGTGAGTTGTCGTACATCTCAAGAGTTGAGCAAGTGTAAGTACCCTGAATCTTGTGGCCGTTATCGTCCATACAGTCATAAGTAACAACATACTTGCCGTCAACCTCGCTGATGGTGATAGTACCGTCAGTAAGTGGCGCTATGTCATCTGAGCCAAATGTGTCGTCCACACATACGAAGTACCAAGAGTACTGGAACTTTCTATCCACATAGTCACCAGCGATGAAGGTGTTCTTAGCCGCCTGTGACTCATCAGCTGCGCAAGTGTAAGTACCGAAGATGCTAGATACATTGTACTCATCGGTGTTTGCTACAAGGTCGATAGAGAAGTAGTCACCATTAACCTTTGCACCAGGAAGCACCATGCTCACAACCCAGTTAGCAGCGCCAACACCATAGTAGTCACCATAGTAGTTGACACGCAAGATACCATTGTCGTGGTTGAATGTGTAGTCCTCGGTGAGTGTTGAGTAGTAGTCAGGCTCTGGGACAGGGATGTAGCCGAGTGCCAAAGAGCCCTCATATACTACGCGGTGTACCTTACCATCAGCAAGCTTCAATATAGCCTCGAACTTATTCTCAGTGATTACGATAACACCATCCTCAATCTTTGTCTCCTGGAATTGGCCGCTCTGGAATGTCTCCAAACGCACGCTATATGCGTCACCAAAGGTGTTACCCTCGCCCATGTCGTACTGGTCAAAGGTATAGAGACCCTCAGGAAGTACTGGAGCACTTGCATCGGCAGGAGTCTTAGCGTAGATATCAAAACGATAGTATGTATCAACGTAGAGGTCGCTCCAGCCTGTAGTACCATTCTTTGAGAGGATTGCGAAGTAGTTAGGATCTGCAGAGTAAGCTGTGCCATAGTACTCACCATTGAGTGCTGTAGCCACAAACTCAACGTCAGCTACCATACCAGCAGCCTGGCTAACCTCAACAGTGAAGTTCTGCTCGCCATAGCTAACAGTGATGTTTGCCTTACGAGCCTCGGCAGTATTGTTGAAGTCTACGTTGAAGGTGATATTCTCGGCAACAACAAAGTTGTTAACCCATGTCTGGTCAGCAACAACTGTAGGCACCTCACCCCCCTGGGCGTTCTCAAACTTGTAGACAATAGAGCCTGAGCCACCATAGTATGCCACCTCAACTGGTGCGGTAGATACGATGAGCGATGCCTGGTTCTGTGGCTCATCCTTACCGTCATTGTTAGTAGTCTCACATGCTGCCAAAGCAAATAGCGAGACTGCAAGGAAAAGGAAAAATTTTTTCATCTTAATTAATTATTTAATGTTAATATGTTATCTCCGGGTACTATAGGTACATTCACTTTGCAAAGTTAATAAAAATTTACGATATACACACAGTATTAATGAATTTAAGGAAATTAGGGAGTTTAAGGATATAAAAGTTTTCTCACTAATTTTCCTAAACTCCCTAAATTTCTTAAAACATTGTGCCACCACCACACTATATTAAAAGCGACAAAGGCCTCCAGAAGGAAGCCTTTGTTGCTTTTAATATGTTGTACTCTAAGGTATAACTAAAAGTCGTAGCCTTCGATATAGTTAGCGTACATACTCCATCCCGTTGCTGACTTATACGCCTCTACAGAACTGCGTGGCACATAAATCTTACGACCTGGAGCATTGCCGTTAAATGCCTGAGGATGTATCGTTGGTGGTGTAGTTGACTTGAAATATACCTTTGTCAAACCTTTACAATAAGAGAATGCGTTCGCTCCAATCGAAGTAACACTATCTGGAATGGTAACACTTGTCAGTGATATACAATTAGAGAATGCATAATCCTTGATTTTGGTAATACTCGAAGGAATCGTTATATCGGTTTGCTCTACACCATTAATATAGAGTTTCGCATAACCTAGAAATGGGGAGCCAAAATGATCAATATCTATCTTACACCAAGCAGACAAATCGCCTGTATAGTAAACCTCTTTCAGCGAGGCACACTTCCAGAATGCCTTCGCTCCAATTGAAGTAACACTTTTAGGAATGACAACTCTTGTCATTGATGTACAACCAGAGAATGTCTCCTTTCCAATCGAAGTGACTTTATTAGGAATTATAATGCTTGTAAGACTGGAACAATTTGCGAATGCATAATCTCCAATCGAAGTGACGTTATTAGGAATTGTAATGCTTGTCAGTGATGTGCATTCTTTGAATTCGTTATCTGCAATCAATGTAAGGCCTGTAAAGTACTTAAACTCATCAAATGTTGTAATCGACTTGCGTATGAATACATTGTAGGCAAAGTTGGTTACTGCCGCAGCCTCCTCGTATGACAACTCACGATCGGAGTCAGTGTTCCATAGCGAGATGCACATTCGTCTGACACTTTCGTCTTGGAACTTGATAAACTTACCGTTAGTCTGCGCTGTTGCGCGAGCGGTGAACAACATCCCGACCACTGTTAATAAAAGAAATAATCTCTTCATAATAATAAGAGTATGTGTCCATCTCACCTCCTACGACGGGTTAGTATAAAAAAGAAAGTGTGGAGATGTTCGTTTATCTAAAAGAAGGTTGTGGAAAGACCTATGCACAAATAAACAATACTCCACACCTGTACAGTATGTGGAGTAGACACAGAACGTGCCAACGAAGCATACCAATACAAGTGATGTAAGCATTCGTTATCCTTGTGCATTGAAAACTTCCACATTTTCTTTTAAGGATTAGCGAAACACTTTCACTAATAAATATGTCTGCAATCCGAGAACTGCACTACAAATTTAGAAAATTATTTTTGATTGAGCAAAGAAATAGAGAGTTTAATGAATTTAGGGAGGTTTAGGATATAAATGTTTTCTCCTTAATTTCCCTAAATTCCCTAATTTCTTTACTATCTTTGTAAAAAAATGAGGCATCATGAGTGATATTACTCTAATCAAACCGCAAGGAGACCATAGAGATCTAATATGTTATCGTAAGGCGGAGCTAATATACGACATCACCTATCATTTTGCGAATTTGGCATTTGTGCGTGGTGATCGTACAATAGATCAGATGGTTCAAGCAGCACGCTCTGGCAAGCAAAATATTATTGAAGGTAATGCAGATATAGAAACCTCAATCGAGATGGGTATCAAACTTATCAATGTTGCCAAAGCAAGTTTCAAGGAGCTACTGGCTGAT
>JAZOOI010000022.1:0-105514 GCA_045654925.1 Alistipes sp. | reverse complement strand
TAGGGTTTAACAATTAATCTCCTCAACGAGAACCTGTGTCAGATACTGACGGTGACCGTTACACTTCTGATAACCTGTTCTACGCTTCTTCTTGAACACGAGGACCTTGTCGTCCTTGAGGTGCTTCAAGATCTTGCACTTTACTGAGGCGCCTTCTACTACAGGTGCACCTACCTTAACCTGACCGTCGTTGTCTACAAGCAGGACTTTGTCGAAGCTCAAAGACGAGTTTTCCTCGCCCTGGAGACGGTGAACATAGAGCTTACGACCCTTCTCAGCCTTAAACTGCTGACCTGCGATCTCTACTATTACGTACATTTAATCTAAAATTAGAATGTTTAGCGGCGCAAATGTACGAATAATTTTCTAATCTGCAATGCCTCCAAAGAATTTTTTTCCACATTCTTATGTGGCACGTTTTTGGCCTTATCGTCAATAAGATATATAAATGTGGGTAATATAGTCATTTTAGGGCTGTTGCCTATTGTTTATTTCTGAACTTTTTGTTAACTTTACAAAGTGATAAGTGCAACCGTTAAAACCTTTGCCTAATGATTGATCAGAACATCCGCGAGTATCTCCTTCCTGAGCAGTTTAATGCCGCTGTGCGCGCTGGCGCCGCCATCATGAAGATATACAAAAATAGTGACGACTACGATATATCGCTCAAGAGTGATCATACCCCCATAACGATTGCTGACCGTATGGCCCACAATACCATCAAGGAGTCGTTGGGGCGCACGCGCATACCCATACTCTCGGAGGAGGGACGACAGATGCTCTACGATGAGCGTCGTAACTGGGAGCTCTTCTGGCTTGTGGACCCGTTGGATGGTACCGTCGAGTTCATCAAGGGTAACAATGAGTTTACGGTAAACATAGCCCTCATGGAGAATAACATATGCATAAGTTCTGTGGTATATGTTCCCTATCACAATAAGATGTATATCGCCGAGCGTGGGCGTGGTGCCTGGGTGATGCACGATGTGGTGCCTGATAGTGAGGCGTCGTATAGCTACGAGCAGATATATACCAATATTGTACGTCTGCCACTTGCTGATAGTGCGCATGCCAACTATCGTGTTGCAGTATCGCGTTCTCACCAGACGCCCGAGACGCATTCCCATATCGATAGTTTGCGCCATGAGCATCCCGACCTCGAGATTATCGAGCAGGGTAGCTCCTACAAGTTCTGTCTCCTTGCCGAGGGTGTCGTGGACTACTATGTGCGTACCACCACAACCTCCGAGTGGGATACTGCTGCAGGTGAGCTGATACTCCTCGAGGCTGGCGGTGTAACACACTCCTATCCCGATGGTGAGCCGTTGGCATACAACAAAGAGGTGTTGGATAACCCTTGGTTTGTTGCCAAAAGGTAATCTGTGATATATTATATGATAATCCCCTCACTATATTGTAGCGAGGGGATTATCTTATTTATACATTTGAGGGGTGGCTTACCCTTAGATTAATACCTTAAATATTAGCTTTTTGACATTGCCATCGCCAAGCATTGGCGCGTGGGCATCCTCGGGGTAGAGAATGGTAAACTGACCCTCGCGCACGGTATAAAATGTCTGCGGCACGTCGCCGTAGAAGATTATGTCACGCTCGGCGTCGAACTCGCCCTCGGGCGTTGTGCACTCCTTGCGCTCACTCCATCCGAAGATCTCCTCACCCTCAATTACTACCTGCACGTCGATATATCTATTGTGTGCCTCGAGGTGTGCAGCCTCGAGGGGACGCAACTCTAACTCCGAGACATTGACAAAGAGGTTGTCGCCATCGATATCGTGGCGGCCAGGCTCTAAGGCCTTAATGTCGGCAGTGCGCAAAAAGTCGAAGACGCGGCTGAGGCGTGGGTGTAAGGCGTAGTATCGTGCGCCGTTGTCTATAGAGTCCAGTATCATGATGTTAGCTCTTTGATTGTTACTTTGTTTGTGCTTTGAAGCGTGCCTCGACAGGCAGGTGGTCCGACATCGTTGCCGAGTGGTCGGAGTCATAGCTCTGTATCTCTAAGCCCCCGGAGAAGAGTATGTAGTCGATACGCAGCACATGGTGCATGGGGCGGAAGGTGCAGCCTGGGCCGCTACCAGCCTCTACAAAGGCGTCGTCGAGCTCCTCGGAGAGGGTGTTATATACATACGACAGAGGCGTGTCGTTGAAGTCGCCACATACTATATGTCGGTAGGGTGTCTCCTTGATAATCTTATGCAGCATCTCGGCATGCTTAGCGCGTATCGACGAGTTATCGGCGATGCGCTGTACGATGCTTCGCACGCGGTCGCCATCTTGCAATATCTCGCCTCGTGCAATATCCTCGCTATCCTCCTCCGTAATGCTCATCGTATAGAGGTGGTTGTTGAAGATGCGCACCGTATCCTTCTCCTTGATGACAACATCTACCCACTGCGACGTGCCGCTATTTTGGCCCGCAATCTCACCTTGGCTATCCTTGACAAAGGGGTAGCGGCTATAGGTCTTGAGCACCACATTTCCCGCCTCGATACTCTCATAGGTGTAGTAGTTGCCAAAGGTGTGGCGGTAGAGCGTGTCTATGAGGTCTACACCCTCGGCGTCGCGCGAGAACTCCTGAAGACACAATATCTCGGGTAGCTCGCGGCCACTGAGATAGACTACAAACTCATCTACAACTCTCTCTCCATCATCGTTATAGAAGCCTCTGACATTATAGCTCATCATGGTGAACGAGGAGCGGTCTGTGGGCTTCTCTGTCTCGCGCATAAAGTCGATGTTATAGTACTTCGAGATGTGGGGTATGCCTATGATAGCTACCGCAAAGAGGGTGGCGGCAAACACCCAGCGCTTGATGATTATGGTGATGAGCATCATTATCAAGACACCGAGATAGATTATCGGTGCAAAGATGCCGACAATGGTCAGCGATCCCATACTATCGGGTGAGATATAGGGTGTGAGGTAGCATATTACCATGGCGATGGCAAGAGCTACGCTTATCAGCGCGACAACACCCTTGGCAATGAGCTTCAATGCCGAGTCTCGACGCGGAGCGCTGTTTCTTGAGTAGCGACCTATATACTCACCTTGCATAGTGAATCGATGCTATAACTATTTAGTATATATATCTGTTTCTATCGTGGCGTGCCCACCATGTGAGGAGCAGCCAGCCCCAGAACATACCGCCGATATGGGCAAAGTGAGCAATGCCTGGAGCACCATAGACGCCCAAGAGCAACTCGATGACACCATATACAACCACAAACCACTTAGCCTTCATCGGAATAGGTGGGATGAGTAGCATGATGGTGGCGTTAGGGTGCATCATACCAAAGGCTAGGAGCAGACCAAATACCGAGCCCGAGGCACCAATAGTTGGAATGCATAAGTATTGCATGCGCTCCGCTAAGTTAGCGCCTATATGACTTAGGTCAATCTGTGCGACACCCATCTGCACAAGGCCTGCGCCGAGACCACATGCTAGATAGTAGATGAGGAAGCGCTTCCACCCTAAGTCGTACTCCAATGTTCGTCCGAACATCCATAGTGAGAACATGTTAAAGAAGAGATGTGTGATATCTCCATGTAGGAACATGTAGGTGAAGGGCTGCCATATCTGGAAGAAAGGGCTCTCTGCGGGGAAGAGTGCAAAGTTGCTGATAATATCGTACTCCTTACCAGTCATATATGTGGCCATGAAGACCAACACGTTGACAATGATAAGGTTCATTACCACTGGTGGGAATGATGATTGCGATCTGTAGTTCATCGTCTCTATTTAGTTTCTTGTTAGTTTTGCTCGTAGCTCATCTGTTGTTATCTCTGCCATGATGGGTGCTCCCGAGGGTGTAAAGCTCGGGTTGTCGCACTCCTCGAGGCGCTTTAGTAACTCCTCGGCATCGGCACGTCGTATACTCTTACCATATCCCGCACTTGCGCGGCGTGCTAGCAGCTCCGCCAGGCGGCGACGCTCCTCCTCGATAGGCATAGTGCCACCCTCAATGCCGTGGAGTAGCTCATATATAAGCTCATCTATCGGCGTTGCCATGTCGAGCATCGCTGGGCGGCCGTTGACGGCGATATGTCCCTCGCCCTTATACTCTATCTCAAAGCCCATGGCGGCAAACTCCGTGGCGTGCTGCTCCATAAGCTCATACTCCTCTAACGATAGTGTCAGCTCCTCGGCAAAGAACATGCGCTGTGTGGGCGCAGCACCGAGCGATATGGCCTGAAGCATATCGTTGTATAGCAGTCGTTCCTTGGCTCTGCGTAGGCTCACCACAACGAGCGTGCCTCCGTAGGTTGTTAGGGCGTGGCCTCCGGGGGCGATAATCACCTCGCCAAAGGTACGCTCCTCGGCGCCGATATTCGACTCGAAGTAGTCGAACGATGTCTGCTCGCCACTCGGTATATCCTCATACTCGATAAGCGTGTCGCTAAGCTCCGACGAGTGGTGTATGGTGTACTCCTCGTCCATAGGCGTCGGGGCTATAGGCGTAGGCTTAAGGCTCTTAGATGTGCTTGACGTTGGTGTGTTGCCACGAGGCATTGAACCATCGTAGGGAACATCAAAGCCCGTAAATGGCACATCGGGAAGTGGAGCCGAAGGATCGATATACTCCGTAGCAAAGGGGTTGTAGGAACTATTTGTTGCGGCGCGTGGCTCGCTATATATAGCACCTCTATTTCCACCTATTACAGGTATCTCGACACGTCCCTCCGACGAGAAGTCCATCATGGGCACGGCACCCGTCTTTGCAAGGGTCTCACGCACGGCAGCCTGCAAGATCTCGAGTATAACATCCGTATCGGCAAACTTCACCGTTGTCTTCTGTGGGTGGACGTTGACATCCACGCGGTCGGGGTCTACCGTTATATATATGAAGTATGAGGGCATGCAACCCTCAGGTATTAGCTTGTCGTAGGCGCGCATGATGGTGCGCTGCATGGTCGTTGAGTGGAAGTAGCGACCATTGACAAAGAGATACTGCTCATTGTTGCGCTTCTTGGCTGCTGCGGGACGTCCCACAAAGCCCTCGATGCGCACCACAGAGGTGTCCACCGCCACATCGAGCAGGTTCTGCTTGATATGCTTGCCCACAAGGTCGACGATACGGCCACGACGGTTTGTTGGTGGTAGGAGATATATCTGTTGGTCGTTCTGCAGTAGTTCGAAGGCCACATCGTGGTTGCATAGCGCCACGCGCGAGAACTCCTGCTTTATCTGTGAGCTGAGGCGAGCATTGTCGCCATCGATAAACTTGCGGCGTGAGGGTACATTGAAGAAGATGTTACGCACCATAAATTGTGTGCCCTTGGGGCACGACACGGGCGTCTGCGATTGAAACTGACCGCCACTGATTACTGTGAGCGTACCCACCTCATCCTCTGCCTGACGCGTACGTAGCTCCACCTCTGCAACCGCGGCTATCGAGGCAAGCGCCTCGCCACGGAAACCGAAGGTGTGTAGCTGATATACATCCTCAATAGAGCGTATCTTGCTTGTGGCGTGTCTGTCGAACGACATGCGGGCGTCGATTGCCGACATGCCGATGCCGTCGTCGATAATCTGTATAAGATCCTTGCCGCCATTGCGGAAGTTGACACGCACACACTTAGCACCCGCATCCAACGAGTTCTCCATCATCTCCTTCACCACATGGGATGGGGAGTTGACAACCTCGCCGGCGGCAATCTGGTTTGCTACAATCTCGGGTAGTAGTTTTATGCGGTCCATTTTATCTGCAAGTGCTCTATCTAACCTACTATAATTTATCTATTGAGCGCTCTTTGCTCCATGCTCCTTGAGCCATCTCTCGGGATCCTCCATGGCCTCCTGGAGTGCTGCCTCCATCTCCTCGGTGCTGCTACCTGCCATCTCTTCACTAAGGATGTTAAGTATCTCAACCTGTAGCTGCTGCATCTCTTGACCTTCGAATGTCACATTGTTGCTTCGCTGCCAAGCCTCCTTCTCGGTTAACCCCTGCATGAATACCTGGACGTTGTCAATGTTGTCGATACCCTCCAGCTCTTCGGTGAACTCTACTTTCTTGCGCATCTGCTCCTGCTTTGCCTTTTCGGCCTCCTTCTCCTCGCGTACCATATCGGCGAATTTTATGAAACGAGGCACAACAATAAGGGCAAAGAGGGCGATGATGACCATCATCAAGGTCATGTTTCGCATCTTGGAAGTGCTGCTATTGGCGCTCTCCTCACGTGCAGCATCACGTGCATCGCGCTGTGTGCGGATATACTTACCAGGGGTGTATATCTGCTCATCGTCCTCTGACGATGTGCCATGCAACTCCTTGCGACGCTGCTCACGCTCCTCCTTCACAGGATCGTAGTGTCGGGGAATGTAGTTAAACTGTCGAGGCTTGCTCTTATGTGGTCGAAAAAATGACATTGCTAAGCTCCTTATTTATTATCTGAAGAAGTTCTTCATGCGCTCGAAGATGTTCTGGTTCTCGACACTCGACGCACGCTTGAAGTGTGGCTGCTCGGCGAGCTGCTCGATGAGCTTACGCTCCTCCTTGGTCAGATCATCGGGGATAGTGATATCCACAACGACCATAATATCGCCACGACCGTAGCCATTAACGTCTGGAAGACCCTTGCCACGAAGACGAAGTACCTTGCCAGCATGTGTGCCTGGTGCTATCTTAATGCGCACCTTACCGTCGATGGTAGGCACCTCCACCTCGCCACCAAGAAGTGCTGTGGTGACAGTGATGTTCATGTTGTGTATAAGGTCGTTGCCGTCGCGTATGAGCTCTGGGTTATGCTCCTCCTCGATGACAACAATAAGATCGCCACTAACGCCACCACGACGTGCCGCATTACCCTTGCCACGCACCGTAACGGCCATGCCCTCCGCGATGCCGGCAGGAATCTTAACCTCGACAATCTCCTGGCCACGCTCCGTGCCCTCGCCGCCGCACTTCGAGCACTTATCCTTGATAGAGCGGCCTGTACCGCCACATGTAGGACATACGCTCTGTGTCTGCATACGACCGAAGAATGAGTTCTGCACGGTGATGATATATCCCGAGCCTTTACACTCTGGACATGTTACGATAGACGAGGCATCCTTAGCTCCCGAGCCACCACACTTCTCGCAGGTGACAGTCTTGTTGAGCTTAAGCTTCTTGGTCACACCCTCGGCGACCTCCTGGAGCGTTAGACGCACCGTAACGCGTATATCGCCACCACGGTTTGTGCGGCTGCGGCTACGGCCACCACCGCCAAAGGCACCACCAAAGATGTCGCCAAACTGCTCGAAGATGTCGTCCATGGTGAAACCACCACCGAAGCCACCACCGAAGCCGCCATAGCCGCCACCAGCAGCACCGCCCATGCCCGCATGACCATAGCGGTCGTAGCGTGCACGCTTATCCTCGTTCGATAGCACGTCGTAGGCCTCAGCGGCCTCCTTAAATTTCTCCTCGGCCTCCTTGTCGCCTGGGTTCTTATCGGGGTGGTACTTGATTGCCGCCTTGCGGTATGCCTTCTTAATTGTGTCGGCATCGGCATTGCGCTCAACGCCTAACACCTCGTAATAGTCTCTCTTCTCTGCCATTGTTCTCTACTCTTATTCACCTACAACAACCTTTGCATAGCGCAATACGTGCTCTCCCAACTTATAGCCGTGCTGCACGCAGTCGATGACCAAGCCACGCTTATCCTCGCCCGCAGCAAAACGAGCTACGGCCTCCTGCTCCTCCTCGGTGGAGGGCTTGCCAACGCAGTCGATGCGTGTGATGTTAGCACCCTGAAGAACGTTCTCGAACTTCTTCATCACAAGCTCCTCGCCCTGGCGCAACGCCTCGATGTCGTCGCTCTTTGCCGATGCACTAACGGCGCGCTCCATGTCGTCGAGGATGGGGAGAATGGCCTTCCATGCCCCCTCTGAGCCACGCTCCACAAGCTCCATCTTCTCCTTGATGGTGCGCTTGCGGAAGTTGTCGAACTCGGCCTGCAGACGCATATACTTATCACGCCATACGGCTATCTGCTCCTCGAGGGTTGGTTCGAGTGACATATTGTCAGTTGTGGCACCTGCCTCATCTGACATTGTGTCCTGCTCGGGGGTGTTGGTAGCACCCTCCTGGGTGTCGTCACACTGCTGTGATGTTTTCTTATCTTGTTCTTTCTCAGAATGTTGCTTTTTCATATCTGTATTTTATATTACTATTTCTATATATATCAAACAAATTATATGCCTAATATAAAGATTGTAGGGCGCTTCTCGATGTTTGGCATAGCTCTCTTGCGCCACTCGTCAATGCTCTTAGTCTTTATAATCTCATCCTTTGATGTTATGTCGCACGCAACGGTGAGGCGTATCGTAGGCTTTAGGCTCTTGACGAGTGTCTCGAAGAGCTTTACGTTACGATAGGGTGCCTCGATGAATATCTGTGCCGAGCGCTCGCTAATAGCGCGCTGCTCGAGGTTGCGTATATGGCGTGTGCGCTCAGGCTCCTTGACGGGAAGGTAGCCCACAAACGAGAACGACTGACCATTCTGTCCCGATGCCATGAGCGACATGAGAATGGATGATGGACCAACAAGGGGGATGACCCTAATATCGCGCTTATGTGCTAAGGCGACAATGTCGGCGCCAGGGTCGGCAACACCTGGTACTCCCGCCTCGGAGATGACGCCTGCTGAGCGACCCTCGACAATGGGGCGTAGCATACGCTCGATGTCCGACTGCGATGTGGTGTGCTCGTTTAGCTCCACAAACTCCAATTCGTCGATCTTACGCTCGATGCCCGCCTTCGAAAGAAAGCGACGTGCTGAGCGGATGTTCTCAACGATGAAGTAGTCGAGGCTGTTTATCACCTCGAGATTTGCCTGGGGTAGCACCTCCCATACCGACTCGCCATCGGCAATGGGACAGGGTATCATATATATTGTTCCCTTCATTATCTCTCTGTGTATATTCGTTTTACGCGCGCCGAGATAGAGGTCATAATCTCATATGGTATGGTATCCAATACGCGCGACATATCCTCAAGCGTTGCACCTGCTTCTGCTGAGAATATTGTCACCTTATCGCCAACCTCTACACCCTCAATATCGGTGATGTCAACCATGGCGCTATCCATACATATGCGACCAATTATCGGTGCGCTCTTACCCTCTATACGTACCGACCAGCGGCCATTACCGAGGTGGCGATCAAGGCCGTCGGCATAGCCGATAGGTATTGTGGCGATAATAGTCTCTCTCTGGGTGCGAGCACCACGGCCATAGCCTATAGACTCGCCCTTGCGCAAGGTCTTAATCTGCACGATGCGCGTAGAGAGTGTTGCCACAGGTATGAGTGAGTCGTTATGCTCCCAGCCGAAGCCATAGAGGCCAAGACCGAGGCGACACATATCGAACGAAGCCTCCTTGAAGCGTGCTATGCCTGCCGAGTTAGCAAGGTGGCGCAGAGGCTTGTAGTCGAGCCACTCGGTGAGCTGTGCGCTCATATAGTCGAACGCATCAATCTGCTTGCGTGTGAACTCGTCCTCCTCGGGCATATCGGCGCATGACAGGTGTGAGAATATAGTGGCGATATGCAACGTGTTGTCGAGGTGTATGGCACGACCTAAGAGGTCGATATCATCGTCCACAAAGCCGAGACGGTGCATGCCCGTGTCGAGCTTAATGTGTATAGGGTAGTGGCTTCTGCCAGCGTGTAGTACCGCACGGCGGAACTCGTCGAGCGAGCGGAAGCTATATATCTCTGGCTCAAGGTCGTGAGCAATCATCACATCGAAGCTGTCGTGGTCGGCATTTAGCACTACAATAGGCATTGTTATTCCCTTAGAGCGAAGTGTAACACCCTCGTCGGCAAAGGCCACGGCGAGGTATTTAACGCCCTCGTGTTGTAGCATGCGTGCCACATCCACATCGCCTGTGCCATATCCCCAAGCCTTGACCATAGCGGTGATAGGGTGATGGTGGGGTAGTAGGCTGCGGAAGTGGTTGAGGTTCTTCTTCATCGCTGCAAGGTCCACCTCAAGAGTTGTCGTATGTGTACGACGCTCTACAAGGCGGCTGAGGCGCTCAAAACGGCTATCGCGGCTGCCCTTGATGAGGATGACGGACTTTGCCCAGCGCTCACGCTCGAAGTTCTCGATAAGCTCGTCGGTGGTGAGGTAGAACGATGAGTTGCGGTCGAAGAGGTATGCATGGCGCGATATGTTCTCACCAACGCCTATGAGGTGGTCGACACCAGCCTTCTTTACGGCCTCGGCAACACGCGTATATAGCTGCTCGGCATCCATGCCGCTCTGCTGAATATCCGATATCACGGCCACGCGACGACGTCCCATAGCCTGTACGTGTAGAGCGTTGAGTGCCACAACAACAGAGTTGATATCGGAGTTGTAGGTGTCGTCGATAATCATAGAGTCGTCGATACCCTCCTTAAGCTCAAGACGCATATCTACGTTTGCCGAAAATACTGCATCATCGACACCATAGCCCAGCTTACGCATGAGCGCCGATACGTGGCACGCATCAACAGTCAATGGGTCGTTGAGCTCCAGAACATCATCAATCTCCACAAGGTCGGCACCACTGCTATCGATAAGCTCGCGGTCGCCATATAGCTCCTTGATGCGTCGTGTGAGTGTCGCGTACTCGCTACTATATATTATCGTCTTGGCATCCTTGGCCAAGATGAGCTTCTCCTCAATCTTATGCTCCGTAGATTGGAAATTGGCAGAGTGCGCATCGCCAATAGAGGTTATCACCATGATGTCGGGGCGTATCATCTTCTCCAGACGTGCCATCTCACCAGGATGAGAGATGCCAGCCTCGATGAATGCCACCTGCTCCTCACCACTAAGCATCAGGAGCGATAGTGCCACGCCGAGTTGTGAGTTGTAGCTCTTGGGTGAGGCGAACGAGCGTATGTTGTCGGGCATTGAGCGTGAGGCCCACTCCTTGACGATGGTCTTGCCATTGGAGCCTGTGATACCCACGACGATACCCTGGAACTTGGCACGGTGGTGTGTGGCAAGGCGCTGTAGTGCTGCTATTGTTGAGTCCACAACTACCCATCCACACCCCTCATCAAGCTCCATGTTGCGCTCGACGATGAATGCCTTAACGCCACGTGTCTGCATACGTGGAATAAAGTTGTGTCCATCGTGATTCTTGCCATTCATGGCGGCGAATATCACATCCTCGGATGCGAGCACACTGCGCGAGTCGGTGGCAACCTCTTTGACGCGTATGTCGGCGCCATGGTGCTCACCACCCACGATAGTGGCTATTTCGGACAATAAGTAGTTCATACTCACTATATTTATTTGTTTCTCTTACTGCTTGAAGGTGACAAGGGTGATGCCCGCGCCACCACGGTCGGCATGGTCGTCCGAGATTGTCGCCACGTCGTTCACGCTGCGTAGATAGCGACGTATCTCCTCCTTGAGTGCTCCTGTGCCCTTGCCATGGAGGATGGTTACGCCCGACACACCTACCATGAGTGCATCATCCACCAGATCCTCGACAGCCTCCAGCGCCTCGCTCGCGCGCATGCCACGCACGTCAATATGGTCGCGGAAGTTGAGCTTGCGCTCGCGAATATCTACCGACACGACGGTACGTGCCGCTGTGGGGCGTGTGGCCTGGCGGTACTCCGACGACGATACTCCCTTAAGGCGCGACATATCTACCATTATGAGCATCTCGCCAAAGGCTACCTGTGCCTTCTTGCCCTTTATTAGCTTCACCACGCCAGGTATATCCTGACCCTCGAGCTTCACCTTGCTGCCCACCTCTATCTTCTCGGGCACCACGACACTCTCCACCTGAGGCTTAGTGTCGATGCCCTTCTCGCGCTCCTCGGCGCGTTGCTCACGGCGCTCACGGCGGCGTGCAAGACGCTGCATCTCGCGCTCTATGCGGTCGTCAGCGCCATTGTTCGCGCCACTATCCACACCCTCGGCAAACGATACAAGCTCCTTACGAGCAAGACGCGTAAGCTCCTTCTCGGCCTGCGACTCGCGTATGGTGCGTATCGTATTCTCGATGGTGCGGTTTGCCGATGCAATCATCTCGGCAGCCTCGGCACGTGCCCTCTCCAATATCTCCTTGCGCTCCTGCTTGATGCTCTGCAGGTGGTCGGTATAGCGCTGCTCGAGCTGCTCCACCTTGCGGTCGGTCAGACGTATGCGGTCGCGCTTCTCTGCCCAGTAGCGCTTGTCGCGGGCAATCTCGCGTAGCTGCTTCTCGAGGTTTATATGGTCCTCGCCAGCCTTATCCATAGCGCTGCGCACTATATCTTCGGGAAGACCTGTCTTGCGTGCAATCTCTATTGCAAACGAACTACCAGGCTTGCCCATCTCGAGGCTGAAGAGTGGTTGTATATTCTTGACATCGAATGCCATAGCGCCATTGGCAACACCATCGTGGCGCGAGGCGAAATATTTAATATTGGCGTAGTGGGTGGTGATGACACCATAGGCACGACGCTCCACAAGTCGCTCCAAGATAGCCTCGGCAATAGCTCCACCGATGGTTGGCTCTGTACCCGAGCCGAACTCGTCGATTAGTATCAGCGCCCTATCCGACGCCTCGTGCACCATAGCCTTCATATTCATCAGATGTGACGAGTAGGTCGAAAGGTCGTTGTCGATAGATTGCTGATCGCCAATATCTATGAGTATGGAGCTGAAGAGTGGAAACTCCGAGTTCTCCAATACGGGAACAAGGAAGCCACACTGCACCATATATTGTAGTAGTCCGGTGGTCTTCAAACAGACGGACTTACCACCGGCGTTAGGTCCCGATATTACGAGTATGCGTTGCTCGTCGCATAGCTCCATGTCGAGTGGCACGATACTCTTGTTCTGCTGGCGTAGGTTCTGCTCCAAGAGTGGGTGGCGCGCCTTGCGCAGTAGTAGTCGTCCCTCGGTGGAGATGATGGGCTTCACCGCACCGTTGGCTATCGCCCAGCGTGCCTTGGCACGTAGTGCATCAATCTGCGTAAGATAGCTCTCGATGCGTGCTATTCCCTCGTGGTCGAGACGCAGAAGGGCTGTAAGCTCGGTGAGTATGCGCACTATCTCTCGACGCTCGGCATACTCCAACTCGCGTAGTACGTTGTTTAGCTCCACAACCTCCACTGGCTCAACGTAGAACGTGCGTCCCGTGGCCGATTCGTCGTGGATGAAGCCTGCTATCTTGCGCTTGTTGGCTGCCGCAACGGGGATGACGGCATGGCCATCGCGAATAGATATCATCGCGTCGGCATCGACAATGCCCGCAGCCTTGGCATGTTGTAGCACCTGATGTAGGCGTTTTGTCACCTGTCCCTCATGCTCGCGTATGCTACGGCGTATAGAGTCCAACTCGGGGGATGCCGATGAACGTACCTCGCCCTTGTCGTCGACCACACGCTCGATGGCTGCCACAAGTGTAGGGAATACCTCCACACGCTCCGATAGCTTGCGAAGGTGGGGATATGTACCCTCGCGGCGCGACAGTATGAAGCGCACGATGGCAGCAGCTGAGCGCAACGAGCGTAGTAGTGATGCACACTCCTCGGCGCTAAGGTATGAGCCCTCGACAGCAATCTTGTCAACTATCAGGCGCAGCTCCTCCTGCTCGCCAATCTCTCCCCCCGACTCCATAGATAGTAGTAGGCGCATCTCGTCGGCAAGCGAGAGACGTAGCTCCACCTCCCGGCGTGACTGACTGAGGCTCTCGCCCATGATTAGCTCACGTGACGATAGCATAGAGCAGGCATCAGCCACCTGTTCACGGATGCGGTCAAAACCTATCTTTGATTCGAAGTTTGAGGGGTAAATCATCTGGGTATCTCCCTGTGTTATTGCTATTTATATCTGTAATGCACCCTTACTATCGTCCATGTAGCACGATAGTAAGGGTGTCATCATATGTTGACTACTCAGCCTGAGCTGCGCGCTTTGCCTGGCGCTTAGCTGCCTTAGCCTCCTTGGCTGCGATATCCTCCTCTGACCTACCGAAGAGTGAGAAGTGTACGTAGCGCATAGGGTGCTCCTTGAGGTCGGTGAGAAGAGCGTTAAGGCTATTCACTGTGTCGTCGAGTGAGTTGTGGATAGAGTCATCCTTGAGCAACTTGCCCAATGAGCCCTCGCCGCTCTCGATGGTTGCGATAATGCCGTTGAGCTCCTCGACAGTTGTTGTGAGGTTAGCGATAATCTCGCTGTCGGCAAGGTCGCCTGAGAACTTGTTGAGGTTGCCCAACATAGACTCGATAGATGCAGTGTTCTCCTTGAGCATTGTTGTGAATGCAGAGAGGTCGTTCAATGCTGTGTCGATATCGCCCTTAGAGTTGCTGATAAGCGAGTTAACCTCGTTGCTTAGAGACTCTATGTTGGCTACTACCTTACCGATATTCTCGCGGTTATCCTCGAGGATGCCATTCACGCTGCTAACGGTCTGGTCGAGGTTGCCGATAGTGGTGTTGAGGTTGTCGATAAGCTCGGCACCCTTGTCGGCAAACATGCCCATGAGACCCTCGTCGAGGCGTCCCTCAAGTGTTGCACCATCCTCGGCGATATTCTCTGAGTTGCCCTGCTCAAGAACGATCTGAGCACCACCCATAAGACCCTCGGTGATGAGAGCTACGGTATTGTCGGGAATCATGTGAGCATACTGCTCCTCAACGGCGATGACAACCTTAACCTTGTCGCCATCCAACTCGATATCCTGTACGTTACCAACGTTAACGCCACGGATGAATACGCGTGATGATACCTGGAGGTCCTTAGATACCTCGTCGTAGTAGACTGTATAGGTGTTGTAGGACTTGAAGAGGTCCTGACCACCCAACCATGAAATTCCCCACCATGAAACGAGGATGACGATGATGGCAAAAATACCAATCTTAAATTCTCTTTTAATTTTCATATCCTTAGATTTTAATTACTTAGTCGGTCTCTTACATGGCGATAATCTTACCCGCCTTATAACGTGTTATGATAGCATCCTTGAACGATTTACGCGCCCATCCCAATTCGCTCTTTGCAGCCTCGATGGTAGGGTAGCAACCATAGCAGTACTTATATTTAAACGTGCCTGTTCCCATCACAAGCATGGCTATTCCCTTGAAATCTTTGAATGACGAGTCGTAGATGTCGAGTTTCTTGTCCGATGACATCAACTGTATGGTGTAGCCCGAGCCTGATGAGTCGTAGACATAGTACTTCATGTAGTCGTCGTTACTGAAGTCGTCCTCGCTACCTGTGTCATCTTTAGCATACTCCTCCATGCGCTCTACATTCTCAAAGTAGACGATGATGGCGTCGCAGATAGCTGCTGCCATGTCGTTCTGACCCTTCTCCGAGGTGAGCATCTCGAGGTCCTTCTCGTTGCTCATATATCCCATCTCGAGGATGATGCCTGGACACTCCAATGGGTATAATACGGTGAATACCTCCTCCGAGTCGAGAACGCCTCTAAAGCGGTAGCCACGCTTTGTTATCTGCTCGCCCACGCTCTTGCCGAACATGCGGTTCATGGGGTCGTTGCTCATCAGACGCGATATGGCATCGAGATATTGTGCTGGCTCCTTGGTGAAGTCCTCGAAGAGGATGTAGTCCTTATGCGCATTGAGCGATGGCGACATCTTCTTGGTGTGGTTCTGGGTCTTCTGGTCGAGGTTGAGCACTATGGCCTCGAAGCCTGAGGCACTTGGGCTGCTCGCATCGTTGGCGTGTAGCGATACAAAGAGGTCGGCGCGCTTGTCGTTTGCCATCTTTGGACGCTTGCGGTTATCCTCCGTACGATCCTTTGCCAACTCCACATCGCTCTCACGGGTCATATAGACGGTGATGTGAGGTGCCTTCTCGGCGAGGAGCTTCTTAATCTTAAGGCCCACCTTGAGGTTGATAGTCTTCTCGTAGTGCCCCTTGTGGCTGGCACCAGGACGCTGTGCTCCGCCATGGCCAGGGTCGAGCACCACAATACGCTGCTTGGGCGATGCTGCGGTGGCTGAGGCCTCGGCGCCTACACTCCATAGGAGTGATGTGACAAAGAGAATACTCAAGATAAGATTTCTCATATTTCCGCTATCAATGTTAGTTATTTGCTAAATTATTACTATATTTGCAACTTGTAATTGCCTGCGCGCGCCTGGGTATCGTGCATAGCACGTGTGCTAAGGGGTATACCTCGGGTCGTGTGCCGACGCGTCGGCAAAGGTACAAAAAATTATTGAATTTTGAGACACGTTTGGATAAAATATCTTTCATCGTTTGTGCTGACAACAATCTTTGTCTGCCTCCTTTTGTGCATGACAAAGGCTGGTGCAAGCACACTTAACCGCTTTTTCGATGATGATAGCGTGGCTATGAGTAGAGATAATAGAGACACTTTTGGCGACAATAATGACAAACAGCGCCTCAGCCTATCATCGGCTATAGATGCTCCTGCCACTCTGAATGGCACAATGCCACGTCGTCAGATTGCTGATACCGTGGCCAATGAGCTGGGTACAGCTACCCCCGCCGCTGCCGTAGCCTCAAAGCCCGATACCACACAGCGACGCAAGGGTGGTGCTATGTTCGACGATATCATCGAGGGTAAGGCTACCGACTCGGTGGTCTTCGATGCTCGAAATAAGATGATATATAGCTATCGTGGTGGTGATGTGACCTATCAGGGCATGACCCTCAAGGCCGACTATATGCGTGTAAACATGGAGACGAAGGATATCTTTGCCCATGGCTACAGCGACTCAACAGAGACGGGAGAGGTGGTAAGAACACACCCCGAGTTCGCCGATGGTGGTAGCCCCTATACCATGGATACCATCACCTATAACCTCGACTCGCGCAAGGCCAAGATTAAGGGTATCGCAACGCAGGAGGGTGACGGATGGCTTGTGGGTGGTAGTGTGAAGATGCACCCCGATGAGTCGATACACATCGGCGACGGTATGTATACCACCTGCGATCAGATCGACCATCCTCACTTCTACCTCGCCATGACCAAGGCGAAGGTAATCCCTGGCAAGAAGATTATCGCTGGTTACTCATACCTCGTAATCGAGGATGTGCCAACATACATCGGTATCCCCGAGTTCTTCTTCCCCATATCGACAGGCCCTAAGTCGGGTCTTCTGATGCCTACCTATGGTGAGGATGCCAAGGGTTTCTTCATTCGTGACCTCGGTTACTACTTCACCTTTGGTGACTATATGGACCTTGCGTTGCGTGGCGGTATCTACACCCTCGGCTCATGGGAGCTCTCGGCACGCTCGCAGTATGTCAAGCGCTATAAGTTCCGTGGTAGCTTCGATATTAAGTTCTCGGCAATACGCTCTGGCGAGAAGGGTGAGCCCGACTTCGTGCAGCAGAACAACTACAAAGTGCAGTGGCAGCACTCACAGGACTCTAAGGCAAACCCTGGTTCTACATTCTCGGCATCGGTGAACCTCACCTCAAGTGGCTATGGTCGCTACTCGGCAACTACCGTGAACGACATCCTTGCTACGCAGACCAACTCATCGATATCATACTCTAAGAGCTGGGAGGGTACCCCCTTCTCTCTTGCCCTCAACATGGCAGTGTCGCAGAACTCGCGCGATAAGAGTATCTCGGTGACACTCCCAACAATCACCTTCAACGTCGCCAGCTTCAATCCCTTCAAGCGTAAGCAGGCGGTGGGTAAGACACGTTGGTACGAGAAGATTAAGATGAGCTACTCAATGAAGATGACCAACACGGTGAACACCAAGGAGAGTGAGATATTCACCAAGGAGACGCTCAATAAGATGAAGAATGGTATCCAGCATAACATTCCTATCTCTACATCACTGTCGCTCTTTAACTATATCAACGTCAACCCATCTTTCAACTATACCGAGCGTTGGTACTTCAAGAAGGTTAGCCAGCAGTGGAATAACGAGACCCGCCAGGTGGAGACTCTCGACCCTCAGTATGGCTTCTGGCGTATCTATAACTACAACGCCTCGGTGTCGGCAAACACCACCGTCTATGGTACCTATGTGGCAAAGAAGAAGGAGCGTAAGCTGCAGGCTGTGCGCCATACCCTTACGCCTAACATAGGCTTCTCCTATGCCCCCGACTTTAGCCGCCAAAAGTATGGCTTCTATGAGACTGTGCAGACCGATACTACAGGTCGCTTCAAGGTATACTCTCCATTCACCGACAACGCCTATGGTGTGCCTGGTAGTGGTCAGCAGCTAAACCTTACATTCGGCTTGTCGCAGTCGTTGGAGGCTAAGGTGCGCACCAAGGATACGGTCAAGAAGGTGAAGATTATAGACCAGATATCTATCAATGGCTCCTATAACTTCCTTGCCGACTCTATGCGTCTATCGACACTCCCCATACAGCTGCGTACGACAATCACACAGGGCGTGGCGCTCAACATCTCCATGGTCCTTGACCCTTATGAGGTGTCACCACAGGGTGTGCGCTACAATAAGTTGATGTGGCGTCGTGGCTCTCCGGGCCGTGTGCAGAGCATAGGCTGGAGCTTCGGTTACTCCTTCCGCTCGAAGGAGGGTGGTCAGCCCGCTGCTAACGACATCAACTCGCTACCTCCCGAGTACTTCAACTCGTGGTCCGACCCCTATGGCGAGCTCAATCCAGCCATGCGACGACAATGGATGGCGGGCCAATACTACGACTTCTCCATACCGTGGAACTTCGGCTTCAACTATAGCTTCAACTATAGTGCCCAGCTGGTGAATAACGGTACTACGGGCTACCGTAAGAATATATCGCAGACCATCAATGTCAATGCCAGCGTCAAGCTGACGCCCAAGACTATGATCACGGCGACATCCGGTTTCGACTTTGCTACGCGCAAGATGTCGATGACCTCCATATCTATCTCCCGCGACCTTCACTGTTGGCAGATGTCATTCACCTGGATACCATTTGGTGCCCATAAGAGTTGGGCATTCAACATTGGTGTTAAGGCTGCGTCACTCGCCGACCTTAAGTTCGACAAGAGCTATACCCAGTACGACTATATGTACTAATGTGGAGCGGGATTAGAGAGATTTGGGAGTTTAAGGAAATTAGGGAGTTTAGGGAGTTTAGCGAGATTAGGGAGAAAAATAGAGATAGAAGATAGTTTAGGGAATTTAGGGATAGTGCAATCAACGCCTTCCTTAAATTCCCTAAATTCTTTAAACTCCCTATAGCCACCTCGCCTCAGCATCTCTCGTCTCCCCGCATATGCAAAAAAAGGATGTCGCAACATTACGTTGCGACATCCTTATTATTTGAGCCACTTTACAGCTCTTTATCTCTTGAGCCCCACTACAACTTCTTGTCTATGTCGGCCTTGCGGCCTGGGGTGCGCCACCACCAGAAGCGTAGGCGTCCAGGTGTCATGCGAAGCTTGCCGATGGAGAAGCCTCCCGTGAGGAGCCTCCATAGTTTGCGTAGAAGGGTCATTGTTTACAAGTTTTGTAGTGTGTAGTCAACCATCTTTTGGCGTACGTTAGCACCATCATCAGGACGCATAGAGTGGTTCTGGTCGGGGTAGACCATCATGTCGTACTGCTTGCCTGCGGCGTTAAGTGCGCGGCACATTTCCATGGCATTCTGGAAGTGTACGTTATCATCAGCCGTGCCGTGGATGATGATAAGGCGTGTCTTGTCGCTGAGGCGCTCAGCATACTCGATAGGCGAGTTATTGTCGTAGCCTGCAGGGTTATCATGTGGTATGCCGTTATATATCTCGGTATAGATGGTGTCGTAGAAGCGCCATGAGGTAACAGGGGCTACCGCGATAGCCATCTTGAAGATGCCGTCACCCTTAAGTGCGCAGTTGAGTGCCATGAAGCCACCGAACGACCAGCCATAGATGCCTATACGCTGGTTATCTACGAAGCTCTGCTTGCTGAGGTGCTTGGCAAACGAGATCTGGTCCTCCACCTCGCAGTGGCCAAGGTTGCCATATGTCACCTTTTTGTACTCCTCGCCGCGGAAGCCTGTGCCTCGTGCATCGCAGCATGCTACGATGTAGCCGTTGTGTGCCAAGGTCTCCTCCCAGTCACCTGTCCAGCGGTTGGCAATCTCCTGTGAGCCTGGGCCTGAGTACTGGGTGATGAGCACTGGGTAACGCTTCGAGGCATCGTAGTCCTTAGGGTAGATGAGGTAGTACTGCAACTCATCGCCACGCTCAGTGGTGAAGGTATAGTAGTTGCGCTGGAAGGCTGGGGCCTCGGTAGATACTGGGCCATTCATCAATGAGCGTACCAACTTACCATTGGCGTTATATACGCCAGCTGTAGGGTAACAGTCGGTTGCAGAGTGCTCCGCAGCGAAGAACTTCATGTCGCCAGATGGGAATACTCGCCAGTAGCCTCTCTTTGCAAGGATGCACTGCTTATTGCTACCGTCGATGTTTACAGAGTATAGGTTACGCTCGATAGGTGACATCTCTGTAGACATATAATATATGGTACGCTTATTAGGACTGATGCCCACAATGTCGGTAACCTCCCACTCGCCGGCGGTGATAGCCTTGATGCGACCCTCGGTTGTTGAGTGTAGGTATAGGTGGAACCAGCCTGTTGATGTCTCCTCGCGCACGATGAAGCGCTCGTCATCGATGAAGGTTATGGTCTTGTCGTTTGGACGCTCAACGTAACGCTCATCCTGCTCGTTGTAGATGACGCGCTGTGTGCCATCGCCCTCCACCATGACCACCTCGAAGTGGTTCTGTAGGCGGTTGACGCGGTAGTAGAAGAGCTTGCCTGCAGGGGTATAGCCGATGCGAGGGATATACTGGTCGCTATTCTCGCCTACGCATACCTGACGTGTCTCCTTGCTATCTACGTTGTAGATGTGAAGTGTCACTATTGAGTTCTTATCGCCAGCCTTAGGGTATTTGAAACTATAGGCCTTGTTGTAGAGCTCTGCGTCGAAGCGCATCATCTCGAACTCGGGAACCTCGGCCTCGTTGAACTTGAGGTAGGCAACCTCGCGGCTGTCGGGAGATATGGCATAAGCCTGTGTGAAGCCATACTCCTCCTCGTATACCCAGTCGGTGGTACCGTTGATGATCTTATTCCACTCGCCATCCTCGGTGATGCCATATATCTCGTTTGAGGCGAAGTCGTAGATGAAGAGGTTGTTCTCATAAGACATCACAATAAACTTAGAGTCGGGTGAGAACGACACGTCGCGAACATCGTCGATGCGTATTGTCGATGTGTCGGGGCAGGTGATGTAGAACGATGAGGTGAACGAGTGGCGGTAGATATCCTTACGAGGCCACCCATCCTCATACATCTCATAGATTGCAAGCTCGCCATTAGGCGACTTATCATAGGATATGATAGGGTGGTTGGCACTAAAAATCACCTCTCCCTCGCCCACTTTGTCATAGTTGTAGAGCACCACGTCGGTACCCTCAATCTCCATATACTTATGCGTGCCATCCACAGGTGTTAGATAGCCAGGATTTACATAGTTGGAGTGCTTGCTACGCTGTGCTGCCATCTCTCTGTAGCTCACCTGCGCTGTGGCGCCGATGGCAATGCTGAGGAGGGCAACAATGGTTAATAATCTCTTCATAAGGTTATTGTTAGTTGGTTATTGTCTAGTTGTTAAATGTCATCTATCGAGAAGTCGTAGCTCAGACGCTTACCTGTTGTGAACTTCGAGTTGTCGAGCTTCGAGTTGAACTGGTCAACCGTAACGCGGATATTCTCCTCGTATGGTGGCATCAAGAGGTCGAAGTTAAGAGCGTAGTTGATAGCCGTCTCGATGATGGTTACCAATGCCTCGCGGTCTATCTTGCGAGTGCCAAAGGCCATAGGACGCACCAATGTTTGGCGCTTGCCCTCTACCCAGAAGCACTTCTCGCGGTTGATGAAGATGCGGCCAATGAGGTAGCCCTCGTCGGCATTGCGGTTATACTTCAACGAGTCGGAGAGGAAGTTGTAGATGTTAATAACGCCGCAGTATGAGTTATCCTTCGACTGCTGCACATAGTTGTTCTGCCATACTATGTGGTTGGTGTCGAACTCAAAGACGTCGGTATGCATCTGGAAGAGCAGAATGTCGCTTGCCACCTGCAACTGCGCCTCGAACTTACCACGGTCGCGGTACTCGATACGCACACGGCGGTCGAGCTTGCCATCAAGCTCATCGTCAATCTCCGAAGCCATCTCAAAGAGTGTCTCCTTGAGGTCGTTGAAGGTTGAGAAGGTGTTGTCGAAAATCTGCTGCTTAAGCGTCGACTTCTTGACTATTGAGTCCAATATTTTCTCGCGTAGTGTACTCATATATATATCTTTTTTATCGTTTGCGTACTATCTTAGGCGTATTGTCTGTCCCACCTTCAATGGGTCGTTAGGACGTATGCGGTTCATTTTTGAGAGCTGGTTAAGACGTATGCCATATATCTGTGAGAGGATATATAGTGTCTCACCCTCGCTAACCTTGTGTAGTAGGTCGTCGCCCTGCCAACGTGCCGATTTACGCTCTACATATACAATATCGCCCTCCATGAGCGATGCGCTGCCATCGACATCGTTGTAGCGTCGTAGCATCGCCTCCGATATCTCGAATAGCTTAGCGATTGAGGCATAGCTATCGCCATTGTTGGCGATGACGTAGTGTGTGCCATTAGTGTAGTAGACGCTGTAGCCACAGTGTGAGTTGATGGTCACACGATAGGCGTTGGGGTCGATACCGTTGTTGCTATACGCCTTCGTCATCTTGTCGTGTAGTGTCTTAGGCGCAGTCTGCTTGTCGGTGGTAGCCTCCTCGTTATTATTCTCCTGCTCACCCTTGGTATATGTTATTGGTGCTGTGCCATGTGCTGCTACCATATAGTCGTTATAGCGGTTGAGGCCATCCTCCTCGTCGAGAAGGTAGATGTGGGTATCCTCAATTACGCGTATTAGCTTATGTGCATACTCGGGGTCGGTGGCATAGCCTGCATCCTTAAGACCCTTTGCCCAGCTCTTGTAGTCGGTGAGCTCATAGGCAAAGACAGGCTCATACCATGGGCGCGAGCTTATATATTCGCCATAGTCGGCATACGACTCCTCGATGCTGTCATATACGCGGAAGCAGTCGTCGGGGTTGTCGTCGTTCCATATGCGTCTGTCGCCAGTCCAATCTCTCTTGCACTTGATGTTGAAGTGGTTGTTAGTGAGTATTGAGAGGTGGCTATTGCCATATCCCGACTCAAGAATTGCCTGTCCCAAGGTTATGCTCGCGGGAATGCCATACAATTCGCGGTTCTCAATGGCGAGATGACACCACTTGTGGATATACTCTTGACGTGTGATTTTTACATGGTTATCGATGCGCGCCTGCTCCTCCTCGGTGAGCTTTACTGGGCTTTGCGCACCCGCTACCATACTCGACAAAGTGAGCATAAAAGTGAGAAATAATGAGCTAAAAGTTGTATTGCCGATAATTTTCATTATATTTGTGTATTGTTTTGCGTGTTATTGAGGTTTCAAACCTCCGCAAAGATAATATTTTATACGGACATAACCAACAAAAAACTACTACGATGTTTACAGAAAATGCAAACACCATCTTTATCCGTTCGATTGAAGATTACCACAAGTGGGATAATGTAGATCAGCCAATGGTAAACCCCTATGAGGCAGGTTCGTTGGATGCCCTTCTCTACGAAAAGAACTGGGTGGATGCCGTGCAGTGGCACCTCGAGGATATCATCCGTGATCCTCAGATCGACCCAGTAAAGGCTCTCGAGATTAAGCGCCGTATCGACCGCTCTAACCAGGTGCGCACCGATATGGTGGAGTATATCGACTCATATATGCTCGATAAATATAAGGATGTGAAGCCTGCTGCCGATGCTCGTCTCAATACCGAGACCCCAGCATGGGCTATTGATAGACTATCAATCCTCGCGCTCAAGATCTACCATATGCACTCGGAGGTTGTGCGTACCGATGTCGACGATGCTCACCGCGATGCTTGCCAGAAGAAGCTCGACGTGCTCCTTCAGCAGCGCGTAGATCTATCATCGGCTATCGAGGAGCTTATCGAGGATATAGAGGCGGGACGTAAGTATATGAAGACATATAAGCAGATGAAGATGTACAACGACCCATCACTCAACCCAGTACTCTATGGAAACAAAAAGTAAGAGACCTAAATACAAGCACTTACTCTTTATTCGCTTCTCAGCGTTAGGCGATGTGGCAATGTTGCCCCACGCCGTGCGCGCCTTTAAGACCGAGTTCCCCGATGTGAAGGTCACAATCCTTACACGTGAGTTCTTGGCTCCACTCTTCGATGGTCTCGATGTAGAGTTCCTCTTTGTGGACTTCGAGGGTAAGCATAAGGGTATTGCAGGCCTATGGCACTTGGCGGGTGAGATTAAGGCGCTCGGCGTAGATGCCATCGCCGACATGCATGGTGTGCACCGCTCACGCATCCTACGACGTATGTGTAAGCTCCGTGCCTTCATACCAAGCAAGACTATACACAAGGGACGTATCGATAAGTGGTTCCGTGTGGGCTATAGCCGTCACACTGCTAAGCCTTTGCGTCATACCGTGATGCGCTATTGTGGCGTGTTGCGTCGTATGGGCTATATATTCGATCCTCCAACCCCCGCAGTAAAGCCCCTTTTGAAGAATCCAATGGGTGAGAAGCAGGGCACATGGATTGGCTTTGCACCATTCTCTGCTCATGCTGGTAAGACCTATCCAAAGGATATGTGTGAGGAGCTTGTTGCAATGCTTGCGGAGCGCTACGATAGGGTATTCATCCATAGCGGTGGTGGTGAGGAGGCTCAGTTTGCCGAGAGCATGGAGGCTAAGTATAGTAACGTGACAGCCCTGTGGTCGCGTCTGCCTATGAGCCAGGAGCGTGACCTCATCTCGCACCTCGACTGCGTAATCACGATGGACTCATTCGTAATGCACATAGCATCGCTTGTGGCAACACCTACAGTCTCTATCTGGGGCGCTACACATCCTGAGTTCGGCTTCTTGGGCTACGGCCTTGGTGACCAGGGTGTATTGCAGGAGGAGATGCCTTGTCGTCCCTGCTCGGTATATGGCAAGAAGCCATGTAAGAGCGGTACCTACAAATGTCTCAGAGCCATCACACCACAGATGGTCATGGATAAGGTCGAGGAGTTGCTAAAGTAGCAGATACCGTATATGATAAATGGGCGTTTCCTTATGTGGAGACGCCCATTCTATATTTTGGTTGGGGATTAGTGCTTCTCGATTACGCCACAAAGACGGTCGAATACCTCATCCATGGTGCCAAGGCCATTCACCTCGGCATACTTGTTCTGCTTGGTGTAGTAGTCGGCAACGATGGCTGTCTGCTGGCGATATACCTCGATGCGGTTGCGGATGACATCCTCCGAAGCGTCGTCGGCACGACCTGAGTCCTTGCCACGAAGAAGGATGCGCTTCACGAGCTCCTCCTCGGGTACATCCATGTAGATCATCACATCTACCTTAGAGTTGATATCGGCGAGCATAGTATCGAAAATCTCTGCCTGAGCAGTGGTGCGTGGGAAACCATCGAAGATACAGCCCTTATCTGCGTGTGTACGCATATAGTCGCGAACCATCTCCACAACAATAGAGTCTGGCGCAAGCTCGCCACGAGAGATATAACCCTCCATACTCTTGCCAAGCTCGGTGCCACGAGCAATCTCTGAGCGTATAACCTCGCCTGTTGAGATGTGGTAGAGGTCGAAGTGCTCGGCAAGACGCTTTGCCTGCGTACCCTTGCCACAGCCTGGTGCTCCAAATAGTATTATATTAAGCATATCTAAGTTTTTTGGTTAATGTGCTTTTGAAAAAATTTCCCACAAAGGTATGATTTTTTTTGCAACTTTCCAATCTTGAACGTACTTTTGCAAAAAATTTATTTATATGAAAACAACAAAGAGTACCGAGATAGCTCTGTTGGGCGAGTTTGGACTTATTGAGCGCCTCACATCACGTCTTGGAAAGCGTAACGACACCACCCTCATGGCCTCTGGTGACGACTGCGCCATCATCGACCTTGGCGACGAGGTAATGCTTCTCACCACCGATATGATGACCGAGGGTATAGACTTCGACCTTAGCTACTTCCCGCTGAAGCACCTCGGCTATAAGGCTGTTGTACGCTGCATCAACGACATCCTTGCCATGAATGGCACACCTCAGCAGGTTGTCGTGGCACTCGGCGTCTCCTCGAAGATATCTGTAGAGGCTCTTGACGCCCTCTATGAGGGTATGGAGACCGCTGCCAAGGAGTATGGTGTGGATATTGTTGGCGGTGATACCACAGCATCGATGAATGGTCTTATCATCACCCTCTCGGGTGTGGGACGTGCCAAGCGAGAGGATGTAGCCTACCGCTCAGGTGCCAAGGAACACGACCTCATCTGCATCACCTCAAACCTCGGTGCTGCATATATGGGTCTTCACCTTCTTGAGCGCGAGAAGCGTGTTCTTAGCGATGTGGAGAACCCCGAGCCTAAGTTCGCCGGTTATGAGTACCTCCTCGAGCGCTACCTTAAGCCACGAGCTAAGGTCAACGTGCTCAAGGCTCTTGCCGAGGAGGGTATCAAGCCAACATCGATGATTGACCTTTCGGATGGCCTTGCCTCTGACCTGCGTCAGATATGCAATGCGTCGCACTGCGGTGCTCGCATCTATCTTGAGCGTATACCTATTGCACGCCAGACATCCGACCTCGCCGAGGAGATGCACATAGATCCTGTTATCGCAGCCCTTAATGGTGGTGAGGACCACGAACTCCTCTTCACCGTGCCTCTAGAGATGCGCGAGAAGATTGGTGCCCTTGGCCTTGTTGACATCATCGGACATATCACACGCGAGGAGGCGGGTGTGATACTCGTTACTCCCGATGGCGAAGGTATTGCTCTTAAAGCACAAGCCTTCGATAGATAATTTGTTGTGATAGCGGCGCTACTGCGACGCTTCAGTCAAAAGCCCGAATGGGAAATACGCTTAGTATGTCCCATCCGGGCTTTCTCCTGTCATCGCCACATTAGCACCACTCTGACAACAAATTCCCTCCTGCTAATCTGTGTTGTGATAGCGGCGCATTAGCGGTGCTTCAATCAAAGCCCTGAATGGAATGTACTTCGAGTACTATCCATCCAGGGCTTTATCATGTCATCACCACTACTGCACCACTCTGACAACAAATCCCCTCTTGCTAATCTGTGTTGTGATATCGTCGTTTATCACATAATAAAATGTAGCGAGGTGTCCGATTGGGCACCTCGCTTTGTCTTTTACTTATTGTGCTTCGAGCGCATCTTCGTCACACCGTCGATGAAGCATAGTGGGTGTGTAGGCGCACCAGGCAACCATAGGTCCACGTGATACTTGTCCAGGAACGAACGCTCTATAGCAGGACTATCGGCATACAAGCCACCTGAGATAGCCTCCGAGCCACATACGATAAGCACCTTGGGCTCTGGAATGGCGTGATAGCATATGTCGAGTGCCTCGGCCATATTATGGCTAATAGGGCCTGTCAGCACCAAGCCGTCAGCATGGCGTGGTGAGGCGGTGAAGCCTACGCCATAGCGACCGAAGTCGAAGTTTACGTTACCCGTTGCGCCGAGCTCCATCTCGATAGAGGCGTCGCCACCTGCCGACACCTCGCGCAGCTGCAATGCTTGGTCGAAGTACTTCGATAGCTCGGGACGCAGTGCCGAGTAGTCGAACTTAGGAGCAGTGTCGCCAACCTTGACGATGAGGTCCTCGCGGCGTGTGGCTGCGAGGCGGTGCTCGTTAGTAAACTTAATGCTCTTGGGTGCGCACTTCTGGCACTCGCCACAGAAGAGACACTTGCCCATATCGAGGGTTAGTGGTTCGGTGGTGATAGCCTGTGTGGGGCATATCTTAGCGGCGCGCTCGAGGGCTGCCTTGTCGTCGGAGTCACTAAGTAGAGGGAAGCCACGGAACTCCTCGGTGAGGGTTACGCCATTCAAATCGGGGATATACTGCCAGCCATGGCTGCGTAGTATCTTTGCTTTTCCAAAAATCATAAACCTTATATATTATAGGTCGTGACCACAGTACGACAAATTAAAACTCTTATTATTAATAGGGAAGTCAGAGATACCCTCGGAGCGTACGGCTATAGCGAGGCCGAGCCAGTTATGCACGCTTGGATCCTTGATCTTATACTTCGATATCTCACCCTTCTCATCTGTGAGTGCCACATGGCATATCTCGCCACGCCAACCCTCAATCAAGGCGAACGATAGCGCCTCCTTATCGAGCGTAGGCTCATAGTTAGGAAGGGCTATATCGCCCTTAGGCACATATCCCTCGAGCATCTGCAACACATAGTCGGCACTCTGCAACACCTCGTCCATGCGTGTCATAAGGCGTGACATAACATCGCCATCGTGGTGTGTGATAGCCTCGTGCTTCAGGTTTGCGTAGTAACCCCAGGGGTGTGTAGTGCGTATATCGCGCATAGCGCCACTCGAGCGTGCTGCCATGCCCACACCGCCAATGCGATACATCTCGGCCTTAGGCACAAGACCGCACTGCTCAAAACGCGACAGGAGTGTTGGTGCCTCGAGGATGTCCTCTCTAACCTCATTATAGCGGCGGCGTACGTCAGCGACATTCTTACGTATGGTCTCAATCTTGGCTGCTGTCAGAGGGTGGTTGCTGCCCAAAGGACGTATCATGCTCTTGCCAAAACGGTTGCCGCACCATGCCTGTGTGGTGTTGATAGTCACCGTACGCAGTGCCTCGCAAGCCACCTGATAGAGCTGGAAACCGATGTCGGTAGCCAAGGCGCCAGTGTCGGCAAGGTGCATAGCAATACGCTCTAACTCCAAGGCTATGGCACGCTCGCGCTGTAGTGAGTCATCAACATTGGCGTGTGCAAGGCGCTCGATAACCTCGGCATATGCTGTGGTGTGGCCAATGGCAGTATCACCGGCGATAGACTCGGCGATAACCGACTGGCGTAGGCGGTTCTGGTTGCGAATCATCTCATCCTCAACGCCGCGGTGCTGGTAGCCAAGGGCAATCTCGAGGTGTAGCACCTCCTCGCCCATGCAGATGAAGCGGAAGGCACCAGGCTCGATGATACCTGCGTGGATAGGACCCACATTAACCTCGTGGAGGTCGTCACCCTCAATCTTATAGAAGGGGTAGGTGTCCATTGTCGACTGCTTATTGCGGCGGTTGTGCGAGAAGCGTAGGGGCTTCAACCATGGGTGGTGTGTGAACTCCACACCATAGAGTTCGTGTATCTCACGCTCGAAGGGGTGGAACTGCGCATGCACGGCGGTGAGCGATGCCAATCCCTCGGCGTAGTAATCGGGGATGAACGAGGTGATGAGAACCTCGCCACTCTCATCGTCGAGAAGTAACATATAGAACTTTAGGCCCTTCTCGATCTCGGTGGCAAAGTAGTGTGCTACATGGTAGCGGTGGTCCGCCATGCGCTCCTTAAGGTCGTTATATAGGTCGATGTAGTCGACAACGGGAATCTCGGCAATAGCCACTGCCGAGGCTCCATTCGTAGTAACTTTATATAGCTTATTCATGGCGTTAGCTTAGGTTAATGATTGTGGCAATGGCATCCTTCAATATCTCGGGCTGCCATACGCCGATGACGATGGCGGCAATGAGAAGCACCGATGCAGAGTATGATAGGCGACGGTTGACCTCCGATAGGTGCAACGTATCCTGGTTTGCGTGGTAGCTAAGGCGTAGTGAGCGACCCCAGATAGAGTATAGCACCACGCACATAAGGATGAGCATTAGGGCGAGCAACCACCAGCTACCCACGGTGACAATCTCCGAGAATATCATCACCTCTGAAAGGAATAGTGGTGATGGTGGGAATGCCAAGAGTACGAGTGTGCCCACAATGATGCCAATGGCTCCCACACGGTTGATGTTCATGTAGTTACCAATACGGTTGATGCTATAGCTATCGTAGATATGGCGCATGATACCCACATGGAAGAACATTGAGCTCTTGACGAACGTATGGCAGATGACATGGAAGACAGCGGCCCATAGTGCTAAGCCTCCTATACCCATGCCGATGCATACGATACCCATATTCTCGACTGTCGAGTACGACAAGAATCGTTTATAGTTATTGGTACGACGTAGGAACATGGCACCTACGGCAAGCGATAGTATGCCGATAAGGATTAGGACGTGGCGTGCCCACTCGAAGACCTCGCCTGTCTGCGCATACAGATGATAGATACGCATGATAGATACGAAGCCTGCATTAACCAAGGCGGTAGAGATGAATGCTGAGGCGGGAGCAGGTGCTGCATAGTTAGCATCCACACCAACGGTGTAGAGGGGGAAGATCTCCATCTTACAGCTGTAGCCCACGACGATGAGCAAGAAGGCAACCTTGAGGTATAGTGGGTTGCCATTGACTATAGCCTCGCGCAATGAGGCGTAGTCCAATGTGCCGTGTGTTGCCACTGTCGAGAGAAGCAAGATACCCATATATGCTATGGCGATACCTGTCGAGCAGACGAAGAGGTACTTCCATGTAGCCTCCAACGACTGGCTGAACTCGCGGTGGTAGATGATACCTGCCGAGCAGACTGTCGTAGCCTCCAAGAAGACCCATGTCATGGCAACATTGTCGGAGTAGTAGACACATGTGATTGCCACTGCAAGGAGCATCAGGATGGTGTAGTAGGCTCTATATGAGCGCGTAGATATGCCATCGGCCTTGAGGTACTGTGCCGAGTGGATGAAGGTGAAGCCGAGCACGCAGGTCATGAGAATGTGGAATACCACAGCGAGGGTGTCGGCGCGGAATACCTCGAGAAGTACACTATCGAAGCGCTCGAAGTAGAATAGTGCGGCGATGCTTGCTGCCTGCACCACGAAGAAGAGTGCAGCAACAATGTTTGTGGCGCGCTCGCTACGCAAGAAGAGCGGGAGCACGGCAAGAATTATCGATGTTATTAGATATGCAAGCATGGCGTTAATCTTTAATTTGGGTTAGAGCATCCGACTCGTCGGTGTGCATTTCATTATCCATACGGCGCAAGAAGATGCCGAGCATAAGTATCGAGACGAGGATATCGAGCATGATGGCGAGGTTGATGAGCAATGGGAACTCAACACCGATAGCCATTGAGAAGAGGAAGACACCATTCTCGATTACGAGGAAGCCTACAAGGTGGGCGAAGATACGCTTACGCATCACAATGAGGATGAGGCCTGAGAGCAGTGCGTAGAGGGCAACGCCGAAGAAGATGATGTTGGCATACTCGTCGGCCATGTTGTAGGTGATGGCACAGCTGGCAACAAGGGCGCCGATAGACATCACAAGTGAGCCGAACTGCGACGATGAGGTGTGAATACGCTGAATCTTAGTCTTGCCGATGACGCGTGTGAGGATTGCTGGAATAACAATAGCCTTGAAGATGAGCGTCTCGACTATGATGAAGCCCAGCTCCACAGGGTGAAAACTATGGAGACGAGCTATGGCGATACCAAATAGGAGAATACCCTGGATAGCCAATATCGAGGTATGGTTGCGGAAACGATCAGCAATAGATAGGTATATGAGCGTCAGCACATATAATATAATAAGGGACAGAGTCATATTCTTCTATAGTTTTATATTTCGATGTTGAGGTTAAGCAAGAAGCCTGTGAGCAACACAAGTGCCGACATGGCAACGATTGTGATGATATAGGTGGTGTTGCGTGAGAGTTTGTTACGCGCACGGAACGACTCCATAATACCAATAGTGATGCCCGTGCCAAGTATTGCCAAGGGGACTGCAAACTGCCAGTGGAAGCAGAAAGCTACGGCGACGGCATTGGCGGCAATCATCGCGAAGATGGCGTTCTTCAACCAACCGGTAATCTGTATCATCGCAAGGTCGATGCCCGAGTAGTCGAGACACATAACCTCGTGAATCATCGTAAGCTCGAGGTGTGTCTTGGGGTCGTCAACAGGGATACGGCCAGCCTCGATAATCATGATGATGAGGAATACATAGGCTACAAGCAACATCACAATGGTGAGGTTGGTGTTTAGTAGCTGTGCCGTAGAGAATATGTCGGCAAATGATGAGTAGCCGCAGAAGAGTGCCAAGGTGGCAAGTGCCATCATAAGCGCAGGCTCAACCAACGCACCGTAGAGCGCCTCACGTGCAGCGCCCATACCCTCGAATGAGCTACCTGTGTCGAGGGCGGCGAGCACGATAGCTACGCGTGTGAGACCTAGGAGGTATGCCACGAAGATAATATCGCCGCGGAACGAGAGCATAGGCTCAAGGTCGGCAATAGGTATGAACAAGAAGGCGAGCATCGCTGCGCCGAGGTAGACACATGGTGCTATCTTGAAGAGGATGCTCGTTGTGGGTGAGTATACCGAGCCCTTGCGGAGCAACAATCTAACATTATAGACATGCTGGAAGAAGCGTATACCCTTGCGACCAGCTGCCACAGCACGTGTGCGGTTGATGACTCCCGTGATGAAGAGTGCCACGAGAATCATGAGTAGTGTATTTAATATCTTAATCAACATAGTGGTGACAATCTTTTTGTTCGCTAAAGGATGTTAAATAGTGTGAGCACAAGCACTGCGATAAAGAATACGAGCGCAAAGGTGATGTAGTTATTCACACGGCCTGTACGTAGGTGCATGACATACTTGTTGAGGCGGTGCATCATCTTGACCCACCACTGTACGAGCAACGAGTCAACCTTATCCTTGTGCTGGATGCGATAGTTGTGTGGCGTAGGGAATATCTCCGACTTATCCACCGAGCGACCATCGATGGTGTCGTTCATAAGTGGCTTGGTGATGCTCTCGAGACCCTCCGAGAATGACTCGCCAGTGTACTGCATACGCTCGTTAGGAGCGGTGAAGCCACAGCCCCATGTTGGACCCTCGCTGATGGTGCGTGTGCGCTGTGCACGACGCTTGAGGATGTATAGAAGGGCGATGATTACCACAAGCGCCCAGCTTACATAGCATAGTGTCGAGAGCGTTGGGTTGAAGTACTCCACAGCTATGGTGTTGTCGTCGCCAGTGATAGCCTCCGAGATCATTGTTATGGGGCGAATGGCAATCTGTGGAACAAGACCAATGAAGAGAATGCCCGCGATAGGGATGGCCATGGCGCCGATACGATAGTTGTCAACCTCGGTGCTCTCGGCAACGTGTGTCGAGCGTGGTGAGCCGAGGAATATTGTGCCATATAGCTTTGTAAAGGCGAGAACTGCAATACCGCCGATGAGCGATAGGGCGATGATTGCAGCAACCGAGAAGAGTACTTCACGGCCGTCGCTCACGCCATTGAACATGCCGATGTAGATGAGTAACTCCGACACAAAGCCGTTGAGTGGTGGGAGTGCGCATATCGCCACAACGCCAAGGAGCATGATAATGGCGGTCATAGGCATATGCTTGGCAAGACCACCCATCTGGTTGAGCGATGTTGTGTGCATCTTAGAGTAGATGTTACCCGCTGAGAAGAAGAGCAAACTCTTGAATAGCGAGTGGTTGACGATGTGGAGCAGTGCACCACACATGCCACACATGCCGATGAGGTCGCTACCTGCCGAGTGGCCAATAGCTGCGATACCCAAGCCGATGAGTATCACGCCGATGTTCTCGATACTTGAGTATGCCAAGAGACGCTTGATGTCGTTCTGTATCGCTGCCATGATGATACCCCAGAGACCAGTGATGATACCTGTGAAGAGGATTATCATGCCTATGGTGTTGAGCAACTCCACATTCTGGTCGATAGCCTGCATAAGGCGAATGATACCATAGACACCCGTCTTAATCATCACGCCCGACATGATTGCTGAGACGTGTGATGGTGCTGCGGGGTGTGCCTCAGGGAGCCAGATATGCATGGGGAAGATACCCGCCTTCATGCCAAAGCCGAGGAAGAGGATGACAAACAGAGGCAGTGGGGCTGCCATCTTGAAGTAGTCGACAATAGCGGTGAAGTTTGCCGAGCCTGTGGTGTTGTAGACCATGACAAAGCCAACAACCAAGAGCATGAAGCCGATGTGCATCATTACCAGGTAGTTGAGTGCTGCACGGCGAACATCCTGACGCTCCGCCTCAAAGAGTATGAGGATGAACGAGGCAATGGTCATCATCTCCCACGAGAAGAGGAATGAGAAGCCTCCACTGCTGAGCACCACAGCCATCATCGACACAACGAGGGTCACAAGGGCTGTGTAGTGTAGCGAGATGTGGGCTGGCGAGAAACGCTTGAGATAGCCCTCGACATAGCCTCGCGAGTAGATGACAGTGGCGATGGCTGCCACGGCAATGATGACAAGGAAGAGCGACGATAGTGGATCTACACTGAGGCTCTCGTTGCCAAAGAAGATGGTGCTGAAGCGCATGAGCTCCATGGCACCATTGCTCAATGTGTTTACCGCAAGGGCGATAGCGGCGATGGAGGCAAGGCCAATGAAGGCTGTCGCCGTCCACACCTTATAGCGCAGCGGTGTTAGAAATATGGCAGCAATGGCTAAAACAGCTGCCAAGATTGCGTATAAAAGCATAACTTAGTTTAGTTATAGGTAGTAATTCTTCTTTCGGTAAATGGCTATATTACAACGCATTGATTGTCGATACTATCATCGTTGCGGCTACCGCTGCGGTCTCTGTGCGCAAACGCTGCTCACCCAGCGAGATAGGCTTAAAGCCATTTTGAAGTGCAAAGGTAATCTCTTCTGGCGAAAAATCGCCCTCCGGACCAATTAAAATTAACACTCGACCACCTTTTTTTATCTCCTTGCCCAAATAGGGGCGCTCGCCAAGCGATGAGTTGCAGTGGGCAATATACTTCTCGCCCTCGAATGGCATGGTCACAACCTGCTTGAAAGGGGTGAGGTCGTGGAGTGTGGGGTGGTACATCTTGAGCGACTGCTTGACTGCGGCGGTGATGACCTTCAGCTCGCGGTCGTGCTTTATCTGTCTGCGCTCGCTGTGCTCACTCTCGATGGGGTATATCTCGCCAATGCCAACCTCGGTGGCCTTCTCCAAAAACCACTCGTAGCGATCGATATTTTTTGTGGGTGCTACAGCCATTACAAGATGGTAGGGTAGTGGCTCGGCTTGGGTGCTCTCGATAACCTCGACAACGCAGCGTTTTGCATTGTCATCCACCACCTTACAGCGATGAAGCATGCCTCGTCCGTCGGTCAGGTGAAGCTCGTCGCCCACGCACATGCGCAACACGCGAACACAGTGTTTCGACTCCTCCTCTGGAAGAGTATATCGAGGAAAAGAGATTTCAGGTGCATAAAATAGTTGCATAGCTTCTATAATTTTTTTAACTTTGCAAAGTTAATTAAAAAACTTGATAGATGAAACGCCTTTTACTATTATCATCACTAATGATTGCAACTTCTGTGAACTATTCATGTAAGGCAGAGCCCAAGGAGCAGTTGCCAAATCCTCTCTTGGAGGATTACTTGCCAACAACGGCAGCCGAGATGCACAACTTCGACCCTGTAGATGGTGTGCCTAAGTTCGACCTTATCAAGCCTGAGCACTATGCCCCCGCCTTTGAGGAGGCTATGATTATGCACAACAAGGAGATAGATGACATCGTCAATAACGGTGCTGAGCCCACATTCGAGAACACAATAGTGGCACTCGATAGAGCAGGCATCAAGCTTACCGAGATAAGCCTCATCTTCGGCATGCTCTCATCGTCGGACCTCGATGACGAGATGCAGGAGGTGCAGAACGAGATGATGCCACGCTTGGAGGAGCATTACAATGCTATTATGCTCAACACAAAGCTCTTCAAGCGCGTAAAGGCGGTATACGATAAGCGCAACACATTGAAGCTCGATGAGGTGGATATGCGCCTCTTGGAGAAGACCTATAATGACTTTGTGCGTTCGGGTGCCTTGCTTGAGGGCGAGGCTAAGGAGCGTCTTATGGCCATCAACGCTGAGCTTGCCCTGCTAAATATCCGCTTCGGCAACAACCTATTGGCTGATAATGGCGCCTTCGAGTTATTGCTCGACGACTCGCAGGTGAGTGAGCTCCCTGAGGGTGTGCGCAACCAGGCGAAGGGGGCAGCACAGGCTGCTGGTAAGTCGGGCTACCTCTTCACCCTCGACAAGCCAAGCATGTTGCCATTTTTGACCTACTCGCCAGACCGCGACCTTCGTCGTAAGCTCTATGATGGCTACCTTATGCGTGGTAATAACAACAATGAGAATGATAATAAGGCAATAATTGCAGATATGGTGCGCCTACGCATCGAGAAGGCTAACTTGCTCGGCTATAAGTCATATGCACACTACGTTACCGACGACCAGATGGCTGGCACACCTGAGGCTGTATATGCACTCCTTGAGGAGATATATGAGCCAGCTCTCGCCTCGGCAAAGGATGAGTTGGAGGCTATGAACGAGCTATTCCAGCAGGACCACCCAGGTGAGACTTTCGAGAAGTCGGATTGGTGGTACTACGCCGAGAAGGTGCGTAAGCAGAAGTATCAGCTCGACGAGGAGGCTATACGCCCATACTTCTCACTCGACAACGTGCGTCGTGGTATGTTCTACCTCGCTAACCGCCTCTATGGCATCACCTTCCGTCCTATCGCTGTGCCACGCTACCATTCCGAGTGCTCGGTATTCGAGGTGCTCGACAAGGATAATACACACCTCGGTATCCTCTATATCGACCCACACCCTCGCAAGTCGAAGAGCGGCGGTGCATGGTGTGGTAACTTCACCGAGCAGCTATATATCGACGGCGTGCGTAAGGCACCTGTCGTAGGCATCGTGTGCAACTTCACACCTCCTGTGGGTGATACCCCTTCACTCCTCACATTCGACGAGGCGGAGACCATGTTCCACGAGTTCGGCCATGCGCTACACTGCCTATTTGCTGATGTTAAGTACCGTAGCCTCTCGGAGGTGGAGGGCGACTTTGTGGAGCTCCCATCGCAGATTATGGAGAACTGGGCATTTGAGCCTGAGATTTTGCGTAACTATGCTGTTCACTACCAGACTGGCGAGGTGATCCCCGATAACCTCATCAAACGCATACAGAATGCGGCGCTCTTCAACCAGGGCTTTACAACTCTTGAGCTCACCGCTGCTGCTCTCATCGATATGGATATTCACTCGTTGGAGTCATTCCCCGTAAACTTTGATGTCGAGGCCTTCGAGAGCTATAACCTCGCAACACGTCGTGGCCTCATCCCTGAGGTAGAGCCACGCTATCGCTATACCTACTTCGCCCACATCTTCAACGGCGGCTACACTGCGGGCTACTACTTCTATCTCTGGGCTGAGGTGTTGGATAAGGATGCCTTCGCAGCATTCAAGGAGCGTCGCGACATCTGCGACCCTGAGCTTGCATCGGTATTCCGTTACGACCTCTTGGCACAGGGCGGCCAGCGTCCAGGTATGGATATGTATCGCACCTTCCGTGGCGCAGAGCCTAACAAGGAGCCTATGCTTCGTGCACGTGGTCTATGGACACCTCCCGTTGAGGCCGACACCACCATGATGCAGGACTCTACCGAGAGCGCGGAGTTGGATAAGCCAGAGCGTACATCGCCATTCAACCGCCCAGGTAGCGGCATGAAGCCTAAGGAGATGCCTGTGAAGGAGAGACCTTTTAAGGATAAGGGCGACAAGGCTATGCGACGCGACTCGGCTAAGAGCCCCATCACGCCTATCACCCCTATGACCATCGAGCCACAGGAGCTTAAGCATAACTAAGGTGGCTTCATAGACCTGCGATAAGTAAAACCTATAACAATTTATAATTATTTATGACAACACTATCATTGATCATGTCAGCATTGACACTTGCCTCTACTGCAGGCGACCTTCCAGAGAATGGTGGCGTACGCATGCCAGCGTCGTTGGTAGGCAATCCACTTGTTGAGGAGTGGAACACCCCCTATCAGACACCTCCATTCTCATCTATCAAGCTCGAGCACTACGAGCCAGCTATCGACTACGCTATCGCTGTAAACCGTGCCGAGATTGAGTCTATCATCAACAACCCAGAGCCTGCAACATTCGAGAATACCATCGTTGCAATGGCTGAGTCGGGTGAGTTGCTTGGTCGTGTATCGGGCGTATTCTTCGTGCTTAACAACTGCGTTACATCTCCCGAGATGCAGCAGATAGCACTCAACATCACCCCAAAGCTAACAGACCTTTCTAACGACATCTCGCTCAACCCACAGCTCTTCGAGCGTATCAAGGTTGTGTACGACAATCGTAAGTCGTTGAACCTCGACGAGGAGGATATGATGCTCTTGGAGGATACCTACAAGGGCTTCGCACGCTCGGGCGCTCTTCTCGAGGGTGAGGCTAAGGAGAAGTATCGCCAGTACTCATCGGAGCTATCGCAGCTCACCTTGCAGTTTGGTCAGAACGCCTTGGCTGCTACCAACGCCTACTCATACAACATCACCGACCCCGCTAAGGTTGCTGAGCTTCCTGACTTCGTGAAGGAGGGTCTTGCTGCCAATGCAGAGGCTCGTGGTGAGAAGGGTTGGACAGTGACCCTCGATGCTCCAAGCTATGGTCCTTTCATGACCTACTCTACACAGCGCGACATCAAGGAGCAGCTCTACCGTGCATATAACACACGTGGTATCGGTGGCGAGAACGACAACCTCGAGAACGTACGCCGCATCGCTGAGCTTCGCCTCAACATCGCTAACCTCCTCGGCTATGACAACTTTGCCGACTACGTATTGGAGGACCGCATGGCAGAGAGCACCTCTACCGTAAATAAGTTCCTCAAGCAGCTTAACAAGGCTACCTTGAAGTATGCTCGCAAGGATGTAGATACAGTTACTGCTTATGCTCAGAGCCTCGGCTTCGAGGGTGAGCTCATGCCTTGGGACTGGTCATACTACAACGAGAAGTACAAGGAGGAGAAGTACTCTATCAACGACGAGCAGATTAAGCCTTACCTCCAGCTCGAGAGCGCTAAGGAGGCTGTCTTCATGCTCGCTGGCAAGCTCTATGGCCTCACCTTCACTCAGGTGTACAACATCGAGACCTACCACCCAGAGGCTACCGTATATGAGGTACGCGACGCTAATGGCGAGCTTATGGCTATCCTCTACCTCGACTTCTTCCCACGTGAGTCAAAGCGTCAGGGCGCTTGGATGACCGAGTTCCGCGGCGTTAAGGTTACCGACGGCGTTGAGCAGCGTCCTTTGGTGCAGCTCGTAATGAACTTCACTAAGCCTACAGCTACCACTCCTTCGCTCCTCACCTTCGATGAGTTCACTACCTTCCTCCACGAGTTTGGTCATGGTCTCCATGGCATCCTTGCTAAGGGTAAGTATGAGGCTATCAACGGCACATCTGTAAAGCGCGACTTTGTGGAGCTTCCTTCACAGATCATGGAGAACTGGGCTACCGAGAAGGAGTATCTTGACCTCTGGGCTAAGCACTACCAGACAGGTGAGCCTATGCCTGCAGAGCTTATCGAGAAGCTCGTGGCTGCTAAGAACTACCTCGCTGCATACTTCAACGTGCGTCAGCTATCATTCGGTATGCTCGATATGGCATGGCACACTATCGAGGCTCCATATACTGGCGACATCCTCGAGTTCGAGGCTAAGGCCGTTAAGCCTACACAGGTGATGCCTATCGTTGAGGGTACAGCTATGGGCCCAGCCTTCACACACATCTTCTCAGGTGGTTATGCTGCTGGTTACTATGGCTATAAGTGGGCTGAGGTGCTTGCTGCCGATGCCTTCTCATACTTCAAGCAGAAGGGTATCTTCTCACAGGAGGTTGCCGGTAAGTTCCGTCACGAGGTACTCGAGAAGGGTGGTCACAAGCACCCTATGACCCTCTACAAGAACTTCCGTGGTCATGCACCTAAGACAAAGGCGCTTATTGATCAGATGAACCTCAAGTAATTTGTTGTGATAAGAGGCATCCTTCGACGCCTCAATCTAAAGAGCGAATGGGAAATACATCAAGTATGTCCCATCCGCTCTTTCTCTTTATCGGCGCCAAATTATGCCCCTTCTAACAACAAATTAATTTGCTGTGATAGGGCAGTCGTCTACTGCCGCTAACATAAAGTAATACCCCTCGGGAGATTAAGGAGTTTAAGGAACTTAATGAGTTTAAGGAGAAGATGTCTGCGCTCTCCTTAAATTCCCTAAATTCCCTAACTTCCTTAATGTCTGCGCCTCCCTAAATTCCCTAAATTCCTTAAAGTCCGCGCCTGTCCGCGCCTGCCCCCCCCCATCACAAAAAAAAGGTCCGAGAGCTATTGCTTCTCGAACCCAAGCCTATCTATTGTGCTATTGTCGTTAGCTCACAACATCGGCATTCACCTTGACATACTTATATCCCAGGCGCTTCAAGGCTACCGACACGCCGAGCTCGAACATAACCTTTGTCGTGCGAGCAAAGAGGTGGAAGGCCATGACGCTCTGCGCCTCGATGCCCTCCTTGCGGATGAGCATCTGAGCCATCTCGGCCATCGAACGTATCATATTCTCGAGCTTTGTGGCCTCCTCGCTCTCCAAGGGGTGGCATAGTAGTATCTCGGTGATATACTCGTCCATGCAGTCGAAGCCACGTGGCTCGGTGAGCATCTTATGTATATCCTCCACCTTCTCGTAGCGGCTCCACTCCTTATCCCAGAGTACGGCGATACCCATACCCTCGTACATAGCCCAGGCGATAGCCACAAGTGGGTACTTAGCTATCTCGGGCACTGCATCGGCCATATATGATGGTGCGGCGGCGCGCCACTTCTCGTTAAGCTCCTCAACGGTGAGCATACCTCCATCGAGCCAACCCTCCTTCGAGAGACGCTCGGTGAGCATCGTGCGTAGCTGCTCCTCATACTTCGCAAGGAGCTCCATTTGCTGTTCTGTCATAATCCTTTATATTATCTATTTTCTCTTTGTTCGCTTCTTCTTTACCGACCAGCCGAAGTGTCCTATAAGCTCACCGAGCGTGTAGTACTCGCCATGGGAGTAGACAATAGGGCGAGCCTTGTCGAGTGAGAACTTACCCGTCTCGGGGTCGATATATCGCGTGTCGGCCTCCACGCCAACAACGTCGGCGATGAACATATCGTGGGAACCTAGCTCCTTAACCTCGCGCACCTTGCAGCATATCGATAGTGGTGACTCGGCGATGATGGGGGCCTTGACATGGCTATTCTCCATGGGCGTGAGCCCCGTAGCCTCCCACTTATTATTATCCTTGCCCGAGCGTACGCCACACCAATCGGTGGCATGGGCCATGGCCTCGGTAGTAAGGTTGATGACGAACTCGCCAGTGCGGCGTAGTATATCGTAGGAGTGGCGCTCCTTACGCACCGATATATAGCACATCGGTGGGTTGGTACATATGGTGCCTGTCCACGCTATGGTCATCATATTATAGTTCTCGGGGCTGTCGCCGACACTTACCAACACCGCAGGGAGTGGGTAGATGAGTGTTCCGGGCTTCCATGTCTCTTTTGCCATACCTATATATATTATGGGTGGTTGTTACTGTGCTATGGGTGTGTTATGTATATCCCAGCCTGCCTGTATCACGGCGCGGACATAGGTGTCCATCTCCTTAGCCACATCCTGGTGCTCGCCAACAACATTGGCATAACGCGCATCGCCCTCGGCATTGAGGTCGTAGAGGTAGCTTATAGAGTTGTTAGGGTCGGACATATATACCCAGTTGTGGTCGCGGGCAATGATGTGCGACACGCTACTCATAGGTATCATCCTACGCTTCTGGCTCATGATGTCGATACCGAAGCTATGGTTGTCGTACTCGATGCCGAGCATCGACATCGCTGTAGGCACGATATCCATCTGCGATACAAGGTCGTCGCGCACCTCGGGGGCGATATGCTTGGGCGAGTAGAAGAGCAGTGGTATGTGTACGCAGCTCTCGGGGACGGTGTAGCCACCCTCGATGCCACGGCCATGGTCGGCGGTGATGACAAAGAGCGTCTCGTCGAACCACTTCCTCTCTTTACACATCTCCAAGAAGCGGTTCATAGCCCAGTCGGCATACTGTATAGAGTGGAACTCTATGTTGTCGGGGTGTGTGGTGGTGAAGCCCTCGACAGTAGGTGGGTCGAAAGGTATATGGTTTGAGGTGGTGAGGCATACGCAGGCAAAAGGCTTGCCATTGGCGTAGTCCTGGTCGAGATATTCGAGCACGGCGTCGAACATGATATGGTCGTCAACGCCCCACGCCTTATCTGTCTTTACACCATAGTCGTCGCGCGACATGAAGTGGCCGAAGCCCTGGAGGGTGATGAAGCCTCCCACGTTGTCGAACTCTGGCTCGTGGGTGATGAAGAAGTGGGTGTTCATCTGTCCACTCTGCTGCACCTGGTCGAAGATGCTATGTAGGTTCTGCCTATAGCCATCCTCCAAGGGGTGGAGATGCATGTATGGAGGCATGCTCGTAACGGTAGAGTATATGCCGTAGCTGGTGTGGGTGCTCGATGAGAAGGCGTTCTCGTAGTAGAGACCCTCGTTGATCAGACGGTCGAGGTTGGGTAGAAGAGCGTTTGTGTCGCCATTGCGGGCAAGGCGTGCTGCGCCATTACCCTCCTGGAGGATGAAGATAACGTTGCGCCAGGGGCTCTCGTGAGCCTCCACATGCTCGTTGAAGTCGTCGCTACGATTATACTCGGCGATGACATAGACGCGTGCATCCTTAGAGTCCATGAGGTCTATATTCTTGTCGTTGAGCGACATGAGCGACTCGATAAATGGTATTACGGGGTTCACGCATAGCTGGTTAACGAAGTTGTTGCTACTGATGATTGAGTCCTTGAGCATCATCGGTGCCTTCTGGAATGCCATGCCACGCGAGGTGAGAGGCACGAGGGCTATGAGTAGCACAAGGTATAGTGCTGCATGACTACGACGCTCCGAAGGCTCACCTATGCGATAGCGACGTGCTAAATAGATGATAGCCAGGGTGAAGATAAGCGATGCGACGATGGCGGCGATGAAGAATGCCACATACTCGCCATTGCCGAAGACAACGTCAAGAGCCTGTGAGGTGTCACCCGTAGCATAGCGTATGCCCATGGCGTTAACATGAGAGCCAGTGTACTCGAAGAATGGTATGTCGCCGATGCAGCACATGAGCGATAGCGAGAAGCCCAACGACATGAGACCGATTGTCGCATGGCGCATCCAGCGTGCATGACGCCCCATAAATTGTGCTATGGCGAGGAGCAACATCCCTGGCACAAGGAGATAGTAGACCAACACAAGGTCGAAGCGTACGCCCATAAATAGGGCATATAGCACCTCGTTGGTGGTGGCTGGAATGCCCGAGTCGAGGAGCTCCTGGTTGCGCCATAGTAGTGTGAGGCGTATGAGCATGAAGCTCACAAGGCCGAGGAGGAGTATCCATGCGAGGAACTTCACATGGCGTGGTGGGCACATATAGTAGCCTATGCCCTGCTCCTTAACGTTTGTGCGCATATCTGCTATGTTCTGCTTGCATCGCTGCCATAGTGCAGCGAACATCGATGCTACGTTGTTAAGTAGTTTCATATCTCTATTTGGGTTCTCTCTTTATAAGTTCTGGGTTGTTGTGCATATCCCATCCAGCCTGCACCATCGAGGCTACATACTCATACATCGCACTCACCACGTCGGGGTATGTCGATGCCATGTTTATGTAGCGGGCGTCGCCCTCGGCATCAAGGTCGTATAGGAAGTCTATGTCGTTATATACGTCGTAGTTGTATATCCAATGTTCATCGCGTGCGGCGATATGGCCGTCGGCACCGTAGGGTATCATCCTGCGGCTGTGCTGCGTGAGGTCTATGCCCATGGTGTGGTTGTCGTACTCCACGCCGAGCATCGACATCGCCGTGGGGGTGATATCCATCTGCGACACAAGGTCGTTGCGCACCTCAGGGGCTATATGTTTTGGTGAGTAGAAGATTAGCGGTACATGATTAAAGCTCTCGTTTATCTCGTAGTCGACGCCTATGGCTGAGCCGTGGTCGCCTGTGATTACAAATAGCGTCTCGTCATACCATGAGCACTCGCTGGCAAGGGCCATGAAGTGTCCCAATGACCAGTCGGCATACTCCAATGCCTGCATATCGAGTGAGGAGCTGCGGGGTGTGAAGCCCTCAACGTCGGGTACGAGGTAGGGCACATGGTTGGTGCAGGTGAGACATATCGCGGCGAAGTGCTCATCGCGATCAGCCAGCTTGTTTAGCTCATATATGGTGCGTTCGAACATCTCGTGGTCGCGAACACCCCATACATGGTCGGTTGTGGTGTCGTAGTCGTCGAGGCTTATAAGGCGCTCGAAGCCCTGTGTGGTGACGAAGTCGCGTACATTGTCGAAGTTGGGTTGATGGGTGATGAAGAATAGCGTGTGTAGCTCGTCACGCTCGTGTAGCTGCTCGTATATGCTATCGAGGCTCAGGCATGAGCCATCCTGCATAGGGTGGAGGTCTACGTATGAGGGCATGGATGTTACCACCGAGTATATGGCGTTGCAGGTGTGCGTGCCTGTGGAGTAGGCGTTGGCATAGTATAGGCCCTCGTTGGCCAGGCGGTCGAGGTTGGGGGTGTAGCCCTGGGTGTTACCCTCGATGGCCATGTGCTCCGATGAGGTGCTCTCCATGAGTATTATCACCACATTGCGCCATGGACTGCTGTGGCCCTCGATATGCTCCGTGAAATCCTTGCCACGGCCAAGCTCTGCGCGCACATAGGCGGCAGCATGGCGCGAGTCGATGAGGTGGAGCGATGTGTCGCCGAGGTGTATTAGCGAGCGCAGGAAGGGCTCTACGGGGTTTACGGCGAGCTTGTTGATGAAGGTGTTGTTGCATATCATGCCGTCGGCGGGCTGTAGCACATGCTTCTTCAATATGAAGCCACGGTCGGCAAGAGGGATGATGGCCCCGATGATGAGCATCGCTATGAGTGTTCGTGTACGGTGCTCGGCGGGGGTGTAGATGTCGTAGTGGCGTGCCAGGCGCGCAGCGACGAAGCAGAAGCCTGCGGCAACAGCAATGGAGGCTATGGCGAAGCATAGGTAGGAGATGTCGCCCGCAATCATCCCCATGGCATCGCCCATGTCGTTGAGCATATACTTCATTGCCATGGCGTTAACATGGTTGTTGAAGTGCTCGAAGTAGGGTATGTTGCCTATGGCGATAATCAGCGATAGGGCTACAGGTATGCAGAGCATTACTACCGCGCTTATGGCTATATGGCGGGCATGGCGGGGTATGTATTGCGCTATGGTGAGTAGCACGAGGGGTAGTATCCACACCTTGGCTAACCACGCAAGGTCGAAGCGCATGCCGTTGAACACCTGTCCTACGACAAGCCACGTGTCGTTGTCTATGCCCAGCTCGAGGAGTGTTAGGTTGCGCATGAGCAACGTCAGACGTATGAGCGTGAAGAGCCCCATGGCTATGAGGAGCATCGCCAGAAGGTAGCGCACAGGGTGCGAGGGGCGAAGCCTTGGCCATTGGTGGCGCATCGAGGCAAATATGTCGCGTGGTTGCTTCATCTATTGGGGTTACTCGTCTGTTGCTTGGGGTGTCGTCTATTATTGCTCGCCGTCGTAGCCCACATCCTCCTTGAGGTTGGTGCCCGATGCGGCGGTTACGGCGAGGTGGTCGCAGCGGTTGTTCTCGATGGTCGAGGCGTGGCCCTTGACCCACACGAAGCGCACCTTATGCTTGCGGTAGATGCGCAAGAAGCGCATCCATAGGTCGGGGTTCTTCTTACCCTTGAAGCCCATCTTCTCCCAGCTTAGCACCCAGCGTTGGTTTACTGCCTCGACAACATACTTCGAGTCGGAGTAGAGCGTGACGTTGCTACCCTCGAAGCGCAGGGCCTCGAGAGCTACGCACACGGCCATAAGCTCCATGCGGTTGTTTGTCGTCAGGCGGAAGCCCTCGGAGAGCTCCTTGCGGTGAGGTCCCGAGATGAGGACCACACCATAACCGCCCGGCCCAGGATTACCCTTGGCCGAGCCGTCGGTGTAGATTGTTATGTCTGCCATTATTGTAGTGCCTCCATCTGAGCCTTGATAGCGGCAATCTTAGCCTCAGCGTCGGCCTGCTTGGCGCGCTCGTTGGCAACAACCTTCTCGGGGGCTGATGATACGAAGCGCTCGTTAGAGAGCTTCTTCAATACCGACTGTAGGAAGCCCTCGTAGTAGGCGAGGTCGTCGCCGAGCTTCTTGAGCTCTGCCTCCTTGTCGATGTTACCCTCCATAGGCACGAAGTACTGTGTGGTCTTCACGATGAAGGCGGCAGCTGTGGCATCCTTCTCCTCGGTGGCTACTATATCCTTGATGTTACCCATCTTGGCGATTACCGATGCATACTCCGCTGGGAAGTTCTCGTCGGCGATGTAGTTGAGGGTGAGTGCCTCCTTCTGTGCTATATTCTTCTGCTTGCGGATGTTACGTATGGCGGTGATCACCTCCTCCACAAGGGCAAAGCGTGCCAATATCTGCTCGTCGGCCTTGCGCTCTGCGGCAGGCTGCTGGGCGATGACAATAGACTTAACGCCGCTCTCAGGCTTGAGGTCCTGCCATATCTCCTCCGTAACGAATGGCATGAATGGGTGCATGAGGCGTAGCAGCTGGTCGAAGTAGTGCTTTGTGCGAGCGAGTGTTGCGCTGTCGATAGGTGCCTGATATGCTGGCTTGACCATCTCCAAGTACCAGCCGCTGAAGTCGTCCCAGAAGAGGCGGTATAGCTCGGTGAAGGCCTCCGAGATACGATACTGCTCCATGTTGTGGTTGATGCGCTCTATGCGCTCCAACATCACCTCGTCGAACCATGCTATGGCAGCCTTCGATGAGTCGGGCTGTGCTATGGTTGCATCCTCCGACCACATGTTAACAAGGCGGTAGGCGTTCCATATCTTATTGCAGAAGTTACGGCCCTGCTCGCAGAGTGCCTCGTCGAACATAACGTCGTTACCTGCCGATGCCGACATGAGCATCGCTATACGCATGCCGTCAGCACCATACTTGGCGATGAGGTCGAGAGGGTCGGGTGAGTTGCCGAGCTGCTTCGACATCTTACGGCCGAGCTTGTCGCGCACGATACCTGTGAAGTAGACGTTGGCGAAAGGCTTCTCCTGGCGCCACTCGTAGCCCGCCATGATCATACGTGCAATCCAGAAGAAGATGATATCGGGACCTGTCACGAGGTCGTTGGTGGGGTAGTAGTACTTAATCTCCTCGTTGTCGGGGTTGTTGATGCCGTCGAAGACCGATATAGGCCACAACCACGATGAGAACCATGTGTCGAGAACATCCTCATCCTGGCGTAGGTCGGCCATGGTGAGCGATGCATCCTTCTGCTGTGCCAGGGCGAGTGCCTGCTCGGCAGTCTCGGCAACGACATAGCCACCCTTAGGTAGGTAGTAGGCAGGGATGCGGTGGCCCCACCATAGCTGGCGCGATATACACCAATCCTTGATGTTCTCCATCCAGTGGCGGTAGGTGTTCTTGTACTTCACAGGCACGAACTTGATGATATCCTCCAATACGGCCTTTGTTGCTGGCTTGGCGAGCTCCTCCATCGAGAGGAACCACTGCATAGAGAGCTTAGGCTCGATGGCGATGCCCGTACGCTCCGAGTAACCCACATTGTTGGTATATGGCTCCACCTTCTCCATGAGGCCTGCGGCGGTGAGGTCGCCCTCGATGACCTTGCGGCACTCAAAGCGGTCTACGCCCACATACATGCCCACCTTGTCGTTGATGGTGCCATCGTCGTTGAAGATGTCGATAGCCTCCAAGCCATACTTCTCGCCGAGCATATAGTCGTTGACGTCGTGTGCTGGGGTCACCTTCAACGCACCGGTACCGAACTCGAGGTCTACATACTCATCGCGGATGACGGGGATTGAGCGGCCCACCAATGGCACGATGACGCGCGCGTCTGTTGCCAAGTGTTTGTAGCGCTCGTCGTTGGGGTTCACGCAGAGGGCTGTATCGCCGAGGATTGTCTCGGGGCGTGTTGTGGCAACAACGATATACTCCTCCGAGCCCTCAATCTTATAGCGTAGGTAGTACAATTTACCGTTCGACTCCTTGTATATCACCTCCTCGTCAGAGAGTGCGGTCTTTGCCGATGGATCCCAGTTCACCATGCGCACGCCACGATATATGCGGCCCTTGTTGTAGAGGTCTACGAAGACCTTGAGCACGCTCTCCGAGCGCTTCTCGTCCATGGTGAAGCATGTGCGCTCCCAGTCGCATGAGGCGCCGAGCTTACGCAACTGCTGGAGGATGATGCCGCCATGCTTCTCCTTCCACTCCCAGGCGTGCTTGAGGAACTCCTCGCGTGTGAGCGACGCCTTGTCTATGCCCTCAGCCTTGAGCTTGGCAACAACCTTAGCCTCGGTGGCGATTGATGCGTGGTCGGTACCTGGCACCCAGCAGGCATTCTTGCCCTGCATGCGCGCACGACGTACCAACACATCCTGCAACGTGTTGTTGAGCATGTGGCCCATGTGAAGCATACCTGTCACATTTGGTGGTGGAATAACGATGGTGTAGGGCTCGCGAGCGTCAGGCTCCGAGTGGAAAAGGTTCTCCTCAATCCAGAAGTCGTACCACTTCTGCTCGATTAGTTCGGGTGAATACTTGTCTGCTAACTGCATAATTTATAGTGTTTTATGATTATTATCTACGTGTATGCCCATATGCTCGTGCGCACGTTGCGGGCGTACAATCGAGCAAAGATAATAAAAAAATCTAAAATAAAGCGTGGATGGGGCGCGGACGTTAGGGAAATTAAGGAATTTAGGGAAGTTAGGGAGGGCGCGGAGAGAGCGCGGCCGTTAAGGAATTTAGGGAATTTAGGGAATTTAAGGATGGCGCAGACATCTTCTCCTTAAACTCATTAAGTTCCCTAAGTTCCCTAATCTCCCTTAACCTCCTTAACCTCTCAGTGCAGTCTGGTACATTCAATAGTTTACCCAGTGAGTACCATCCCCACTGATAGATGCTACCATAAAACATAGTGTTGTTTTATGGATATACACCTACGGGCTATATATTATCTATCATAATATATATATAGCCTTATATATCAATATATATTACTATATACTGATGTATATCTACTGATAGTCTTAGTGGGGTTGATGCGGGTGGTTAGCTATCAATAGCCGCGTGGTAATCCCACTGCAAATATACAACATTTAAGAGGCGTTGTTAAGTATTTTAACAACTATTTTTATGTATTTTTGGTAGTTGCTCTCTTGGTGTAGGGTGAGGGCTCTTGTGATGTCACAATGTCACAATGTCACAGGGGTGCACCCCCCCCTATGTGACAGGTGTGACATGTGACAAGTGACCGGGGAGAATAGGGAGTTTAAGGAACTTAAGGAACTTAAGGGACTTAAGGAGTTTAAGGGAATGTTGGCTGCGCCCTCCTTAAATTCCTTAACTTCCCTAATGGCCGCGCTCTGTCTGCGCCCTCCCTAACTTCCCTAAATTCCTTAACTTCCCTAGCGGCCGCGCCCTCTCTGCGCCCCGCAACAGCACCATCTCCTCGCACATTCTTCGTGCGCGCGCTTGCATATCCAAAAAAATATTCGTATATTTGTATGCTTTACGCAGGATAATAAACTAAAACTACGTTATATGACTGAAAATCAACCTAAAACATCGCTCCCCGATAACGCCTATCGAGAGCTGAAGCCAGGTGAGGAGTACAAGCCTATCATGGGTGCTAACGACAACCCACAGGAGGTTACGCCTTACTCTGTTACTGTCGGCCTGCTTATGGCCGTGCTATTCTCCGCTGCTGCTGCCTACCTCGGCTTGAAGGTGGGTCAGGTCTTCGAGGCGGCAATACCTATCGCCATCATCGCCGTAGGTCTTGGCCAGCTACGCGGTAAGAAGAATATGCTGGGTCAGAATGTTATCATCCAGTCTATCGGTGCATCGTCGGGTGTCATCGTGGCGGGTGCTATCTTCACCCTCCCAGCATTGTATATCTTGGGTCTCGATGCCCAGTTCTACCAGGTATTCCTATCGTCGTTGCTTGGTGGTATCCTCGGCATCGTGCTGCTCATCCCCTTCCGCAAGTACTTCGTCAAGGAGATGCACGGTAAGTATCCATTCCCCGAGGCTACGGCAACCACAGAGGTGCTCGTATCGGGCGAGAAGGGTGGCTCGCAGGCTAAGATACTTGTTGCTGCGGGTCTTATCGGCGGTCTCTACGACTTCATCGTCTCTACCTTCGGCGCATGGGTGTCGTCGCTATCTACACAGATGTGGGGCTGGGGTACAACCCTTGCGGCAAAGGCAAAATTGACCTTTGGTCTTAATACCTCGGCTGCTGTGCTCGGCTTGGGCTATATCATTGGATTGAAGTATGCCCTTATCATCGCGGGTGGTTCTGCCCTCGTGTGGTTTGTCTTCATACCTATCGTTACGCCTATCCTCAACGCTATGGACCCCGCAACCGTGGGTGACACCCTCGCTAACATAGGCATCAACTACGACGCTCTGGGTACCCCTGAGGGTATCTTCAAGGAGATAGGTCGTCCTATAGGTATTGGTGGTATCGCCATGGCTGGCCTTATCGGCATCATCCGCCAGGCGGGCATCATCAAGTCGGCCGTGGCCCTTGCTCGCAACGAGCTTGGTGGCAAGAAGATGGCAATCGAGGAGCCTCGCACACAGCGCGATATCTCTATGAAGGTGATACTCTCAATCATCATCGCCGTGCTCATCACGACGCTCTTCTTCTTCCAGTTTGGCGTTCTTCATAACTGGATGCAGACCATCGTGGCACTGCTCATCGTCTTTGTTATCGCCTTCTTGTTCACCACCGTGGCAGCTAATGCCATCGCCATCGTAGGCTCTAACCCTGTGTCGGGCATGACCCTTATGACACTCATCCTATCATCACTCGTGCTTGTATCTATCGGCCTTGAGGGCACCGAGGGTATGATTGCCGCCTTGGTCATCGGTGGTGTGGTATGTACCGCCTTGTCTATGGCCGGTGGCTTCATCACCGACCTTAAGATTGGCTACTGGCTCGGCACAACACCCAAGAAGCAGCAGACATGGAAGTTCGTCGGCACAGTAGTATCGGCAGCTACCGTTGCGGGCGTGATGATTATCATGAACGAGACCTATGGCTTCACTGGTGAGAATGCCCTCGTGGCACCCCAGGCTAATGCCATGGCAGCCGTTATATCACCTCTGATGACTGGTGGCGCAACACCATGGGCTTTGTACGGCTTCGGCGCCGTCATCGCCCTTCTGCTCACCCTCCTCAAGGTGCCAGCATTGCCCTTCGCCCTCGGTATGTTCATCCCTATGGAGCTCAACGCTCCTCTCGTAGTGGGTGGTCTTGTGGCATGGGCTGTTAACCGCCATAAGAACCCTGAGCAGGCTAAGGCTAACAACAACCAGGGTACGCTCATCGCCTCAGGCTTCATCGCTGGTGGTGCTCTTATGGGCGTTGTGAGTGCCATCTTGGCATTTGCGGGTGTCGACCTTATGATGACAGGCTGGGCAGGCTCGGCAGGCGCAGAGTGGCTCGGCATAGTGATGTATGTTGCCATCATCGCCTACTTCATCTGGCATGCACGTCGCGCAAAGATTGAATAACCTACGAACACAAACAGAAATAATAACAAATAAAACACTATAACACATGGACTTGAAAGATAGATTTTTGAAGTATGTCTCTTTCGATACGCAGTCGAACGAGTCGAGCGAGACATTCCCATCAACCGACAAGCAGCTCGTACTCCTTAAGTACCTCAAGGAGGAGCTCGAGACAATAGGCCTCCAGGAGGTGACAATGGATGAGTATGGCTATGTCATGGCCACACTCCCCGCAACACCTGGCAAGGAGGGCGTGCCAACCATCGGCTTCATCTCACACGTCGATACATCACCCGATATGTCGGGCGCAAACGTTAAGCCACACATCATCGACAAGTACGACGGTCGTGATATCATGCTCGGCAATAACGTATGGCTCAAGGTCGAGGAGTTCCCCGAGTTGTCGTTCTTCAAGGGTCATACCCTCATCCACACCGACGGCACAACACTCCTTGGCGCTGACGATAAGGCTGGCGTTGCCGAGATAGTAACAGCCATGGAGTGGCTTATCAAGCACCCAGAGGTTGAGCATGGTAAGATACGCGTGGGCTTCACCCCCGACGAGGAGATTGGTCGTGGCGTCGACTACTTCGACGTTAAGAAGTTCGCTGCCGACTTCGCCTACACCATGGATGGTGGTATGGAGGGTGAGTTGGAGTATGAGAACTTCAACGCCGCAGGTGCCAAGATTGTTATCTCTGGCCGCAACGTGCACCCAGGCATGGCTAAGAATAAGATGATCAATGCTATCGACATCGCCACCGAGCTCAACGGTCTACTCCCAGCATCGGAGCGTCCACAGTTCACCGAGCATTACGAGGGCTTCTTCCACTGCGTGGGTCTCCACGGCACTGTCGAGGAGGCTGAGGTCAACTATATCATCCGCGACCACGACTCAGATAAGTTCGAGCAGAAGAAGCAGCTCATGTGGGATGTTGTGAACTTCCTCCAGCGTAAGTATGGCGAGCAGGTGCTCACCCTCACCCTCAAGGATCAGTACTACAACATGCGTAAGATGGTCGAGCCACACCCACAGGTCATCGACCGTGCACGCCGCGCCATGATCGAGGCGGGTGTTAAGCCTCTTGTGCGTCCTATACGTGGTGGTACCGACGGCTCACGTCTCTCGTTCATGGGTCTTCCATGCCCCAACATCTTCACTGGCGGTATGAACTTCCATGGTCGCTACGAGTATGCATCGCTCACAACAATGAACCGTGCGATGAATACCATCATCAACCTTGCACGCATCTGGGCAGAGTAAGAAATATTCATAAAATTGTACGCTATGAATAACCAATATGGATATATGAGAGTAGCGGCTGCTGTGCCTCGTGTACACATCGCCGATGCACATAGCAATGCCGAGGGTGCTCTCAAGATTATGGAGCAGGCCTTTGCCGAGGGTGTCGAGATTGTCGTCATGCCTGAGCTCTCGCTCGTGGGCTACACCTGTGGCGATATGGTCTTGCAGAAGAAGCTCCTCAGCGACTCGGAGAAGGCTCTTGCATGGCTCATGGCCGAGACTGCCGACATGCCAACAATAGGCATCGTGGGTCTCCCTGTGGTCTATGCCGACCGCCTCTATAACTGCGCCGCAATCTTTGGTCAGGGTACATTGTGGGGCATCGTCCCCAAGTCCTATATCCCCAACTATGGCGAGTTCTCGGAGCTCCGCTGGTGGGTGTCGGGCTACTCAATCAAGGACCGCACCATACGCTTTGCAGGCCAGGAGTGCCCCTTCGGTAGCGACCTCATGTTCGACCTCCATGGCGTGGAGTTTGGCGTGGAGATATGCGAGGATATGTGGGTTCCCGTGCCACCATCATCAATGCAGGCGGTGCAGGGTGCTAAGCTGCTGTTCAACCTCTCGGCATCTCCCGAGTCGGTGCGCAAGCACGACTACCTCATCTCGCTCATCGCCGAGCAGTCGTCGCGTACCATGGCAGCCTATGTCTACGCCTCGTCGGGACATGGTGAGTCGTCGTCGGACCTCGTCTTTGCGGGTAATGCCGTCATCGCCGAGCTTGGCCGTGTGTTGGGCGTCAGCGAGCGCTTCGTGCGTAACGACCGTATGGTAATCGCCGATATCGACGTTGAGTATATCTCTACACGTCGTACTGCCCGCAATACCTTCTACTATCCCGATGCTCCAGAGATGCGTGTTGTGGAGATTGACGTAGACGAGATACTCTACCAGGGTGATGTGCGCCGCCATATCGAGCCTATCTACTTCGTGCCTGAGGATGAGGCAGCACGTGCCGTACACTGCCGCGAGGTATTCGCCATCCAGAGCGCAGGTCTTGCACAGCGTCTCGAGCATACAGCATGCAAGCACGCCATCATCGGCATCTCGGGAGGCTTGGACTCAACCCTCGCCCTGCTTGCCGTGTGCGATACTTTCGACCTCTTGGGTCTCGACCGCAAGGGTATCATCGGCGTTACCATGCCAGGCTTCGGCACTACCGACCGCACCTATCAGAATGCCCTCACCATGGTTCGTGAGCTGGGCTGCACCCTCAAGGAGATATCTATCAAGGATGCCTGCGAGCAGCACTTCAAGGATATAGGCTTGCCTATCGATGAGCGCTCTACAGCATATGAGAACTCACAGGCGCGCGAGCGTACACAGATACTCATGGACATCGCCAATATGTGTGGCGGTATGGTTATCGGCACCGGTGACCTCAGCGAGCTTGCCCTGGGCTGGGCTACCTATAACGGCGACCAGATGTCGATGTATGGCATCAACGCCTCAGTGCCCAAGACCTTGGTTAAGTTCATGGTCGACTGGTACGCTAACAACCGTGCTGAGGGTGCCTTGCGTCAGGCGCTCCTCGATGTTGTGGCCACCCCTGTTAGCCCTGAGCTGTTGCCTGCCGATGGCGATAATATCGCGCAGAAGACCGAGGATATCGTCGGCCCATATGAGCTTCACGACTTCTTCCTCTACTGTGCGTTGCGTCGTCGCTATGCCCCAGCCAAGATATTCATGTTGGCAACCATCGCCTTTGAGGGTGTCTACGACCGTGCCACTATCCTAAAGTGGCTCAAGGTCTTCTTCCACCGCTTCTTCACCCAGCAGTTCAAGCGCTCGGCAATGCCTGACGGTCCAAAGGTGGGTGCTGTGGGTCTCTCACCACGTGGCGACCTCCATATGCCTTCGGATGCTCAGGAGCGTGCATGGTTGCAGGAGGTTGAGGATATGGAGAAAGAGTTGGACTCCCTTGTCTAACACAATAAGTGACCATTATTAGACGTTTACTTGATAAACCATATGATTATGAAACGTATTATAGTTCTATTTTTTGCACTCTTCACCATCTCTGCTGCCTCGGCACAGACCTTTATCGGTTTAGTCAAGGATGCAGCAACCGAGGTCGTAGATAAGGTTACAGGTGGTAAGGTTACCGAGATTATGCTCAACGGCACATGGGAGTATGACTCGCCATCGGTGCGCTTTGTTAAGGATGGCGACATCCTCGCCAGCGCAGCCTCAACACTCGTTACAGAGGGTCTCGAGAGCCGCCTTACAAAGGCCTATAGCTATATAGGTATCAAGGAGGATGCAGCGTCGTTCACCTTCAACGATGATGACACCTTCACCGCCGTGCTTGGCAAGCGTACGCTCAATGGCACCTACACCTACGATAGCGCAACGCATAAGCTTGAGCTCGAGTTCTCATCTATCTTGAAGCTCGGCAAGCTCAATGGCTACGCCTATATCGACGGTGAGGAGCTCGACCTTGTCTTCGACTGCACCAAGTTCATGAACTTCCTAACGAAGCTCGGCTCTAAGAGCTCGTTGCTCAAGGGTGTTACCGCCATCACCGACAAGTATGATAGCATGATGGTGGGCTTTGAATTTGAGCGATAAACCAGCTAATACGTACCATTTATGAGAAGACTATTAACCCTTGCAATGCTTGTTGCAGGCATGTGGATGCTCCCCATGGAGGCATCTGCACAGTTTAGCCTTGGAGGCCTCTGGAATGCCATTACAGGCGAGGATGATGATGAACCATCACGCTACGAGGAGCTTGCCGACGATGCTCCCGACTATGACGACATTCTTGGCACATGGTACTACTCCCACGCCAAGGTCGACTACTTCGGCGATAGCAAGCTTGCCGAGGTGGCTATCTCGGAGCTCAATAGCGTTGCTCAGGACCTCTTGAATAGCTACGATGTCGACGAGGGTCTCTTCAAGATTACCGTCAAGCGCAATGGCACTATCGTTGGTGCTTTGGATGATGAGACACTATCGGGTGAGTTTACCTACGATAGCAGCGATGCTGAGATAGAGCTCTATGTCACCATCGATGGCACACAGCTATCGTGCGACGGATATGTCGAGCAGTATAACAACCGCCTGAAGATATACCTCGAGGTTGAGGACCTGCTCAGTGCATATAAGAGCCTTGGTGTTAGCTACGATGCCTCTATTGTTAGCCTTGCTCGTGAGGTGGCATCACGCTTCGGCGATGTATATGTAGCTATCAACTTCTCGCGCTCATAACACCTATACCTATGTATAATAGTAGGGGGCTCTCCAATTGGATGGCCCCCTATTTACTTCTCTTATTCCTCGTTGCTCGTCCTAACGCTCCTCTCTGTGAAGTAGCCACTCGGCATACTCCATGTCGTCGGGTGTTGTAATCTTGATGTTGCTACGCTCACCCTCCACTAACGCTATGTTCACACCCATAGCCTCCACCACCGAGGCGTCATCTGTGAACCTGGCGTCATACTTCTGTTCATAGGCTCTGCGTAGCAACGCCGCCTCAAATATCTGCGGTGTCTGCACTATGCGTAGTGTCGAACGATCTATAATCCTCGACTCGGCGTTCACGACCTGACGATATGAGTCCACAACCTCTATTACGGGTATCACGGCCTTATGCTCCTCTGTGGCGAGCATGGCGCGTATTATTAGGCGCTTTGTTGCTAGGGCCCTCACGCCGTCGTGTATGGCTATATACTCCACATCGTCCCCCAGGGCCTCAATGCCCGCCTTCACGGAGTGAAAACGCTCCTTGCCACCCGCCACGCAGCGGTGCTCCGCAACCTCGAAGCGCGAGGCGAGGTTCTTCCACATGGCTATATGCTCCTCGGGGAGGACGACGACAATGTCGCTACCGGGCAACGCCTCTGCAAAGGTGTTTATCGTGCGTGCCACGATGGGCATGCCGTCAAGTATCATAAACTGCTTTGGCAGCGCTCCACCCATACGGCGACCAGAGCCTCCTGCCACGATTACTACTCCTCGCTTTGCCATATTAACTTCTTACCAAAACCAAGTGTATTGTCCGTGAGCTTCATCATCTCGGGCTCTACCATCCATAGCGATAGTGGTGCCACGGCAGCATAGGGGAAGCGCTTTATGTAGCACTTCTTGGCCTCGCTATCGCCACGCACGGCACGACCACATATCTGTATGCCCTGCACCTTGCCCACGATGCGTGTCTCGAGTACTATGCTCACTGCCACACGACCATCCGCCACCATCTCTGCACCATGTCTCGTTGTGTCGTCGCTGGTGAATATCAGCTTATTGCGCTTTGCGTCATAGGCATAGAAGCAGTTGGCAACGTAGGGCATGCCCTCGCTATTTGTTGTCGCCAATGTCAGCACATGATGACGCTTTATAAAGCGAACAATAGGCTCTGGAGGTAGTGCCCCAGAGCCCTTGTCGTTAGTCTTATTAATCTCTTGCATGGTTGCTTGAATGCTAGTTTCTACGGAAGATGTCATCCTCGGTGATAGGCACTACCTCCTCGCCATTAAGCTCTGCTACGACCCTGTCGCGCACGCTCTCGAAGTCAGCACGATACTTGTCGCCGATAGGCTCCGATGGCTGCTGTGTAATCTTTAGAGGGTCTATAGGCGTGCCATTCTTCCATATGCGGTAGTCGAGGTGTGGTCCTGTAGATGTTCCCGTAGAGCCGACATATCCGATGACGTCGCCCTGCAATACGTAGGCACCCGCCTTTATGCCCGATGCAAACTTCTGAAGGTGTAGATAGCCTGTCTGAAGGCCTCCGGCGTGCTTAATCTTGACCGTGTTACCGCCGCCACCAGCATAGCTTGCTGAGATTACCGTACCGTCAGCCACGGCATATACAGGTGTTCCCATAGGTGCTGCGTAGTCCACGCCTGTGTGTGGTCGGTAGTCGCCATGCACAGGGTGCTTACGGCTATATGTAAACTTAGAGCTTATGCGTGTGTACTTAACAGGTGACTTGAGCATCTGCTTCTTCAGCGACTCGCCATTGTACTCCCAGTACTGCACCTTGTCGCCGTCGGTGACATATGGTATCGCGTAGTACTCCTTGCCGCGGTGCACGAACTTGGCACCCCATATGCGACCTATGGCTACGCTCTCGCCCTCTACCACCTCGTCGTCGTAGATTACCGCGAAGCTGTCGCCCTCCTGGATGTGGAAGAAGTCGACGGTCCACTGATATATATCCTCAAACTCCGATGCTAACGACCACGATAGTCCCTGGCCTACGATAGCATCCCATAGCGATGTTGTTATTGTTGCCTCGGCATACCTACGCACATGCTCGCGTGGTGCCGAGCCTATTGCGGCTGTTGGCTCGTCAGTGCGGATGTCGTATACCACATACTCAGCCTTGTTGATGTGGTATATCATGTAGTCGGCTACGCTCTTCTCCACGCCCTCGTCGTCGATGTAGCTACGTAGAAATAGGGTGTAGTCGTTGCCAGCTCGGAACTTCGATAGCGAGAATACCTCCTTTGCTATCTTGTCGAGACAATCAATGCGCTTAGCCGATATGCCATGACGGTTGAGTATCTTACCTACGGTCTCTCCCGACTCGATTGTAAATCGCTCGATGGTGTATCCCGCCTTGTCGATGCCATAGAGTATCTCAGGCTCTTTTGTGGCTGCGGCACCCTGTGAGGTACCCTCTTCTGCCGTTGTGCCACCATTGCTGGTGTTATCCTCGTTTGCTGTGTTGCCGCCACATGCTACCATGCCCATGAGTAGCGCGAATGTGACCAAAAGTCGTAACTGTTTCATATCTTGCAAAGGTAGTCAAATTTTGTGTTTCTTCAAAATATAAACGCAATAAAACATAGAATATTTCGCTATTGACCACACACCGATGCACTATTTTGCAATAGAATAAATCTCACACCATCCGACAATAGCATCTATTTACTTTGATATGCCTCTTGTCCCATTTATTGTATGTCTGATTACCCAAGTGTGGCGAAATTGCAAGCTGTTTTAACTCATGTTTTCGCGTAATACACTGTGTGTTAGCATGTTGTATTGCGAAAATTACGTAACTGCTTGATTATCAGCAGGGTGATGATTTTGTAAAAAATCGACATGTTTAATTCGCTGATAATAAGCATGTTGGCATTTGGCCAGGGGATAATTTTCTACCCCTAAAAATTTGCATTGTGGCGAAATTGTTACTATCTTTACAGTAGTAATTACCTCAAATTATTTACTCATCTACCCCCCCCCTCACATTGTTGTATAATATGAATCCTAATAGGAATTAGGGTGAAGACTTGTTTAACTTAAAACCTTACAGCCATGAAAAAACTTTATTTGTTAGCACTTATGGCAATGGTTGCCATATCGTGCCATCGGGAAGTTGAGGTTATCGATCCAATGCCATCACCAAGTGAGGACGTGACCGCAGAGACAACTCCACTTAATGTGAGAACCTACGATGAGGCCTTAGCTATTGCTGAGGATGCGTTGAAAATGGTCGATGGCGATGATACTCGTTCGGCGAACAAACGACGCATCATGCGCAACTCGGGACAGGTTGTCTCTCTCCCAGTAACAAGAGGGGGTGAGGATGTAGGTGAACAGCCCATAATGTATGTTTTCAATAATGAAAATAACGAGGGTTTTACAGTTGTCGCTGCGGACCGCTCTCAGCAGGCGTTAGTTGCCGTCACTGAGCGTGGTAACTATACCTATGGAGAGCCTACCGGAGTAGAACCATTTGATGATTTTATGGATAATGCTATATCAACACTATCTATCATTGGTCCTCCCTCACTGCCCAACCCTCCTATTATTGATTCTCTCGATTCATCACCAATATCTTATACAGTATACTACAACGAAGATCAGAAGGTCGGGCCGCTTTTAAAAACTAAGTGGGGACAGGACGGAATATATGGTACTTACTGTGATAATGGAATTGCGGGATGTGTTGCCACTGCACTTGGTCAGATTATGGCATACCATAAGCATCCTGCATATTTAACATTGTCATTTATAAGTGACGATGTTAGACAATATTTTAATTGGGATAGAATATTAACGCATACGCAAAATTATGAATGTGATTGCTCTGCCCCTCATGAACAAATCGGTTTGTTGTTGAGAGAGATTGGAGAGAGGGTTGATATGAATTATGATAATGGCGAATCTGGTACCAATATCACGAAAGTAAAAAATGCTTTACCGGGTATGGGGTATAATTCCCCATCATATTTGGAATTTAGCAATAGCTATGACATTTTGGATGAAATAATGGCTGATATAGATAACAAGAAGCCAGTTTATATGCGAGGACAGACTCTTTTTTCCGGTCATGCTTGGGTAGTAGATGGTTATCATCACTATAAAAACGGATATGCTGTTTACTCAAAAAATGTAATAGTTAATCCTGAGGTGCCAACACTAGATATGTATATTTTAGAAGAGTATAATGTTGAAGAATATGACCTACTGCACTTCAATTGGGGTTGGGACGGAAGTTGTGATGGATGGTTTAATGTGGGTTGTTATAAAATGAATCAAGCATACAAAGGAAGATATGATAATCGTAATGTTACTAACTCCTATACGAATGACTATAAATACGATTTGAAGATATTATATAATATAGAGCCTAATCGTGATTAGTATAAAAATTTTGTTAAACTTAAAAACATACTACTATGAAAAAGATTATATGTATCTTGGTTATAACAACCGTAATGCTATGTGGGTGTGATAATCAGGTGGATATGCCTCAGTTCCCAGGGTTGCCCGATGTCGAGTTAGAGCCCGATGCTTATAATGCTGAGATTGATGATGAAGCGTTATTGGAGGCGCTTTACTCTAATGCAATAGTGCGACAAGGTGAATATAGATGGATAGATGGTGAGTGGGTAGATGAGGATATTGATGGTGAAATAACACGAGTGATAATCTGTAATGAGAATGAGGCCTATATGTATAATAGGGGTGTGTATAATGGCCCTATTGAAGAGCAGGGGCCATATAAGTTCTCTTATGATGCCGATACAAACACAATATATACGGAGAGTATAACTGTTGAGGGGGTGGAATGCCGTGCTCGTGTAATATATTTCGATGGTGAGTATCTTCTCTTGGATGGCCTTTTTGCACCACAGCAAGGATACTTAAATATTGAAGATTATGAGAATCGTCGCTATCTAATGCGTTATAAACTGTTCAAGGAGTTGCGTGATGACCTATATAACGAAGAGTTGTGGCCATATTAGGCATAGTTGATGAATAAAACTATGAAATAATTAACTTTGCAATAACTTAAAAACAATACGACCATGAGAAAACTTATTTTTATTTTTGCAACTGCGACTATTATGTTTAGTGGATGTCATAACCAGTCGGATATGCCCCAGTTCCCAGGATTACCCAATGTTGAATTGGAGGCCGATGCTTATAGTGCAGAGATTGATGATGAAGCGCTATGGGAGGCCTTACAGACTACCGCAATGCTGAATAGTGGTACTTATATTTACAGAGATGGTAATTGGGAATATTTTCTGCCGCTACTAACATCTTCTGATGAGTTGATAATATGTATTGGTGATGAAGCATATTACTATGTATCGCTACTGGGCCGTGAGGGTAAAATGATAGGACCTTTTGCAATATCTTATGATGCTGATACTAATACTCTATATTCATACAACAAGGACGACAAGAGTAAGAAATATAGTGCTGTTGTAAAATATTTCGATGGCGAGAATTTGATCTTGGATGGTTATTTTACGCCAGCTCATTATGACTGCTTCTGTTGTGATGATGATAGTGGTAGACATCTATCCTGTTTCGCATTGGATAAGGAGTCACGAGAGGAGGTTATTGACTTGTTATAGCTTATACTTTTATGGGTTAATACAATATTGTAAATCCTAATAATAATTAGTAATTTTGTAACAATCTAAAATTTTACAGTCATGAGAAAGTTTTATTTTATTCTATTGGCAGCTGCGACCATGGCGGTGGCGTGCGAGAGGTTGATACTCCGCAGACAACAGATGATAACAAGACTTATATGTTGGACGAGCTTATTGAGTTGCAGAAAGGTGAGTTCGACGATGAGCTGTTTGTGAATACCTTACGCCAGGAGGCATTCTACTTTGACCAGTACTATGAGTTGGGCAACAATGGCGAGTGGGTAGAGGTGAAGAGCGAGTATGCCCCATCTCAGCCAGAATTTAAGACCCTCTATATCTTCGATGAGGATACATTCACACTAAGAAATGTCTATCTTGAGACCAATTTCCGTAGAATGAATGACTATGACTTCGCAGATTATGACTATAGCTACGATGCTGAAACAAATATCCTTACAACAAACTGCAAGCTTGTCGAGGATGGTGGTGTGAGAGAGATTGTGGCAGACGAGACGTTGGAGGCAAAGGTTGTCTATTTCGACTCTAAGATGATGGTATTGGAGGGCGATATCGTGTCGCACGTCAATCTCTTGGAGAAGAAGCAGTGGCGCTTTGTTGCTAAGTTCGACAAGGCGATGCGCGAAAATATGGTAGACCTACGCGACTATGTTGCCGAGCCTCAGGATGTGGATAGCGATGCAATATTCAAAGAGATGGAGAGCCGCGTAGTGGATATATTCTATGAGTATGGCTACTCTCCAGCGTCAGACTCTTGGTCTGGAGTATATGGATTCGATATGGATACCTTCAGACTGGCAGGCGATAATATTGTCATTCACAATCAGGGCTTAAATGGTCCCGAGCTGTATGAATACGACTATGAGCTGCCAGTAACACGCGATGTGGAGAGTGACACGCTCTATGCAAAATATGAGAACCCCGAGGTGGGTGTTGTGGAGTTTACATTTAAGGTTATCTTCGCCAACGATAGCTATGTAATATGGATATATGACTATAAGTATACAAAACTTGATGGCGAGGTAAGCAGCGATAGATATCTACTCTATACCTATTTTGAGTAGTCTTCGTTGCCAAGTAGGTTGATTTTTTCATAAACGAAGTGCCCCAGAAGCCCCGAGCTTTTGGGGCACTTTTATTTGTTTGGTAGGCGGGATAGGTGGGGGCTTACTTTCTCCCTCGGCGCTGTTCCACTCCTCGACCTATCCTTGCCATCTGTGCTCATCCATCATGCCCCCTCCCTCAAAGAAGACTAACGCCCCCACAACAACACGGGTATTAAAATTAATACCCGCATTGATTTGGTGGCACGTTGTGTTTGGGATATTCTTCTCTGCTACACGGGTATTAAAAATAATACCCGCATCATATTAGGATGTACATTTATACTTCACAGCTCTCTCCCATCACACGGGTATTAAAATTAATACCCGCTATGGTAGTGTAGAATGGCAAGGATCTCTGGACTATTCGAGGTGGTGCGCCGCTATAGTGTAAAGCCGCCCCATAGTGGCTCTAATCGCCTTTTTGAACACCATTCAACACCTCTTGCACTCCAATATCAGAGGTGGTGTAATGTGGGTCTAAAGAGTGTGTTGGGTAAATAAATGCGTGCTAAAATTTTGTCATGTTAAAAATAATGCCTACTTTTGTCAAGATTGTGTTATTATGCAAACACTAAACTGAGTAATGAAGATATTGAGAACCATACTATCATGGATGTATACGGCGGTGGTGGTAATCCGACATCGTCTCTACGATTGGGGCGTGCTCAAGAGCCACTCCTTCGATATCCCCATTGTGTGTGTGGGTAATATCACCGTTGGTGGCACAGGCAAGACCCCAATGACCGAGTTGCTAATCTCGGAGCTCAGCAATACCTATAACATCGCAGTCCTCTCGCGCGGCTATGGCCGTCGCACCAAGGGCTACCGCGAGGTTATGGTCGACGATGGTTACCTCGATGTTGGCGATGAGCCATTGCAGATGAAGCTCAAGTACCCACACGTCCATGTCATCGTGTCGGAGGATAGAGTCAAGGGCATCAACCGCATACGCGAGGAGCACCCCGAGGTGAACCTCATCATCATGGATGATGGTCTGCAGCATCGCAGTGTGCGTGCCAAGATAAACATCATCGTCTTGGATGCTACACGTCCTGTCGACAACGACCATATGTTGCCTCTTGGTCGTCTTCGCGACGTTAAGTCACGACTCAAATGCGCCCACTTCTTCATGGTGTCAAAGTGCCCCGAGACGATGACTCCGCTTGATCGACGTATCTACCACAACAACCTGCGCTCGGTTGCCTACCAGAAGGTATATTTCTCGCGCATGGAGCCACTACCTATAGTTCCGCTCTTCGACCTCCCCAATAGAGCTGCTGTAGACTATGCGAGCCAGGCGATACTCCTCGCTGGCGTGGGTAACCCACGTGGCTTTGTGAGTGCTGCCGAGATGCGCTTCACGGTGGTCGACAAGTATATCGTCGAGGATCACCATCGCTACGATATCGATGACTTGAATAATCTCTATGCCCTACATAAGCGTTACCCTCGTGCCATAATACTCATGACCGAGAAGGATGCTGTCAAGCTACGTCGTTCGACAAACCTCCCAGAGTCGTTGCGTCGTGCGATGTACTATCAGCCTGTGGAGATGCGCTTTGTCGATGGCCCCGATCGCGACTTCATCGGCCGCCTTGTTGCCGAGATTGAGCATCGCAACGACGATAATGTTGGCGCTGCAGAGCATAACGAATAAATTAGATTAAGTATATGATTAATAAGGTAATTCTTTTAGGTAATGTAGGTCAGGGCCCGGAGGTTCGTACCCTCGAGACAGGTGTAAAGGTGGCACGTCTGCGCCTCGCCACCACCGAGCGTATCTTCAACCGCCAGTCTAACGAGACCACCGAGCACACCGAGTGGCACACCATCACCTTGTGGCGTGGCCTTGCGGATGTTGTTGATAAGTATGTACGCAAGGGCGCACAGATATATGTCGAGGGCCGTATCCGTAGCCGTGAGTGGGAGAAGGATGGCGCTAAGCACTACGCCATTGAGATTGTTGCCGACGAGATGAAGCTCCTTGGTCGTCGCCAGGAGGGCGCACCTCAGGGTGGCTATCAGCAGCCCGCATATCAGCAACCCGCATATCAGCAGCCAGCACCTGCGCCTATGCCTGCAGCACCTGCAATGCCTGCTGACGATCCAGACGACTTGCCATTCTAATTGGTGGCGCAACAACGTTAAGAGGGATGAGAATTGGTTCTCATCCCTCCTTTTTTACCCTTGCCTATGCCTACTGCAGTGGCTCGGCATAGTATAGCCCTACGTTGGCAATGTGTGCCGATGTGCGACACTCATCTATGGTCACCCTTATGCGCTCAGCACGACACTCCTCGAAGCGAAGTAGACGCTTGTAGCCTATGGTAGTGCCCTCGGCTATATTGTGCCACTCTCCATCGTAGAAGGCCTCTATGGTGAAGTGCTCCACGCGCTGACCACGACGTATATCCTCTTGTAGGAGGATTGTGTTGACCACCTCGCCACGCTTAATACGGTACTCGTTGTTATCGCCCTCCTCGGCATGCCAGGGGCGTACGCATCCCTGAATGAGGCTCTTGGCGAAGGTCGCCTCTATGTAGTCATTGAAGGCGGCTATGCGCTCGGCGTCAATCTCGTGTATAAGGCCTCGTCTGTCGGGAGGTATGTTCAAGAGAAGCACCGAGTTGCGACCTACCGACGTGTAGTATATATCTATGAGGTTTGCCAACGTGCGCACCGCCGCATCCTCCTCGGCGTGGTAGAACCATCCTGGGCGTATCGACACATCGACCTCCGAGGGGTACCAGTTGATGCCCCTTGCCCTTGCCACAAGCTCTCTACTGCCCAAATCTGACGACATCTCCTCCAGCCCAAGCTCGCCATTAGCTTCGGGACCATGGGGTAGGGATAGTGGGGTATAGGGTGTTGCGCTCCACTCTGTCTCGCGACCGCGACCACCCTCGTTGCCTACCCAGCGCACATCGTCGCCCATGATTGCCGTCACGGCGTCGGGCTGCAGACGCTCTACGGTGGCGAGTATCCGCTTCCAGTCGTAGACCTGGCGCTTGCCATTGGGACCCTCACCACATGCTCCATCGAACCACACCTCGTCAACCTTGCCGTAGCCTGTTAGAAGCTCCGTGAGCTGCTCTATGAATAGATCGTTGTAGGCGGGCGAGTCGCCATAGCTCTTGGCGTTGCGGTCCCAGGGCGATAGGTAGAAGCCAAACTTCATATTGTGCTTGCGACAAGCCTCGCTAAGCTCGCGTACCACGTCGCCCTTGCCCTCTCGCCATGGAGAGTGGGCTACCGAGTGGTCGGTGCTCTTTGTGGGCCATAGGCAGAAGCCATCGTGGTGCTTGGCGGTGAGGATCACCATCTTGAAGCCTCCGCGCTTGAGCGCCAGCACCCACTGTTCGCAGTCGAGGGCTGTGGGGTTGAACTGCGCGGGACTCTCCTCGCCACTTCCCCACTCGTTACCCGTGAAGGTGTTGATGCCAAAGTGGATAAATGCCGTGAGCTCGAGCTCCTGCCATGCTAGCTGCTTGTCGCTGGGCACTACGCGTGCCGCCATATCAAGCCTCTCTTCGATGGTTGCATCCTCAGGGAATGTCACATGCTGAGTGTATAGCACCTCTCGCTTTTGTGCACAGCCCATGAGGAGCGTCGCAAAAATAACACTTATTAGAATTCTCATGCTTTATATAGTATAAAATGCCCCTAAAGTGTTCCTGAGAGCCTTTAGGGGCATGGTGCCAAAATGGTTATACGTTGCAACTACTTCATCTCAGCGAAGTACTTGTAGAAGTATGGCAATGTCTCCAAGCCCTTGTCGAACTGGTCGAGACCATAGCTCTCGTTAGGCGAGTGGATAGCATCCTTCGAGAGACCGAAGCCGAGCAAGATAGACTTGATGCCGAGGATATTCTCGAAGCCCGAGATGATTGGAATAGAGCCGCCAGAGTAGAATGGCAGTGGCTTGATGCCAAATGTTGTCTCCACAGCCTTCTCTGCTGCCTGGTATGCTGGAAGGTCGGTAGGCGATACATAAGGTGCACCACCGTGCAAGAACTTAACATCCACCTTCACGCTCTTAGGTGCAATGCGACGGAAGTGCTTCTCGAACAATTTAGCAATCTTCTTGAAGTCCTGATTAGGTACAAGACGCATAGATATCTTTGCGTAGGCCTTCGATGGGATTACGGTCTTTGTGCCCTCGCCAGTGTAGCCTGACCATATGCCGTTCACGTCGAGTGATGGACGGATGCCTGTGCGCTCCATGGTGGTGTAGTCAACCTCGCCAGCTACGTCGCCAAGGTCGAGTGCCTTCTTATACTCGTCGAGTGAGAATGGAGCCTTGTTAAGAGCCTTGCGCTCAGCGTCTGAGAGGATGCGTACATCGTCGTAGAAGCCTGCAATCTTAACGCGACCAAACTCATCGGTGAGGTCGGCGATAAGCTTCGCAAGAACATTTGCGGGGTTAGCCACAGCACCACCGAAGAGACCTGAGTGTAGGTCCTTATCTGGGCCTGTAACCTCCACCTGCATATATGTAAGACCGCGCAAGCCCGCTGTGATTGTTGGGCACTCGAGGCTGATCATCGAGGTGTCAGAGACAAGGATGATGTCGGCCTTGAGGAGCTTCTTGTTGTCGGCGCAGAACTTGTAAAGGCTTGGTGAGCCAATCTCCTCCTCGCCTTCAAGCATGAACTTAACGTTACATGGTAGGGTGTCGGTAGCCACCATCGCCTCGAATGCCTTGGCGTGCATGAAGAGCTGACCCTTGTCGTCGTCGGCACCACGGCACCATATGCGACCATCCTTAATCTCAGGCTCGAATGGGTTTGTCTTCCACTCGTCGATAGGATCCTCAGGCATAACGTCGTAGTGACCATATACGAGGACTGTCTTGGCCTTAGGGTCGATGATCTTCTCGGCATATACCACAGGGTTACCCTCTGTAGGCATCACCTCGGCACGGTCGGCACCCGCCTTAACAAGCGATGCAGCAAGCCACTCGGCACAACGCACCATGTCGTTCTTGTGTAGCGATGGCTGCGCGCTGATTGATGGTATGCGAAGTAGGTCGAAGAGCTCCTCCAAGAATCGCTCTCTGTTCTGCTTGATGTAGTCGTTTGCTAATTTCATAGTATCTGTTGTTTTAAGGTTTTGCTTGTTACCAGCCATATTGCTGATTTTGCAAAGTTATAAAAAAATGATAGTATTTGCAAGATTTTAACGCCTCTTGCTACAATTTAAATAATTATAACTATCTTTGTTAATAATATGCAACCAGCACGCCAAAAACTGTGCTACAACAGTGTCGTTGTAAGATAGATATATTTAAGCCTATAAACTAAATAAGTATGTTGAAGAAACTCTTCGGTTTTGACCCCACCAAGACCACGGTCCGCAGGGAGATTGTGGCGGGTATTACAACCTTCCTTACCATGTCCTACATCCTTGCCGTAAATCCTTCGATGTTTGGGCTTCTGGATGGAATGCCCGCAGGTGCGGTCTTCACCTCTACTGCTTTGGCTGCCATCATCGGATGTCTCGCCATGGCCTTTTTGGGTAAGTTGCCCTTTGGTCTTGCTCCAGGCATGGGTCTTAATGCCTTCTTTGTCTATAGCGTCTGCCTCGGCATGGGCTACTCGTGGCAGTTTGCCCTTACTGCGGTCTTCATTGAGGGTATCATCTTCATCCTGCTCACGCTGGGTAACATTCGCGAGGCTATCGTGAACGCTATCCCCCAGAGCCTTCGCCACGCCATAGGTGCTGGTATAGGTCTCTTTATCGCCTTTATCGGCCTTAGCAGTGCGGGTGTTGTGGTCAACGATGAGGCTACGTTGGTGACACTCGGAGATGTAACTTCGGGCTCTGGTCTCTTGGCTCTTATAGGCCTGGCTATCACAGGCTTGCTCTATATGCGTAATGTCCCAGGCTCTATTCTTATAGGCATCCTCTTTACGATGGTTATCGGCATATTCATGGGCGTTACCGAGTTCAAAGGTGTGGTATCTCACCCCGAGTCTATAGCCCCCATCTTCTGCCAATTCGAGTTCGAGAATGTATTCACCCTCGATATGCTTGTTGTGGTCTTTACCTTCCTATTTATCGATATGTTCGACACTGTAGGTACCCTTGTGGGCGTGTGTACGAAGGCCAATATGATTGATAAGGATGGTAAAATCTATCGTATCAGACAGGCCTTTATGGCTGACGCTATTGCAACCACTGCTGGCTCTATGCTTGGAACATCTACCACGACTACCTATGTGGAGAGTGCCGCTGGTGTTGCGCAGGGTGGCCGTTCGGGACTTACGGCATTCTCCGTTGCGGTATGCTTTGCTGTAGCCCTCTTCTTCTCACCACTCTTCCTATCTATCCCCGCTGCTGCTACCGCACCCGCGCTTATTATCGTTGGTCTGTTGATGTTGGAGCCTGTGGCAAAGATTCAGTGGAACGACTTTGCCGAGGCAATACCAGCCTTCATATGTGTTATTATGATGCCATTCACCTACTCCATATCGAATGGTATCTTACTCGGCATGATTGCCTATGTTTTGATAAACTTCATGTGTGGTAAGCATAAGAAGATTACCCCTACGATGTACATCCTTGCCGTGTTGTTCATCCTAAAGTATATCTTCATCTAAAGAGCTAATATAGCATAAAAATAGAGGCGACCTTCACTGTGTTGAGGGTCGCCTCTGAGCTATTTATGGAGCAGTGTTACTCCTTAGATATTTGTTCCAATTCGGAAATGAAGCGCTTGGCCAAAGTGTCTGCCTCCTCGGCTGTGTGAGCCTCTGTATAGATGCGGATGATAGGCTCGGTATTCGACTTGCGTAGGTGTACCCAGCTCGCCTCAAAGTCAATCTTTACACCATCTATGTCGTTTACTCTTTCGTTTGAGTATCTGCTCTTTATGGTTGCAAGAATCTTGTCTACGTCAATCTCTGGCGTTAGCTCAATCTTGTTCTTCGATGCAAAGTATGCAGGGTATGTCTTGCGCAACTCCGACATGGTCATATCGAGGCCCGCAAAATAGGTCAAAAAGAGAGCAACGCCCACCAAGGCATCACGACCATAGTGTAGCTCAGGGTAGATGACGCCGCCATTGCCCTCGCCACCGATGACAGCGCCCGTCTGCTTCATCTTTGCCACCACGTTTACCTCGCCCACAGCAGCTGCCGCATAGCTACAACCCTCGTAGCGCGATGTCACGTCGCTCAGTGCGCGCGATGATGATAGGTTCGATACGGTGTTACCCTTGGTGTGGCGCAACACATAGTCTGCAACGGCTACCAATGTGTACTCTTCGACAAACATCTCTCCATTCTCCATGACAAATGCCAGACGGTCTACGTCGGGGTCTACAACAATGCCGAGGTCGGCACCCTCTTTGCGTATAACCTCCGATATCTCGGTGAGGTTCTCAGGTAGCGGCTCTGGGTTGTGAGCAAACTCGCCTGTAGGCTCGCAGTTGAGCTCCACCACCTCGCAGCCAAGCTCGCGCAATAGCTCTGGTATCACCACGCCGCCCACAGAGTTCACTGCGTCGACAACAACCTTGAACTTACGCTTGCGCACAGCCTCCACATCAACCAATGGGAGTGCCAACACCTGCTCGATGTGTCGCTTATTGAAATCCTCGCGAAGGATTACCTTGCCGATATTATCGATGGTGGGGTAGCTGAAGTCGCTCTCCTCGGCCATCGCCAGCACGCGCTTACCTTCGCTGTCGTCGAGGAACTCGCCACGCTCGTTTAAAAGCTTGAGGGCGTTCCACTGTCGTGGGTTGTGCGATGCTGTGATGATGATACCGCCGTCAGCCTTATGTGTTAACACCGCCATCTCGGTGCCTGGTGTTGTGCATAGTCCCACATTGATGACATTTGCGCCGCAGCCGAGGAGTGTGCCCTCCACAAGATCATCGACCATGGTGCCCGAGAGACGAGCGTCACGACCAACAACAATGGTGATAGCTCTCTCGGGGTGCTTCTCCTTGATGAGGCGTGTGTAGGCAGTTGTGAACTTGACTACGTCAATAGGTGTAAGGTTGTCTGCGGGGCATCCACCGATGGTGCCACGTATGCCAGAAATAGATTTTATGAGTGTCATAGTTGTAAAAAGTCGCTAAAAGTTTTGCTATTTCTGACAAAATTATTAATTTTACGCGAATATTAAAAATAATTTGGAGATAAATTATTGAGCGATATGAGAACGATACCATCTTCTGAGCTGATAATCAATGGTGATGGCTCTATTTTCCACCTTCACCTCAAGCCCGAACAGCTTGCCGATATAGTTATCTTGGTGGGCGATCCAGGGCGTGTGGCCATGATTGCCGAGTACTTCGATAGCAAGGAGTGCGAGGTGACCAATCGTGAGTTTTTGACCGTCACTGGCACCTACAAGGGTAAGCGTATGACAGTGATGTCAACGGGTATCGGCATCGGAAATATCGACATCTGTGTTACCGAGCTCGATGCCTTGGCGAATGTCGACTTTGCAACACGTCAGGTCAAGGATAACTTCCGTCAGCTAACCCTCGTGCGCCTCGGTACCTCGGGTGCCATACAGCGCGACATCGAGGTGGGAGAGGTTCTCTTCTCGCGCACGTCGCTCGGCTTCGACGGCCTACTATCATACTATGCTGGCCGCGATGGTGTCTGCGACCTTGCTCTTGAGGCCGCCTTTGAGGAGCATACCGCATGGGATAAGAAGCTCCCAGCACCATACTTCGTGAATGCCCATGATGACCTCTACGAGTTATTCAAAGAGTCAACACGCGAGGGTATCACCATAGCCGCTCCTGGCTTCTACGCCCCACAGGGACGCTGGGTGCGCCTCGCTCCCCACGACCTCAAGCTAAATGAGAAGATAGAGTCATTCTCGTTCGAGGGACGTCGCATCACCAATTTCGAGATGGAGGGCTCTGCTCTTGCGGGCCTTGCCGCCCTCATGGGTCACCGCGCAGCGACAATATGCACAATCATCGCCCAGCGTGTGGCTAAGGATGCCTGCACCGACTACAAGCCATTTGTGCGTCGTATGATTGAGATGGCACTCGATAAGTTGGCTACATTGTAGTCTCCTCCATTATAATCGCCCCAGTGAGGAGCGTAAAACAGTTTTGAACTAAAATAATAACAAAATAAAAAAGACTAAGACTATGAAATTTACAGTATCAAGCTCAGCGCTATTGTCGCTACTTGCAGCAACCGGAAAGGTAATCAGCAATAAGAACACACTCCCAATCCTCGACTACTTCCTCCTCGAGCTTAAGGGCGAGGAGCTCACCGTGACCACCTCAGATCTCGAGACAACACTCGTTGGCCACCTTAAGGTTGAGGGCGTGGAGCGTGAGGGTGTTATCGCTGCTCCTGCAAAGCTTATGCTCGACTCACTCAAGGAGTTCCCAGAGATGCCTCTCGAGTTCGATGTTAACGACACCACCTGGGAGATTAAGATCCGTTGGGCAAGCGGCTCACTCTCAATCCCTGGTGCAAGCGCTGTGAGCTACCCTGCAGTGCCTACCGTAGGTGCTGAGCATAAGGAGATACTTATGGATGTAGATATGCTTATCGCTGGCATCAATAAGACAATCTTCGCCACCGCTGATGATGAGCTTCGTCCAGTGATGAATGGCGTATACTTCAACTTCGAGGAGGGTAAGGTGACCTTCGTAGCTACCGACGCCCATAAGCTCGTGCGCTCAATGGCCGAGTCAGTAGATGTAGACTTCAACTCATCATTCATCCTCCCTAAGAAGCCAGCCAACCTCCTCAAGGGTATGCTCGTTAAGGAGAATGCTCCTGTACGTGTGACCTTCGATGCTAAGAATGTAATTTTTGACCTCTCGAACCATAAGCTCGTATGCCGCCTTATCGAGGGTAACTATCCTAACTACAACGCTGTAATCCCAACAGCCAACCCTAACAAGGTGCTTGTAGACCGCGTGGAGCTTCTCAACGGTATCCGTCGTGTGGCAGTATGTTCTAACCCAACAACAAACCTCATCCGCATGGATATCGCTGCTAACAAGATCAGCCTCGCAGCACAGGATATCGACTTCTCAGTATCTGCTAACGAGACCATCACATGCAGCTACGATGGCCAGCCTGTTACCATCGGCTTCAAGTCTACATTCCTCGTTGAGATCCTCTCTAACATCGACACACCAACAGTCGTTGTGGAGCTCGCAGACTCAACACGCGCAGGCGTCTTCAAGCCAGTCTACGATGACAAGCATGCGACAGAGGTGTTGATGTTGCTTATGCCGATGATGATCAACGCATAATCTTTTTTGTGATAAGGGGTCATCTACTGCCGCTAACGAATTATCTCAGCAATGGGCAGTACGCCAAGTACAGCCCATCGCCTCGCAATTCGCCGAGCGTTGTATCTAACCCCTTCTAACAAAAAATATATTTCTTGTGATAAGAGCGTGATAATCATTGAGATTATTACCTCTTCCAACAAAAATAGTCTCTTGTGGCTTGGGTATACTATCCCTTGCCACAAGACCTAAAACAATAGCTATGAACTTAAAGCTTAAGCGACCAATAATATTCTTCGACCTTGAGACCACAGGTGTCGATACGGCGCATGACCGCATAGTGGAGATCTCCATGGTCAAAATCCTCGTGGATGGCACCAAGCAGGTGAAGACACGTCGCATAAATCCCGAGATGCCAATACCTGCTGAGGCAACTGCCGTGCATGGCATAACCGATGAGGATGTAAAGGATGAACCAACATTCAAGCAGATAGCCAAGTCGTTGGCACAGTTTATCGAGGGGTGCGACTTCGGAGGCTTCAACTCCAATCGCTTCGACCTCCCTGTGCTCGTCGAGGAGTTCATGCGTGCTGGCGTAGATGTGGACTTCAAGCGTCGCAGCTATATCGACGTGCAGAACATCTTCCACAAGAAGGAGCAGCGTACGTTGGTGGCAGCATATAAATTCTACTGCGACAAGGATCTTGAGAATGCCCACTCTGCCGAGGCCGATACCCTTGCTACATATGAGGTGCTGGAGGCGCAAATTGAGCGCTATGGTGATATTGGCGACACTGTAGAGTCGTTGTCGGCATTCTCGACACATGGCGAGGTGGTCGACTTCGCAGGACGCATAGCCCTAAATGATAAGGGTGAGGAGATATTCACCTTCGGTAAGTACAAGGGACGCAGTGTGGCTGAGATATTTGCCGTCGAGCCAAGCTACTACGCATGGCTGATGAATGGTGACTTCCCGCAGTACACCAAAAAGATATTTACGGAGATACGTCTGCGTGCAACGCAGAAATAACCATTTACATAGAACACTCATATGAAGTCTCTACGTCTATTGTTTGTCGTGCTATTTACCGCCATATCGGTGTCGGCATTTAGCATCGAGCCATCGACACAGATAGTGATTCGCAATGGCAAGAAGGTATATGTTCACAAGGTTGAGAAGGGACATACGCTCTACTCGATAGCCAAGGCGTATGGCGTTACCGAGAAGCAGATTATCGACTGCAACGAGGGACTCTCGCCAGCAACATTGCGTGTCGATGAGATCATCTATGTGCCATGCAACGATAAGAAGAGCTCGTCAAAGAAGAGTGATGGTGGTAACACTGCCGATAGTAAATTCTATCTGCACAAGGTGGTGTCGGGAGATACCTTCTACTCGATAGCCCGACAATATAAGATATCTGTCGACGTGTTGCGCCAGGATAACCCATCTGTAGACCCCTCTAAGTTGAGCTTGGGCCAGGAGCTACGCATACGTCGTGGCGAGGTGGGATATGCCACAACCGAGGAAATAGACAAAAAGGAGCAGAGCGAGGAGCTGAAGCCTAACGAGTATGTTGTGCAGCCAGGCGATACTGTCTACTCATTGGCACGTCGCGCTGGGCTTACCGAGCGTGAGTTCCTAGCCCTCAATAAGCTACGTACGGCGGGTGACCTCAAGCAGGGTATGGTGGTGCTCCTAAGCAGTACTATCTCTGAGGAGGATCTCCCAAAGCCCGATGCTGATGAGGAGCAGCAGCCAGTGGCGCAGCAGACGGAGCAGAGTGCTGACGATGCAGCCACCGAGGAGGAGACCGAGGAGGAGACCGAGGAGGAGTTCACCCCTCGTGAACGTCTGTCGGGACGCTCGGATGATGACCCTGTCGTTGTCGAGGAGGAGGAGTCTTCGTTTGCGTGGTTCCTATTTGGTGACGCAAAGAAGGAGCAGCGCTCATTCCGCAGTACTGATGTAGACTTCATGGAGCTTGGCAATAATAACACCCTCAAGGTGGCCCTCATGCTTCCATTCCAGGTTGGTGGTAAGGTTAAGGCCAACTATGTTGACTTCTATCGTGGTGTGCTCATGGCGATGGAGGACCTCAAAGAGGATGGCTACTCTATAGACCTCACCGTCTTCGACACTCAGAACGATGCTCGCGTGATTAACGATATCATGACCTACGAGGATGCCTTCCTTGATGCTCAGCTGCTCATAGGTCCTGTCTTTGAGAATGAGTTGCGCTATGTCGTGGGTCATGCCGAGAACGAGAATATCGCCGTCGTGTCGCCCCTTGCCAACATCGAGTCGTTGAATAGCCCTGTGCTCTTCCAGATGAGCCCTGAGCGTACCCATAAGTACGACAAGGTGAGAGATATCCTTGGTGGCGAGCGCGAGATTATCACCATCTATGCCTCGACGAACGATAACGACTTCCTACGTGAGGTTAGTGGCGAGGTGACATCGATGAACCGCACCAATCTAAAATATGTCTTCAATAGAGGCTCATACTTCTATAACCGCACGGCTTCGGGCGAGAGTGGCTCGGCGGTAAATATTGAGACTATACTTAAGAGTCGCACAAAGAAGACCTTCATCATTGTTGCCGACCAGGCTGTCGACATTGATAGAATACTCACAACGCTATCGTCGACAAAGACCATGCTCACCGATAGAGGCCATATCATTGGCGAGTACGATATTATTGGCAACCACAAGTGGACACGTCTCAACAACGTAGACCCACAGCTATTCTTCAAGAATAACGTCTCGTTTGTTGTCTCCTATCATGCTAAGCGTCACGACGAGACCATACGTCTCTTCGATGGTCGTTATATCAAGACCTATGGCTCTATGCCTACGGCATTCTCATATAGAGGCTACGATGCGGCGATGATCTTCTGTCGTCGTATGTATAGTGGTCTCGATGCAAACTTCATGGGTGAGTCTGTCAAGCCACTAACAACTCTCTATCGCTTTGTCCGCGAGGATGGCGTTAACGTCAATAGCGAGTGGATGTTGGAGCAGTATAACGACGACTTCACCATCACAGCAAAGTAATAACCAATGGCAAACATAGCATCAAACATACCGGAGAAGACCATCGAGCGTCTTAGCGAGTATCGCCGTACGCTTATCAAATGCCATGCGCAGGGTATCACCCATGTATTCTCGCACGTCTTGGCGGGTATGCATGGCATCACCGCTGTGCAGGTGCGCCGCGACCTCATGCTCATAGGCTTCTCGAGCGATACGAAGAAGGGCTACGACGTGAAGGTGCTCATCGACTTCATCGATAACATACTCTATAGCGAGCAACCCATGAACATGGCTATCATCGGCATGGGACACCTCGGTCAGGCGGTGACACGTTACTTCAATGGCAAGGGCCTTAAGTTGCGCGTTACGGCAGCCTTCGATGTCGATGAAAAGAAGGTGGGCTCGACTATCGACAACATTCCGTGTTACCATATCGATGAGTTCGAGGAGCGTGTCGACGAGCTGGATATAAGCATCGTCATCGTCACCTCGCCAACCTCTGCCGCTGCGGCACTCGTGCTACCAATCATCAATGCGGGCATCAAGGGTGTGCTTAACTTCACCTCTGCACCCCTCAACTTCCCTCAGGGTATCGTCGTTGAGAACTACGATATCACAACCCTCTTGGAGAAGGTGGCCTACTTTGTGAAAGTCGCTGAAGATAATAGCTAATGACAATACACTATGGCATAGATAGCTTCGCCTCATGCTATCCTACGGTTGTCACCGTGGGGTCGTTCGATGGTGTGCATGGTGGCCACGCTGTGTTGTTAGGCCGCCTTACAGCCATGGCTCAGCGCTTGGCATGCCAGAGTGTTGTCGTCACCTTCGATCCGCACCCTCGCATCGCCATGGGGCGTGCCGAGGATATGCAGCTGCTCACGACTATCGAGGAGCGCGCTTGTCTTTTGGCGAAGAGGGGCGTAGACCACCTTGTTGTCGTACACTTCGATGATAATTTCCGTAGCCAGAGCTACGAGGAGTTTGTGCGTAGTCTTGTCGCAAGCGTGGGCATGCGTGGTATGGTCGTGGGCTATAACCACCGCTTCGGTCGTGGTAGCGAGGGACGTTATGAGTCGTTGCTGCCTCTTGCTCAGGAGTTGAACTTTGAGGTGGAGCGCGTGGAACAACATACCGATGCGGGAGATAGGGTTAGCTCTACTGTTGTACGCAACCTCATTGCAAACGGCAATATGAGACGCATGACGGAGATTCTCGGTCACCCATATATAGTAATAGGTATTGCCCGTACGGGTGTTGTTGCAGTGGAGGACGATGATAAACAGCTGCCATGTAGCGGTTGCTATGAGGCCTCGGTTAATGGCCGCGATATGGAGATAACCATTGATGGCCGTCATATAATCCTCGCCGAGATGGTCGATGGTAGAGTAGTTATTGAATTCAAATAGTTAAGATATGAAGAGCTTTGTACATAAGTTGCGTGTCGAGTACCACCATACCGACCAGATGGGTATTGTGCACCACTCGAACTACGTTAGATTTTTTGAGGCTGCCCGCACAGAGTGGCTTCGCGCCGTAGGTATGACCTATGCCGAGATGGAGCGTCGTGGCGTCATGATGCCTATCGTCGAGGTCAATGTTAAGTATAAGCAGCCGGCATACTACGATGAGTTGTTGTCTATTACGACCATCGTCGATGAGCTGCCCATGGCGCGCATGGTCTTCAAGTATGAGATTCGTGGCGAGGATGGCCGTGAGGTAGCCTTTGGTTCAACAACTTTGGGCTTTATCGATAGCGTTACACGTCGTCCGCAGCGTGCCCCCAAGTGGCTTATGGAGGTGCTCGAAACGATGTAGTACAATAAGTGTCTACTGAGTTACTTTGAGATTTTGATTTTAATGATTATATTTGTGTTATAGATAATTAATGCTAAATGCCTATGGTAAAATAATAGACTTTAGGGACATATAAACATAAAAAGCGTTAGCTTATATTTCGGGATTCTGAAACTTCCACATTTTTACACAGTCCCCGAGGAATAAAGTTTGCGCTCACACTATCTATTTAGTGTGGGCTTTATTCCGTATGTGGGGACATGGTTGTGGAAGACCTCAGAATCCGATATCGGCAATAATGTCCGCACTTTTTATTTGTTTAGTCCCTCCCTACTTCCCCCTATATATGCGGACTTATTAATAATTAAATAATAATATTTACTATGAATAACTTTAATTGGCTGAGTCTTATATATTTTGTATTGGGTGTATATGCTATTATTGTTTCTATATCCTTTATGACTATGGATAACATGGAGGACTTTATGAAAAAGGTCGCTTCCGAGTATGATGCACCACTATCAGAGGTGGAAAATGAGTTGCTTGGTGCCGTAAATTCTGAATATAAGTGGCTCCCACTCCCACATACCGTATGGTATGTAACTAAAGAGAATGGTCAAGATGTAGAAGTCGGTAAATCATCAACGTTTGGTGGTACCGAAATATATAAGGATAATCTTGATCAGTTCTTCTATCTGGATTTTTGGACAGGACGTAAAAGTGTAGAGGAGATGCAGATGGATGCAATGAGAGAGAAGATGGGAGGATATTAATATGATGAAAAGACCGACTAAGGATTACTCTTTAGTCGGTCTTATTCTATCTGTCAATCTATATGCTCCTACTCGATAAGCGATATTGAGCGCTGGATAAACTCCGTTAGGTTCTTACCCTTGAGCATGCCGTTGGAGAGTAGCGCGAGGTCGATAATCTGGCGTACCTTGCGGTTACCCTTGCCAATCTCCTCAAGGCGGCTATCACGCTCGGTGCGTAGCTCTACAACGCGCTTAGATAGGCTCTCGCGCATGTCGCGCTCCTCGGGTGTTAGCTCCTCGCTCTTCTTATCCTTGACGGTCTCCTCGAAGCGGCTCTCCTCCTGCTCGGCAGCCGTAATCTTCTTGCCTATGGTGCGTAGCTTGTCGCCATACTCTCTCTCCACCTCGCCCAGGATGTCGATGACTACTGGGTGGTTACCATTGACAGTGATGGTGTAGTTGTCTGGCATCTCGCCATAGAAGCGACTCATGTCGCCACCCGATGTTGCAGCCATCTCCTTCATGCGGCGCATAAACTCGTTCTGCGTGATTACCACAGGGGCATCATCCTTTGACATCGCCTCGAACGATACGTGGTAGTGTATCTTCTCGTCGGTAGGCATCTGGCTCTCGAAGACGGGTCGCATTATCTGCTGCTGCTCCGAGCTTAGCGACATGGCCTGCTGCTCCGCCTTGCGGATGAGGTTGTCGACAACGTCGGAGTCAACGCGTACGAAGCGTACCTTCTCCATCTTCGACTCCAGGTACTGGATGTAGTGGCTGTCGAGCTGGCCGTTCATCTCCAGGATATCGTAGCCCTTAGCCTTGGCCGCCTCCACGAAGCTGTTCTTGCCCTCCACATCGTCGACATAGAGCATGATGGTGAAGCCATCCTTGTCGGTCTGCATATCCTTAACCTTCTCGACATACTCCTCGGCGGTGTAGTACTTACCCTCGATAGACTTCCAGAGCATGAATGACGACGCCTTCTCGGCGAACTTCTCGTCGGTAAGCACACCATACTGGATGAATATCTTGAGGTCGTCCCACTTCTTCTCGTAGTCCTCACGCATGGTGTTGAAGAGCTCCTGTAGACGGTCTGCCACCTTGCGGGTGATGTATCCCGATATCTTCTTTACGTTGGCATCGCTCTGTAGGTAGCTGCGCGATACGTTGAGCGGGATGTCTGGTGAGTCGATGACGCCATGTAGGAGTGTTAGGTACTCGGGGACTATGCCCGTAACCTCGTCGGTGACGAAGACCTGGTTGCAGTATAGCTGTATGCGGTTCTTCTGAATCTCGAAGTTGTTGCGTATCTTCGGGAAGTAGAGGATACCTGTGAGGTTAAACGGATAGTCGATGTTGAGGTGTATGTAGAATAGCGGCTCCTCGGAGGTTGGGTATAGGTCGGCATAGAATGCCTTGTACTCCTCCTCTGAAATCTCCGTTGGCTTGCGTGTCCATAGTGGGGTGGTGTCGTTGATGATGTTATCCTCGTCAGTATCTTGATACTTACCATCCTTCCACTCCTGCTTCTTGCCACATGCTATGGCTACGGGGAGGAAGTGGCAGTACTTTCTTAGTAGCCTCTCCACCTCGCTGCGCTGGGCATACTGAAGGCTCTCCTCGGATAGGTGTAGCACGATGCGTGTTCCGCGGTCGAGCTTCTCGTCGAGGGTCTCGAGCTCATACTCGGGCGTTCCTGTGCAGCTCCAGTGCACGCTCTTCTCCTCCTGGCGGTACGACTGCGAGAATATCTCCACCTTGTCCGATACCATGAACGACGAGTAGAAGCCAAGGCCGAAGTGACCAATGATGGTCTGCTCCTTGTACTTCGCCATAAACTCCTCGGCGCCCGAGAATGCAATCTGGTTGATGTACTTCTCCACCTCGGCCTCCGACATGCCGATGCCGCGGTCGGTGATTGTTAGTGTCTTGGCCTCGCTGTCTACTGCCACGCGAATAGTCATATCGCCTAACTCGCCCTTCATCTCGCCCTTTGCCGAGAGTGTCTTCAACTTCTCGGTGGCATCCACAGCATTAGATACCAACTCGCGAAGGAATATCTCGTGGTCGGAGTATAGGAACTTCTTGATTACGGGGAAGATGTTCTCGGTTGTAACACCAATGTTTCCTGTCTTCATAGCTATATATGTTTTAAATTTATTATTGTCGTTCGTAACGCTGGCATCAGTGACAAATGGTGTGCCAAGAGTGTAAATATGACATTTTGTCAGACGCGGGTGACAAATATAGAGAGGTTGCCCAACTTATGTCGGACAACCTCTCAGAGTAATATGCTACAATGCCTACTTACGTACCTCGGCCTTGCACTTCTGCTCGAGCTGTGCCTGGATGTTGGCCATGGTGCGCTCAATCTGCTTGTCTGTCAAGGTCTGGTTCTTATCCTCGAGGATGAAGCTTAGGGCGTATGACTTCTTGCCCTCAGGGAGCTTGTCGCCCTCGTAGACGTCGAATAGTGATACCGACTTAAGAAGCTTCTTCTCCGATGCGAAGGCTGTAGTGCGTAGCTGTGCGAACGACACGCTCTTGTCTACGAGCAGTGCCAAGTCGCGCTTAACCTCAGGGAACTTAGAAAGCTCCTTGAACTGAACCTTCGACTTCTTGGTCATCTTGATGAGCTGGTCGAAGTCTATCTCGGCGAAGTATACCTCCTGCTTGATGTCGAACTTCTTACGCACGATAGGCGAAACGACACCCATGCGCAACACCTCCTTAGGTCCCTGCTTGAGGACTATGGCGTCGCCATAGAGGTCGCAGTCGAGGGCCTCGCACTGCAAGGCGTAGATGTCGATGCCGAAGCGCTTCAACAGCTTCTCGACTATGGCGCGGAGGGTGAAGAACGATGAGCCCTCAGCCTTGCTGTTCCATGCGAGCTGTGTGGCGAGACCTGTAACGGTGATGCCTATGCGGTAGCTCTCCTCATACTTAGCCAAGGTGTTCTCCTCCGATGCCTTCTCCTCGACAAACGTATAGCAGTTGCCCACCTCGTACATCTTGAGGTTGGCATTACGGCGATTTACGTTGAGCTCCACGGCCTCAAGGGCGTTGAAGAGTAGTGTCTGGCGCATCACGTTGAGGTCCTGAGATAGTGGGTTGAGGATCTTCACGCAGCGCTCCACAGGGTATGATGTAGAGCCCTCGTAGTAGCCAGCCTTGGTGAGCGAGTTAGACATAATCTCTGTATAGCCATTAGCCGAGAGGTAGTCAGAGGCTACATTCTGTAGGCGTGCCTTATCTGGTTTTGGGGCGTATGACAATGTAGAGTTAACATGGTCAGATACCTCGATGTTGTTGTAACCATATACGCGCAACACATCCTCCACGAGGTCGGCCTCGCGCTGAACATCTACGCGGTAGGGTGGTACTGCAACGTGCAACACCTCGCCTTCACGACCACGTACCTCTACATCCAAGGCCTCGAGGATCGTCATGAAGGTCTCCTCGGCGATATCCTTGCCGATGAGCTTGCGGGCGCGCTCCAACGAGAAGTCGAACTCGAAGTGCTGTGCAGGTGTTGGGTTGATGTCGATAATCTCAGATGTTATGCGGCCACCAGCGAGCTCCTGCATGAGCATCGCAGCGCGCTTGAGGGCATATACCTGGATATTTGGGTCGATGCCTCGCTCGAAGCGGAACGATGCGTCGGTGTTGAGACCGAAGCGCTTAGCGGTCTTGCGCACCCACACAGGGTGGAAGTAGGCGCTCTCGATAAATACGTTTACTGTTGAGTCAGAGATACCTGAGTCCTGACCGCCATATACACCAGCGATACACATAGGACGCTCTGCTGAGCAGATCATAAGATCGTTAGCCGTTAGTGTGCGCTCTACGCCATCCAATGTCACGAACTTCTCGCCCTCGACTGCCGAACGTACCACCACTTTGCCACCCTCAATCTTATCTGCATCGAAGGCGTGCAATGGCTGACCAAGCTCGAAGAGGACATAATTGGTGATGTCCACGAGGTTATTCTTGGGGTTGATGCCTGCGGCACGCAACTCGTTCTGCATCCACTCGGGTGATGGGGCAATCTTACAACCGCTAACGGTGATACCCGCATAGCGTGGTGCCGCCTCCTGGTTAACGACCTCCACCTCTATTGTGCGTGATGTGTTGTCCACCTTGAAGCCCTCGACAGATGGGAGCTTGAACTCCACACGCTCGCCACGGCTCTTGAGATATGCCGCAAGGTCGCGTGCTACGCCGATATGCGACGCTGCATCCACACGATTAGGCGTGAGGCCAATGCCGATGAGGTAGTCGTCAGCAATGTTGAGATACTCCTTGGCGGGTGTGCCCACCTTAGCCTCTGCAGGGAGCTCCATGATGCCCTCGTGGTTGCGGCCGATGCCGAGCTCATCCTCTGCGCATAGCATACCGAGGGACTCAACGCCACGAATCTTGCTGCGCTTAATCTTGAACTCCTCGTCGGAGTCGATAGGGTACAATACGGCACCTACGGTGGCACACATTACCTTGAGGCCCTGGCGGCAGTTAGCAGCGCCACAAACAATCTGTAGTGGAGCCTCAGCACCCACATCGACAGTTGTTATGTGGAGGTGGTCTGAGTCGGGGTGATCTTCGCATGTGAGTACCTCGCCCACAACAACGCCCTTAAGGCCACCCTTGATGGTCTCAATCTTCTCGAACTCCTCGACCTCCAAGCCGAGCTCGGTGAGTATTTCAGCAATGCGCTCAGCCGAGATGTCGGCATCGAGATAGCGCTTTAGCCAGTTATACGATACGTTCATAGTATGATGTTTTTAATTATTTGTCCTTACAAATAGCTATAATCGCACAAAGATACTAAAAAAATGGTGATTAGTAGTGCTCTGGGGGCAATTATTTTTCGGCGTTGGCTATTTTGGGTGTGGAAAAAAGCGAAATAAATTGTACAATATTGCCACATGAAGCCTCTGGGATGAAAATGATAACAATTTGTTGTTCTTTCAACATGTTGATAATCAGTGATTATGTAAAATGTTTTTATACTTTTATTGTGTTATTGATGAGAAAATTGGTTGAAAATTTTTTAATCCGAATTTAATTTTGTATATTTGCAAAAATAATTGATTCAAAACAATATATCTTAATACCTTATGTTGGATAAGAATTTAATCAAGATTTTTGAGCAGAGTTTCCGTGATCATAGCGAGATGCCCGCTCTTACCGACTACTTCAAAAAGGAGACATTCACCTACTTCGACCTTGCGCAGGACATTGCCAAGATACACCTCGTATTCAAGGAGGCTGGTATCGAGCGTGGCGATAAGGTGGCACTTATAGGACGTAACAACACACGCTGGTGTGTGAGCTATTTGGCAACTGTAACCTATGGTGCAGTTATCGTCCCCATCCTTCAGGACTTTAACCCAAACGACGTAATCAACATTGTCAACCACTCGGAGAGTAAGCTTCTCTTCCTCGGCGATAACTTCTGGGATGATATCGAGGGTGAGCAGATTCCCGAGATTAAGGCTGTATTCTCGCTCACCGACTTCCATGTTATTTATGAGCGTGAGGGTGATGCCATTACATCGTTCATCAATAATATAAATGTACACTTCGCAAAGGCATATCCTAATGGCTTCACCAAGGATGATATCAGCTATCCTGAGGTTGCCAATAGCGAGCTATGTCTGCTCAACTATACCTCTGGTACCACAGGCTCATCAAAGGGTGTTATGCTTACTGTGAACAACCTCACTGGTAACATCATCTTCGCTCTCGGTATGGATAACCCTAAGACAGGTCAGAAGTACTTCCGCGCTGGTGGTCGTACCTTGTCGTTCTTGCCTTTGGCACACGCCTTCGGCTGCGCTTTCGACTTCCTAACACCTATGGCTTGCGGTATTCATGTGACACTCCTTGGTCGTATCCCATCGCCAAAGATTCTCATCGAGGCAATGAAGAGCGTGCGTCCACATATCGTATGCTCGGTGCCTATGATTTTGGAGAAGGTGTATCGCAAGAGTATCCTTCCTATGTTGGAGAAGACGCCTATGAGCATCGCTATGCGTATCCCATTGATTAACACCGCTATCTACTCAACCATCCTTTCGCGCCTTATGGAGCAGTTTGGTGGTTGTGTTGAGATATTCATCGTGGGTGGTGCTGCCATCAACAAGGAGACTGAGGACTTCCTACGTAAGATTAAGTTCCCTCTCACCGTGGGCTATGGCATGACCGAGTGTGCGCCTCTCATCAGCTTCGAGGTGCCAGCCTACTTCAAGTCGGGCTCTTGCGGTAAGATTATCCCTGGCTTGCTCGAGGCTAAGATTATGTCTAACGACACGCAGAATATCCCTGGCGAGCTCCTTGTTCGTGGTGAGCATGTCATGATGGGTTACTATAAGAATGAGACTGCTACCAAGGCGGTGCTTGAGGATGATGGCTGGTTGCACACTGGTGATATGTGTACCATGGGCCCTGATGGCGACCTCTATATCCGCGGTCGTTGCAAGACCATGATTCTCTCTGGCTCGGGACAGAATATCTATCCCGAGGAGATTGAGGAGCGCCTCAATAATCTCTATATGGTTGCTGAGTCTCTCGTCATCGAGAACAACGGCAAGCTTACAGCTCTTGTAGTTCCCGACTACGATCTTGCAAATGCTGAGCATGTAGACATGGAGCGTCTTCCTGAGATTATGGAGGAGAACCTCAAGACTCTTAATACCCTTGTTGCCTCTTACGAGAAGGTCGCTAACATCGTCATCCACCGTGAGGAGTTTGTGAAGACTCCAAAGCGTAGTATTAAGCGTTATTTGTATACCTCAGAGACTCTCAACCTTAAGTAATTTGAGGAGATAAGGCAGCATCTGCGGCCTCTCAATCATTGCCCTGAATGGGACGTACGTCAAGTACTACCCATCCAGGGCAATCTCTTTATCGAGACCACATCTGCTACCTTCTATCCTCAAATTGTAATTTGCTACGATAAGGCAGCATCTGCAGCATATCTCAAGGATAATCCCCGAGGGCTGTACTTGTTGTACTATCCCTCGGGGATATTCTTTTTCGATGACCATGTATCACGGCTGCCGATAAGAATTATTCTTATGCCGCCTGCTATCATTGAATTGGGAGGGTAGGGAGTTTAAGGAAATTAATGAGATTAGAGAAAAAATTGATACTCGAACTTTGCTGTCATCCCTAAATTCCCTAAACTCTCTAATCTCCCTAAACTCCTTAACAACAAAAAAAGTGTGCACAACCTATTGGTCGTGCACACCCTCTATGCGGCATATGTGGCCTACTTCTTCTTGTCGATAAGCTCGGTTAGTGAACCGAGTGCGCCAACAAGGTTGCTTGCCTCGAAGGGCAAGAATACGGTCTTTGTCTTGTCGCCCGCAGCAATCTCCTTGAGTGAGTCTACATACTTCGTTAGAAGCATATATGTCGCTGGGTCGGTCTTCGACTTGGCTATGGCCTCCGATACGCGGGTGATAGCCTCGGCCTCGGCTGCTGCCTGCAAAATCTTTGCGTCAGCCTCACCCTGTGCCTTGAGTATCTGTGTCTGTTTCTCGGCCTCGGCCTGGTTTATCTGCGATGCCTTCTCACCCTCCGACTTGAGAATCATCGCCTCCTTCTGTCCCTCGGCCTCGAGGACCTTGGCACGACGCTCACGCTCCGCCTGCATCTGCAACTCCATGGTGCGACGTACAGAGTCGGGAGGTGTAATATCCTGCAACTCAACACGGTTTACCTTCACGCCCCACTTGTTTGTTGCCTCGTCCAATACGGCACGAAGCTTCGAGTTGATGGTGTCACGCGAGGTTAGTGTCTCGTCGAGCTCAAGCTCGCCTATGACATTACGCAGTGTTGTCTGCGTAAGCTTCTCTATGGCGTTGGGTAGGTTGTCAATCTCGTATACCGACTTCACAGGGTCTACAATCTGGAAGTAGAGAAGTGCGTTGATAGTCGTGGTGACGTTATCCTTGGTGATAACACTCTGCTTGTCGAAGTCGTACACCTGCTCGCGGAGGTCGATGCGTGATGTGGCGCGCATAGTGGCGATCTTAGTGCCGTCGGAGTATCTTATCTCGTCGCGCTGGTATACCTCGCGTGCGCGGTCGATGATAGGTAGTAGGTAGTTGATGCCCGACTGTAGTGTGCGGTCATAGCGGCCGAGGCGCTCAACGACGCGTGTCTCCGACTGTGGGATAATCTTGATGCCCTTAAGTACATATATTACCGCAATGGCGGCGATAACGATAACAACGATTAATCCTGGTCCCATAACTATAACTTTTTAACGATTAATATAATACTATCCATTTTGACTACCTCTACCTTGGTGCCCACCTCTATTGGTGTGCCATCCACCGAGCGTGCCTTCCAGTCTACGCCATCAATCATCACACGACCCTCGTCGTCGTCAACCATGGCGCATACGGTGCCACGACGACCTATCATGGCGTCGGCATTTGTGCGCACCACCTTATTTTCGCGCATGAGTGTGCGCTTGAGTACGGGGCGTAGTGCGGCTATCGAGAGTACCGACACTATGGCGAAGACGGTAATCTGAGCTACCGTATTGTCGGTTATGGCGGCTGTTATGGCGCCTCCTGCCGCGCCTATGGCGAGACATATAACAGCAAATCCCGAGGTGAATAGCTCGATGATGAATAACAACAGCGCTGCGATAATCCAGATATAAACAGGTGTCATATATTTTGTGTTTGTTCGTTAAATGTTTCTCCTACAAATTTACAAAAATATTTCCTAATGGCAATAGGGTGGGGAGATAATTATCAATCAATAATCCAAAATTGCCAACTGCTCGCTGTTCATTGCCCATTTCTTCGCTCTTGTGCATAAAAATATCACCGTAGGTGATTATAGTTGCGAAAAAATGCCTATATTTGTATGATTGAACACATAACACAAAACTTATATATGATACGTCACATTGTAATGTGGAAGTTCCGCCGCGATATGGACGAAACACCACAGCAGATCGCACAGCAGATGAAGAGCCGCCTCGAGGCGCTTAATGGTAAGATTGACGGTCTCCTACGCGCCGAGGTGGGTGTCAACATCAAGAAGACCGCCTCATCATATGACGCCGTGCTCACCGCCGACTTCGAGTCGTGGGAGAAGATGGAGGCATACAAAATCCACCCGCTCCACGTTGTTATTAGCGACTACTGCAAGAGTCGTCGTCTGGAACGAGTAGATGTCGACTACGAGGTTTTGTTGTGATAAGGGCGCATCTGCGGCATTGGGCTTGTTGCTTTGGGGTGCAGTGATTAAGGCGTTTAGGGAGTTTAAGGAGGTAGCAATAGAAGATGCACAATAGATACACCAATCGCTAAATTCACTAATTTCCCTAATCTCTCTAAAATATTGCCGCAACTGGTGTCAAGACTTGCAATGATGTAGTTGGTGTAGTGGCTCCTCCCACCGTCATGCCGAGGAGCGTAGCGACGTGGGCAACTAGCCCCGAAGCGCAAAACGTAACAAACAGACAATAATACAAACTAAAACTATAGAACAATGCAGAAAAGAATTATCGAGTGCGTACCTAACTTCTCTGAGGGTCGCAACATGGAGACAATCAAGCAGATTACCGACGTTATCGAGGCTGCTAAGGGTGTAAAGCTTTTGGACGTAGATCCAGGTGAGGCAACAAACCGCACCGTGGTAACCTTCGTAGGTGAGCCTAAGGCTGTATGTGATGCTGCTGTGGCAGCCATCAAGCGCGCAACAGAGCTTATCGATATGCGTCAGCACAAGGGTGCTCACCCACGTATGGGTGCTTGCGACGTATGTCCTCTCATCCCTGTATCGGGCATCACCTTGGAGGAGTGTGCAGAGCTCGCACGTGAGCTTGCTAAGCGTATCTCTGAGGAGACCAACGTGCCTACATACTGCTACGAGGCTGCAGCCTTCAAGCCTGAGCGTCGTAACCTCGCCGTATGCCGTGCGGGCGAGTATGAGGCGTTGCCTGAGAAGATGATGGATGAGCAGCGTAAGCCCGACTTCGGCGCTCGTCCATACGATGAGGGCGTGGCAAAGACAGGTGCTACAGCCGTAGGTGCTCGTGACTTCCTCGTGGCTGTGAACTACAACCTCAACACCACATCTACACGTCGTGCTAACGCCATCGCCTTCGACGTTCGCGAGAAGGGTCGTCCTATGCGTGAGGGTAACCCTATCGTGGGTAAGATCATGAAGGATGAGAATGGCAATACAATCATGAAGCCAGGTACATTGAAGGCATGTAAGGCTATCGGCTGGTTCATCGAGGAGTATGGCATCGCTCAGGTATCTATGAATATGACAAACCTCTCTATCACACCTCTCCACGTTGCCTTCGACGAGGTGTGCCGTGCTGCTGATGCTCGTGGCGTGCGTGTTACAGGCGCTGAGATTGTAGGTCTTGTGCCAAAGAGCGCCTTGGTGGATGCTGGTCGTCACTTCCTACGCAAGCAGAACCGCTCTACAGGTCTTCCTGAGCGTGAGCTCGTGCGCATCGCCATCGAGTCAATGGGTCTTGGCAACCTCAAGCCATTCAACCCCGACGAGAAGGTTGTTGAGTATATCCTCGAGGCTGAGGAGCAGAAGGGTGTAAAGAAGCTCGTAGACATGACCTGCACAGGCTTCGCTGAGGAGACAGCAAGCGAGTCTCCAGCACCTGGTGGTGGCTCTATCTCTGCATACATGGGTGCCTTGGCAGCAGCTCTCGGCACTATGGTTGCCAACCTATCGTCACACAAGGCTGGCTGGGATGACAAGTGGGAGTACTTCTCTAACTGGGCAGACAACGGCATGGCAGTGATGAACGAGTTGCTATACCTCGTTGATGAGGATACTGCAGCGTTCAACAAGATTATGGATGTCTTCGGCATGCCTAAGGGCACCGAGGAGGAGAAGGCTGCACGTGCTGAGGCTATGGAGGTAGCTACATTGTACGCTACACAGGTGCCTTTGCGCACTATGAAGGCTGCATACAAGGCATTCGACGTTGTACGTGCCATGGCTGAGGAGGGTAACCCTAACTCAGTGTCAGATGCTGGTGTAGGTGCTTTGGCAGCTCGCTCAGCTGTTATGGGTGCTTGCCTCAACGTGAAGATCAATGCTGCAGGCCTCAAGGATAGAGCTATGGCCGAGGCGTTGGTTAACGAGGCTATGGAGATTCAGGCAGCAGCACAGAAGGCTGAGACCGAGATCTTGGCAGTCGTAGAGTCTAAGATTCAGTAAGCAACATCCAAAAACCGAAGAGTTATGACAGATTTTCAGAAAGATATATTAGCAGGTATCCCTGATGTGTTGCCTGCACCTAAGGCATACGACCCTGCGGCTAACCATGCCCCAAAGCGTAAGGATATTCTCACCGACGAGGAGAAGAAGCTCGCCTTGGCAAATGCCTTGCGTTACTTCCCCGAGAAGCACCACGCGGAGCTCGCTCCCGAGTTCTTGGAGGAGCTTAAGAGATATGGCCGCATCTATATGTACCGCCTACGTCCCGACTACGAGATGTATGCTCGCTCTATCGATGAGTATCCAGCACGCTCACGTCAGGCAGCTGCCATCATGCTCATGATTCAGAACAACCTCGACAAGGCTGTAGCGCAGCACCCACATGAGCTTATCACCTATGGTGGTAATGGCGCCGTGTTCCAGAACTGGGCACAGTATCGCTTGGCTATGAAGTATCTCGCCGAGATGACCGACGAGCAGACACTCGTGATGTACTCGGGTCACCCACTCGGTTTGTTCCCATCACATAAGGATGCACCACGCGTTATCGTTACCAACGGTATGGTTATCCCTAACCACTCGTCACAGGACGACTGGGAGCGCTTCAATGCCATGGGCGTATCGCAGTATGGTCAGATGACCGCTGGTTCATATATGTACATCGGTCCTCAGGGTATCGTTCACGGCACAACAATCACCGTGATGAACGCTGCCCGCAAGCGCATGAAGCCAGGTCAGAAGGATTTGCGTGGTATGTTGTTCGTAACAGCAGGTCTTGGTGGCATGTCGGGCGCACAGCCTAAGGCTGGTAACATCTCGGGCGTTGTGAGCATCACCGCCGAGGTTAACATCGCAGCTGCCGAGAAGCGTCATAAGCAGGGCTGGGTAGATGAATTGTACTCATCGCTCGACGAGCTTATCCCACGCGTTCGCAAGGCTGTGGAGAATAAGGAGGTTATCTCGTTTGCATACGTTGGTAATGTTGTAGACCTCTGGGAGCGTCTTGCTGAGGAGGATATCAACGTAGACCTCGGCTCGGATCAGACATCGTTGCACAACCCATGGGCTGGTGGCTACTACCCAGTGGGCTACTCATACGAGGAGTCTAACCGCATGATGGCTGAGGAGCCTGAGCGCTTCCACGAGTGCGTACGTGAGTCGTTGCGCCGCCATGTGGCTGCCGTAAACAAGCTCGCCGCTCGTGGTATGTACTTCTTCGACTATGGCAATGCCTTCCTCTTGGGGTCATCACGCGCCGGTGCCGATATCATGGCCGAGAATGGTAAGTTCCGCTATCCATCATACGTTCAGGATATCATGGGTCCTATGTTCTTCGACTATGGCTTCGGCCCTTTCCGTTGGGTATGTACATCGGGCAAGGAGGAGGATCTCGAGATCACCGACCGCCTTGCTGCTGAGGTGTTGGAGGAGATGCTCAAGGAGTCGCCAAAGGAGATTCAGGGACAGATGGAGGATAACCTTCACTGGATTCGTGAGGCTAAGCAGAACAAGCTCGTTGTGGGCTCACAGGCACGTATCCTCTATGCTGACTCTGAGGGTCGTACACGCATCGCTCTTGCCTTTAATGAGGCTATCAAGCGTGGCGAACTATCAGCACCTGTTGTCCTTGGTCGTGACCACCACGACGTATCGGGTACCGACTCACCATATCGTGAGACCTCGAACATCTACGATGGCTCGCAGTTCTGCGCCGACATGGCTGTTCACAATGTCATCGGTGACTCGTTCCGTGGTGCTACATGGGTATCTATCCACAATGGTGGTGGCGTAGGCTGGGGCGAGGTTATGAACGGTGGCTTCGGTATGGTCATCGACGGCTCGGAGGACTCGGCACGCCACATCGAGGAGATGTTGTTGTGGGACGTTAACAACGGTATTGCACGTCGTAGCTGGGCACGCAACGAGGGCGCTATGTTCGCCATCAAGCGTCAGATGGAGCGCACACCACTCCTAAAGGTTACTTTGCCTAACCTTGCCGACATGGAGTTTATCAATAAAGTGTATAACGAGAATAAATAAGCAAACGACTATGATTCATTATATAAGTGCAGAGCATCTTACTATTGCTCGTGTAGAGGAGATCTTGACCAAGGGTTATAAACTCGCCCTTAGCGACGATGCTAAGCAGCGTATCAACCACTGCCGTGAGTATCTCGACCAGAAGACTAAGACCGTGGGTCGTCCTATCTATGGTGTTACCACAGGCTTCGGCTCGTTGTGCAACATCTCTGTTGAGGAGGAGGGCTTGTCGCAGTTGCAGAAGAACCTTATGATGTCACACGCTTGCGGTACTGGCCAGCGTGTGCCATCGGAGATTGCACGCCTCATGATACTTCTCAAGGTGCAGTCACTATCATATGGCCACTCGGGTGTGCAGCTCATCACCGTGGAGCGCCTTATCGATATGTTTAACAACAACATTATCCCTGTTGTCTATGAGCAGGGTTCACTTGGTGCTTCGGGCGACCTCTCGCCTTTGGCACACATGTGCTTACCACTCCTCGGCCTTGGCCATGTGGAGATCGACGGCGAGGTTGTCGAGGGTAGCGTCATGATGGAGAAGATGGGCTGGGAGCCTATCACCCTATGCTCTAAGGAGGGTCTTGCCTTGTTGAACGGCACACAGTTTATGTCGGCATATGGCGTATACTCACTTATCAACGCACAGCGCCTCAGCAAGTGGGCAGACCATGTGGGTGCAATGTCGTTGGATGCCTTCGATGGTCGTATGGAGCCTTTCGAGCACAACGTACACGCTATTCGTCCTCATAACGGTCAGATTGAGACTGCTCGTAACTTCCGCGAGTTGTTGGCAGGCTCTGAGATTGCTAAGCAGCCTAAGCAGCATGTCCAGGACCCATACTCGTTCCGTTGCATCCCACAGGTGCATGGCGCATCTAAGGATACCATCGCCTATGTAGCAAGCGTCCTCGAGACTGAGATTAACTCGGCTACCGACAACCCAACAATCTTCCCAGATACCGACGAGGTAATCTCTGCAGGTAACTTCCACGGCCAGCCTATCGCCGTGGCTATGGACTTCCTCGCCATCGCCGTTGCGGAGCTCGGTAACATCTCGGAGCGTCGTACCTATAAGCTTATCTCGGGTGCTCGCAACCTGCCTAACTTCCTCGTTGCTAACCCAGGTCTCAACTCGGGCTTCATGATTCCACAGTACACCGCTGCATCTATCGTGAGCCAGTCTAAGGGGTTGTGCTGGCCAGCATCGTGCGACTCTATCCCATCGTCACAGGGTCAGGAGGACCACGTGAGCATGGGTTCTAACGCCGCTACCAAGCTCTGGAAGGTGGTGCAGAACACCGAGCGTGTGTTGGCTATCGAGCTTATGAACTCGGCACAGGCCTTGGAGTTCCGCCGTCAGATGACATCGCTTCGCTCGTCTGCTGCTGTGGAGGCTATGTTCGAGGCCTACCGCAAGGTCGTTCCATTCGTGGATAACGACACTGTTATGTACCCACATATTGCAACATCTGTAAAGTTCCTTAACGACTATGAGCTTGCTCGTTAATAATATAGGCGCGCTTGTTGGCGTCGATGAGAGTGGCCGCCTCAAGGTTGAGGGTAGGGCGATGGCCGACATAGCCATCATCGAGAATGCATGGCTTCTCACCGATGGTGAGCGCATCAAGGAGTACGGCACGATGGATAGCATGCCCAGCGTCGAGAACTGCGAGGTTCTCGATGCCGAGGGCGGCTGGTTGTTCCCCTCGTTCTGCGACTCACATACACATATCGTCTTTGCTGGCAGCCGCGAGCAGGAGTTCCTCGATAAGATTAACGGCTTGTCGTACGAGGAGATAGCAAAGCGTGGTGGTGGCATCCTCAACTCGGCAGACCGTCTGCACGACACCTCGGAGGATGAGCTTTACCGCCAGGCTATGGAGCGTGTAGATGAGATTATCCGCATGGGCACAGGCCTTGTGGAGATTAAGTCGGGCTATGGCCTAACGCTGGAGGATGAGCACAAGATATTGCGCGTAATAAAGCGTATTCGTGAGACATCACCTATCGCCGTGCGTGCTACGTTCCTCGGTGCTCATGCCGTGGGTCGTGCCTATCGTGGTCGTCAGGCCGATTATGTCGAGCATGTGTGCAACGATATGATTCCCGCCGTGGCTAAGGAGGGCTTGGCCGACTTCGTGGATGTCTTCTGCGACAAGGGCTTCTTCACCGTCGAGGAGACCGCAAAGATTATGAAGGTGGGTGCTAAGTATGGCCTACGTGCCAAGATTCATGCCAACGAGCTTGCCGTATCGGGAGGCGTGGAGATAGGCGTTGAGCATAATGCCCTTAGTGTCGACCACCTTGAGTCTATGGGCGATGAGCAGGTTGAGGCGTTGCGTGGCAGCAATACCATGCCTACAATGTTGCCTGGCTGCGCCTTCTTCCTCGGCATTACCTATCCACCCGCTCGTAAGATGATTGATGCGGGCTTGGCCGTGGCTTTGGCTTCGGACTTCAACCCTGGCACAGCTCCTTCGGGCAATATGCGCTTCGTGGTATCGTTGGCATCTATCAAGATGAAGATGACACCTGCCGAGGCGTTGAACGCCGCTACGCTCAACAGCGCTTGCGCTATGGGCGAGAGTAAGGAGTATGGCTCTATCACTCGTGGCAAGGTGGCTAACTTCTATATCACAAAGCCTCTGCCCTCGTTGGCATGGTTGCCCTATGCACATCAGACACCTATCATCCGTAGGGTAGTGCTTAAGGGCCAGGAGGTGAAGTAGTTATTTTTAAAACCTAAAAGGTAGCGACTATGAGAGTAGTAAAATTTATGGTAACAATTCTTGGTGCTGCTGCTATTGCTGGTTGCTGCAACTGCGAGGAGAAGAAGCAGGAGGAGCAGTGTGCTTGTGAGCAGGAGAAGAATGTCGTTGTTGAGAATATAATGACTCGTCGCTCTATTCGCGACTATAAGGATGAGCCTGTCGATCGTGAGACTATGGCTAAGGTCTTGGAGTGTGGTATCTACGCTCCAAGTGCCATGAATATGCAGGCGTGGGTGGTGCGTGTCGTAGACTCTAAGGAGTTTATCGATGGCGTTACTGCTATTGCCGTGGAGCAGAACCCACAGCTCAAGGAGCAGGAGGAATTTAGAAATATCTTCCGTAACGCTCCTACCGTGGCCTTTATCGCCATCCCCGAGGAGAGCTATAGCGGTGAGTTCGACTCAGGCCTCTTGGCCGAGAATATGATGCTCTCGGCATGGTCTATGGGCATTGGCTCATGCTGCCTTGGTAGCGTGGTGCCTGTGATGAACTCCGAGGAGGCTAAGCCATACCTTGAGCGTTTGAACCTCCCTGAGGGCTACAAGCTGATGATTGCCATCGCCTTTGGCTATCCAGCGCAGGATATCCCTGAGGCTCCAGCACGCGATGCCTCAAAGGCCTACTACGTAGAGTAGCGTATCGCCAAGTATGTTTTAAGGGCGCTGCAGTATGATTGCTGCAACGCCCTTTGTTATTAATGTATATGTAGGATACTACTTAGCCAACGCCTGCGATACGTTGATTATGTAGTCGCCCATACGCTCAATCTCCGATAGGGTGTCGAGGTAGTAGACGCTCGCCTGGTAGTTGCCATCGCCGCGCTCCATCTTGAGCACCTCGGCCTCACGCATATTGTTGCGCATCTCGTTAATCTCCACCTCGGCATCTATGGCACGACGCTCCGACATCTCGTCGACCTTATCGCTCTTGAGGTTATCAATCATCACCGCATAGGCGTTGTCTACCGCTGTGAGCATCTTGTTGAGGCTTGCTACCTGCTCCTCGGTGAAACTCTTCTCGTGGCTATTGCGACGTGCGAGGATGCGACCGATGCTCTCTCCCGAGTCGCCAAGGCTCTCCAATTCACCGATGATGCGGTACATACGCTTTGTCTCTGTGCGTGTCTCATCCGAGATGCTATCCTCGGGCATGGCGTTGAGGAACTGCGCAATCTCATACTCTATGCGGTCCGATATCTCCTCATACTTGACCAATCGCTGGCGTGCTGCCTCAAACTCCTTGTCGCTCTTCGCCTCTATGGCCTTGCGTATGGTATCTATGCTGCGGCGCGATATCTCGGCAAAGTGGATAACCTCGCCGCGTGCCTGCTCTATAGATAGCTCCGCAGTGTCGAGATGACCGGCGTGGATATACTTCAGCTTCACGGTGTCATCATCGCTGCTCTTCTTATCCTTGATGATGAACTCCACAGCCTTTACTATGTACTTAACGAACCATATGAGGATGAGCGTGTTGATTACGTTGAAGAGGGTGTGAAGCATCGATATGCCATATAGCGAGGCTGTGCCATCGACCACCTCCAGCGGGTTGGGAAGACCCATCGAGGCGATGATTATGCCCACAAGAGCAAGCAATGGCTTGAAGAAGATGAGCGCCCAGCATACACCAAACATGTTGAATAGCGTGTGCGACATCGCTGCGCGCTTGGCATTGACGCTACCTACGGCAGCCGCTATGTTGGCGGTAATGGTAGTACCTATATTCTCGCCGAGTACCATCGCAGCACCCATCTCGAAGGGTATCCATCCCATGTTCACCATGATGAGTGTTATGGCCATTGTTGCCGACGACGACTGCAAGACAAGTGTTAGCAGTGTGCCGAAGATGAGGAAGATGAGCACCGAGCCAAAGCCGAAGCTTGTCCACTCCTGGATGAAGCCCATAGACTCGGGGCTGAGGTCTGGCACAGAGTTCTTCATGAACGATAGGCCGAGGAAGAGGAGCGAGAAGCCGATGATAAGCTCGCTGATATGTCGACGCTTATCTCTCTTCGAGAGGCTGAGAATAAAGCCTACGGCCATAAGTGGTATTGCTAATACCGAGATGTCGGACTTGAAGCCGAGCCACGATACCATCCACGCCGTTACTGTTGTGCCGATGTTGGCACCCATGATTACACCTATAGACTCCGAGAGTGTTAGAAGACCAGCATTCACAAAGCCTACGGCCATCACCGTCGTTGCCGACGATGACTGGATGACTGAGGTGATGCCAAGACCCGTCATCACACCCTTGAAGGGCGTTGAGGTCATCTTTGTTAACAAGCCGCGCATCTTGCTACCGGCCGCCTTCTGCAGGCCGTTACTCATGAGGTTCATTCCGTAAAGGAACATACCCAGTGCGCCAAGAAGTTGAAAAATCATCATCATAACTTATAATTTTTTAATCTATATTTCTAACTATATACTCCTTTTTTGTCTTTTCTTGGTGCAAATATAGGCGACCTCAAAAACTCTTGCAATAGCCGCAATTAAATGTAATATCTTTGTAACACCAATTTAATAGTATCGCAAAATCTTTGCGATAATTCGTCGACTACGCCTCGTTGTGAGGATAACATTACCCAATGCATCGGCAATCTGCCACCCCGTCATTGCGAGGAGGGCTCTGCCCGACGTGGCAATCTCAAAGAGTGAATTAATGAGTTTAAGGAATTTAAAGAGTTTAAGGAGAAGATGTCTGCGCTCTCCCTAAATTCCCTAAGTTCCCTAAATTCCTTAAAGTCCGCGCTATATGCAACCCCTTACTTCACCTTGCGAACCTTCCCACAAAAAAAGAGGGCGCTGCACATGGCAACGCCCCCCATACATATATTATAATAGACCTACTCGATGACCACGAGTGGCTGATCAGCCTGCACTGTGTCGCCCTCAGCTACCAACAAGCCGAGTACCTTACCAGCGTAGTCCGAAGAGATTGAGTTCTCCATCTTCATAGCCTCGAGAATCATGACCTCCTGACCCATGGTCACGGTGTCGCCAGCCTTAACCTTGATCTCGATAACGCGACCGGGTAGTGGAGCATTGACGGTCTTGCCATCGGCAGCTGTCACCTTGCGCTCTGCAGCCTCCTCGCCGCCATCCTCCATAGAGTCGGCAACCTCAATGAGGATAGCATCAGCAGCCACGGTCTCACCCTCGGCAACCAAGATCTGCTTAACGAAGCCAGCGTGGTCGGTGGTGATAGAGTTCTCCATCTTCATAGCCTCGAGGATCATAACCTCGTCGCCAGCATTCACCTTGTCGCCAACCTTAACCTTAAGCTCGATGACGCGACCTGGAAGTGGTGCGCATACGGTCTTGCCTGTTACTGGGCGCTTGCCACCAGCGGCAGCACCTGCCTTGGCACTCTCAATCTCGATGATGATGCCCTCAGCCTGTACGGTGTCGCCCTCCTTAACGATAATCTGCTTAACCTTACCAGCGTAGTCAGATGTGATAGAGTTCTCCATCTTCATAGCCTCGAGGATGGCTACCTCCTGACCTACGGCTACGGTGTCGCCCACCTTAACCTTAAGCTCGATAACGCGGCCTGGAAGTGGTGCTACGATAGTGTCGCCAGTGATAGGCTGAAGCTCCACAGCCTCCTCCTTCTTGAGTGATGGGTCGGCAGCTACCTTCTCGGCATAGGCTGCCTCCTTAACGCCTGTGAGGTATGCCTTGGCTACGAGTGGGAACAACTCCAACAAGAGCTCCTCCTTCTCGTTCTCGGCCAAGAGTACGCCGCCCGCCTTCTCCAATACTGGGTTAGGCTGCTTCTGATACTTCGATGTATCGTATGGACGCTCCTCGCGGAAGCCACAAATCTTCTCGCGGAAGTCCTCAGAGATCTTAACAGGGGTACGGCCGTAGTCACCCTTAACAAGGCCTACGAACTGTGCCGACTTATTAGTATACATAGCGCGGCCAGCCTTCTCGTCCATAGCGCAGTTTACTGCCTGAGCACCCACGATCTGCGATGTAGGAGTAACGAGTGGTGGAAGACCTGCTGCGAGACGTACTGGAGGAATAAGCTCCATAGCGCGTGGGAGGATATCCTCAGCGCCGAGCTGCTTGAGCTGTGCCACCATGTTAGAGTACATACCACCAGGGATCTCAGCATCCTGAACGAGCTTGTTGGGCGCGGGGAAGCCGAAGTATGCCTCGATAGCCTGTGATGCTACCAAGAGCTCATCCCAGTTCTCCTCCTGGGCAGCCTTCACGCAACGGTCGAGCAATGCGTCAACCTCTGCGGGAACCTCGTCAGTGAGAGGGTTGAAGGGCTTTGGAAGTGGCTTCTCTGCACCGAATACAGAGAGCTCGAGCTCCTTGCGGATATCCTTCAACTCTACGTTGATCTTTGCCACAGCCTCCATGTTTGCACCAAGCTCGATGCCCAACTTCTTACAGAAGAGGTAAACAAGCTCTACTGCGGGAGCACCTGTGCCACCACCAAACCACCAGCAGTTAGTGTCGACGATGTCAACACCCGCTACGATAGCTGCGTATACTGAACCGAGGCCATAGCCAGGAGTACAGTGTGTGTGGAAATCGACAGTTACGCCGAGCTCCTTCTTCAAGAGCTTGATGAGGCCTGCAACGCGTGCGGGAGGAATAAGACCCGACATATCCTTGATAGTAATCATGTCGGCGCCAAGCTCTGCCATCTGTCGCGCCTTATCCAAGAAGTACTCGTCAGTAAATACCTTCTCGTGCTCCTCGCCGTCAGAGTACTCAGGATCTACGGTGTAGCAGTCTGCGCAGTCAGCGATACCGCCATACTGCTTGATATACTTGATTGTAGACTTAACGTTGTCTACGTCGTTCAACGCGTCGAAGATACGCATGATGCCCAAGCCGCTCTCGATAGCGTTGCGAGAGAAGCCGTCGATAATCTCGTCAGTGTAGGGGGCATAACCGAAGAGGTTACGGCCACGTGAGAGTGCTGTGAGCTTTGATACATCGCCCACTGCCTTCTTGATAGTCTCGAGACGAGTCCAAGGGTTCTCATTGAGGTAGCGCATCACAGAGTCAGGCACTGCACCGCCCCATACCTCCATAGCGTAGAAGCCTGCATCCTTGTAGTAAGGAAGACAGCGGTCTACCTGCTGCTGAGTCATACGAGTTGCGAAAGATGACTGCTGGCCATCACGCAATGTAAGATCGCGAATTTTAAGGATCTTTGTCATAGTCGTTCAATTAGGTTTATTAGTTAGTTTTAAGTTGTTCAAAGGTTGTTCTATTATTCGAATAACAAATTTAAGCAAAATTTCCCCGAAAAACAAACATTTTTCTTAAAAAATATACTTCCGCGTTTTAATAGGAAATTTTGGACTATCAATACGAAGTATTAGAAAGAGTCTAAGAGGGTGCGACAGAACCACCCCAAACCCCACAAAAAATCCCCTCGGGTGGTACTTGGTACTCTCCCGAGGGGTATAGCATAGGGTTGGTGCAATAGCCCAATATCGCTACTTGCTTACGGTCTGGTGGAGGATAACTCGCTCCAATGCGCGCTCACATACGGGGCAGAAGCGATCTGCCGTGTTATTACGCATGCGGCATACGTCCACGGGGCGATAGATGCCCTTAGAGCGGTAGCCGCCACCCTCGTAGACACCTACTACATAGTTCTCCGAGCGCTCCTCGGTTACCTTTGTAGGAATCTCGATGCCTGGCTCAACCATATCAGCCCACTTAGACTCGAAGTCTACGAGGGTTGTGATGTTGGGCTCCCATGGCTCGTGCGAGAGTGAGTGCATCTCGTCGTTGCTGTCTGTAGTCTCGTAGAAATACTCGTCGCCAAGACCACCAAACGAGTGGCCGAACTCATGCACCACAACGGGGCGGAATGAGGGGTGATGTGCCGTGGTGAGGGTGTATGAGTTGTAGATGCCACCACCACCATAAGTGTCTGTATTAGCGAGGATTATAAAGTGCTCGCAAGGGATATTTGTAGCCAAGTCGTACATGGCGTATACCTCGCCTGAGGTGAGGTAGCGCTCCATGTAGAATGTCATGAAGTTTGAGCCTACGGCAGTGTCGCACCACGCCTCCTCCTGAGGAACACTCACGTTGGTATCGGTAGAGGCGCTATACACTGCAATAAAATTAAACTTCTCTTTGTGGCTCTTGAATGGTTCGTACGATAGAATCTCCGATGTGGTAATCATGGCATCCTCCATGAAGGTGTCCATCTCGTCAATGCGGTAGCCCTCGGCGAGGATTACAACGTCGATGCACTCCTTAGAGTCGCCACCCTGATGTGTGTAGACGTGGGGTACAGCCTTCTGGTTATTGCGGTTGCGGATAAGCACGTCGTTGGGGTCGATTGTATGCTGCAAGCGGCTCTCCTTGCCGGTGTTATCGCGGAGCACCATCTCGGCGATGGCAATACGCTGAGGCATAGGTACAAGCAGTGTGAATTCGAAGCTCTTTGTCACATCTTTTGCTTCGGGTGTTGTAATCCACTCCTGGAAGAGCGACGAGAACGATGTCTTATACAACACCTCGCGAGTCTCGGCGTCGTAGAGCGTAAGGTCGCCATTACCCTCGAGAGGTACGTCATCGAGGTTCACGCGACGGCCCCACCAGTTGTCTGTTGAGCTCATGTCGCGGAGTGCTACATGCTGTTCCGAGGCGTTGCCAAGCAGTGTGTAGTCGATGCGGAGTGTCTTATCCTCGAAGTGGGCGTCAAACTCCTGGGCATATAGTGCCGTTGTGGCCATCATCGCCACCATGAGACATAGTAGTCTTCTCATAACCATATAATATTTAGTATTACTGTTGTTTATCTTCTGTTGCGCTTGTCTCGCTCTTTTGAGCGGCCTCCTGACCCCAGAGGAATATCTTCGATTCGGTGCCGTCCTGCAGGCGCGAAATGTTCTTGCGGTGTGTCCACACGAGCATCACGGCTACCAACCACGAGAAGATGATGAAGGGGATGCTCTTGAGTGGTGCAGCAGTCTCGTATGACATGAACATGTAGATAGTCACGAAGAAGGGGTAGCAGCAACCCGCAACCATAGATGCGAGCGACACGTAGTGCCAAACGGCAAATACGAAGCACCACACACCAAAGCACATAAGTAGGATGGGGGTGTAGATGCCCGTGCCAGCACCGAGGATGGTGGCAACGCCCTTACCACCTCTGAAGCCTGCGAAGATGGGGAAGATGTGACCCAAAACCACGGCAACGGTGGCAATAAGGCGTAGGTTAATCTCCCAACCCTCGCTTACGGGAGCGAGGCCCGTGAGTAGCACGGCAACGTAGCCCTTGAGGTAGTCGATGACGAATACGGGGGCTGCGGCACGCTTACCAAGCACGCGGAGCATGTTGGTTGTACCTGCATTTTTAGAGCCATGTTCGCGAATATCTATGCCATAATATTTCTTTCCAATCCATACGGCGCTCGGTATCGAACCAAGCAAATATGCTACAATAATAAGCGAGATTACAATAATCCATGTAGCGAGTGTCCAGTCTTGCATAAGTATTTGTGTTTGAGGGTTATAGCTGATGATTTGTTGATGAGACAATCCCAGCGCACAATACAAAGTTAACACAAAAAATCAAATTAGCAAAATTATTATTTTTCTCATCCACGCCTCGGCGGGGTGGCATATGTCGAAAAATCGGAGTAAGTTATTGCAATTTCAAAAAAAATATTTAATTTTGTTTGTTAAAACTACATAATTGCATATTTATGAAATTGAAATTTAGCTTTGCCGACATGGCGGTCTCTGCAAAGGAGTCTGTAACTGATTGGCGTTGGTGGTCTTCGATGGGCCAGATTGTGCTCGGATGTTTCCTTGTAGCCGTTGCCTTCGTTGTCTTTATTAACCCTTACGACTTGGTGCCTGGTGGTATCTATGGTTTGGCCTTGGTGCTCCACAACCTCTTCCCCTCTGTCCAGGTGGGTACCTTCGGCTATATGTTTGATGTGCCCCTCATCCTAACCGCTATCCTCATCTTTGGTGGTAAGCTCGGTGGTCGCACAATCTTCGCATCGTTCGTGACCCCAGGTATCATGAACTTGCTCGACTACCTCGTATATCCAAACTCGGATGCTATACATGCCCTCGATGCAGAGTATTTGCTCAACGGTTACATCAACCTCTCTGACCACTTGCTCCTCGCAGCTATCATCGGTGGTTGCTTGAGTGGTGCCGGCGTGGGTATCGTAATCCGCAACAATGCCGCAACAGGTGGTACAGATATCACAGGTATGCTCTTGCACAAGTTCGCAAAGATGAAGTTCGCTAATGGCGTGCTTCTCTCGGATGCACTTATCGTGTTGAGCGGTCTTGTTGTTATCGGCTTCGGTGTCGGTCTGCCCGATGGCAAGGAGGGTGCAGGTCTTCTTTTGTCGCTCTACTCTGGCGTATGTATCTTCGTGAATGCTAAGGTTTTGGGCTACACCATCGACGGTGCTTCACGCGACAAGCTCCTCTATATCATCTGCAACGAGCACTCGGAGGCTATGCGCGAGTACATCCTCAAAGAGCTTGACCGTGGCGGCACCTACCTCAAGGCTAAGGGTATGTACACTCAGGATGAGAAGGAGATGATCTTCCTCGTTGTAAGCCGTCGTGAGGTGCGCAACGTACAGCAGAAGATCAAGGAGTTTGATCCCCGTGCATTCGTGGTTGTAACCGATGCGTACGACACCTTCGGTCAGGGCTTTAAGCCATTCCCCGAGGAGGATGCAATGCCCACCGAATAATTAGAAATCGTCTAATTGGGTTATTTTGGCGTTATGCTCACTCGCGAAATCCTCATTTACGCTTAATAAACTGCGGTTTCGTGAGTTTCGCATGCCTAAAACTAACTCCAATTATACAATTTCTATAACTATCAGGGGATTTGTCCCTAAACACTTTTAACAAAGTCTATGAACGTAAATATCAATAATTTGCGACCACTCACAGGTAGTGGTCGCAAGCTATACATCGAGACATACGGTTGCCAGATGAATGTCGGCGACTCGGAGATTGTGGTGTCTATCATGCAGCAGGAGGGTTTTCGCTATACCGAGAGCCTTGAGGAGGCCGACATCGTGCTTATCAACACCTGCTCCATCCGCGACAATGCCGAGCAGCGCATCTGGGGTCGCCTCAGCGAGATGCGCCACATGCGCAAGAAGAAGCCCTCGCTCATCATCGGTATCATCGGCTGCATGGCCGAGCGCCTCAAGGAGGATTTGACAAAGGGTGGTACGGGTGTAGACATCGTTGCTGGTCCCGACTCATACCGTGACCTTCCACGCCTCGTGCGTGAGGTAGATGGCGGTGCTACGGGCGTCAATGTCGAACTCTCGAAGGAGGAGACATACGCCGAGATTGCCCCCGTTCGCCTCGATAGAAATGGCGTGAGCGCCTTTATCGCCATCATGCGTGGCTGCAACAACTACTGCTCATACTGCGTTGTGCCCTACACACGTGGCATCGAGCGTAGCCGTGATGCTAAAACCATCGTAGCTGAGGCACGTACACTCTTCGAGAATGGCTACCGCGAGGTGACACTCTTGGGTCAGAACGTAAATTCATACCGCACGGGCGACGTTGACTTCCCCGAGTTGTTGAAGCAGGTGGCCGAGATTTCGCCACTCTTGCGCGTGCGCTTTGCAACGTCACACCCCAAGGATATCAGCGATAAGTTGCTTGAGACCATGGCATCGATGCCCAACATCTGCCATGCTATACACCTTCCTGCGCAGTCGGGCTCTACCGAGATGCTCAAGCGCATGAACCGCAAATATACGCGCGAGTGGTACTTGGAGCGTGTCGAGGCTATACGTCGCTACATGCCCGATTGTGCCATCACAACCGACCTCATCGCGGGCTTTGCCCACGAGACCGAGGAGGAGCATGCCGAGACACTCTCGCTTATGCGCGAGGTGGGCTACGACTTCGCCTATATGTTCAAGTACTCGGAGCGTCCAGGCACCTTCGCACAGCGCAACCTTGGCGATGACATCCCTGAGGATGTTAAGACACGCCGCTTGACAGAGATTATCGACTTGCAGAATAAGCTCTCGGAGGAGAGTAACAAGCGCGACATAGGCAAGGAGTTCGAGATTCTCGTTGAGTGCACATCTAAGCGCAGCGAGGAGCAGCTCTCGGGACGTACTTCGCAGAACAAGATGGTAGTTTTCGACCGTCACGACTTCAAGGTTGGCGACTATGTCAAGGTACGTATCACGGGCTGTTCAAGCGCTACACTCTTTGGCGAAGTAATGAAGTAAAGAGCACCTTTTTCGGGGTTACAAGCCCCAAATCATACTTCTCAAAAAACATAGGGACTACCCACGAAAGGGGTGGTCCTTTTGTTTTATACCTATTTTTATACGCGAGAGTTTTGTTGTATCAATATTTTTCGTATCTTTGTACGATTGTATACGTGTAAAATTATTAATAATCAAACAATACTATGCAGGAACAAATTAAAACTTCACTTCCAGAGAACGCCTACCGCGAGTTAAAGGAGGGCGAGGAGTATCAGCCTGTCATGGGTGCAAACATGCAGCCACGCGAGGTTACTCCCTACTCAGTCTCTGTGGGTATCATCATGGCCGTGCTCTTCTCGGCTGCAGCGGCATACCTCGGTCTTAAGGTTGGTCAGGTATTCGAGGCTGCAATCCCCATCGCCATCATCGCCGTAGGTCTCGGCCAGATGCGTGGTAAGAAGAACATGCTCGGTCAGAACGTAATCATCCAGTCTATCGGCGCATCATCGGGTGTTATCGTTGCGGGTGCCATCTTCACGCTCCC
>JAZOOI010000021.1:0-32597 GCA_045654925.1 Alistipes sp. | reverse complement strand
TGTTGTATTCGAGAAGGCTATCGCTTTTGACAACGAGGGTAAGTCAGTATCATTGAAGAACGTTACCATCAACGAGACTCACGACTACTACGCTATGTGGATCACTGCTGAGGGTCAGAACGTAACTATCGACGGTTTGACTGTTAACTCACTCGGTCGTGGTATCAAGATCGACGAGCAGTATGTTGACGCTCCTGCAAAGGTTACTTTGAACATCGCTAACTCTACATTCAAGACTGCAAACAAGGCAGCTATCTTGGTTAAGTCTGTAGCAGGTGCTGAGATCAATGTTGAGAACATCAACATCGCAGAGGTTGCTGCTGACGCTGAGTTCGCAGTATGGGTTGACGAGGACGCTGCAGCTTACGCTGACTTGGTTGTTGTAAACGGCGCTTTGGTAAAGGTTGAGGGTGCAAAGGACACAGTTGCTTCTTCAGCTACAGAGCTCGCTGAGGCTGTTCAGAACGGTGCTAAGAATGTATACTTGGCAGATGGTACTTACACATTGGCATCATACCCTGCAGGTCTTAAGCTTGTAGGTTGTGGCGACAACGTAGTATTCGATGCAACAGGTAAGAAGTATGGCGTTCATGGCGACGTTACTATCGAGAACGTTGAGATTCGTTTCGCTGATGCAAACTACACTGGCTTCCAGCACACAAACGTTGAGGTTTACAAGAACTGTACTATCGTAGGTCAGCCTTTCCTCTATGGTAACGACGTTACTTTCGAGGGTTGTACTTTCGAGCAGGCTTCAGCTGGTGCTTACAATGTTTGGACATACGGTGCTAAGAATGTTAAGTTCGTAGACTGCGTATTCAACAGCGCTGGTAAGTCAGTTCTTATCTACACTGAGTCTGGCGACGGTCAGGATGTTGTGTTCGAGGGTTGTACTTTGAATGCATCTGCTCCAGTTGAGGGTAAGGCAGCTATTGAGATCGACAGCTCACTTATCAAGGGCGAGTACAATGTAGTAATTAACGACACTACTGCTAACGGCTTTGCTAATGGTAACGTAAGTGGTAACTCTCTTTGGAACAACAAGAAGGGTGATAAGACTAACATTACCGTTGACGGCGTTGAGGTGTTGTAATAACCTACTCTTGACTATAGGTCCTTGACCGGACCTATAGTCCCTAAGAACTCTTAAAAATGGGTGTTTCAAGGGTCGAAAAAAAAGACCAAAAATAACACAAAAAAAGAGTGCTAAAAACTTGATTATTAACAAAATAATTCGTATATTTGTAGAGTATATATAGATTAAGAGACCGCCGCCCCGAGCGCCGCTTGCCCCACCTCCGAGGAGCGTAGCGACGTGGGGATCTGTAATGCGGGAAAGGAAAAAGGAGAAAGAGGAAAGGCTAATCCCTAAACTCGCTAAATTCCCTAAACTCCCTAAAAAAGAGAGCTGCCACGGGTCTAACGACCCTCGCAATGACGAACGAGGAGATAGAACCCTCGCAATGACGATAGGGGAGACCCCCTCGCAATGACGATAGGGGAGACCCCCTCGCAACGATAGAGAAGAAAACGTATAAATAAACAATAAACTAAAAAATTAACACTATGAAGAAAACACTTTTCGCTATCGCAGCAATGGTTGCTATGGTAGCATGTAACAACGACTATGTTGTTAAGGAGACTGCACAGGAGGCTATCGGCTTTGACAACATGTTCGTAGACAACTCAACACGTAGCGAGGAGACCCCTGGCTACTCTAAAGCAAACCTTTTCGAAGACTTCGCTGTTTATGGCTTCGTTGAGGGCGCACCTTTGTTCAATGGTGTTCGTGTAGCAAAGGGTATTGAGAACGGTGAGCTCGAGTCCGACTGGAAATATAATGGTACTCAGTACTGGATCACTGGTGCTAACTACGATTTCTATGCTGTAGCTCCATTCTTCGCTGAGAATAACTATTGGCGTATTGCTGATAATGCGACAAAGACTGATGCTGGTACAACTATTACTTTTACCAATACTGACGGTACTCAGGATCTTCTTTACTCAGGTATCGTAGAGCGTCAGGGTGCAGGTTCTGGTAACGCGGCTGTAGCTTTCACTTTCGAGCACATCCTTTCAAAGGTTAAGTTCTCATTCAAGAATGGTTACAATGCAAGCGCTGCTACTATCTGCGTAAGAGATATTCAGATTACTAATGCAGACAAAACTGCAGAGGCAACGCTTACTACTGGTGCTGCTTGGGGTGCTTACGCTGATGTCGCTGCTATTGCTTTCGGTAACGCCACTACTGAGGAAGCATATGCAACTGATGCCGATGATGATAACTTTGCAAACTATGATTACGCTTACGATACTACTGTTGAGTCATACTACGAGCGTTTTGTAATTCCTGCAAATAAGGAGTGGGAGATCTCATTCAAGGTTGATCTTTTGGTGAGCGGTGCGGTGATTGAAACTTATGAGCACACTGCTAAGTTGAATGCTGCATTTGAGCCTGGTGCGTCATATGATATCGCTGCTACTATCACAGCTGCCAACATCGACCCAAATAACGAGCAGGAGCCTATCGAGTTCACAGCTACTATGACAGATTGGTCTGAAGCTAATAATGAGAATGCTACTGTTGATACAATTCAGCAGGGTACAGAGAATAACTAATTCTTGCTAATAACTTCGAACTAATAAAAACGCAATATTATGAAGAAGATTCTTTTTGCGGCTGTTGCCCTTGTAGCAATGGCATCATGCGCAACCGACGAGGTTGTATCTCGTCCCGACAACAAGTTGGCTATCGAGTTCGACAACGCATTTGTCGAGAACTCTACACGTGCTGCCGACATCAATAAGGGTAACCTTGCTAACTTCGGTGTCTATGGCTCTGTTATCAACGGCCAGGGTCAGCAGGGTATGATCTTCAACAATAAGACGGTTACTGTCTCAGAGGGTAGATATACCTACGAGGGCCCACAGTACTGGATTGAGGGCGCAAGCTACGACTTCTTGGCATTCGCTCCATTTGATGCTGCAAAGTGGGCTTATACTCCTACTGTTAATACAGCTGCCGAGAATGGTGCTATCTCTTTCAACAACGAGGCTGCTCAGGCTAACCAGGATTTCTTGTTCGCATATGCTGCTAAGACAACTGAGTCAAATCTCACCTCTGCGCCAGCACCTGTGGCATTCACCTTCAACCACATGCTCTCACGCGTGAAGTTCACCATCACCAACGGCTTCACCGCAGGCTCTAACATTAAGCTCGACATCACCAACCTTACAATCACCAACGCTCACTCTGAGGGTACTTTGGCAATTAAGGAGGGTGTGCCTCAGACATGGGCTGTAGGTACAGATATCTTTGCTCGTAACTTCGGTAGCACTACTCAGCTTGCTGATAACAACACCTCATGGACTACTGAGCATTTCTACCTTATCCCTACTGAGGCTGCCTACAACGTGACATTCGATGTTACCGTGCATCAGGCAGGCATTGCAGTTGACACTTACACCCGCACAGCTACTGTCACTCTTGATATGGAGATGGGCAAGAGCTACAACGTGAAGGCTTCTCTCGACCCATCTAACACCGCTGAGGATGGCAAGGAGATCTATCCTATCGAGTTCACTGTTGATGCAGTTGAGGAGTGGGAGAACTTCGGCGATGTAAACGCTACTGTCTCTACTCCAGTTTCTACAGCTGCCGAGCTTGAGGAGGCTATTGCTAATGGTGAGCCTGTTGCACTTGCTGCCGACATTGCTTTGACAGAGGCGCTTGCTATTAGCCGCGATGCTGTTATCGACCTCAATGGTCACAGCCTTGTTGCTGAGAAGACCGACGCTATCGTTGTTGATGAGGGCGCAACCCTCACTATCAATGGTGATAATGATAGCTATGTGAAGGCTGCTACTGATAATGCCACTTCAGCAAATGCTATCTGGGTTAAGTATGGTAACGTGGTTATCAATGGTGGTAACTACTATGTAGGTGCCGACAACGCTTTGCGTAACGACTGTATCTACTTGGGTGCATCTGCTTACAAGGCTGATGCTGCTAACTACCCATCATCAATCATCATCAACGGTGGTACTTTCGAGACTAAGGTATACGAGGCAGGTCAGTACTGGGTGCTCAACGTACAGGACGACTTCTACCGTGCAGGCTCAACAATCGTTGTTAATGGCGGTTCTTTCAAGAACTACGACCCTGCAAACAACCTCTCTGAGGGTGCTAACACCAACTTTGTAGCTGCCGGCAAGACATCTACATTGCGTGGTGAGTGGTATGTTGTAGAGTAATCTACCACGACTATAGGTTATAGGGGCTTGATCGCCCCTATGACCGCAACGTCCCACACGACCAACCCCCTCCGTCATCCCGAGGAGCCAACCCCTCCCCGTCATCCCGAGGAGCCTAACCCCTCCCGTCATCCCGAGGAGCGTAGCGACGTGGGGATCTACCTTTGTGAAGCAAAAAGAGGATAAAACGAAAAGAAGATAATAATAAATAACTAAAAACACAAACAAACTATGAAAAAGCTATTTATCATGCTTGCTGCGGCTGCCACAGTCGTATCATGCGCTAAGGAGCAGACCATCGTCGCAGACCAGGGCGAGGCCATCGAGTTCGGCAATGTCTTCGTCGACAACGCAACCCGCGCGGATGCTGCTACCGACCCATCGTACAGCACAACAGGTAATGGCGTTGCTCTCACAGAGTTCAATGTATACGGTGCTGTTGGCGGCGTAAACATCTTCGATGGTGACAAAGTTGTAAAGGGCGACGCTGCATACGGCGCTGCTTGGGCTTTATATGACCCAAATCAAAAGGCTTACTGGATCGATGGTGCAAACTACGAGTTCGTAGCTGTTGTTGACGGCAACAAGAAAGTCGAAAATAACGTAATTACCGAGACAACTACTAATGCATCAGGCATTCCTGAGACTATCACCTACAACTCTGATGGTGCAACTGACCTTCTTTGCGCACGTGTTGTACGTAATGCTGATGCAAACGGCGTCACTAACAAAGATATGGTAGCTTTCGGCTTCACACACCTTTTGTCAAAGGTTAAGTTCTCTGTAAAGAATACAACTAATGCTGCTGCTACTAACTACCGTATAGTTCTTACTTCGGCTAAGATTACAGGTGCTCATGCATCAAATACATACAATGTAGCGGATGGTGCTTGGGGTGCAGGAAATGATACAAAGGAGTTTGCTCTTGAGAACCTTACTGTAAATAGCGGTGCAACAGAGTATCACCCAACTGAGCTTTTGCTTCTCCCAGGTGCAACCTTAAGCGTAACCGTAACAGCTGATATTCAGGCTACTCAGGATGGAGGAACAACTTGGAAACGTGTTTCAGGTATCTCAAAGACCTTCTCAAATGTAGCTACTCTTGCGAAGGCACAGGCTTATCACTTTGCTGTAACTATGGGCGTTGGTACTGAGATTCAGTTCACAGCTACAGAAATGGGTGAGTGGGGTAATGGTAATACTACCGACACCAATGAAGATACCACCAACGACGCTGTTGTTTTGCAGTAATTCACTAACTAACGAAAAAAATAGATTATGAAAAAGATATTTTTTGCAGTTGTTGCCTTGGCAGCTATGAGCTCATGCTCAAAGGATCAGACCGTAGCTGAGGCCCCACAGCAGGAGATCCAGTTCGGTAACGTCTTCGTCGACAACGCCACCCGCGTGGATTATAGTAATGCAGATGCACTCCAGGGCTTTACAGTTTATGGTACTGTGTCAGGTACTATAAATGGCAGTGGCACTGTTGCCCTCTTTAACGGCGACGGCGCAACTGTTACTCGTAACGGTGCAGCTTATCGCGCAGCTTGGACTTGCTCAGAGTCTGAGTACTGGATTCCTGGTGCTAACTACAAGTTCGCAGCTGTTGTTGATGCAACAGCATCAGTTGAGGGCGGTCTTCCTACTACTCTTACTACCGTTGCTGACGATGCACTGACTGGTAACATGAACCTTAAGGATATGCTCTATGCCGAGGCTTCAGTTGCCCCTGCAGTAGCAGATCAGGGTATCGTGGAATTCACCTTCTCACACCTTTTGTCAAAGGTTAAGTTCACCGTAAAGTCTAACACTGAGGGTGACTACTACCACACCGTTACTGGCATCAAGGTTTCTAACTTCCAGACTGGTACATACACCATCAACGGTGGCACATGGGCAGGTACTGGCTCTAAGGACGTAGCATTCGCTGATATTGCAAATGTTACTAATGCTACTGGCGCTAAGTCTAACGCCGATATGCTCCTCGTGCCTAACGCTGCAAAATTCAACGTGACTTTCACCGTTGACTTGTATAAGGGTGGTTCTAAGTTCGGCACAGAGACTAAGACTATCGAGGTTGATACCGACCTCGTTAAGGGCAACGCCTATAACTTCGTTATTAATTGCTCTGTAGGTAATCCTATCCAGTTCAGTGTTACCAACGACCCATCATGGAACTATGACCTTAATGGTGATGGTAACAATGCTAACGATGACGTAACTATTCAGTAACTATTACTTTTGTCAGAAGTGAGAGGGTTGGGGGTGCTCCTATGCTCTCACTCGGCTGACAATAGTCCCTTGGCTATAGGCGCCTGACCGCCCCTATAGCCCCAATAAAGCGCCTTGCGTGGCCGACCCTCGCAACGCCCCGAGGAGCAACCCTCGGCATGACCAAAGAATAAAAAATAAAAAATAAAGCAATATGAGAAAGATTCTTTTAACGATGTTTGCCGCTATGGCGCTTCTTAGCTGCCATAACGAGCCTACGCCCGTCGCCCCCGACGAGCAAAAGGCCATCGCCTTCGGCACTATCGACACCCGCGCCGGCCTCACCGACCTCCAGGCCAACGGCTTCGGCGTCTGGGCAGTTGTCGATAATGAAATATTAGAGGACTACGTTCTAATGGATAATCAAAAGGTTACACATGATGACACATCAGGATGGATTTACTCGCCCGAGCAGAATTGGATCGACAACTCTACGTTTAATTTTACAGCGACATACCCTTATGATGCGAATGGCACTAACTTTAAATTTACGAACAACGCTGTAGAGTTAGAGGTTAGCGAGACTCCGTCACAGATAGATTTTCTCATAGCACAGAATGAAACTGATACGAGCGAAGAGGGATATTCTACAATTGTGGATCTTCAGTTCCAGCATATGCTGACAAGTGTAGGCTTGAAAATATGGCGTGACCAGGGTAAGCATCAGAATGACCAAATGCGCATCAAGTCGGTTACGCTTGGTAATATCCGCAAAGATGGCACCTACTCAACTACTACGAACACTTGGACCTACGACGGCAATAAATTAATAGTCGAGATGGTGAACAACAATCTCTCTGACACTGATAATATAGGTGCCGTAACTGTTAAAGATGATGGTACATTGGATTCAGGCGGTAGCGTAGCTGCAAATCCATTTGGCGATATGATGCTCTTGCCACAAACAGTTGATGACTCCAATGTTGTGTCGCTCAAGATTGTTTATCAGCTTAAGCGACAGAATGCCGCAGACTGGGAGGAGGCAGAGCTTGAGACAGTTTTACCAACCACAACATGGGGTGCTGGTAAGCGTTACACCTACAATGTTGTTCTTTCATCAGTTACTGATATCACAGTATACTATATTCAGACAAAGGTTGACCCATGGGGAACGCCTCAGGTCGGTGGAACAGTTATTATTAAGTAATAGTTAGACATGAGAAAATTTAGCTATATATTTATTCTGTTTGCAACACTTCTCTGCGGTTGCAACGACAACACCATAGATTCAGGTGACGAGCAGATTGTTGTGCCTACAAAGCCCTATATCTATCTTGATGCTGGTGTTAGTACACGTGCTTCGTTGGTGGACGGCACTGTGCTTAAACGAAACTTTAGAGTATATGGTTTCACTTACGACTTTAACAATAAGTGGAGCACCTATCGTGTTACGGCAAAGCCAAATGTTTTCGATAATGTGCCACAGTTGGTAACACATAGTAACGGTAACTATACATACTCCCCCGTCAAGGAGTGGCAAGGTGGTAAGTACACCTTCTTTGCCTACTATCCATCAAGTTTAAATTCGAGCGGCGCAAATGTTGAGGGTACGCCATATGTAACCTATGCTCCCGACTTTAATGACACAGCAGAGCATCGTGATGTTATGACTGCGATGTTTGAGGATACCAGCCTTAGCAGTAGCCCATACGTCTATTTCGACTTCTACCACCGTCTTTCGGCTGTGGATGTTGTAGCAATGAACTTCTATGAGCATAGCTACGATGACCCTGACAACGAAAATACGGTTATTACGGAGAGAGTCACAATTGAGATTGTTGATCTTGCGCTACAGTTCAAAAATGTGCTGTATCAGGAGGCTAAGATATATTTGGATAGAAGTATTCCTTCGGAGCGTACACCAGCAACTGCGGGTACTAATCCCTACTATCAGATTATATCATCAAATAGTGGTTCTGGTATCTATATCAACTACAACGAAGATGCTACGCTTCACCCTATCACCGCACAAAATAACAGCTCAATGATTTTCATTCCTCAGGAGAGCACTGAACTTGAGGTAACAACAACCGTCTCGTATAAGAAGCGTCGTCCTAATGGCGAGTACTTAACCGACGACGAAGGAAACGAGGTCTTCACTCAGACCATCGAGACTCCTTTCAATCAGCCTTTGAAGGAGGGTAGTCGCTACTACTTGCAGATGACCTTTACCTCTTCTGCGGTATCTATTAGTATTATTACCTCTGATGAGTGGGATGACATTAAGGTCGATTACGAATTTGAGTAAAAAAGTATAAGTTATGAGATATATACATTTTATCTTTGCCTTTATAGCATCCATCGTGGTTAGCGCTTGTACGACCACCGATATAGATGTCTATGTAGACCCCACAGATACCCCAACTCATGGTGGTGATTTGCAGGTTGTTGGTCGTATTACGCAGTATACCGACTGCGACGTAGCAACACGCTCTAAGAAGGAGGGCGACGAGTCTAAGGTTACCTCTATGGGCTTGGCACTCTTCCCTATCAACGATAACGGCACTATCGGCAACTGCTTGTACTACGACTTCAAGCTCGGTGGTAGCATTGTCTTTATCGTAGATCGTCACGACGATGTATTCGATGCCTATGTGGACAAGAAGTTCGCCATGTACATCTTTGCTAATATGCAGGATGCAGAGGGCTTCCCTACCACATCGGAGGCCGGCGTTGGCAAGTCTTTAGAATCTTTCACTAATTGTGCCGCAGCTGCCTCTACGACCGTTAAGGATGTTCCTGCAAACGGCTTCCCTATGGTAGGCTCGTTGGGTAATACAATCAATATTGAGGGTATCGAAAGCGATGGTAAGCCCCTTATCCTTAAGCCAACGGCTACTGACACCAATGTCGATGGTCTCCCATTGGTTGATGGCAAGCCTACCGACAACCTCGAGATTCCTTTCAAGTCGATGTATGCTAAGTTCTCGTTCACCATCAGCGTGAAGCCCGACCAGGAGATTGTGGGTAACAAGGCACCTCGCTTTGACTTGCTTAGCTATGAGGTAAATAATATCCCCGCAACCGTCGACTCAAACTCATCTACCAACGACGACACTGATGTCATCGCATCATCGGGTGAGGTGACTATGGGCAGCTATGCACAAGGTGCAACCACAGCTACTTTCGATTTTTATCTTCCTGAGCGCTATCTCATGCCCTTAACAACAAACATTGATGATGTTTTACCCGATGCGCTTAAGAAGGGCACATACGGCACAGACGTGGATGCCGACCAGAACGGCTATCGCGACGAGGACGAGAGGTATCATCAGCGCTATAAGAATTTGTTACCTGGCGACGCACAGAAAGCTACCTATGTGACCATCACTGGTAAGTACACCGACCACCAGGGTCACCCCTATGATGTAGACTACAACATCTATTTGGGTGGCAATAACGTCGATAACTTCGAAATTATCCGTAATACACACTACGATAATAGCGTCACTATCCGAGGTATCTCTACATCATCCGATCAAGTTGATAACGACCAAGCTATCTCTATCGACTGGCGTGTTAATGTAGAGCGTGAATCTACGCCTCTTGTTATCAACTTACGCCGTGAGTCTTTGCTCGATGCCCACTACGAGGTACGACCTTTACGTCTGCGCCTTGTGGGTGAGGACATCCCGACGGGCACATCTGCTACCGTTCAGATTCTTAACCAGGACGGCACTACAAATGATATTCCAGGGTGGATTCGCCTGGAGGCAAGCGGTAATACAGCCGACCACATTACCTCTGGTGTCTCAGCGGGTAAACGTAAGTATTTCACAGTCGACCTTGTAACCAATACACTTGCAGGAAGCACAAGCGTTACAGTCAGCGACTTGACTAAAGACAACCAGACCGTTTGGATATACGTCGATGAGAATACTACGACTACATCGCGTGCTGCCATAGTCCGTGTTAGCTACCAGGGCGTTGACAAGTACTATAAGATTGTGCAGAATGGTCTGCATCTTGTAAAATCTACTGATAATCAGCGTACATACTACATCGAGCAGTACGAGGAGTATCTCTATAACTACGACGCCGAGGACTCTTATGGCCAAACCCAAGATGAGGGTATGTCTTGGGGCTTGCCTAATGTACAGCTCTCAAATGAGCATAGATCGTTCACTAATAACAGAGGCAACTCATCATGGAATAATTATCTAAATAATAACATCCTACCTTCTTACGATTTCTATATCCAAAAGCACGATGGTACTCTTGCTGCTGAAGCTGGTGCTACTATGGTGCATAGTTACGCAGGACAACATTTTACAGAAGACATCGTCAAAAAGAGTAAAAATGGAGTAAGTAATCTCACAATGGATCAGCAGCCAAGTGGTGCTGTGGAGTATTGCTACAATCGAAATAAGAGAAACTCTGATGGTTCTATTACAAAGATTCAGTGGTATCTCCCATCTGCGGACGAGTTAGAGGATTTTATCGTACCTGCTTATGCATCTTTCGAGGAGTTCCAGGATAACTACTATTGGACCTCACAGCCAGCATATATTAGAAATGTGTACTATTATGAGGATGGAAGCAATACATTCCCGTTCATCGTTTATGATGATAATCCGGAATATGCTCGAGCCACAAAGGTTGTTGCAAAGGGTAATAATGTATATGAATATGCATTAAGTGGCCTGAATGAAGAGACTAATATAATTGACCCAAGTACAGGAAAGATATTAGACTTCACCGGTAGTGGCGAGATAAATTTTGGATATTTCTATCTGATGTATCGTTGGAAGAGTGGCACCGCTGATGAAACATTTGGTCAAAATGGCTTTGGTGGTGTGGTGAATGGTACACAATATAAAGGTGAGGAGTTTGGTGAAAAATTAAATGGTAGCACAACAGGTAATAGATATCATGTACACTTGGGACACTTGTATGATATGACCCAGGAGGGTTATCATCATCGTACCAAGAAAAACCGCGTTCGTTGCGTCCGCGCCGATTTAACTACCAACAACCAGCAGATGATTCTTGTCTATACAGTTAGCGATACGCCAGCTACTTCGCTCGACAAGAGTGGTAACACTATGTATGTAATGAAAAATACAAACTTCTCTACATATCTGACAACGTCGGGTACTAATGTGGCTGCAAGCAATGCTACTTTAGGTTTTGACAACTATGTCGTTATCGAGGGTAACAAGATTAAGAGTGTGGCCAAGAACGAGAATCAGTACTTCTATGGAGATGGAGATGGTGGTGATGTATCGCTCAATAATAACGGTACGACCTTTACTATTAGCAGTAGCGGTAGTAACTTTACAATATCGTATAGGGGCGACTGGTGGCAAGATTATTACCTTAAACAGACAAGCAATACGGCAGTACAGATGAATAGAAATGATAACGGCAATTACACATGGCAATTCTATGAAGTGAAAAAAGAGTATAAAGTAGTAGAATAATATAACTAAAGAACAACGGACTACCGTCGTATACGAGCAGTGTATCGTAGCGGTACAAAGTAATTAGCCCCTTTATATTTATCCAAATATAGGCCTTTTTTGGAGAGTCGGTATGTGCCGACTCTCCTCTTTTATCACATGTGCCGACCCTTGGGTTGAGTACGGCTGGGATGGTGTATATCCAACACTCGGCAGCACCTGACAGCGTGCGCAATGGTGATTAGGGTGCGATTTAAGCCTTGGGCTTGCATATGTCGCGAGAATTGTATATATTTGTACATCACCAAAACTTTAAGAGCATGAAGAGTCTATCGCGTCTATTCATAGTCATCGCGGCAATATGCCTGGCGCAGGGTGCCACAGCGCAGCTGCGAACATCATACTTCATGGAGGGTACATACTTCCGTACAGACCTAAACCCTGCACTCGCACCAACACGTGGCTATGTAGCACTGCCAGGAATGAGTGGCGTGGGTGTAGACATACCTAACAACTTCCTATCGGCAGAAAACTTCCTATTTCAGAAGGAGGGACAGAGCTTATTAGCATTACATCCCAATGTGGCAAGCAACGAGTTCCTAGCTAAACTGCCAGACAAAGGACGCATAGGTGCGAATGCCAATGTCAACATCCTAAGCTTCGGCTTCTACACAGGACGTACATACTGGAACATAGGCACACGCATGCGCTCGACAACAGATGTGACACTATCGAAAGATATATTCGCAGCACTAAAGACTATGGGCGGCGGAACATACGACCTATCGAGCACGGCAATAAACTCGAACAGCTATCTCGAGACATATCTCGGCACATCGTTCCCCATAGGCAAGCATGTGAACATCGGCATAAGGGCCAAGTTCCTCGTCGGCGTGCTCAACATGCGAACACAGTTTGAGAGCGCCTATGTGGCCGTGGCACCCGACAATGTGGCAGCACAGCTGCGTGGTAGCTTAGTGGCAAACGGCATAGTCATAGATCAGAGCAGGATGCAGCCAGGAACGATGGTGAACGACGACAACATCCTCGACATGTTGGTCTACGACGACCCAGCATACCTATTCAAGAACGCAAAGAGCTATGGCGGCGCAATAGACCTCGGCGTAGAGGTGAAGATGCTCAGAGATCACCTAAAGCTATCGGTAGCCGTGACAGACGTGGGATTCATAAACTGGAAGGCATCGACAAACTACACGGCAGCTGCAACAGCCGACATAGCACTAAACAGCCTAACGATAGACGAGGGTAAGGTGGACATGGAGGCTGGATTCGAGATGGTGACAGAGGCCCCATCAGCAAAGGACTACCGCACAGTGTTAAACGGCGCACTAAACGTCGGCATAGAGTATAACTTCCTGAGAAACCACTTCGCAATAGGCCTCATGTCGCACACCGAAAGGTACGACAAGAACCTTTATACCGAGCTTACGGCATCGCTCAATATCAGAGCTACAAACTGGCTGTCGGCAACCGTCAGCCACACATTCCTGGCTAACAACAAGATGGGAGTATTGGGCGCCGCAATAAACATACACCCTCGAGCACTAAACATCTTCGTGGGTGCCGACTTCGTAGACACACGCTATGTAACCCATGGTGGCATAACTATGCCACGTTATATGAACAGCATAAACGTATATGCCGGCGTGGGCTTCAACTTTGCACGTCCTGCCTTCATAAAAAAGGCCGAGCGCGAGGCTAAGGAGGCACGCAAGCTAAAGCGTCAGGCGCGTTGGTAGGCAGCAACAAAACGAAAGAGGTGGAGAGCATGACACTCTCCACCTCTTATCGTATAACTTGTCGGGGAACTCTACTTCGATAGGTAGGTGCGTATATTCTCGGCCACGCAGTCGATGAGGCGGTCGATAGCCTCGGCTGCCGACCATGCGTTATGGGGCGAGGCCAAGAGCTTATACTTATCCTTAATATCGTACAATGGCGACTCGCGCAAGGGCTCAACAGAGAAGACGTCGAGCGCTGCTGCAGCAACCCATCCCTTATCAAGTGCCTCAGCAAGGGCAGCCTCGTCGATGATGCCGCCGCGTGCCACGTTAATAATAAGCGAGCTAGGCTTCATAAGCTGTAGCTCCTCACGGCCTATAAGACCGCGCGTACGCTCATTGAGAGGCGAGTGCACCGATACGATATCGCTCCACTCCAAGAGCTCCTTAAGCTCCATTGCGGGATACTCCTCGTCGCGCTTGACACCCGAAGTGGAGAAGTAGCGCACCTCGCAGCCAAAGGCTGTGGCAAGACGTGCCACCTCACGGCCTATATTGCCAAGGCCAACAATGCCCCACTTCTTGCCACGAATCTCGAAGGTGAAGCGGTCGTAGCAGAATGCACGATCGGCCTTAGCATAGCGGCCATCATGGTAGTACTCATTGAAATATACGACGTTGCGCGCAAGGGCAAGGGCTGAAGCGAGGGTGGTCTCCGCAACAGAGGTTGTAGAGTAACCAACAGCATTCTTAACCTCGATACCTAGCTCCTTGGCAGTCTCGAGGTCTACGTTGTTCATGCCTGTGGCAGCTACGCATATAAGTTTAAGGTCGGGGAGCTGACGCATAGCCTCACCATCGATAAGGACCTTATTGGTGATGGCAATATCGGCGCCCTTGAGTCGCTCTACGACATCCTCCTTGCGGGTGTTCTCATATGCTATATACTCGCCCTGAGATGTTATCTTCTCGAGGCTACGACCAGCGATGCTGTACTCATCCAAAAAAACGATTTTCTTCATATCTATAAGGTTTTAGTTTTCTCTATTGAACTCTCCAACAAGGTCGCGCACAACAACCGATGCGCAACCAATGCCGAAAAGTGCAGGAATGTAGGATATAGTGCCTACATTCGACTTTTTATTCTGTTCTTCGCACAAAATCATCGCCCCCTCTCGTACTGGCTCGGGCGAAAAAACAGCCCAGAAGCCTCGCTTTATGCCTATCTTATGTAGGCGTTTGCGAAGCATATGCGCCAGCGGGCAATGGTGCGTTTTGGCGATATCTTTAATCTCCATGAGCGTGGGATCGGTCTTCGCACCTGCACCCATAGAGCTTACCAAGGGTATGCCTCTGTCGAGTGCTCCCTTGATGAGCGCAAGCTTTGGTGATAGAGTATCTATGGCGTCGACAACATAGTCGAACTTGGCGCTATCGAGAAGGGCGTCGGTCTCGGAATCCTTGATAAAGCGGTTGACAATCACTATGTTGAGCTCGGGGTTTATATCCCTTAATCTCTCGGCGAGGATGTCGCACTTCTCGCGTCCAACCGTAGAGTGCAACGCCACAAGCTGGCGGTTGATATTTGTTGGCGATACCTTGTCGGCATCGGCAATGGTGATGCTGCCTACACCAGCACGTACAATCATCTCAGCGGCATAGGCGCCTACACCACCCACACCGACGACTAAGACGTGTGCACCACGCAATATGTCAAGTTTCTCGCTACCCAGCAGCAGCTCGGTTCTCTCTTGCCACTCTCTCATCTTTTGTATATCACTCTCTTGTAATTTTCTACTAATTGTCGCGCCAACTCCTCAATTTCAACATTTCGCAAATTGGCCACATTATTATATATTTCGGAAATGCAAATATCGGGGTTGTCATCTGTCTCGCAGAAGAGCCTATCTATGGGTATCTGCTCTAATGCTCGGCAACTCTTGGGTGAGCGCAACGACCGCTCGCCAAATGATAGGTAATATCCCATATTGACTGCACGCCTTGCCTGCTCAGTAGAGCCGATAAACCCGTGAAACACAACACTTTCAATATTGTATTTCGTAAGTATATTCATCACCTCCTCGAAGCTCTTTACAACATGTAAAACAACAGGTTTTTGGAGTCTTTCGGCCTCAGCTAAATGGAGGTTAAAAAGTCTCCTCTGAGCCTCCATATCGACACCACACGCACCATCTAATCCCGTCTCTCCAATAATGTCGACATCGCTAAAATCGGGCAATTCAAATGACGCCGTAGCATCCCACGGATGCACCCCTCGCATGGTCGGTGAAATCACCCCTGGGCGAGGATTGTGGGTGTGAATATCTATGTAGGTTACTCCCTTTTGTTCCATCTCTAAACCGAGTTGTCGACTACAAAAGTATGAAAATATCTACCAAAACGCAAATATGCGAGCAAAATGATTGGCCGTTTCGAAAAAAAAGTGTAACTTCGTGCGCATTTTTATTAAAAATAAAATATGCAGTTCGTTAATAAGAACACAAACTTAAATTATAAAACTATTTAAATTAATCTAACAAACAGTTTTTATGTCGAAAAACATCAAATTACGTAAAGGTCTCGACATCAAGCTGACCGGTAGAGCTGAGGCTCGCATGGAGGTTGCTCCAATGGCGAAGTCGTATGCAGTAAGTCCGCTTGATTATGAGAACGTTACTCCCAAGCTGTTGGTTAAGGTTGGCGACAAGGTAGAGGCTGGCTCGGCTTTGTTCTTCGATAAGAACAATCCTCGCATCCTCTTCACATCACCCGTTAGCGGCGTGGTGTCGGCTATCAATCGTGGCGAGAAGCGCAAGCTTCTTAACGTTGCCGTAGAGCCCGACCAGACACAGGTGGCTAAGGAGATTAAGGTGGTTTCTGCTACTGCTGAGCGTTCTGCAATCATCGAGATGCTTCTCGAGTCTGGTCTCTGGACTCGTATCGTGGAGCGCCCTTATGGCGTTATCGCTAACCCAGATGCTACACCAAAGGCTATCTTTGTGTCAGCATTTGATTCAGCACCTCTTGCTCCAGACTACAACTTCATCCTCAAGGATGAGAAGGATGCCATCCAGGCAGGTCTCTCACTCCTCGCTCGTCTTACCGACGGCAAGGTACACCTCTCTGCTCGCAAGGGCGCTGAGGGCTACATGGAGAGCATCAAGGGTGTTGAGTATCGCACCTTCGAGGGTAAGCACCCTGTTGGTAATGTAGGTGTTCAGATCCACCACATCGACCGTATCGCTAAGGGCGACATCGTGTGGACAGTAAACATCCAGGATGTTGCTATCATCGGTCGCTTCATCACTACTGGTAAGCTCGACATGTCTAAGACCATCGCTGTTGCAGGTGGCTCGGCTGAGAAGCCTTGCTACAAGCGCATCATCGCTGGTGCTGCTGTTGAGTCTATCGTAGGCAAGGTTGGCGAGAAGGTACGTATCATCTCTGGTGATGTGCTCACAGGTGTTACCACAGCTAACGACGGCTATATCTCAGCTAATGCCAATATGCTCACACTCATCCCTGAGGGTGATGTATACGAGTTGTTGGGCTGGGCGATGCCACGTACTCACCGTTTCTCAGTATCGCGTGCATACTTCTCATGGTTGTCACCATCTAAGGAGTATAACCTCGATACCAACCTCAATGGTGGCGAGCGTCCATTCGTAGTTACAGGCCTCTATGAGGACTACCTCCCAATGGATATCTACGTATCATACCTCTTGAAGGCTATCCTTGTTAAGGATCTCGATAAGATGGAGAACCTTGGTTTGTATGAGGTATTGCCTGAGGATTTGGCACTCTGCGAGTTTGTTGATCCATCAAAGATCGAGATGCAGCAGATTGTTCGCGACGGTATTAACTTAATGATTAAGGAGAGCTAAAATATGGGATTGCGTAATTTTGTAGATAAGATAAAGCCCACCTTCTCTAAGGGAGGTAAGCTCAGTTTCTTGCACTCGACATTCGAGGGCTTCGAGACATTCCTTTTTGTTCCTAACACAACTACTAAGAAGGGTGCTCACATCCGCGACTGTAACGATATCAAGCGTGTGATGATTGTCGTTGTAATGGCTCTCATCCCTGCGTTGTTGTTCGGTATGTGGAACATCGGTTACTTTGCTGGCAAGACAGGCCTCGCAGCCTTCTGGTTCGGCTTGATGGAGACCTTGCCAATGATCGTTGTATCATACGCTGTAGGTCTCGGTATCGAGTTTACCTTCGCACAGAAGCGTGGCCACGAGATCAACGAGGGTTTCCTTGTTACAGGTCTTCTCATCCCAATGATTATGCCTGTTGGTGTGCCTTTGTGGGTTGTTGCCCTCTCTACTGCATTTGCCGTAATCATCGGTAAGGAGGTATTCGGTGGTACTGGTATGAACGTCTTCAACCCAGCGTTGTTGGCACGTGCCTTTGCATTCTTCGCCTACACTCCACAGATGTCTGGTGAGAAGGTGTGGTATGCTGTTGATGGCATGTCAGGTGCTACTGCATTGGACGTTCTTGGCCAGCCAGGTGCAACAAACCTTGGCGCATACTCTATCTCTGATGCTTTCTGGGGCACTATCCCTGGTTGCGTTGGTGAGACATCAACATTCGCTATCCTCTTGGGTGCAGCGTTGTTGCTCTTCACAGGCGTAGCTTCATGGCGCATCATGTTGTCAGTCTTCCTCGGTGGTTTCGCCTTCGCATACCTCTTCGAGGCTATGGGTCCTAACGCCCTCTTCCAGACTGACTACCCAGCATACTACCACTTGTTGGTTGGTGGTTTTGCCTTTGGTGCTGTCTTCATGGCTACCGATCCTGTTACATCGGCTCAGACTAACACTGGTAAGTGGATCTACGGTTTCATGATTGGTGCGCTCGCTATCTGCGTACGCGTCATGAACCCTGCTTATCCAGAGGGTATGATGCTCGCAATCCTCTTTATGAACGCTTTGGCTCCGCTTATCGACTATTTCGTTGTTGAGCGCAACATCGCACGCCGTAAGAAGCTTATTAAGAACGTTAAATAATCGGAGGAGCTATGAATAAGAATTCAAATAAGTATACCATCATCTATACTATTGTGATGGTTGTTATCGTCGGTGCATTGCTCGCTATCTTGGCTACAGCACTCAAGCCAGCTCAGGAGGAGAATATCCTTAATGAGCAGAAGAGCTCTATCATGAAGGCTTTTGGTGATGAGAACGGCAACTTTGACGATGTAAAGGTATATCTCCTTGAGAAGGATGGTGATTGGAAGGAGCAGAAGGATTCAGATATTGAGAAGGTGTTTGCAACCATCTCTAACCGTAAGGATCTTGCTGCGCTTGAGGATAACCTTCCTTTCTTTGAGTACACTCGCAAGACTAAGGATGGCGAGGAGACCTTGTATGTTGTACCTCTCGTAGGTAAGGGTCTTTGGGGCGACATCTGGGGTTATGTATCATTGATGAATGGCGACGAGGGCTGGGAGGTTACCGGCATCGTTATGGACCACGCAGGTGAGACTCCAGGTCTTGGTGCCGAGATCGCTACTGAGAATGTTCAGAAGCAGTTCGTTGGCAAGCGCATCTATGATGGTGGTGAGTTTGCACTCAAGATGCTCAAGAATGGTAAGGACAACAAGGAGTATATCGAAGGCTGCAGCGTAGATGCTATCTCAGGTGGTACTAAGACTTGTGATGGTGTAAACGCAATGCTTCAGAACACCTTGGAGAAGTATGAGTCATTGTTCTAATAGATAATAGGAGAAAAAGCTATGAAACTAAGTAAGAATTTTACAAATCCGTTGGCAGCTAACAACCCTATTATCGTTCAGATTTTGGGTATCTGCTCGGCTCTTGCCGTAACGGTAAAGTTGGAGCCTGCATGCGTTATGGGTCTCTCTGTAATGTTTGTATGTGCCTTCTCTAACCTCATCATGTCGCTATTGCGTAATGGCGTGCCATCACGTATTCGTATCATCGTTCAGTTGGTAGTTATTGCAACACTCGTTATCGTTGTTGACCAGGTATTGAAGGCCTTCATGTATGACGTCTCTAAGCAGTTGTCAGTATACGTGGGTCTTATCATTACCAACTGTATTGTGATGGGTCGTGTTGAGGCATTCGCCTTGGGTAACAACCCTAAGGATTCGTTTATCGATGGTATCGCCAATGGTCTTGGCTATGCCTTTATCCTTGTTCTCGTTGCCTTCTTCCGTGAGCTCTTCGGCTCAGGTCAGCTCTTCGGTATGACTATTATTCCAGAGAGCGCCTATGAGGCAGGTTACATGAACAACTCGTTGTTCCTCTTCCCACCAATGGCACTTATCATTGTAGGTTGCATCATCTGGGTGCACCGTTCTATTAACAAGGATTTACAGGAAAAATAGGAGGGTAGCATATGTTAAATCTATTTATTAATTCGGCGCTTATTGAGAACATGGTCTTCGCATACTTCTTTGGTATGTGCTCATATATCGCCGTATCTAAGAGCGTAAAGACCGCGTTGGGTTTGGGTGCTGCCGTTACCTTCGTACAGGTGATGACTGTGCCTTTGAACTACCTTTTGAATGAGTATGTGCTTACACCTAATGTGTTGGGTGATGGCATCGACCTCAGCTTCCTATCGTTTATCCTCTTCATCGCTGTTATCGCAGCTTTCGTGCAGCTCGTTGAGATGATCGTTGAGAAGTTCTCACCATCATTGTACAACCAGCTTGGTATCTTCTTGCCACTTATCGCTGTGAACTGTGCCATCATGGGTGGTTCGTTGTTCATGCAGCAGATGGTGGGCACCGAGATCAACAGCGTTGGTGACTCTATCGTCTATGGTGCTGGTTCGGGTATTGGTTGGTGGTTGGCTATCGTCATGATGGCTGCTATCCGCGAGAAGATCGAGTACTCACACGTAGCTCCTGCGTTAAAGGGTCCAGGTATCGCATTTATCATTACTGGCTTGATGGGTATCGCTTTCATGATATTCTCAGGCGTTCAGTTGTAACCTTTAATAAGAGTATAAGGTATGAAAGTTATTATTTTTGCAATAGTTGCCTTTCTTGCGGTGACACTCATTTTGGTGTTGCTTCTACTCTTAGCAAAGGCAAAGCTGACCTCTTCAGGTTCAGTAAAGATTGATATTAATGGTGGTGACAAGGTGTTGGAGGTAGAGTCTGGCTCAACACTCCTTAACACCCTTTCAGAGCAGGGTATCTTCCTTCCATCAGCATGTGGTGGTAAGGGTGCTTGCGGTCAGTGCAAGTGCCAGGTGGTATCTGGCGGTGGTGAGATTTTGCCTACCGAGCGTGGTTTCTTCAACCGTCGCGAGATCAACGAGGGCTGGCGCCTTGGTTGCCAGGTGAAGGTTAAGGAGGATATCGCTATCAAGGTTCCTGCATCTGTATTGAGCATCAAGAAGTGGGAGTGCGAGGTTGTCTCTAACAACAACGTTGCTACATTCATCAAGGAGTTTGTCGTTAAGCTTCCTGAGGGTGAGCACCTCAACTTCCGCTCTGGTGGTTACATCCAGATCGACGTTCCTGCAATCACCGTAGACTATAAGGATATCGACGTAGATCCTGAGTACCGCGAGGATTGGGAGAAGATGGGTGTCTTCAACCTTAAGATGGTTAACCCTGAGCCTCAGGTGCGTGCTTACTCATGCGCTACATACCCTGCTGAGGGTGATATCATCAAGCTTAACGTGCGTATTGCAACACCTCCATTCGACCGCGCTAAGAACGATTGGATGCCTGTTAACCCAGGTGTATGTTCTTCATATATCTACTCGTTGAAGCCAGGCGATAAGATCATCATGTCAGGTCCTTTCGGTGAGTTCTTCTTGCCTGATAACCTCTCTGATGACCAGGAGCTCGTATTCATCGGTGGTGGTGCAGGTATGGCGCCTATGCGTTCACACATCATGCACCTCTTCAAGACTCTCAAGACTGGTCGCAAGGTTAACTTCTTCTACGGTGCTCGTTCACTCAAGGAGGCGTTCTACCTCGATGACTACTACCAGATTGAGAAGGAGTTCCCTAACTTCAAGTTCCACCTTGCATTGGATCGTCCCGATCCAGTTGCTGATGAGGCTGGTGTTCCATATGTTGCAGGCTTCGTACATAACGTTCTTTATGAGACATACCTCAAGAACCACGACGAGCCAGAGGGCATCATCTACCTCATGTGTGGTCCTCCAATGATGGCGCAGTCTGTAGTTAACATGTTGGATGGTCTTGGCGTTCCTGCTGAGAATATCCTCTTCGATAACTTCGGCGCATAATTTAGCCAGTAGGCAACGTATGTTGCCACTAATAAAAGAGAATGCGAATGGGCGTTTCCCATTCGCATCTCTTTTTTTGTTAAAGACAGCTTCATTAGTAACATATTTACTTTAGAGGTCGTCGTCCAATCCATACCATAAAAAAACAAGTGACACCTAAAGGTATCACTTGTCACTTTGAGCTGTTGATCAGGCTTGAACTGACGGATGCTCACGCACCCGTCGGGTCATATTCACAATCCACCCAAACCCTCCTTTGATAAGGAGGGTTTTAGAGGTCGTCAGTTCTCTACCCGATAGATAACAAAAGACAGATGCAACCCTATTGGATTGCATCTGTCTTTCGTGAGCTGTTGATCAGGCTTGAACTGACGACCTCTTCCTTACCAAGGAAGTGCTCTACCACTGAGCTACAACAGCCTTAAAAACCCTACTCCTATGAAAGAGTGCACAAAAGTACATAAGATTTTTGAAACTGCAAATTTTTTAGCACTTTTTTTATTCCTAACGTTAAGAAATATTCCCCAGCCGAGACTGTCAGCTGGGGAATACCTATGTATTATAATAGCAAGCGACTACTTGGTTAAGTATATCAAGCTCTCGAGCTGTGCCATGTCGTGGCGCTGCATCTGCTCGGGCGAGAAGAGCGCAAAGGCAATGGTTATCATGCGTTTATTAGCCTCATCGTAGGTAGAGTAGCTAACCAAAGGACCGCCCATAGGATAGCCCTCAACACGCCAGCAGCAACGTATCTCATACCACAGGCGACCATTAATATTCTTGGGCGTGATGAATATCTCTCTGCTCTTGCTAACGCACATATAAGAGCCCTCCTCATCCTCTACCGAGATGATGCTTATATGGTTGTCGATACTCTGCTCGAGCTGCTCGGCGCTGACACTATTTATATCCTCGCACTCCTCGGTGAAGACGAAGATGTGCTGCTGCTTATTGGGATACTTACGTACGAACCACTTCAATATATTCTCCTTGGGGGTGGCAACGGTGAAGCCACCAGGGATATGCATATCGATGCCTGTAAGATCGCTGATAATCTCCATGGCCTCAGGGCTCTCCGAGGCGCTCACTGTTCTAAAGTGTATCATGCGCTCATTCTGCTCGAACATATCGCGGAGCGTATAGGCGTTGTCGCGAATGTATTGTGCGGCCTCAGCTGCCGAGGTTGAGTGTATGGTGACAACGAGCTGCTGCGAGGCGTTTACATCCTCGGCAGAGGTGATCGTAGTGCCGCTATTTGTTGGGTCAATGCGCACAGCAAGGAGGTTGCAATGCTTACGCTCCACGTCATTTACATCATCGAAGCTCTTATGGTCGACGACATGGAAATATTTCTCGGGGCGTGACAAGCCTGGCACCTCGCACTCGAAGGTCTCGCTGACTGCCGCCTGTATATGGTCGTTCCAGTGGTTATCGTTGCATATCACAAATAGTTCATATGCCTCGCCAATACTTGTCTTGGGGGCTGTCTGGCTACCATCTGTCTTTTTTAGTTGCTCGCGGCAGCCTACAGAAGCAAGTGTTGCCACAGCCATAATGATGAGTAAAAGATTGCGTCTCATGGTGTATCAATCGTTTATATTACCTTATATTATATAACACAAAGGTAGCCATATTTTTTGATTTTGAAAAAAAAAGTTACATTTGCGAGGTAAAAACGGCTATTAGCCTTTAGGATATAACGATTATGCGTGTTAAACCTGGCAGATTGTTGAGCTTCATGTTCCCTGGCGTGATATGGAAGATGGACGATAAGGAGGGCATATACCTCACCTTTGATGATGGTCCTACGCCTGGCGTTACGGAGTGGATATTGAATACCTTGGATCGCTATGATGCCAAGGCTACCTTCTTTGTCCTTGGCAAGAACGTGGAGCTTTACCCCGATCTCTATCAGATGATTCTCGATAGAGGTCACAAGGTGGGCAACCACACCTACTCGCACCAGAAGGGGTGGCGCATGTCGTTGGATCGCTATGTTGAGGATGTAGACCTTGCTGGCGACATGGTGCACAGCGAGCTCTTCCGCCCTCCCTATGCCCAGATAACGCGCTCACAGCTACGTGCCGTGGCGAAACGTTACCGCGTGGTGCTATGGAACGTACTCTCGCGCGACTACAATCGCAACATATCACCTAAGCAGTGTCTTCGTGGCACCATCAAGGGCTTGCGTGGTGGCGACATCATCTCGCTGCACGACAGCGCTAAGTCCTTTAGGAACACCAGCTATGTGCTTCCTGCGCTCCTACGCGCAACGCGCGAAAAGGGACTGCAATGTAAGATATTGGAACTATAATACCATCTACCTATGAATGTTATCGTTGCAATAACAGGCGCAAGTGGCGCTATATATGCCCGTCAATGCTTGGAGCTATTGCTCCAAAGTGAGGCTGTTGAGCGCATAGCTCTTGTCATCAGCCGTCATGGTGGCGATGTCATCAAGGCTGAGGGTGTCACCCTTCCCGATGATAGTCGCATAGAGCGCTACGACAACGATGATATGTGGTCGTCGTTGGCGAGTGGCTCTGCAGCATGGGACGCCATGCTTGTAGTGCCTGCATCTATGGGTAGCGTGGGGCGCATCGCCTCAGGCGTATCGAATAGCCTCATCGAGCGTGCTGCCGATGTGATGCTCAAGGAGCGTCGTCGTCTGGTGCTTGTTGTGCGTGAGACGCCCTATTCGCTCATCCACCTGCGCAATATGACCACCATCACCGAGGCTGGTGGCATCATACTCCCCGCCTCGCCATCGTTCTACCTCCAGCCTGCCGACATTGAGCACCTCGCTCTCACCGTCAGCCAACGCGCCGTAGAGATGCTCGGCATAAGCATTGAGCACCCCTCATGGGGCGAGTAGAGGGGGTGAAAGCACCATGAGGAGAGAAAATTTTGTCGGTTACAAATAAATTTGTATCTTTGCGGGGTTATAGCGAGTATAACTCCCTAACTAACGTATATACAATTAATAAATATAAACAATTATTACTATGACTATTACAGCATCAGACATCAAGATCGGTATGTGCGTAGAGATGGATGGCAAGACATTTATCGTTGTTGACTTCCAGCACTGCAAGCCTGGTAAGGGTCCTGCATTCGTACGCTCAAAGCTCAAGAACCTCGAGAATGGTAACGTTCTCGACAAGACTTTCTCTTCAGTATCTCAGAAGATTGAGCAGGTACGTGTAGAGCGTCGTCCATACCAGTTCACCTATGAGGATGACCTCGGTGCACACTTCATGCATACCGAGACATTCGAGGAGATCAACATCGACAAGAACCTTATCAACAACGCAGACCTTATGGCTGATGGCCAGATCGTTGAGGTTATGTTCCACACTGAGAAGGAGACCGTTCTCTCAGCTGAGCTTCCTCCAATCGTTGACATGGAGGTAACTTACACTGAGCCAGGTGTTCGTGGCGATACCGCTTCAACAAACTCACTCAAGGCTGCTACAGTAAACACTGGTGCAATCGTTAAGGTGCCTTTGTTCATCAACACTGGTGATAAGATTCGTGTGGATACTCGTACTCGTGAGTATTACGAGCGCATCAAGTAATTTTTTGATGATAAGGCCGCATCTGCGGCACATCCCAAAAGTAAGAGACCTCGGGCTGTACTTCTTGTACTATCCCGGGGCCTCTTCTTTTGGGATGCACCACATCTGCAGCCCTCTAATCAAAAATTAAATTTATCGTGATAGCAGCACATCAGCGGCAATTAAACAAGAGCCTCGAATGGAGTGTCAAGCACTATCCATTCGAGGCTTTATCGTGTTGAGGCCAGACTAATTCCTCTTTATTGACCTCATATTGAAGAATATACTTTCACCAACTTTGTATCTATCTAAGCTCCTATGCTTATGCCTAAAGCTTGTGAGTAGACCCCATGCCGCCTGCTCTATTTTGTTCATGAGCAGTATTGGGTAGCGAGGGTTATCCTCCATAAAGCGGCACACCTCCTTGAAGGCCTCAAGTGAGCTATGGCCACCCAAGAGGGCACCCACCCAGTTGCGAGGGAAGAAGATATCGCCTGTGCGCTGCACCTCTCTGAGCTCCTCCAGCGCAGGATAAATATACTTCACTGCATCCTCCTGGCGCAGGTGGTGGTTAAGGTAGCTAAGCACCGTAGCAGTCCATGGCTCGGGGCGGCGGTTCTCAGGCTCCATAAGCGATGCAAAGAGCTCATCACGCACAGCCTCGTCGGGGTGTGTAGCACGCATAATAAATTTAAACTGCTCGCATCTGTCGGGATTACTGATGCGCGCAAGCTGCGTTGAAAGTATCTCGTCATAGCGTTCAGGGTAGCGCACAGCAAGCTCATAGGCGAGAGTCATATAATCACTTTCGTTGAGCGTCGTGTCGCTTGCCGAAAGCCATATGTCGTAGAATTTAGCAGCGATCTCCTCGGAGCGCATGGCATGAGCAAGTGTCATCTTAAGGCTACGGCGGAGGGCAATGTTGTTGTGTGTTGTGGCTATCTCCCACAGGCGTGCCTCATCCTCGGCATTGCCCACGCGTAGCAGTGGGCGTGTGAGGTAGCCATTGATGGTTGAGGCAACAAGGTGGTTATCCTCATGGGGTAGATGGTTTAGGAGGAAGTCGAGCCAGCGGCGTGAGTCGAGACCATTGTCAAGCAGCCAGTTAGCTTCATACTCCTCGTTGAGCACCATGATGAAGGATTGGCGCATAAGGTCATCCTCGATAGTTGCCATATTCTTGGTTAGCCACTCAATAATCTCGGTATCCAATACGAAGTGACCATATCCACGGCCATCACTATTGGGCAGCACCATCTCTACACCACGTGGTACTTCATAATATGTTGTGCCGGCAGGTATCGTAACCTCTTCACGATGCCCATCCTTATAAATATATAGGCAGTTGAACTCTTGCAAGTGTCCCTTGCCATCGAAGTTGTGTATATGCCATCTACCCTTATGTTTGTAGATAACTATATTGCTCATAAATGGCTTGTAGACCCAGAAGTGGCTGAAACTCTTGATATCTACATCGGTATGTTTGTCGAGTATAGCAACAAGGTCGTCCCATGTGGCATTGCCATAGGCGTAAGTGCGTAGATACTCTTGTATGGCTCGGCGGAAGGCATCCTCGCCCATAAGCTCCACAATCTTATCCATCACAATAGGTGCCTTATTGTAGATTATCTGGCCGTAGATAAGTCCCGCGTTGTTGAGGTTGTCGAGCTCCTGGCGTATAGGTGTCGAGCCTGTTGTGCGGTCCTCGTTGTATGCCGATTGGGTATATGTCTTGAGACGATTGAGGCGGTGATTGACCTCGGGGAAGAGGGGCTCGGTCATACGTGCCGCGAAGTAGTTGGCGAATATCTCCTTGGTCCATACATCGTCGAACCACGCCATTGTCACATAGTCGCCAAACCACATATGCGCCGTCTCGTGGGCTATGAGCTGTATGCGGCGTAGCTCCTCATCGAGCGACGGGTTGTCGCCAAGGAACATCTGCGTGTCGTTATAGAGCGTAGCTCCCGTATGCTCCATACCTCCATATTGGAAGCCAGGGAGCATGATAAGGTCGTACTTGGCAAAGGGGTATTTGATGCCTGTGTACTCCTCCAACCACTCGAGCGATGCTGCCACCTGAGCGAATATTGTGTCGAGCTGCGCAAGACGCTTAGGGTCTGTCTCGCGGTAGTAGGCCGTGAAGCGGTGCTTGCCATCGTCGTAGGTGCGACTAAAAAACTCGCCCGCCACGAACGAGAAAAGGTATGTACTCAAAGGCTCTGTGGGAGCGAATGTTATAGTGTTCTCTGCGATGTTGCTAATTGCCGTGTTCGACACCGCTGTCCAGCCCTCGGGAATGGTTAGCGAAAGGTTGAACTCAGCCTTTATGTTAGGTTGGTCGAAGCAGGGAAATAGTGTACGTGCGCGGTCGGGCACAAGGAGTGTGTATAGGAAATCGGGCTTACGGTTTAGCGACTGGTTGTCCACGCAGAAGGCTATTGTCACCTCGTTGTGTCCTGCAACAATCTCCTCGGCAGGGATAATGATATGCTCATCTTTTAGCGTATAGCTATGGTTATCAACGCCTTTTACGAGGTCAGTGTTGCGGAAGTCGATGATTATCTCTTGCGCTGCATCTACATCGAAGCCTATGGTTGCAGAGCCTATGTTGTTGATAAGGTCGAAGTGTAGCTCATACCTCACATCCTTAATTGTAGCCTTGCGCCACTTGGCAAGCTCGCGGCTAACGCCAGCATCGTATACTCTCTCGCTTATAGGCTCAGTCGCCATTGCGCCTATGCTGATAAGCATGGCTATTGCCGTTATAATCGTTCTTACTCTCATAGTCGTATTGTAGTTTTGCTTACAAAGATAGGAAAAATCGTAGATATGTGCTATATTTGTGGAAATAAAGCATCACTATGAGAACTATAACCGTAGCTTTCGACTCCTTCAAAGGGTCGCTAACATCGCGCGAGGCCGCCGAGGCCTTCGCCCAAGGGTGGCATGAGCACCTCCCCGAGTGCAAGGTGTGCAAGGCCTATATCGCCGATGGTGGTGAGGGTATGACTGAGGCTATTGTTGAGAGCCTTGAGGGTGAGTATGTGGAGGTTGGTGTGAACGACCCTCTCGGCAGACCTATCACAAGTCGCTATGGCATCATCCATGGTGACACGGCCGTTGTGGAGCTCGCTGCAGCTGCAGGCTTAACACTTATCACCCCCGAGGAGCGCAACCCTCTTATTACCACAACCTATGGCGTTGGCGAGATGATTATGAATGCGTTACATCGAGGGTGTCGCAAGGTCATTTTGGGCCTTGGTGGAAGTGCTACGAATGATGGCGGATGTGGTATGCTTCGTGCCCTGGGCTATCGTTTCTATGATGCAGCTGGTGAGGAACTTACCGACACTATAGACATTCTTGAAAAGGTGGTATCGGTGGATGATACCGAGCTCACACCTATGGTGCGAGATATGGAGCTTCGAGTTGCCGTGGATGTCGATAATCCGCTATATGGCGAGCGTGGTGCAGCCGCTATCTTTGCACCCCAGAAGGGTGCTGACGAGGCGATGGTTGAGCGCCTGGATAGAGCATTGCGTCACTACGCCTCGGTCGTTGGTGATGAGTGGTCGAATGTTGCAGGTGCAGGAGCAGCTGGAGGTGTTGGCTATGGCGTTATGGCCATGCTTGCCGCAAGACCGCAGTTGGGTATTGAGTTGGTACTCGATACCATAGGTTTCAAAGAGATGATAGCCAATAGCGGTCTTGTGGTGACTGGCGAGGGCCGTATTGATAGCCAGACGCTTATGGGCAAAGCTCCATCGGGTGTATTGCGCTATGCCGAGGAGTATCATATACCTTGCATCGCCGTTGGTGGCGGCGTGAAATGGTCTGATGAGCTGCGCCAAAGTGGCTTCAAAAAGATATACGCTGCAACACCACACGATATGCCCCTTGAAGAGGCAATGTGTCGTGATACAGCGTATCGAAATCTTCGTTTGACGGCGATACGTATCGCCAAGGAGTGGCCTACTCTGTGACCACCATATCAACCCTAATATCGTGCTTGTCGCAAGGCAGCGAGTCGAATATCTGACACTTGAAGGCAATACCTATCTTATAAGCGTGAAATCCGTTGAGTGACATATACTTATCATAGAACCCACCACCACGACCGAGTCTCTCGCCCGAGAGCGTAAAGGCGCGTGCAGGGACAATCATAAGGTCTATATCTTTTGCCTCGCGCTCCACATCGCCCATAGGCTCAATGATGCCGAAAGCTCCCACCTTCATGCACTTGGAATCGTAGTCGTAGAAGCGCATGATATCGCCCTCGACACGTGGCACGATGATATCCTTTCCCATCCTCTTCCAACGCTCCAAAACCTCACCCGTAGGCACCTCGTCACCCATAGCTACAAATAGCGCTATGCAGTGTGCTGAGGCGAAGAGGTCGAGGGTCTCGATATGGCTAAATATTTTTTGCGCGGCACTGCTGCGTGCCTCGGCACTGAGTTCATTTATGCGACGGCGCACCTCGCGTCTAATCTCCTTTTTCTGCTCCATATCAGCGATGTTTATTAAAATTATTCAATTTTACCACTAAAAAGTGCGGTTTGATATTGCTATTATGCAAACAATTCTTACCTTTGCAGTAGCAATTTGGGGACTATGCCCCCTTTTGGCGTTTATCAAGAACTAATTAGCAACAAAACTATTTACAAATATAATAAATTTTTTTACACTATGAACTGTTTTCTAACTAATTCATCGGTGGGAAAGAAGCTCGTGATGAGTATCTCAGGATGCTTCCTCGTACTCTTCATCCTTTTCCACATGTCAATGAACCTCACGATGCTCTTCAGCCGCGAGGGTTACAATGCAATTTGTGAGTTCCTCGGTGCTAACTGGTATGCACTCGCAGGTACTGCACTTTTGGCTGCTGGTGTAGCTGTTCACTTCATCTACGCTATCATCCTTACTCTTAACAACTACCGCGCTCGTGGTACTCAGCGCTACGCTGTTACCGTTCAGGAGAAGGGTGTGTCTTGGGCTTCTAAGAACATGCTCGCTTTGGGCGTTGTTGTAGTTCTTGGTCTTTTGCTCCACCTCGTTCACTTCTGGTCAAAGATGCAGCTTGTTGAGGTTCTTGAGGCTGAGTACGCAACTGTAGCATATCAGGATTGGGGTGAGATTCCAGTTGCTCCACACAATGGTGCAGCACTCATGTGTATCACATTCTCTAAGTGGTACAACGTTGTTCTCTACCTCGTATGGTTCGCAGCTTTGTGGTTCCACCTTACTCACGGCGTATGGTCAATGTTCCAGACCGCTGGCTTCGCTAACGACACATGGTATCCACGTTTGAAGATGGCTGCTAACATTGTTGCAACCCTTATCTTCATCGGCTTTGCTGTTGTAGCAATCATGTGCTTCCTCAACCACGAGACATGGCTCACAGAGTCTATCGTAGCACACTAATAATCTGATAACAATAAAAACTGAAATATACTATGGCTTATAAATTAGATGCTAAAACACCAGCAGGTGCATTGGCCGAGAAGTGGAGCAACCACAAGGCAGCTATCAAGGTAGTGAGCCCTGCTAATAAGCGTAAGTTGGATATCATCGTTGTAGGTACCGGTCTTGGTGGTGCTTCTGCAGCTGCTTCACTCGGTGAGCTTGGCTACAACGTGAAGATCTTCTGCATCTCTGACTCACCACGTCGTGCTCACTCTATCGCAGCACAGGGTGGTATCAATGCAGCAAAGAACTATCAGAACGATAACGACTCAGTATATCGCCTCTTCTACGATACCATCAAGGGTGGTGACTATCGTGCACGTGAGGCTAACGTATATCGTCTTGCAGAGGTTTCTAACCTCATTATCGACCAGTGTGTAGCTCAGGGTGTACCTTTCGCTCGTGAGTACGGCGGCTTGCTCGCTAACCGTTCATTCGGTGGTGCTCAGGTATCACGTACATTCTATGCTCGTGGTCAGACCGGTCAGCAGCTTTTGTTGGGTGCATACTCTGTACTTAACAAGGAGATCGCAGCTGGTTCAGTGAAGTCATATCCTCGTCACGAGATGTTGGATATCGTTGTTGAGAATGGTGAGGCTTGCGGTATCATCGCACGTAACCTCGTTACTGGTGAGATCGAGCGCCACGGTGCTCACGCCGTAGTTATCGCTACTGGTGGTTACGGTAACGTATTCTTCCTCTCAACCAACGCTATGGCTTCTAACGGTTCAGCAGCCTTCCAGTGCTACCGTAAGGGTGCTGGTTTTGCTAACCCATGTTTCACTCAGATTCACCCAACATGTATCCCAGTGCATGGCACTCAGCAGTCTAAGTTGACCTTGATGTCTGAGTCATTGCGTAACGATGGTCGTATCTGGGTTCCTAAGAAGATGGAGGATGTTGAGGCTATCCGCAAGGGTGCTAAGTTGCCATCAGACATCGCTGAGGAGGATCGCGACTACTACTTGGAGCGTCGCTACCCCGCCTTCGGTAACCTTGTTCCCCGTGACGTTGCATCACGCGCTGCTAAGGAGCGTTGCGACGCTGGCTTCGGTGTGAACGAGACTGGTTTGGCTGTATTCCTCGATTTCAAGACCGCTATCGAGCGTCTGGGTAAGGATATCATCAAGCAGCGTTATGGCAACCTCTTCGATATGTATGAGGAGATTACCGACGTGAACCCCTACGAGCAGCCCATGCAGATCTTCCCCGCTGTTCACTACACAATGGGTGGTATCTGGGTTGACTACAACCTGATGACTACTATCCCCGGTTTGTACGCTATCGGTGAGGCTAACTTCTCTGATCACGGTGCTAACCGTCTGGGTGCATCGGCTCTTATGCAGGGTCTGGCTGATGGTTACTTCGTACTTCCTTACACTATTCAAAACTACTTGGCTGACCAGATTACTGTTCCTCGCTTCTCAAAGGATATGCCCGAGTTTATCGAAGCAGAGAAGGCTGTACAGGCTAAGATTGACAAGTTGATGAACATCAAGGGTAAGCGTTCTGTGGATTCAATCCACAAGGAGTTGGGTCGCATCATGTGGGATTATGCCGGTATGGCTCGTACCGAAGAAGGTTTGAAGACCGCTATTGCCAAGATTAAGGAAATCCGCAAAGAGTTCGAGACCAACCTCTTCATTCCTGGA
>JAZOOI010000020.1:0-35299 GCA_045654925.1 Alistipes sp. | reverse complement strand
ATGAGCATTTCAAAAATTTTGTTAAATGGTATCTGTACCTCCAAAGCAATCAGGGGAAAATCGCCAAAAAGAATGAGCGAGAGAAATAAATCTCTCGCCCATTTTAAACTTCAAAAAGCGCCACTTTTTGCATCATTACCTGTTTTCCCACTTTCCGATGTTTATCCCGACGATGTTTATCCCGATGACGTTTGTCGGATCACTATAACGTTAAAAACTAAGACCTATGAAGTTTAATCATAGGTCTTAGTTTTTTAATATTGTCTCTTATCGCTAGTCGATGTGCTTTAGGCTGATGGCGAAGCCACCACCCTCGGCCATGCGAATGGTGAGGCTATTATCAGCCTTGACACTCTTATTCTCGATGGCATAATCCATAGGGTAGCTATCCCAGCCCGCATTGTCGCCATCGCGGTAGATTGTAGCCTCATAGCGCTTGCCACTCTTCAAGAAGCTGAGGTCTACAACGACCTCGCGTGCCTCGCCGTTAGTGATGCCACCCACAAACCATCTATCGCCATTGCGCTCCTTACGTGCCACAACGACATATTCGCCCACCTTAGCATCGAGCACCTTAGTATCTGACCAGTCGACAGCCACATCGCGGATAAACTCCAGCATCTCGGGGTGCTCGCGATAGTTGTCTGGAAGGTCGGCAACCATCTGTATAGGACTATAGAATACGACATAGAGGGCGAGCTGATGGGCTATGGTAGAGTTCACGAAGAACTTATAGTCGTAGCCCTCCGCCACGCGATGCTCGTCGTTTGCCGCAGCGCTATTCACCGTGTTGTGGTAGCGCACATCGAAGATGCCAGGCGTGAAGTCCATAGGTCCTGCCACGTTGCGTGTGAATGGAAGAATGGTGTTGTGATCTATGGCGTTGCCACTATTCCATGCCTGCCACTCCTGGCCACGCATACCCTCGGCACTAACAAGGTTGGGGTAGGTGCGCGAGATGCCTGTAGGGTGCACTGGCTCGTGGATGTCTACCGATAGGTGGTGCTTTGCCGCCTCGGTGACGGTCATATTATAGTGGTCCACCATCTCGCGGCTATTATGCAGTCTGTTGGGTATCACACCCACATATCCTGTCTTCACCGAGCCTACGCCCTTATCCTGGTAGTATTTGTAGGCGTCACTCATCTGCGCCTCGTAGTTCTCCACGTTGGCGTATGTCTCGTGGTGGCCTATAAGCATCACGCCGCGCTCGCGCGCATACTTTGTGATATGGTCAATGTCGAAGTCGGGGTATGGCTGTGTGTAGTCGAATCTCTCGCCCCAGCCCCAGCCGATGTTCCAACCCTCGACTAGCACGCCGCCAAAGCCATTCTCTGCGGCAAAGTCGATATATCGGCACACGTTCTCCGTCGTTGCGCAGTGTGGCACGCTGCCGCCCATATCCCATGTAGACTCCTTGAGGTGCATCTCCCACCACACACCTACATACTTCATAGGCTTAATCCACGAAGTATTCTTCAATTTGCAAGGCTCGTTGAGGTTGAGAATTATCGTAGACTCCATAAGCGCACCCGCGCTGTCACCCACGATAACCACGCGCCATGGTGTGGCAAAGGGTAGTGCGTTGTGGCTCTTAACCTCGCCTACAGATGCAAGATCTGTGGTAAAAATGTTACTCTCGGCATCGTAGCGAAGACTCATCGCAGGATATTGCCAGAGTGCCGCCTCGTGGATGGCGATGTGTGTGCCCTTGGGTGTAATCATCGTCACAGGGGTGTTTACCGAAGGATAGGGGAGCTTGCGGTCGCCCTTCGACGATAGCTCCATGTTCTCGAGAGTTATGCCGCTGAGTGGTGTGTTCACATAGGCATACTCATCATCGTCGTAGCTACCAGCAATCCAGAAGGTGTCGTAGTCGCCACATAGTGCAAACGAGGTTGCCTCATCGAGAATTCTTATCTCGTTGTTGTTTAACTTTTCGTCGAGCTCATCGGCCAGCGCCTCCTCATCGCCTTCGATGCGGTAGCGTATAGCAAGGCCATCGTCGTATAGGCGCATATCTATAAATAGGATTACAGGGTCGAGATGTTCGTCGAAGTTTATGGGACGTAGCTCGAGTGTCATGGCGTTGTAGTTGTCGCGTATGGTAGCATATTGTCCCCACGCTGTCTCCCAGGTATTATCTGATGAGCTATACTCAATATCGCAAAGTGTTACCTCGCCACCTCGCATATCCCACCTATCGGTGAGTATGCCGAGTGAGGCCTCCTTGATAATCTCCTCGCCGTCAAACGTAAGAGAGTAGTATGGTCCGTTGTTTACGCCAAATGTAGCCTCAAGCCTATTATTGGGCGAGTATAATCGTTTTTTCTCTATTGCCTGCCAGGCAAATAGGCTCTGCGTGAGAAGTAGGGCCATCAAGATTAATGATATACGTCTCATATCTCGTTTAAATTATAAAGGTTGTTAAGAACAAGTCCTAACAACCTTTTGATGATTAGTCGTTGTCCTTATAGCTTGCGTGCGCCGTCAGATATAACCACTGAGTACACCTTAGGTTCGTGGCCGTACTTCTCGTTGAAGCGTGCCTTGGCTGTAGCTATGAAGTTATCGTATAGCTCTGCCTTTACGAGGTTGATGGTGCAGCCACCAAAGCCACCACCCATGATGCGTGAGCCAGCAACGCCGCACTCCTTAGCCACGGTAGCCAAGAAGTCGAGCTCCTCGCACGACACCTCATAATCCTTCGACATTCCCCAGTGTGTCTCATACATGCGCTCGCCAACGGTCTCATAGTCGTTACGTTTCAGTGCCTCGCATACGTCCAATACGCGCTGCTCCTCGCCAATGACATAGCGAGCACGCATATAGTCCTCCTCCGAGATCTTATCTTTGATAGCCTCTAACTGCTCCATGGTAGCACCACGCAAGAACTCCTGGCCAAGGACGGCAGCTACACGCTCACACGATGCACGACGGTCGTTATATGGTGAGCCAACAAGCTCGTGCTTAACAACCGAGTCGAGCAAGACAAGTTTGTAGCCATGCTGCTCAGGGTCGAATGGGAAGTATTCAAACTCCATAGATCGGCAGTCGAGACGCATGAGATGACCCGCCTTGCCGAATACCGATGCAAACTGATCCATGATGCCGCACTTCACACCGCAATAGTTGTGCTCTGTAGACTGACCAATACGAGCAAGCTCGAAGCGGTCGATGCCCAATGCGAAGAGCTCGTTGAGAGCGTTGGCAAATGTAGACTCGAGGGCTGCCGATGATGACATGCCCGCGCCGAGAGGCACATCACCTGAGAAGGCTGTGTCGAAGCCCGCAATCTTACCACCGCGCTTCTGTACCTCGCGACATACGCCAAAGATGTAGCGTGCCCAGCTCTCCTTTGGAGCATCCTCCTCGCGAAGGCCAAACTCCGAATACTCGTCGAGGTCTACGGCATAGGCGCGCACCTTGTCGCTGCCATTGAGCTTAATCTCTGCTACCATGCCCTTGTCTATGGCACCTGGGAATACGAAGCCTCCGTTGTAGTCGGTGTGCTCGCCGATAAGGTTGATACGACCAGGCGAGGTGAAGAGTTCACCCTTAGTTGAAAACTTCTCCTGAAATTTCTCGTTGATAAGATTTAGGTTCATAATATTGAGTTTTAATAATTTGCAAAATGGTTTATCCTTACAAAGTTAGGAAAATTATTTCACATCTGCAACAAGTTGTTGCTTTTTTCCTATCTTTGTACTATGGAACGACGTGATAAAGTATTTGCTTGGCTCGACAAGCATGAGATTAAATATACTTGGTATGAGCACCCTGAGGCTCCTACCATCGAGATAGCGCGCCAATATTGGCATCAGGATGGTTCGAAGCATTGCAAGAACCTCTTCTTCCGTAACCATAAGGGCAACCGTCACTATTTGGTTGTCTTCGACTCGGAGCAGTCGATGGCGATACACGACTTAGAGCATATCCTGCATCAGGGTAAGTTGTCGTTTGCCTCGCCCGAGCGTATGGATAAGTGGCTCGGTCTATGCCCTGGATCGGTGTCACCCTTTGGTCTTATAAACGATGAGACTAACCATGTGCACCTCTTCTTGGATGAGACATTGCAGCAGCAGACATCGCTTAGCTTCCACCCTAACGACAATCGCTTCACGGTGGTTATCTCGCGCGAGGAGTTCGAGCGTTATCTAACGCTCGTTGGCAACACCTACGAATATATCAAACTATACTAACTTGGTACTCTAATTGCAAGGGTTTTTCGTAAACTTATGCTTATGAAAAACTCTTTTATCGAGGCCATTGCCCGCCGTCGTAGCTATTACCACCTAGAGGATAAACTCTTGGTGGCTGATAGTCGTATTGTGGAGCTTATAGATGAGCTCCTCACCACTATGCCCTCACCCTTTAATGTTCAATCGGCACGTGTCGTATTACTCCTTGGCGACCACCATCGTGAGGTGTGGCAGCTTGTTGCCGAGGCATTGCGTAGTATCCTCCCCGAGGAGCGCTTCAAAATGTCCAAAGAGAAGATTGATAGGTCGTTCGCCTCGGGTCATGGTACTGTGCTCTTCTATGAGGATACCGCCGCCCTAAACCATCTAAGGGAGAACTATCCCCTCTATGCCGATAATGTTGAGATATGGTCGGAGCAGAGCTCAGGCATGCTTCAGTTTGCTATGTGGACAGCTCTCGAGGAGTTTGGCTATGGCGCATCGCTACAACATTATAACACCCTTATAGAGTACTCCATTGTTGAGCGTTGGCATATTAATCCCGACTGGAGGCTTATCGCCCAGATGCCTTTTGGCGCCCCTGTGGATACACCGCCGCAGCGTGAACAGCGATCCTTGCCTCAGAGCCGTAGGGTGGTGTTTGGATTATAAAAGTGCAGAAAGAAAAAGAGGTGAAACAACTCGTTTCACCTCTTTTTATCTATATATTGCGACTACTCTACAAATATCTGGAATAGCAATGGGGTATATGCTGGAATCTCTGTTGAGGTAGTGGTCACCGTTGTTGAGGTGTCCTCCGTTGAGCCGGCATAACCATAATAGTATGGGTTGTAGCCATAGCCATAGTAGCCATTGTTATACATGCCGCCATAGCCGTAGCCATAGTAGTTGTTCATGTAATGCATGTAGTTCATATAGTTGAGGTAGTCGTAGTAGGCATCGTTGCCACCAACAGTTGTTGATGTGTGTGAGCCCACTGTACCAGCAATACCATAGCCATAGGTCGATACGGTGAGTATCGCTGCCCACTGACCCTGGCGAAGTGTGGGGATGGAGTAGTTCCAAGCAAGGATATACTTATTATCTTCGCTATCCTTCATGTTGAAGCTTAAGGCCTCACCCTTACTCTCCACCTTGCCAAAGACAATCTCGGCAACCTCATCGATGTTTGTGTCGAAGATATAGCCATCAAGGAAGCGACCTATGTACCACACCTTGGCTGTTGCCTTGCTCTTCAGTGAGTCTGTAGTGAGCACCTCGTCGTATGTCATACCCTTGCCGAAACGCTTGATGAGGGCCTCATTTACGCGACGCTCTACATCTGCGCTATTTGCATATACGCTACCCTTAGTATAAAGGTTCTGACCCTCATAGAGAAGGGTGTCGGTACCCAGAACGTCAAATTTTATGCTCTTCTCGGGCGTATAAGCGTAGTTAACATAGAGCTGTGCAAGTGTATCTATAGGCTGGTGCCAGCGACCATCGAAGAACTCCAATGGGCGTGTGTCGACCTCCTCCTTGCCATCTTCACCCTCGGCGTTGTCATCAGCGCGTGTGCCAATATGGCGACGTCGTGCGCTCTTCTCGCTCTCCTCCTCTTTTGGCTTCTCGGTCTTATGCTCGTCGCAAAGGCCGCCATTACTCTTGGCAAAGGTGTCTACATATTCACCCTCGTAGGCTACAGGGTTATTGACGTGTCCAAATACCTCTATATCCACAATCATTGGCACCTTCTCATCCAAGGAGTACTGTCCCTCATAGCCACCATCGCTCGATGAGCTTTTGTCTACAATAGATGATGGTAGGTACAAACGTAGCTTTGTGCCGTAGCGCACCGATATAGAGTCGTCGCCAATCTTAAGCTTATTGAATGTGGCAAGATAGGTGCCCTCGTGTATTGTGTGTGCCTCCTTACCACTGAAGCGGAATGCAGGAACATAGCGTGTGTGCTCGGTGTATGTGCCGAGCTGTGTGGCAAGCTCGTAGCTGCGTGTCTCGCATACGTTACCGTCGAAATCGCGGCCAGTGAAGTTATACCACATCCAGACATCCTTACCCGAGATAGGTACCGAGTCCATACAACCGAGGTCGAGAACCTCCACATAATATCCTCCCACCTCCTGGTAGTTGTTTATTAGGTCGGGATGGTGCTTCTCGATCCACGCCTTAAGCGAGCGCTGCTCGATCTCCTCAAAGGGGGTTGTTGGCTCCTTGATGCACGAGGTGCATAGTAATATTGTGGTGAGTGTTATACTCAGAAGTGTTGCTATCTTGCTCATCTATGTCTATTTAATTATCTCGTTGATTGTTATCTCCCACATCTGTGCTGAGTAGCTGGGTACTTTACCCAAATAGTGCTTGCCGTATGCCGCCTCGAAGGTTAGATATACCTCCACCTTGTCGCCCTCGCGACACCCCTCAAGGGCTGTGCTCAACGATGCGAGAATGTCGTCGCCACCAATCTTTACAACTATAGGCTCGCTGCTCCACTCATACTCGGTGTTTACGCCCTCATCCTGAAGAGTCTTTATCGTTGCAGGATTGTTAGTCGCAAATATGTCGTTAGTTGTAGGCTTATTGCTTGTGAACACATAGGCTGTGTATGTCATGCTTATCTCGTTGCCACGCTCAACAACAGGCCTCTGGTCGCGCCCCTCGTCATACATGTTGGTGATATAACGGAAGATGTCAAGCCCCCATTGTGTGTAGTATGCAGGCTCGTTGTCAAGCGACTCGCCAATCTGCGATTCGGGGATTAGGCTTGGTTTGTGTGAGCCTTTAAGATACTTCTCTATTGTGCTCTGCTGCGTGGTGAGCCTTGTGTCGCTCTCGTTACTGCACGACATGAGTAGGGCTGTGGCAATTACCACAACCATGCTCATTGCTATGTTGAATAGTCTCATCATAAGTATATATCGCGCAAATTTAATAATTATTTTGCAACACGCCACATTTTTCTTTAGAAAAACGTGCGGACGAGGCTATAAACGCTTTAGTGCAGCGCGCACAGCCTCCTCCACACTGATTGTTGGCGACTCCTTGAATATGGCTGTTAGAGCCTTCTCCGATGCGCTCTTCTGGAAGCCGAGCATGGCGAGTGCTGCCAATGCCTCGTCGTACGATTCGTTGCGTGCGCCGCGCTGTGTCTGCGTTAGCATCATGTCGCTTGCACCAAGCTCAATCATCTTGCCCGAAAGCTCGACGATAATCTTCTGTGCGGTCTTGAGTCCCAGACCTTTAACATTTTTTAGCAGCACGGCATTCTCGGTGGCGATGATGTTCTGCAACTCCTGTGAAGTGTATGTCGATAGTATCATTCTCGCGGTGTTGCCACCCACGCCCGAGACACTTATGAGCTGACGAAATAGCTCGCGCTCAAGCTTTGTGGTGAAGCCATACAACGATTGTTGATCCTCGCGCACGATGTAGTGCACGTAGAGTAGACCCTCGTCGAGTTTCTCGATGTCGGCATAACTCTTGAGCGATATGTTTATGAAGTAGCCAACGCCCCCCGCCTCGATAACTGCATAGGTTGGTGTTGCCTCGCTGATCTTTCCTCTGATATATTCGTACATAATGCTGTTGCTTAATGGTGTGACAACTTAAATTTATGCAAAATTTCTACAAAAGTAAATAAATTTTTTTTACCTTTGTCGTTTGTAAACGAAAATTAATTAGAAATAGGATAAATAGATTATGAAAAAGAGTTTTCTTTTTGCTATTATGGCTGCTGCCATGATGGTGTCATGTGGCTCTGAGAGCAAGGAGGGCAAGGCTACCGAGAACGATGCTCAGTCTACCGAGGAGTCATCAGCAGCTACTGAGGTGGATCGTGTTGCAAGCGAAGTTGTAGCAGATGGTGGTATCGTATATGTTGACTTGATGTACATCGACCAGCACTCAAAGATATATGCAACCGAGGGTACTGCATTCGAGAAGAAGCTTGCTGAGTTCCAGGAGAGCGCAAATAAGAAGCAGTCTTCATGGGCAACTAAGGAGCAGAACTTGGCTAACGAGTACAATAAGTTGCAGCAGGATGCATTGAAGATCCAGCAGGATTATGAGAAGGGTCTCATTACATCTATAACTGCTCAGCAGAAGGGTGAGGATTTGGCTAAGAAGGAGCAGTCTATTCAGCAGCGCTTGAACACCCTGCAGTCTACAATCCAGAAGGAGGGCGAGCAGCTTGCTAAGGAGGAGAGTGCATTGCTCGAGGAGCAGCAGGTAATCACCAACCGCTTCACTTTGCTTGTTGAGCTTGCTGTGAAGAATATTAATGCCGATGGTCGCTATAAGATGATACTCAACAAGGGTATCATCGTAGATGCTGATGCAAGCCTCGATATTAGCAACCTTGTGTTGGCAGAGATGGATAGACTCTACGACGAGGGCGCACTCAACTAATAGGTCTAATAGCCAATAAATCAATAGAGTATATCGACGTTTGGTGTTAATGTCACTCTGTCGAATACGATTTTGCCGATTTGTATTTGCAAATCGGCATTTTTTTGACTATTTTTGCAACAAGTTACACTAATACTAATTTTATAGGCTCTAAGCCAAAGAGCGGACATGGGTTTTATACCGTTTACATTTATTGACATTATCGACATTTTCCTTGTGTCGACATTGCTCTTTGCCATGTATCGAGCAATGAAGGGTACGAGTGCGCCTTTTATCATGATTGGCGTCTTTGTCATCTATCTTGTTTGGATTCTTGTCACCACCTTCAATCTTGTGCTCTTCTCAACAATCCTGAGCCAGCTTATATCGGTGGGTGTCTTGGCGATGATCATAATCTTCCAGCCCGAGATTCGTCACTTCTTGCAGGTCATAGGTCGTCAGCAGGGACGTTTCGAGTGGTTGAGTCGCATATTCAATATCCGTAACCGCAAGCACCAGGATGAGATTGACCTTCAGCCTATCGTCGAGGCGTGTATGGAGATGAGTAGCGAGAAGGTGGGTGCCCTCATTATCATCAAGCAGTCTAACGACCTCGGCGTTGTTGTCGAGAGTGGTATTGCCGTAGATGCAAAGGTGTCATCTGCGCTTCTTGGCAACATCTTCTTCAAGAATGCGCCGCTCCACGACGGTGGTGTTGTCATTAGTGGTGATAGGGTAGTTGCAGCAAAGTGTGTGCTCCCATCCACACAGCAGGAGGTGCCTAAGTCATATGGTATGCGTCACCGTGCTGCGCTCGGTATGAGTGAGGTGTCCGATGCCATTGTCGTTGTTGTTTCGGAGGAGACAGGCGGTATATCTATAGCCCACGACTCGGTTATCCGTCGTAATATCGAGCCTGAGCGCTTGGCTGTCACCATACGCCGTATGATGCGTATCAACGATCGCCGCCGCGATGAGGCCGATGAGGAGCCACAGCGATAGGGCGGTTGCTAAATAATTATTAGGTATGTAGGGAGGTTGATAGTGTCAGCCTCCCTTCTCTTTTGGCTGCGATGTGTCGCTTAGGGAATTTAGGGAGGTTAAGGAGTTTAAGGGGGGGGGTAGCCAGCAGAAGCCAGCATAGCCAGCAGAGATTGCACCTCCCTAATTTCCCTAACTTCACTAAACTCCCTAAAAGATTGCCACTTCTCTTAGAATATAATAAGAAAACTCTCGCTACCGATTAAAGTAGCGAGAGTTGTTCGATAATAAAGGCTTTGTAGGGCTAATCCACCTGATAGTTATATTCACCATCGTAGTCGGGTAGAATTGCCACACCACCCTCTGCCTCTGCGGTTAGGAAACGAGCCTTAACTGTCGTAAGCTTACTGCGAACGAGTGGCACCTCTATAGGCTTAAAGCTTGAGATAAGCTGCTCCTGACTGTCGTATATCTCTACCGATACCACAACGTTTGACTCGTTGCCATTGACAAAGACATAGTCAAAGCCAAGCTCTGCCTCGTTGTCGCTAAGGCGTTGCAACGTTGTCTCAAATGAGGTTCCTGTTACCGAATCGGCTGGCTTGTCGGTGAACATGTTGTATGAGTATGGCATAAATCCATGATAGTGGAATACCGCCTTATACTCGTTCAAATCGACATTTGCACTCGATGTTGAGGGCTCGCCCGATCTCTGCGATGCAACCTTGACGATAAAGTCCTCGACATCCGTAGATATGAAATTAAACTTTGCTAACGGACGTCTCATCTCCACTGTAGCCTCGATTGTTGTGTCGGAAACCTCCGAAGTAACCGAGCCTCGGAAGGCATCGCGGAAGTCGTTACCGCCCACATGAGAGTCACCCTTTAGTGCAATCTCCTCAAATCGATTAGTGTCGTAGTAGAGATCTGTGGTGTCCCCCTCCTTAATATAGTCGGTCCACACGACGAAGTTGTAGTTGCCAGGAATAATCGAGAGTGTAAGAGTGTTATCCAACTCTGCAATATCCTCCTTGATGAACTCGAAGTGGTATAGCTCATTGCGAGCCTCTGCGCCCTCGGCCTCTGCGTCGAAGACCTTGACGATGTATCTAACATCATACTCTTCGGCGGCAGCACTACGCGTATCCTCCTCATACTCCACAATCTTGTATAGCGGCATTTCGGTGTCGTAGCTCAACTTTAGGGTTAACTCCATCTCCTTAGGGGTAGGATCTGGAAACTCGTGAACATCGCACGATGATACGGATAGGCCACATAGTAGGCACGCCGACATCATTATATATTGTATTGCTCTCATACTACTTCACTTTTAGTGGGTTGGGGTTTTTCTTATAAGGAATACGATATGAGATGCCGATGGTCACATTGTCCAAGCCTATGTAGTTGCCATTTCGTGTCTCATACAACAAGCCCTCCTTAACGTTCTTGAGGTTGTGGAAGACATCATAGTGGAGAGGGTAGAAGCCTGCACCCACGGCAAACTCCAATTTCCAATTCTTATTAGCGCTTATTGGTAGACGATAGCCCAGTGATAGACCACCGCCAAGTGTAGGTGATTTGCCATCGTGATCCTGATATCGCCAGTCGCCATCGAAGGCGAAATTGTAGTATGCAAAGCCCATGTGCGCACCGATAAAGAGACCGTCGTTGTTCTTCATAGGCCACACGCGAAGCTCGGGCTGAATAGAGAAGTTACGGAACTTGATGGTGGGCGTAAAGTAGTTTACCGCAGAGTACGACACAGGAAGGTTGAACGATAGGTAGTTACCCAGGTCGAACTCAATTCCGACATTGGCATTAAGCAGAGCCAAGCCAACTATATTGGTCTTGACGTACATATAGTGCGACTGCTTTGTTGCTGCTGCCACAGCTGCTGGAATTATCGATGCAGGCTTAATCGCTACATTCTGGTCAGATGGTAGCTTTGTGAGAGGCATAGGGGTTCTAAGCTCCTCAAGTCGTTCTGCCAGCTCGCTCTTCTTGGTCACTATTACCATGTAGGCATTACGCATATGCGCAAAGTAACGGTTTAATAGCATGTTCCATGTCTTGCCATTATCCATATTCTTAAGTGCACGAATACGGCTGTCGAGTTGCACTCCGGTGGAGGTGTTCTCGCTGCGCAAGATAGCCAAGATCTCATCCTTGTTCTCGATGTTTGACTCCTCGACCATCTTCTCCAACTCCTCCCATGCAATATAGTGGTCGTTACGTACGATAATATCCTCGGGTATATCTACACGCTCACGCACATAGTTCTCCAGACGAGCAAGACGTGTCCTACTGAGGTAGTGGTTGAATGGTACGTTACCCTCAGGTGAGCAGGCACCACAAAACTCTACAGAGACAATAGTGACCATAGAATCCTGCTGACGCTCCTCTGCCCAGTCGACTATACGTTCTAACGTCGTTTCGTTATCCATATACGACCTATCGATGTAGGTCTTTGCCACATGATAGTGTATGCGCATCTCTTCACGCGTCTGTTTGTTATCAGACGTCTCATGATTCTGTGCTATAGCACCCTCGGTGGGGATAAACATTGCAACTGCCAACATCGCAAGTGCAAGGCAATGCCTTACATTGCAATATGTGATAAGTTGCTTATTGCGTCTATTCATAATTCAAATTTATTATAGTCCCATTGCTGAGCGAAGCTCCTCGTAGGTGTACTCAACACCCTCGCAGGTGATTGGGCCCACTTGGGCGCCCTCCTCAATGATGAGGAACTCGACATCGGTAGACACCAACTGTAATGAGCCAACCTTAGCACCGCTCTTGATAGTCATTGTTGTTGAGTACTCCTTAGTGCCATAGGGGCAGCGTGGCTCACAACATATAACCTTGTCAATTGTAGTACCCGCACCGATGGTCATCCATGAGTGCTTTGTAGAGTCGCAAGTGCCGCAATAGAGAGTGTCAATCTTAACATCGTATAGCTCAACAACAGCGTGTGTCCAGGCGAAGACTGTACCGTACTCACCGCCATAGAACCAAGCGTCCGACTCATTGCGCACGCCAATGTCACAAGGTATGACCTCGTGCGTTACGCCATGCTTGTCGGTTACAGGCTGGCGAGTTGTTGTGGCGCCCTTCATAACACAGTTGTTGAGAATGGTCTTGCCATAGGCGATAACTGCGGGTGAGAAATACCACTCGTGACACTCAATACATGAAGAGGTTGATATGTTGCGCAACTCGACGTTATTCAAGATATTGTTGTATTTTACATATCCGCCACCACGATACTCACCCAACTCTATCACCCAAATATCGCCCGTGAAGAGCATATTGTTGTAGGTGATTGTCTGGCCTGAGACACTCGCAAATTGAAGTCCTGTCTCGTGGCTCGACATATTGTAGATGGTATTCTCCATGGTAGTATCCTCCTCGACATTGAAGTATACATAGCCATAGTCAGTATTTGGTTCATCCACATAATCGCGAATATTGAGCTCACCATAATTTGTTACCACCTGGCCAACAAAGTCTGTTCGGCAGTTACGCTCGAGTGATACGCTGTTTGTGACGTCACTCTCGAACATCACAGCCTTATTCTCGTCGTTGAGGAAGAAGAACTCTGCTGTATGTGTGGTGGGTGTTGTGTCTGCCAATAGATAGGCCATGGCCACATAGGTGTACTCCTCCATTATGCCATTCTCATCCACGTCGGCCTTGAGGCTCTCTGTGGGTAGTATGCCTGGCTTGAACGATGCACTGCCGTAATCTGAGAGCTCACCTGTAGTGAGGTCGATGGCGTGAGCTACGTTGCGCACACGAATACACGACTTTGTGATGTCGAAGTCGTGAAAATCCTCCACATACTCCCAGTCGAAGGGGTATGTTCCGGCGTTTAGCTGCGCAAAGGGACGGCGCAATACTACGCCCACAGCGGCATCGTCGACGGTAAACTCTTTTGATACACCATAAAAGGCATCGCGCCTCTCGTCGTTGCACTCACCGGCATACGATACCGTTACCTTCATGTCTTCGGTGACGGTGTAGGCATCGGTCTGGCTCGACTGCAACCAGAATACCGCCTTGTATGTAAGACCTTCGGTGAGGGTCATTCTCGTTGTAAGACCACTCGATGTTGTGGCGCCCGATGCATTCGTCTTGGTTGTTTTGCTTATGACAAGCTCGTTGTTGTCGGCGTTGAATATCGCATACATAAGCTCGTCGGCTGTTGTGCCGTCGCTTATGGCGCGTGTAACAGCAACATCCTCAAACTCAAAATTGAATGTTACTTCAACTTCAGTTTGAGGCTGTTGAGTTATAAGGTTATCCTGCTCGCACGCCATAAGAAGCAGTGCGAGCAGGGTTGCGTTTAGAACTCTTTTGATCATCTATAAAAGTTTTGGGGGATAGATTGTATTAATTCGGTGAATTAAAACTCGTCTACAGCATTTACGATCTCCTCAACTACAGCACCATCCTCGATGATAACCGAGAGGTTGCCATACTTGTCGAGTGATGGGCGACCATTCATGTCGAGGCGCTTAACTGTTGCACCCGCCTTGATGATGAGTGATGGAGCCCAGACGGTAGCTGTGAGGGTCTTCTTGCCATCAATAGTCTTGAACTTTGCCAATTCTGTGCTTGTTACAACGATCTCATCAACCACCGAACCAGCATCGATTGTAAGGTGTGCCTTAGGCTCTGAGTTATGGTGAGTGCTGCAGCGGATATACTTCATCTTTGTATCCTTGAGCGTAATCTGTGAGTGGCTCCAAGCGTAGAGTTTGTCAATCTCGCAGTTGTTGAATATAGCCTCGCAACCGTTAGGTACGCCACAGTCATAAGCTATTACATCGTGTGTCGTGCCATTGTAATCTGTTTTCTGTGGAGCAACACTTGTTGTGCCAGTAATCTTACAGTTGTTCAAGGTTGTCACACCGCGTAAGAAGAAGAGAGGTGCCATATAGTCGACAGTCTCAACATTTGCAATGCCGACAGGGTGGGTGACAACCATATTCTCAGCCACAACATTGTTCATCTCATTACGGAACGCAACATAGTTGCCCTTGTCGCGATACTCGCCCATGGCAATCTGCTCAACGCGACCAGAGAAGGTAACATTGTTCATTGTGATGAGGTTGTTGTTCTCCGATGTAAATGTTGCAGCATGCTCTGTGTTGAATGCAAATACCTTGTTCTCGATGAGGGTGTCCTCAGTAAAGTTGTAGTAAAGACCAGCGCTATGTACCTGCTCATTCTCGTAGATAGGGTCAACCTTAATGTTGAATGAGATGTCGCCAGTGAGAATCTGACCTACGATGTTTGTACGCCAGTTACGCTGAATAGGCACAAACTCAAGACCAGAGTATAGGAATGTTGCCTGGGCAGTCTCGCTCTCATCGGTGAAGGTGAATGACATCTTGTGAGAAGATGCGATGGTGTCTGCCAAAAGATATGACATTGAGAGGTACTCATAAACCTCACCCTCGTCATTCTCATCAACATCAACCATGAGGTCCTCGTTAGGAATTGTGTTGAGTGTATACTCTACATCAACGCTACCCTCTACCGAACCATCAAAGAGGTTAAGAACATTTGCAACGCCCTCAACCTTGGCTGCAGACTTTGTCACTGTAAGACCTGACTCCACAGCATACTGCATATCCCAAGGATAGGCACCCACGTTAACCTGAGCAAATGGACGGCGAAGAACTACCGAGATTGTGTTGTCGCCATCTACGGTGAATGGCTCAGTGACAGCTGAGAATGCATCACGAAGCTCATCGTTGTTTACGCCTGTGTAGTCGATGGTGACCTTCATGTCATCCGATAGGGTGTAGGCCTCACACTCGGGGTTCTGTGCCCAGAATGCCACTCGATATGTCTGGCCCTTGGCAAGAGATATCGCCATCGAATAACCTTCGTCGGTGAGAAGATCCTCGACATTATCCTTTGTTGTCTTAGCATGAATCAACTCGCCCTCGTCGTTGAATACCGCCCACGATAACTGTGTGGCGCCAGTACCATCGCTGATTGCTCGAGTGCCGATGCAACTCTCCATGTCGATTACAAAGTTTACCTCACAAATCTCGGGGGTGAACTCGTCGGTGTCGTGCTGACACGCCATAAAGCTAAAAGCCGCCATGAGCGTAACCATTAGCTGAAGTAAATTTCTACGCATAATTTTAAGGCTTATAAAATTGGTAAATTTTACATCGTTATGTAGTCTCAACCTAACATGAGACTATATCAAATTTAATGGTTTTACGCAAATATAATAAAATTTATGTGGAAAAATGCAAGAAAATTGGTCCTTTTTTCTTGCGGGGGGGGGGGTAAATATCAGACTATCAATACTTTAGCTATTTTATATATTTTCGATTTTGCTCATTTTTAACCTTTCGACGAATAGATATTGGTCATAAGGTGTGGTGCTGTTGTAGTTTGTATATGATTTCAGAATTGGACTTAAAGGCACTTCTACCTCAAACTTGCTAATCTTATTGGAGTTTTTTGAAGAGTGGAGACGGCCGGGAAGATGTTAACCGCGCTTAAATGGTTTAGGGAGTTTAGGGAGCGTCATGCCGAGGAGCGAAGCGACGTGGGCATCTCACAAAGTGCGGAGAGAGCGCAGCCGTTAAGGAAGTTAGAGAGCGCGCGCGGCCGTTAGGGAAGTTAGGGAATTTAAGGAAGTTAGGGAGAGCGCAGACAACATTCCCTTAAACGCCCTAAGTTCCTTAAACTCCTTAAACTCCTTAATTCTCTCTTTGAGATTGCCACGGCTTGTGCCAAGCCTCGCAATGACGCTCGCACGCACCGTCATGCCGAGGAGCGTAGCGACGTGGGCATCTCACAAGGCGAAGAGCGCGCGCAGCCGTTAAGGAAGTTAGGGAGATTAGGGAAGTTAAGGATGGCGCAGCCATCTCCTCCTTAAACTCATTAAGTTCCTTAAACTCCTTAATTCTCTCTTTGAGATTGCCACGGCTTGTGTCAAGCCTCGCAATGACGCCCCGCCAACATGTGCTTCGAGATAAAACAAAAAAAAAGGATGACCTTTCGATCATCCTTTCTGGCGGTGCGTAGGGGACTCGAACCCCTGACCCCGTGCGTGACAGGCACGTATTCTAACCAGCTGAACTAACGCACCATTTTAAGAACTAGCAACCTTTATTTCTTGATTGCGATGCAAAGGTAGTGCATTTTTTTTAATCTGCAAATTTTTTTGCAACTTTTTTTCAAAAAAATTAATCTTTTTTTAGGAATGTAAACTGAACGCTGCCGTAACTCCTTTGTTGCCAGAACTTTGGGTGCTCTGAGAAATTTTGCTCTTTTGAGTGCTCAAAAATGAGAAAACCATCCTCACGGAGCAGATTTCGCTCAAACACAAGATCGATAATCTCTGCGCTACCCTCCAAATCGTAGGGTGCATCCGAGAAAATTATGTCGAATTGTTTGGTGCAGCTCTTCAAATAGAGAAAGGCATTTGCCTTCACAGCATAGAAATTCTCGAAACCGAGCTCACGCGCGGTGTTGCGAATGAAGTTATGGTGAACGCTATTTATCTCCACGGAGGTCACGCTGCGTGCCTCGCGTGAGGCGAACTCATAGCTTATGGAGCCTGTGCCTGAGAAGAGGTCGAGGATGTCGCACTCTTCGAAGTCTACGATGTTGCCCAGGACGTTGAAGAGGTTCTCCTTGGCAAAGTCTGTTGTTGGGCGTGCACGCAGATTGCGTGGCGGCACTATTGTCCTGCCGCGATACTTACCGCTTATTATTCGCATACCAGGTTGCTAAATTGTTGTTTGCAGAGTCTTATGAGTCGTTGTGTATCGCCCTCCGCGCGCGCGTACATATTATATATATTATGAACGCTATTTATCTTCTCGAGGACGTAGATGATGTCGCCATCGCCATCCACCTCTATGGCATCGATAAACTTTAGTCCATTGGTCGTAACGCGCACATAAAGGGTCTTGCTGCTGAGGTGTAGCACTGAGCCTTGCTCGGGCAGTGGGGTAGCGAGTAGTGGCGATGTGAAGCTTATCTTGTCGCCATACTTCGCTGTGAGTGTTGTGTGGCACTCTCGGTTCATTGCCATCACTACGGCTACCTCCTGCTCATCGTTGCATACCGCTACCTCGTTCGGTGCTATGGCTATGCTCGCACTCTGTAGGTGCTCCTCAAGGCTTGCGCCATTAAGGAGTGCGATAGGTACTGCAGCGCAACGTGCCGTATCCACGATGGCTACTATGCGGCAGTTGTCATCCACCTTAACTTTATCAAGCGCCTTGCTTGAAAAAGAGTGTCCACCCAACGGCAGTTGAATGGACACATAGCTTTTGTTTGTTGGGCTCATTGCTACTTCTTTGCGCGCTGATCCTCCCAGCTACCGTCGAGGGTAGTCTTGTCGAGGTCACCGAATGTCACACCGAAGAAGTTGATGTCGATGTAGCGACGGCTCTCAGCTGAAGAACCAACAAAGTACTTAGGCATGCCATCTTCACCCTTAGATGTGAGGGCTACGTATGCGCCATCAGCAGCCATCAACTTAAGCTTATCGGGGTTAACCTCTGCGTTCTTCACGTAGTAGTTGAACTTATCCTCGATGAAGTTCCAGAACTGCTGGCTATACTCCTCGGTGTCGAGGAACTTTGCATATGGAGCGTGGCAGCGGAAACGGTGCTCGTTGTACTCGCCACGGAGTGTGTCGATCTCGAACTCTACCTTATCTGAGTAAGGGATGTAGCGCAAGTTAGCAATCTCCTCATCTGTGTACTTCTTCAAGATAGTCTCACGAGCGTAGATAGTATCAATCTTTATATTGTCGAATGATGGGTTTGTCTCCTTCTCGCGCAAAGCCAAAAGACGGTAGTTAGGCTCATGCCATACAGTATCCTTAGAGTACTTGCCCCATGTAGGATCTACATAACCCTTCTTAGCCTCAAACTTACCGAGGTTGTTAGGGTCGAAGATCTCGTTCTTCTCAACAACGAAGCCGTTCTGTGCGAACTCAACGATCTCGTCGCAGCTGCCAGGGTATCTGCCATTAGCCTTGTGGTACATCTCGGCAATCTCCTTGAGTTTCTTTGAGTGCTCGATTACGGCTGTCTCGCGCTCCTCAATCTGAGCCTGAGCTGATACGTTAGTCTCAATCAATGTAAAGTTCCAATAGATGAGTGCGATAACGCCCAAGACCAATACAGCCAATGTGCTATACAAAACAACTGGCTTTGATAAAAGTCTAAAAATTCCTTTCATTTCTGATTATTTGTTATTAAGTTTGTATCGTTGTTAAACAGTTAAAAAATACACAGCATTATGCTTAATGCCCATATTTCGCACCAAATTTACGCAAAATTATCGTTCGAAGCAACAAATAATCAAAAAAAAATAATCGAAAAACTATCTGCTTGGATTTCCGATGATGACTTCTCGCGCATTTTTGTGCTCAATGGATATGCTGGTACCGGTAAGACAACAATAATCGCGGCTTTTGTTGCTGCGCTCAACGATTTGGGTATCAAGCCAATACTACTCGCCCCTACGGGGCGTGCAGCAAAGGTGCTCTCGCGATATGCCAAGCAGGAGGCTTATACCATTCATAAGCGCATCTATCGTGAGCGAACAACGGGAGGCTACGAGTCGAAGTTCTCGTTGGACTACAATCGTGAGCGTGGTGCTGTTTTCATTGTCGACGAGGCATCGATGCTCTCCATATCATCGTCGGAGGATGCCACCTTTGGCTCGGGTAACCTTCTGGATGATCTTGTGGAGTATGTGCGTACGGGCAAGCAGTGTAGGCTGATGCTTGTGGGTGACGATGCACAGCTTCCACCCGTGGGTGATGACTTTAGCCCTGCATTGCAGCCATCTGTCGTCGAGCGCTATGGCGAGGTGGAGTATGCAACGATGGATGAGGTGGTGCGCCAGTCTGTCGATTCGGGCATCTTGTTCAATGCCACAATGCTCAGATGTATGCTCGAGAATGGTATATATGAGACGCCGCACTTCGATATGTCATATCCTGATTTTCAGTCTATTAGTGGTGGTGAGTTGTTGGAAATGTTGCAGGACTCCTACGACAGATATGGGCGTGACGAGACGATAGTTATTACGCGCTCTAATAAGCGTGCTAACCGCTATAATCAGGGCATTCGTCGCTATAATCTCTCTGCCGAGGAGCAGATCGAGAGTGGCGATATGTTGATGATTGTCAAGAATAACTACCACTACGCCGAGCAAGATAAGGATGCACCAATGTCGTTCGTTGCCAATGGAGATGTCGTGCGTCTTAAGCGTATACGTCGCTTCGAGGAGTTCTATGGTTTCCACTTTGTCGATGCCGTGTTGCAGTTCCCCGACTATGGCGACTATGAGATGTCGTGCAAGGTGCTCCTCGATACCCTCGAGTCGGAGTCGCCATCGCTGACGCGTGAGGAGAGCCGTCGACTCTTCTATGAGGTGGAGAAGGATTACGAAGATATCAAGGCTAAAAGCAAGCGTATCAAGGCTATACGCGAGAACGACCACTTCAATGCCATGCAGGTGAAGTTCGCCTATGCGGTGACATGTCATAAGGCGCAGGGCGGTCAGTGGCATACGGTATTTGTCGATAGGTGTATCTTCGGTGATGAGCCTATGACCCGAGATATGCTTCGCTGGCTCTATACGGCCATTACGCGTGCCACAAATCGCGTCTATCTGGTCAATTTCGATGAGCGTTTCTTCGAGTAAAACTTTGATGTTTCGAAGATTTACACTACCTTTGTAGGATATTACCATATAATAGATATGAGCCCAAGAGCAAAGAGTAAGATTGAGATGGGGGAGCAGCCTAAGAGTGCTCCTATTGAGAAGAAGTACGTCGAGACGCCGCTTATGAAGCAGTACTACCAGATTAAGGCGGTGCATCCCGATGCTATTCTCCTCTTTCGTGTGGGCGACTTCTATGAGACCTTTGGTGATGATGCAATAAAGGCGAGTGCTATTCTTGGCATCACCCTCACCAAGCGCGCCAATGGCTCGGCGTCATCCGTCGAACTTGCGGGCTTCCCATACCATGCTCTGGATACCTATATGCCTAAGCTCGTGCGTGCGGGTCAGCGTGTGGCTATATGCGAGCAACTCGAAGACCCAAAGATGGTCAAAGGCTTGGTTAAGCGTGGTGTCATAGAGCTTGTTACACCAGGCATTGTCATGGGTGAGAACCTCGTTGCGGGCAAGGAGAATACCTTCCTTGCAGCGGTATATTTCGCCAAGAGTACCACAGGTGTTGCCTTCCTCGACCTCTCCACTGGTGAGTTCTATGTCGCTGAGGGTGATAACTCATATATCGATAAGCTAATCAGTAACTTACAGCCCAAGGAGATCCTCTTTCAGCGTGGCTGTGAGGAGCATTTCCACGATACCTTTGGCTCGAAACACTACACCTATCGTCTCGACGATTGGGTCTTTGCCGAGAACGTAAACCGCGATAAGCTTCTCAAGCAGCTGGGCGTAAATACGTTGAAGGGCTTTGGTGTCGAGAATATGGGCGCTGGTATCTCGGCTGCGGGTGCTATACTCTACTATTTGGAGTTCACCGAGCATAAGCGCATCGGTCATATATCATCTATCCAGCGTATCGATCGTGAGGATGCTGTGTGGATCGACCGCTTTACTATCCGCAACCTCGAGCTCTTCCATACCAATGGTGCGCAGCAGAAGGGTAGCTTCCTCGATGTTATTGATAGGACGCTGACGCCTATGGGTGGTCGTCTGTTGCGTCGTTGGGTGGCGATGCCTCTCATGAGTGTCGAGAAGATTAGAATGCGCCAAGATGTTGTCGAGCTCTTTGTCAATAGTGGCGAGCTGGCTGGCGATATGCGCGAGCAGGTGACCCTTATTGGCGATATGGAGCGCATAGCATCACGTATTGCAGCCGAGAGGGTTACCCCTCGTGAGCTTGTGCAGCTTAAGCATGCGCTGGGTGCGGTGGAGATTATGCAGGCGTTGATGCACTCTACCGATAACGATGCCATGCACCACCTTGCCGATAAGATTGACCCTCTTGTTGCTGTGCGTGAGCGCCTTGAGAGGGATATATACCCCGACCCTGAAACCAACCAGATACAGCGTGGAGGCATCATAGCCTCGGGTGTGTCGGCAGAGCTCGATGACCTACGTCGCATAGCGCTCCATGGCAAGGAGTATCTCCTATCGTTGCAGCAGCGCGAGAGTGAGGCTACGGGCATACCATCGCTCAAGGTAGCCTATAACAATGTCTTTGGCTACTATATCGAGGTACGTAACACACATAAGGATAAGGTTCCTGAGAGTTGGATTCGTAAGCAGACCCTCACAGGCGCTGAGCGATATATCACCGAGGAGTTGAAGGAGTATGAGCAGAAGATTATGGGTGCCGAGGAGCGCATCCTCCAAATCGAGGCCCAGATATATGCCGAGCTTATCGCCTTCCTCACACAACACCTTGCCACCATGCAGCGCGATGCTCAGGTTGTGTCGATTGTAGACTGCCTGCAGTCGTTGGCAGCCTTGGCTGTCGAGCGTCGCTATGTACGCCCCGTTGTTGACGACTCGTTGACCATAGATATCAAGCAGGGACGACATCCCGTCATTGAGACCCTTCTGCCTATTGGCGAGGAGTATATCCCCAACGATGTGATGCTCGACTGCGAGAAGCAGCAGATTATAGTCATCACGGGTCCTAATATGTCGGGTAAGTCGGCGCTACTTCGACAGACGGCGCTCATCGTCCTGCTTGCGCAGATGGGCTCGTTTGTGCCTGCCGAGGCTGCGCACATAGGCGTTGTAGATAAGATATTTACACGTGTGGGTGCTTCGGATAATATCTCCGAGGGTGAGTCCACCTTCATGGTCGAGATGTTGGAGTCGGCGAGCATCCTAAACAATATTTCGCCACGTAGTCTCGTTCTCTTGGATGAGATTGGTCGTGGTACGAGCACCTATGACGGTATCTCCATAGCGTGGGCCATGGTTGAGTATCTGCATAATAACCAGCAGGGTAGGGCTAAGACGCTCTTCGCTACTCACTACCATGAACTCAACGAGTTGGAGAATATGCTCGAGCGTGTTAAGAACTACCATGTCTCGGTCAAGGAGATAGACAAGCGCATCATCTTCCTTCGTAAGTTGGTGCGTGGTGGTACGGAGCACTCGTTCGGTATCCATGTAGCTCGTATGGCGGGTATGCCTCGTAGCGTTGTGCAGCGTGCCGAGGATATACTCTCTAACCTTGAGAAGGTATATGGCTCGGGCGAGATTGTCCCCAGCCAGAGTGTTGCCAAGCGTGCTAAGCGTCGTGTGGCAGAGTCGGCAGCCGAGAGTGCTAATAATATTCAACTCTCGATGTTCCAGCTCGATGACCCTGTGCTCATAGCCATACGCGACCAGATAAAGGACTTGGATATCAACTCGCTAACACCTCTCGAGGCGCTCAATAAGCTCAATGAGATAAAGCGCATAACAGGATTGTAAAATCAATACCATATAGATATGATGACGATACAGGAACAGTATATTGCCCATATTAAGAAGCTGGTTATCAAGCAATATGGAAGTAACATATCATCTGCCGACGACTGCGCCGCATTGTCCGATGCAGTGGAGAAGAGTGTCGGCACAAGAATAGATATGCCTACATTGCAGATGCTCTTTTCGCGAGGTAGTGGCATGGTGGCACCACGCCCCATGGTTCTCACGGCCTTAGCTAAGTATGTGGGCTATGACGATTGGGCAAACTACTGCGCTTCGTGCAACATCAATGCCGATGATAGCGGCGAGAAGATACCTGTAAGCCGACGTTGGGGTGTTATCATCGCCATTGCTGCTGTTGTCATCCTCCTTGCTGCGGGTGGCGTCTATCTCTTCATGAGTAAGAGCGATGATGCCAACCAAGCAGTTGTGCCCACGGCCTATGACAATATTGTCGAGGACGTTAAGGCTAAGTATCTAACCTTGGTCGATGAGCAGTGTGTTGAGCTTCGTGTCTACGACTCGACAAATCGCCTTGCCCTTGAGAGTCAGGTCGATGAGGCGGTTCAGAACTATAGGGATGAGGTTTGCATCGCGATTGCTGCCGATATACGTGTTGCCGCTGATGCCGAGGGCGTGGATGTTGACGATGTGACTATCGAGGCCTCCGCTGCCGATATCTCGGAGCAGTGCATAGGTATCATCAATGAGCTTCTTGAGGAGTAGTCGTCACAAGGTGCAGAGAAAGAGAATAGGTTGGCCTTCAATCGAGGACCAACCTATTTTGTATCATCACCTATCTTATAGCCACTTCTTAAATTTGAAGTACCAGAATGTGAGTCCCGATACCAGGAGCATGAGGGCTATTGCCCACAGGTAGCCATACTGCCAGTCGAGCTCAGGCATAAACTTGAAGTTCATGCCATACATGCTCGCCACGAGTGTGGCAGGCATGAAGACCACGGCGGCCACCGAGAATATCTTAACTATCTCGTTCTGCTCGATGTTGATAAGACCAAGCGCTGCATCCTGAATATAGTCCAGACGCTGGAAGCTGAAGTCTGCATGGCTAATCAACGAGTTTACGTCCTTGAGCATCAGCTGCAAGCGTGGGTAGATATCGTTGGGGAAGCGCTCCGAGCGTAGGATTGAGGATAGCACACGCTGCCTATCGAAGATGTTCTCTCTAAGCAACATGGTGTTCTCCTGCAGGGCGTTAATCTTGTACAATACCTCCTTGTCGATCTTCTGACCACTGCTTATCTCCTTGCTCACGGCAGCTACCTGCTTGCCCACCATCTCCACAAGGTCGGCATCGTAGTCGATGCGCACCTCGAGTAGCGATATGAGGATGTGGTATCCTGTGGAGTATGAGCGGTAGTTCATCTGCAGACGCTTCTCCGCTTCGCGGAATGTGCGGAACTCGGCCTGACGCATCGATACGAGCACACCCTCGTTGGATATGATGAACGACACAGGCTCCACGGTGAACGACTCGCCCTGTGGCACGAAGAAGTTAGAGTTCGAGATTATGGCATTCTCGGTCTCTGAGTATTTTGATGTCGACTCAATCTCCTCCACCTGCTGGCGTGTCTGCAGGCTCAGCTCCATGAAGTTTTCGACGGCCTTCTGCTCCTTGATAGATGGGTTTAGTAGGTCTATCCAGAGTATGTCGTCGAAGCCGAGCTCGTCGAAGAGGTCGGTGTCGGCATTGCGGATAATCTTGTTGTATTGCTTAAGATAGATGGTGATCATATCTCCTCCTATAAGTTTTATTCTTTTTTATTCAACTTTGCCCCTCTTTAGGGCTTTACTTGGGGCGGAATACAATGAACGCCCCATAGGTCGGAGGTAAGAAGTCGTGCGATGCTAATGTGCTCGTGGCACCTCGCCCGACCTCTTTAATAGGATCGGGGAACTATGCGTATGCCTGCATCCCAGAACTTCTTGAGAGCCTTGTGCTTCTCTTCGTCGAGGATGAAGTCTATGTTGCGTGTTAGATAGTCGTAGGCGGTAATGCCATTGTCGCTACCCATATATTTCGACTCGGTTACTGCCTCCCATGTGTGCTCCACGCCAAATGTGAGTGCGCGCTGTAGCTCGTCGGTAATCTCGTAGGATACGCCCTTGCGTGCCACCCATACCGCGAAGGCGAAGGGTAGCTTTGTTATCTCGCGCCACTCTATGGCTAGGTCGTAGGAGTATGCGAATGTGCCCTCGTAGCCAAATACCTTGTCGCCGATGAGTAGGAATGCGTCATCCTCCTTTGCGCTCTCGATGATAGCGTAGTCGCCCATGTGTAGCCACTCGGGCTCTATGTGCCACTTGTTCTTCGCCAAATAGCCACATAGCTGCACCGAGGTGCGCGAATGGGCATCGAGCCATATTCGCTTTACCTTTGTTATGGGCACGTTGGACATCACCACCACGGTGCGCACGGCACCTACGGCGCCTATGCAGTAGTCGGTGATTATGTTGGTGTTTTGTAGCTCGGGGACGACTGCTGCGGGGAGTAGGGCGATATCTGCCTTACCCTCCATATAGTTGCGTGCGCAGTCGGCGGGAGGTGCTAATAGTAGGTCGGCACGAAGGTTATCTGCGTGCTGAAGTCCATAGACGAATGGTATCGTATTGAGATACGATACGGCTGTTATTTTTGGAGTGATAGCCATCGTCCATAATGTTGTTACTATTAGTTTTACAGGAATGTGGAGCTAATTTCGCGCCACAATATCAGTGCAAAGGTAGCAAAAAAAACCGAGTTGAGCAATAGTTCTACGAAAAAAGTTCAGATGGTGGGCGCGGGGAGAGGGCAGCGGTTAAGGAAGTTAGGGAGTTTAGGGAAGTTAAGGAGGGCGCGGACAATAGGGAAGTTAGGGAATTTAGGGAATTTAAGGAGGGCGCAGACATCCTCTCCTTAAACTCATTAAGTTCCTTAAACTCCCTAATCTCCCTAATCTCCCTCCCCCCCCAAAAAAAAAGAAGAACCTGCCCAACGAATATTGGACAGGTCTTTGGGTTATAAACTTGCAGACGACTACTTCTTTGCCTCCTCAACAGACACCTTGCGGAAGTCCTTAAGAAGCTTAGTGAGCTCCAACGCAGCCTTGCGTGCACGTGTACCAGCAGCCTTGTTATTCTTCTCTACCTGCAAAGCAGCATTTGCTGCAAACGCCTCATACTGGGCATTGATTTTTTCAACTAAAGTCTTCATATTTGTATATAATTATTAGGTTTTTCCTTTCGCAAAGATAGGAAAATATTTTTACTATACAACAAAGTTGTTAAAAAAAATCGATATAAACGTGTGATTTACCGACAAATCGCCCTCTTCTGTCGTCTCTGATGATAGCGTAATTTTATCCTCCTACATCAAAATCCCTATTAATAGGGATTGATGTGTCGCTCGAAAATAGCTATCTTTGTACCAGAATAAAACGATAAACTAAACATATGCGATTAAGTGAACTAAAAACCGGCGAATCGGCTATCGTGGTCAAGGTCCTTGGCTATGGAGGCTTTCGTCGTCGCATAATCGAGATGGGCTTCGTACGCGGTCAGCAGGTCACCGTCGTGCTCGATGCCCCATTGAAGGACCCCATAGAGTATCATATCATGGGCTACGACATCTCGCTACGTCGCAAGGAGGCCGAGATGATTGTGGTGATGACGCAGGAGGAGGCCGAGCAGATGAACCGCAGTGAGGAGGTATGCCTCATTGGCGATGCCGAGAAGATGGAGGTGGCGCTGCGCAGTAGCGAGAAGCATATTAGCGTGGGTCTTGTGGGCAACCCCAACTCGGGCAAGACATCGCTCTTCAACGTGCTATGTGGCCGTAGCGAGCATGTGGGTAACTATAGCGGCGTTACGGTAGATGCCAAGCGTGGCGAGCTGCACTATAAGGGCTACACCATCGAGATTTGCGACCTTCCAGGCACCTATGCCCTTGCGGCATACTCGCCCGAGGAGGTATATGTGCGTCGTCATCTTACGGAGAACAACCCCGATGTTGTGCTCAACACCGTTGTGGCCTCCAACCTCGAGCGTAACCTATATCTCACCACCGAGCTCATCGACATGAGCCCCAAGATGGTCATTGCACTCAATATGTACGACGAGCTGGAGCGTAGTGGCGATAAGTTCGACCATGAGGCTATGGGCGAGATGATAGGCATACCCATGGTCCCCGTTGTGGCACCCTCGCGTCGTGGCATCGAGGAGCTTCTCGACACCATCATCGCCGTGCATGAGAACAACGACAGGCGTGTGCGACATATACACATCGCCTATGGTAGTGTCATCGAGGAGAACCTCGCGGCGCTGCATGCCGATATGCGCGAGCACCGCGATGAGCTCCCCGTGCACTTCCCACCGCGCTACTTCGCGCTAAAGCTCCTCGAGGGCGATAGAGAGGTGGCGTCGATGCTCGATAGTGCTCCGAGCTATGAGCGTTGGCAGCAGATGGCAGCAAAGGCGCGTGCCAATGTCGAGGAGGCGCTGGAGGAGGATATCGAGACCGCTATCGCCAACCAGAAGTATGGCTTCTTGTCGGGAGCCTTGAAGGAGACCTACGAGGCGCAGGAGCGTCGTCGCGACACCCTGGGCGATAAGATAGATGCCATAGTGACACACCGTATATGGGGCTTCCCCATCTTCTTTGCCATCATGTGGTTTATGTTCTACTGCACCTTCTCGCTCGGCGCCTATCCCCAGGAGTGGATAGACATGGGCGTGCAGTGGCTCTACGACACGGTGCATGGCGCTATGGAGGCTGGTGCCCTGCGCGATATGCTCACCGATGGTGTCATTAGTGGCGTGGGTAGCGTCCTTGTCTTCCTGCCCAACATCGTGATATTATACCTCTTCATCTCCTTCTTGGAGGACTCGGGCTACCTGGCGCGTGCCGCCTTTATCATGGATAAGGTGATGCACCGCATGGGCCTGCATGGCAAGTCGTTCATACCTATGGTCATGGGCTTTGGCTGCAATGTGCCCGCCGTCATGGCGTGTCGCACCATCGAGTGTCGCACGTCGAGGATTATAACCATCATGGCTGTCCCCTTCATGTCGTGCAGCGCACGCCTACCTATATATATGATGATTGTGGGCATCTTCTTCCCCGAGAACCCTGGCACGGTGCTCTTCCTGTTGTACCTCTTCGGCATGCTCATGGCGGTGCTCACAGCGCGCCTTATGCGTAGGTTTATGTTCCGCGAGCAGGAGGCACCCTTTGTCATGGAGCTGTCGCCCTACCGTGTGCCCACGGCCAAGACTACGCTCAAGCATATGTGGTCGAAGTGCTCCGAGTACCTCAAAAAGATGGGTGGTCTCATCCTCATAGCCTCTATCATCGTGTGGCTCTTGAGCTACTATCCGCGCCCCGAGGCGGCGGGTGCCGAGGCGCCAACAACAGACTATGAGCAGTCATATATGGGCAAGATAGGCAAGGTTGCCGAGCCACTCTTCGCCCCTATGGATATGGGCTGGCAGTCCTCCGTAGCCCTCATCTCGGGAATACCTGCTAAGGAGATTGTCGTGAGCACCATGAATGTCCTCTATGCTGAGCCTGGCGACGAGGAGCCCGAGAGCGATGATGAGCTATCTGCCACGGCCACAAACCGCATGGCGGGTAGTATGTCTATACCTACGGCTGTGGCATTCCTCATCTTCTCGCTACTATATCTCCCATGCGTGGCCACCATCATGGCCATAGGCTCGGAGCTTAACTGGCGCTGGGCGGTAGGCTCTGCGCTCTACAATACGGTTGTGGCATGGCTCTTGGCATGGGTAGGATTTCATATTGCCTTACTTCTAATATAGCGTGGTTATGAATTGGCAGGAGATAGTGGTATGGGCGATTGCCGTTGTTGTGGCCATCGTCGTGGCGCGTAAGATATGGCGTTTCTTTGCATGCCGTGACTCAGCAAAGTGCTCGTCGTGCGATAAGGAGTGTAGACATAGACATTAGTAGAAATAAAAATGGCTAATCCGATGAAGATTAGCCATTTCTATTTTGTATTCACCTATCGCTTGACAAACCTGTCGACCACGGCGGCACATGCTGCATCGCCCGTGATGTTGAGCGTCGTGCGTATCATATCGAAGATACGGTCCAGAGCGTAGAACAGAGGTAGTCCCTCCAGAGGTATGCCCGCAGCCACCAATACCGCTGCGGCAAGGAGCGTAGGACCAGGAACGCCTGCCTGACCTATAGCGCCCAACGAGCAGACAACAACAATCGATACATACTCCGCCATGCCGAGCTCTATGCCGTAGAACTGCGCAAAGAAGATGGCCAAAAGGGCGTAGTAGATGGCGTTGCCCGACATGTTAATAGTAGCTCCCAATGGTAGTACGAAGCCTGATGTCTGCTTTGAGATGCCCATCTCGTCGCAAGCCTCCATGTTAACTGGTAGGGTGGCGAGGGATGAGGCTGTTGAGAACGACACCACCTGAGGCTTGAGCATCGCGCGGAAGTATTGCTTAAGGGGTACGCGCGAGAAGAGGGCCACGGTGAGTGGGAAGAGGCCGAGGCCGATGATGCCCACAGCGAGGAGGTCGAGCCACAATACGTTGGCTATCTGCACCAACATACCGAAACCGAAGGTTCCCGTAGCGTCGGCAATAAGACCGAAGACGCCAAAAGGAGCAACAAACATCACCTTGCCGATGCACCATATGAATGCCTCAAGGATAGTGTTCAGACCATTAACCACCTTGCGGCGCTTCTCCTGTGCAAGTGCCGATATGCCGAAGCCGAGGAAGAGACCGAAGATGATTATCTGCAGGATGTTACCCGTTGCCAGGGCCTCGATAGGGTTGGCTGGTATCATGCTTATTATCGTATCCCAGAAGCCCATAGGGGGTGCTATGGTGGTGTTGAGGATAGGTGTTGTCGTAACCTCCTTACCCTCGGTTGTTGTGGCTGCCACGATGATGCCATACTCGGTGCCCGCCTCAAGATCCTTGGCTACAATCTGGCTATCAGCCTTAAGGTCTATGCTCTGGCCGAGTGCCAACACCTCGTTCTTCGATGGTGCGCCGTCGGCAGTGTTGTATTCGAGCCACTTAGCTGACTCTATGCCCGATGCCTCGAAGCCAAAAGTGAGGCTCGTCTCTGCTGACTCCTTGTTCTCGAGGTCGATGTATATCTCCTTGTTGTTCTCGGCGACATACTCCTTTTCGTTTTGTATGAACGCCTCATTATCCAAGCCCTTGCCAGGCTCGAATACCACGGCGAGGAGTATGGCAACAACAATAGAGATGACTGTGGTAATCATCATATATCCAATGCTTATGCCACCCACCAAGCCTGCCGACTTGGTCTCGCCGAGGGATGCAGCACCGCTGATGATTGATACAAGCACCAGAGGCACAACAAGCATCTTGATAAGCTGGATAAAGAGGTCGCCCAAGGGCTTGAACATTGATGCCTCAGGACCCATGGCAACGCCCACAAAGATACCTACAACCATGGCTATAAGTATCCAAAAGCCTAAATTCTTGAGTAGTTTTTTCATTCTATAACGTATATTTCATCACAAAGTTAGCAACTTTGCATTAATTAGCAATTGTGTATCATAACTTTTTCGTATCTTTGGCTAATAAATCGTCGAACATATGAGACCAAAGATTGTTGTTTTCACCGGTGCTGGCGTGAGTGCCGATAGTGGCATTGCCACCTTCCGTGATGCCGATGGCTTGTGGGCAAACTACCGTATCGAGGATGTATGCACCCCCGAGGCATTGCGCAATAATCGTGCGCAAGTAATCGAGTTCTACAACCTACGCCGCAAGGAGTCGCTAACAAAGAGACCCAACGAGGGACACTATGCCATCGCCTCTATGGAGGAATGGGCCGATGTGGAGGTTGTGACCCAGAATGTCGATAACCTACACGAGCAGGCGGGCTCTACGCGAGTGACACACCTCCATGGCGAGCTTATGAAGCTACGCTCGGAGCGCAATGCGGAGCTCATCTACGATATTAACGAGGGATGGGAGCAGTCGCTCGACGAGCGCGCCGAGGATGGCGCCTTGTTACGCCCCCATATCGTCTTCTTTGGTGAGTCGGTGCCCATGTTTGACACGGCGTGTAGGATTGTTGCACAGGCCGATATCCTGATTGTCGTCGGCACGTCGCTTGCCGTATATCCTGCGGCATCGTTGGTCTACTATGTGCGCGACCGCAAGGTGCCCATCTATCTTGTCGACCCGGGAAATCCCGAGACACAGCTTATACGCAACCCTCTTGAGCATATCAAGGAGCGTGGCGCTGTGGGTGTTCCAATGCTTGTTGAGAAGCTACGCCATGAGTTTGAGAAGTAGGGTGGCGGAGCGTGCCAAGGAGCTATTGCAATATTGCCATGAGAGAGGCTATAACCAAAGGATAGCCCTCTTTGTCGACCTCGCGCGCCACTCTGGCAGGCGTCGTTTCGTCGTCTGGGACTTTGTGGAGGGTCGTCCTCTGTTGGTGGCTCCCGTCTCACATGGTAGTGGCTCGCCCGAGTCGCACGTAAGGTCGGCATATGCTCGTCTCTCGAATGAGGATGGCTCACACCTCTCCTCTGTGGGGCGTGCCCTTGTTGCGGAGCGCTACGAGGGGCGCTATGGCGTGGCGTATAGACTCGATGGCTTAGATGAGAGCAATAGCAACCTGCGCTCGCGTTGTGTGGTGTTGCATGGCTGGGAGTATACCACCTCCTATCCTATATACCCCCTTGCCACGGTGGGCAGCTGGGGATGTCCCGTGCTGTCGCGTCGTATGATGCAACGTGTCGACGAGCTACTTAGGGGCGAGTGTTGTGTGGTGATGCAGATATTCATCTAACTATATCTCTGAACTACTGTGTGCGCGATATATAGCCTCGTTGATGATTTGTATATTGGCATTGTAGTTGCATTGCCATGTCCAATCTAAGATGGCATCTATCGTATAGCGATATTTGGCGTATTCGCTATCATCTTCGGTGACTATCTCGCCAAGTATTGCCAAGGCTTTCTTCTCGATTTCGAGCTGTTTTTTGTCTATAGGTGTTATTGCCTTTAACTCACTCTTTGTTGTCACCCGAGAGTATTGCGCATAGTATAGGCTATACTCCTCGTTGGCCATCTGCTCTATCCTTGTACACGCGTCGTTAAATAGCTCTGTTCTATTGTGTGTATTTGTGATAGACTCCTCATGTGACCTTATCATATTCACCTCGGTTGAGTTCTGCATCGAGGTGTAGCGATATGTTATGTAGGACGATGCGGCGATTAGTAGCATGACGCCCAATATGAGGAGCGCTATGGGCCAACGGCGTGGTCGTAGTAGCTCCCTTTTGATTGATAGGGTGTCGCTATATCGTCGACTTCTATTCTCTGCTAAGCAACGCTTCGATATGCGTAGGGCGCGCCTATCATGCATGATGTAGGGTATGATTACGCCTAGGGCATAGATGTCGGAGCGGTTGTCAATCTTCTCGCCGTTTAGTAACTCGGGCGATGCGTAGTGGCGTGTGCCTGCGGGTTGTTTGTATAGCGTTTGCGAGTCACAACACGATAGTCCAAAGTCTATCATCTTGACATTTGTACCATTGTGCGTTATCATTATATTCTCAGGCTTTATGTCGCGATGCACCACCTGTAGTGAGTGTATATAGTGCATGGCGTCGCATAGCTCGCTTATAATCTTTATTGCCTTAGGCTTATCGATAGTGTTGGCATCGACAGCCTCTTTTAGCGTTATGCCATCTATGTGCTCAATGATTATCGTGTCGCCCAAGCCATCGATATGCTCAAACGATATCACTTGTGCAATGTTGGGATGCGAGAGGTGGTAGCCTATGTTGAACTCGTTTCGTAGTAATCCTCTGTATAGCTCGTTGCCACGATACTCAGCCTTTAGCGCTTTGAGTACGAAGCGTTTACCCATTCGTGTGGCTGTATATAGCTCCGAATGTGTCGAGGGTAGGCTATGTAGAGGGGTGATGTCGACATAGGATGTGCTTAGTGGGGCACTCTCCTCGACGATAAATCCCGAGTCAGATGTCAGAGCGTCGTGTTGCATTGCTACTTGAGTATTGATATTCCACTAAGACCATATTTGCTCCCCGCGACATAGCTGCGTGGTATCTCGCCTCCATGTCGAAGGTCGCTGATATATAGTGGGTAACCAAGCATAAACGATAATGCGGTGAAGGTGTCGCCCGCAACAATCTTTGTTCCGTAGGCCTCCTGAATGGTGAAACTATTATTGCCATTATATATTACTACACATCTGCGATTGGGCCTCCAGCATAGTTCAATGCGGTCGCCAACGGAGAGGTAGTGGCTGTCGATTTGTTTGCAGGCTAAGAATCCCGACTCTGTCGATGGGGTGCTCACTCCTCTAAGACGGAAATCATCCCAGTCGGTATAACCTACATAGCGAGATAGGGTTGATAGGGTAGAGTATCGAGGTGTATGCTCTGTTGAGATATATCCATAGAGACGTTTAAGTGTTGTAGGGGATATTTGCTCCGAAATAGACTCGCTTATGCGCAACGACAGCAAATCGAAATCTACGGGTGACTTTACAGGTCTTCCTAATCGCTCTTCAATACTCTTAAGCAATGCAGTTATCTCAATCTTATAACTCATATATAGGTTTGTTAAATCACAACAAAGTTAATGAAATATTTTGAATTATGTAGCATCTGAGATATTTGGAATGGTTTGAACCTCTTTGAAATGATTTGGACTAATTTGTGCTTTTGGTGACGCAAAATTATTATATAGTTTTGTGCTGCAAATAAATCATTCATTAACTTTAAACATTAAACATTATGAAGAAGTATCTCTACTTATTGACATTTGCAACACTCCTTGTAGGTTGTGGTGATGATGAGAAAAATGGTTCGGAGTTTACCGAGGAGCGTCTTATTGAGTATGCCGAGCAGTTTGACAAGAGCTTTGAGGCTTATAGCTGGAACGAGGTAGGCGATGAGGGTACGCTCACCGAGGAGTATAACGATTGGTATCATCACTCTGACAACGAGATGACCGAGGACGATGTGCGCAAGATCCTTAATGATTGGGCTGAGACCGATAGCCAGAAGAGTATCGCCAAGTGGTTGAGCGGTACATCGTTGAGCCGTCATGATGATCTTTTTGATGAGTGCCGTAATGATTATATCGTAGCGAAGCTTAAGGAGCAGGGCACATCTGCAGAGAAGGAGGCTATGAAGAAGTTCGACCAGATTCTCGAGTGTATCAAGGCTGGCAACGCTATGGATGCAATAGCTATACGCAATGAGCTAAAGGTGTTTGCTAGTTATTTATACCGTCCATTCAACCTACAGACTGTTGCTACAGCATGGGCAGGCGTAGATCCTTTGAAGAAGGAGATTGCTGACGATGATATTAAGTATTCGGGTTGGGATAAGCGTTACCCACTCCTTGCTCAGTACTGGAACGACCTTCCTAAGTATCACAAGGCTATCAAGAGTAATGATGATGACGACTTAGTTTGGGTTGACTAATCCGATTTGCGATAACAGTACCAAGGGTGCCGAAGTCCAAATGTTCGGCACCCTTATGCTTTAGTTGGTGGTTGCCGAGAAGTGTGGCCTAATACAAAAAAATAGCGTATCCTGCTGGGTACGCTATTCTTGTGTGATATCGCTCTGTTAGTTCTTCGATGGCTCAACGAAGTGCTCCAACGACTTCATGATGTTGCGTGAGTGAAGCACCATGGTCTTGGTCTCGGTGAGGATGTTGAAGAAGAGCATATTTGCCGATGACGAGCCGCCATTGTCGCGTAGACGGCGTAGCTGGTTCTGCATAACCTCGTCGATAAGATCGAAGAGCTCATCGCGCTTGGTCATCACCGACTCCATATTCTCGAACGAGCGGGTGCGAAGCATGGTGTTAATCTCGCTGAAGATCTCCTCCACGCGGTCGTTGATGCGCTTAAGCTCATATACCTGCTCCTTTGAGAGTCCTGTGTGGTTGTTGTCCACATGCTTATAACATGGACGTGCTATATGCAACAGTGCCTTGCTGGTCTCCGAGATGTAGTCGACAACCTGAACATAGAAGTGACCAGTGTTCACATCGCTCTCCTGCAAAGTGCGCAACAATGGAATAATCTCATACTTCTGCTGACGTGTATGGTGGTAGAAGTCTTCAGCCTCGCTTACCATATCGCGTAGCACCTTACGATTCTCCTTGAACACCGCCACGATGGTGCGATCGTAAATCATCGTAACCTTCTCCATAGATGAACATACCTGCTC
>JAZOOI010000019.1:0-54455 GCA_045654925.1 Alistipes sp. | reverse complement strand
TCGCCTCAAACTCGGCAATGAAACTATTGACCGCATCGAGGGTATCGACCTTAACGATACGACCATCGTACTCTAAATAACCACTCGCTATCGCCCATATTGTTCTGTATAGTTCTTAACGCTCTACCTCTTTCTTTTTTTTGCCATAGTTATACATTATGTTTTTTGGTAACACTATTGGTAGCACAATTGGTAACAAATGCACTGTATATAGTTATAAACAGGCAAAACGAGGTGATTTATTATAAACAGATTTATTAGCCACGACTTATTCATATATGCCTTATTATCAATAACATACATATTATAAACAAGACATAATGACAACAAAAAAACCTCTTAGCGTTGCTAAAAGGTTTATTGTAAGGGTGGAAGATGGGATTCGAACCCACGACCTTAGGAACCACAATCCTCTACTCTAACCGACTGAGCTACATCCACCATTTGATTTGTTTCCCAAATCGGTTGCAAATATACTCACTTTTTTCGTATCTCCAAAATTTTTACAATATATTTTACTGCTTTTTGTAAAAATTATAGAAACCAATTTATCAACCCGCTTAAAATCAGACGCTACTTTACTCTGAGTTTTCGGCCGATCTGGAGGATTGTTGTCGACTTAATATTATTTAGGTTGCAAATATTGTTCACCGTAGTGCCATACTTACGGGCGATAGCGCCAAGGGTATCACCTTTCTTAACAGTATGGTACTGCGTAGCTGCAGCCTTCTTCTCTGCCTCAGCCTGGCGTGCTGCCTCGGTCTCCTCATCGAAGTTCTGTTCATACTTAGAGTAAATGCTAAAATGACGGCGCTTAAGAAGCAGCTCCTCGCCACGCAACTCACCGCTTGCGAAATCGAAGATGCGCTCAGGGTCAAACACCTGACCGTAGTATCTCACCTCGAAGTGGAGGTGCGGACCAGAGCTTCTACCTGTACTACCACCCGCACCGATTGCCTGGCCGGCAACAACCCAATCACCCGCCTCGACATTACGGGCCGAGAGGTGAGCATAATAGGTCTCAAGGCCATTATTATGGCGAATAACGATAAGATTACCATAGCCACCCGAGCTCTTCGAGAAGCGCACCTTACCATCGAAGGCGGCATAGATAGTCTCGCCACTCTTCAAAGGCAGATCAACACCCTGATGCTGGCGGCTACCACGAATGCCAAAGCGAGAGCTAATCTTACCCTTATATGGGCAACGGTAGCCATGCAAAGAGTCTACAAGGCTAATAGCAATACTCTCGGGCAATGAGCTTGCTTCGACGCCACCATAGGCGTGCGACACATTAGTATTCCAATATTCATTAAATATTGCGGGATCCTCCACAAAATCAGTATGACGCACATAGCTCCAGGTGTTATCGCTATACAACACAACACTAACATCGGGGTTTCCTGACGACAATGTATCTACCACCGACACAGTATCAAGCGCTCTAACAGGGCGCAAGGGCCTTGATACCTCTGTGGTTTGAGCACTCAATGATGTCGACATAGCGAGCACCGCGCCTACAATAAGCAACCTCTTCATATTATCTATTTTACATCCTTAATCATATCCTCAGCAAGTTCCAATTGCTTATAAAACTCCTCGCCGAATGCTCGAATTATAGGCTCTTTCAAGCCCTTATACACAGGCACGCCAAGCTGTTTACCACACTCACGTGCCGAGCCACACACTGCCCAGCGGTGGTAGTTAAGACCCACCGAGCCATTGCGGAAACGAGCTACACGTATAGGATAGAGATGGCATGATATAGGCTTTAGGAACGAGCACTTACCCTCACGATAGGCACGCTCAATGGCACAGAAGGTAATACCATTCTCCTCGAATGCATAGGCACACGTCGCATTATTGACAAGAGGTGTAGTATAATCGCCATCGACATCCACGACCATGAAGCCCTGCTCTTCAACAGCCTTACGTCCCTCCTCAGTCATATATGGAGCGTAGTTCTCCCACTCCTCCTCCAAGATATCCACCTCGTCGATATCGAGCGGCGCACCTGAGTCGCCCTCCACGCAGCAAATACCCTTACACTTGCCCAAATCGCAGGCAAAAGCCTCGCGCAATATGTCGAGGCTCACAATCTTATTATCAATCTCAATCATTGACTATGGGTTGTAAATATCCTTATATCTGAATGACAATATCTCGTAGACCATATCGTGAAGCTGTTGTGCCTCCTGGTTATCGGGTTCAAGAGCCTTAGCCTTGTTGAAGTCATTGATAGCCTTACCCCACTCGTTCGAACGGAAGTAATACTTACCACGCTCAATATACAACGATGCAGACTCCTTGCTCTCGATCATCGACGTAAGGCGCACGATATTACCCGCAACGGTCCACAGCTGGTTGCTGGCGATATACTTAGCCACCTCGGGAGCCACCATTGACGATATATCCTCGCCACGCTCCACACGGCCACGCACCTCTGTTGATGAGTAATCCATGTATGGTGCATCCTCAAGGATGGTTACCCTATCAGCAAACTTCTCCACTGCATATCCCTTGCGTGGATAGACATATATCTTATACTCGTTTAGGATGCGCTCGTAATCCTTCCACTCATCGAAACGGGCCCAGATGTCGCTGCCAGTGATTATCGAAAACTCCATATTATCGCCATGGTTCTCACGAAGATAATCCAAGGTATTGATAGTATACGATGGTTTCTCCAAGACAAACTCCACTACCGATGGTACAATCTTATCGCCATGACGCGACGCCTTACATGCCATCTCTGTCATCTCGTAGCGCATATACTCAGGTGTCTGCAACACATCGGCCTTGAATGGATTTTGTGGAGATATAACAAGAGCCACCTGGTCTGCGAGGTTATTATCAATAGCATACTCGGCAAGTGCAATATGACCATTATGCACCGGGTCAAACGATCCGAAATACAACAACATACGTGTCTTCATATCACCAACTACTTTAGAAATTTATTAATAATAGCCTTAGCCTCATCGATAGCCACCTGAAGATCATCATTAACAACCGTATAGTCGAACTCAGGCGCCTTAGATATCTCAAACTCAGCCTTTGCCACACGCTTCAATATGGTCTCCTCGCTATCGGTGCCACGGCCACGCAGGCGTCGCTCGAGTTCCTCCACTGATGGGGGCATGATAAACATTGAGCATGCATCATCGCCAAATAGTTTTTTAAGGTTGATACCACCCATAACATCGACGTCGAAGATGATAACATTACCCTTTGACCATATACGCTCCATCTCACTCTTAAGTGTGCCGTAGCAAGTACCCTGGTAGACCTCCTCCCACTCAACAAACTCATCGCGCTCGACACGCTGGCGGAACTCCTCATTTGTCATGAAGTAGTAGTCAACGCCATTCTGTTCTTGACCACGAGGATTACGCGACGTAGCCGATATAGAGAACTCAAACTGAGGGAAATGCTTCAACAATTCACGCACGATAGTGGTCTTACCCGAGCCACTGGGTGCTGAAAATATCACTAACTTGCCCATAATTATAAAATATTGAGCACCTGCTCTTTAATCTTCTCCAACTCATCCTTCATTTTAACCACCAAGCGCTGCATGTTAGCCTCGTTAGACTTCGAACCCATGGTGTTAATCTCACGACCGAGCTCCTGGGCTATGAAGCCGAGCTTACGACCTGGAGCCTCCTCCTCAGCTGCCACCTCACGGAAGTAGCGACAGTGGTTATCGAGGCGCACCTTCTCCTCGGTGATATCAAGTTTCTCGATGTAGAATATCATCTCCTGCTCTAAGCGGTTGCTATCGACCTCAATATTCATCTTCTCGATATGCTCACGAATACGGCTCTTGATAACCTCTACGCGCGCCGTCTCATAAGGCTCCACCTCGTGACGATACTGCTCGATGAGGTCGATGCGAGCAAGTAGATCGGCAATGAGTATCGCACCCTCCTGCTGACGGAAGGCATCGAGCTGCGCACAAGCCTCCTTTGCCGCCTCCACAATGGCATTTATCTCATCCTCAGATACCTCTACATCCTCAGATGTGATAACATCAGGCATTCGCAATACCGACTGCATGAGTGCCGCCTCGTCGACATTTGTCATGCCACACTCCTTAGATATGGCACGTAGCTCCTCGACATATGCCTTGAAGGCATCGTGATTGATGTGCGCCGATGTCTCCACGACTGCTGCCTCGAACGAAATGAAACAGTCGACCTTACCACGCTGCAACTCGCGTGTAACGATCTGTCGCACCTCTGCCTCTGCGGCACGATACTTGCCAGGCAGTTTGATGCTCAAATCGAGCTGTTTTGAGTTTAGTGAGCGAAGCTCCACACGAAACTTCTTATCACCGCAAACGACTTCGCCCTTACCGAAGCCTGTCATTGACTTTATCATAGTGTAAACGTATTTCTATCGTTATTTGTATATAATCTCACAAAGATACACAAACTTAGCAAATGTTCAAAGGATTGATAAAAAAAACTCCCCACACCATAATGCAGGGAGATAATATAAGGCATCAATACTGCCACCATGCCTATACCTTAGAACTGATAGACGGCACGAACACTAGACTCATTATATTTACCACTAGGAGATGCGCCACCAAGTGCAAACGCAGCATAGGCGCAATAACCATCATGATCAGTTGATGACCAATGGACATCATATGTTATTGGCTGAGCACCAAGACTAATCAAAGCAGAATCAACCTTTTTAAGAACCTCAGCATTTGTATATAGCACCATCAACTCCTCAATTGCTGGCAAATACCAACCTTCGCCATAATTAGCGCACCACTCAAATGCTGGGTATGCACTATGGTCGCTACGAGACATTATCACCTGAGTATTGGTCTTACCATCTACCATACTTAGAGCACCCGTCTCAATCTGCTCATAATATTGAGACTTAATAGCCCAGCTCAATTCAACCTCATCTAATGATAGAACCTTACCATGACTACCTCCATGTGTAACATCGAAGACAACACCAACAACATCGCCAACTCTATACACATCACCAATTGAATATGTACGCTCAGCCACCTCTTCCGTTGATTCGCTCTTCTTCTCAGTTTTACCGCCACAACCTACGGCAAGTGTAAGCATACAAAGCGCAAATAAAACTCTCTTCATACAATCTAAGTTTAAAATTTATATAATTTCAAATCTACCTCTACTTCAGTTCATCGGGATGTAGGCGCACGACTTTACCATCGCGCACAACGACTAAGTCGCCATTATCCTTACGCGTGCGCTCGATAAGGCGACGTTGCGCAAGGAGAATGCCCGCATCGATTCTCTCTTGGAGTTCTCTTATCTCAAATTCACTCATAGCTCAATATTTTCTGATACGCTAACGGGTCAACGACCTCTTTTATTTCGCTTTTCGAGCCATAAGCAATCTTTTTCACACCCTCAGCGGTGCTATTATCGTAGATCACCCAATAGTCGCAAATGGGCACATAGAGCGTAGTAAGATTACGCATAGAGCTCTCATAGCGACGACAAATGGTATTTGTTGGGATATTGTGACCTCCAAGGCTCACACGTTTTGCCACGCGCTGGATAGCCTGCTCAGGTGTAGGCAACCAAAAGTAGAGCAGCGACACAAAGTAGCCGCGCTCGTGGGCCTTATCGATAAACTTCTGATATGTTCGTGTTGAAAGTGTTGTCTCGAATGCGAAGTCAGAGCCCTCTTCGAGCAGGTCGTTGATACGTTTGAGCATAAGGCGTCCCGCCTCAATAGCCATACTATCGGGATTGAATGGTGATAGACCGCGTGCAATCTCGTCGGCATTGACAAATTCATGACAGTGCAACAACTCAGGCAACATGGTATAGGACGCCGTGGTTTTGCCCGCTCCGTTACATCCTGCTATAATGTAGAGCTTCTGCATAATACAAAACTTTTTCGCAAATATAATAAAATATTAGCAATTATGAAAGAGTTATTAGCAATATTTCCATCACAATACGCCTGCCTCGTAGTAACGTACTATCTGCTCGAGCATACAATCCTCGCCTTCGGGATCGTACTCGAGTTTCAGATTATTACCAAAAAGACGCGCTAAAGCTTGGTAGAAGCTCGCGACAAAACCCGAGCGATATAGTTTGATGATACTAAAGGCGGTATGCTCCGTCTCACGGTCGAGAAGTTTCAGTAGGATAACACCCTCATAACGTGTCATCTTCCAGAGCATCGGCGTAAGCTCCTTCTTCAGTGCCTCCTCCATCTCCGAGGTATAGGCCTTCCTATCACGGCGCTTAAGCTCCTCAAGGTCCACAGTAATGGTCTCCATGCGTCGGGCAGCCTCCTTAGCCAGAGGGTATACCTTCTTCACGGCACGCACCATGCGCTCGTAGTTCTTCAAGTCACGACGACTGCCATATACTGTAATCTGCTTAACACGGATATATAGATACTCCTCGCCATTGCTATCGCGTCGCCACTCAGCAACGGTCTTCTCCGCACGCTTATTCTTGCGCTTCTGTGCAGACACCTCTGCGGGCAGAGCAAGCACAACAATCAGTAATAGGAATATAGCAATAGTTCTTTTCATACTACAAATATAACGATTTCATCAGTTATAGAGTCTATTGTTCTTAAATATTTTTTATCTTTGCCCAAGATATTAACAAACTAAATAGAAAATATATGCTTAAAGAGGGATTGAAACATCAGAGCATGATGAGTATTACAGCGGGTAATACCGCAGAGTTTATCGGCTCGGGCGACATGGCAGTACTCGCTACACCTGCGATGATTGCACTTATGGAGAATGCGGCTATGCTTGCCGTAGCACCTGAGCTCGAGGCTGGGCAGACAACCGTAGGCACAGCCATCTCTACAACACACGTTCGTGCATCGAAGGTCGGTGCTAATGTATATGCCGTAGCAGAGCTAACAGAGGTAGATGGACGCAAGCTATCGTTCAAGATTGCTGCATACGAGGGTGAGAATCTCATTGGCGAGGGCGAGCACACTCGATTTATTGTTGACCGCGAGCGTTTCCTATCGAAGCTATAGGAAACCCACATATACAAAAAGATGGCAGGAGCATCCCCCAACTCTTATGTCTAATTACCCAAATGAAAGCCTCATCAACCCCAGACACAAGAAAATAGCTCCTGCCAAAAAAATACTTGCTATTAAGTAACTTAATATGGCACAAAGATAGCAACACATATTACGCACGACAATAGACGATTTACTTAATAAATAACCAATTTTACTGATTAAATCACCTACACGTAGTACAATCGGTATTTAGTGTTAGAAAAGGCATGGATGAGGCAAAAATTTTGGAGATAAACAGCATCGAGGATCACGACAGATTGTTTGGAGCAACAACTCGCAACCCAATGATGTCGGTCATCGACATATCGAAGCTTGAGTATATAGAGCATACCGCCAAACGCTTCGGTATACATGTAGTTGTTTGCTATATTGACGCCTATGAACATCAGCATGACAATAATATTGTATCGACGTTAGGCTTCTATTCACCGGGTCAATATGGTCGCTTCAGCAGCGGACGCACCGACAATCCCAAAGGCTGGGCGCTAGCAATAGATATAAAGCTATCTAGCGACACTACCCTAACAAATAGAATAAAGGAACTATCATTCTTCAACTCTCAGTCGAGCAGGGTAATCCATCTCAATAAGGATGAGACAAATATGATTATCAACTGCATGTGTAGTTTAGATAAGGAGTTGAATACCCCCCAAGATGTTTACACCGAGCCAATTCTTCGTTCGGGTCTATCGGTTTTGATGAACATCTGCCAACGTTACTACGATAATCACAACAACATTGGCAACGAGCATCATAAGGACATTATAGCGCGCATGAATGGCATCTTAGACAACTATCTAAGAAGTCCCTCTGTGGGGAAGGAGGTCCCAACGGTGGCATCCATAGCCAAAGTCTTAGGGCTTACACCCAACTATTTGGGAGACTTAGTACGCAAGCACACTGAGCATTCGGCACACGACTACATATGCCATTTTATACTCCGCGAGGCGCGATACCAATTACAGTATAGCAACGCCTCGATAAGCGAGATTTCATACAATATGGGGTACAAATATCCACACCATTTTACGCGTGTATTCAAGAATACCTATGACATAACACCAAGTGAGTATCGCGCAAAATATAGACAACAAAAGGCGCAAAAGAGCACTTCAGAGCCGACATTATAGAGTCAAAATTTTGCCAATTGAAAACTTTACACTATATTTGCAACCGCTTACGAGCAACGATTGAGCTATGGTGTAATGGTAACACAGCAGATTTTGGTTCTGTTATTCTGAGTTCGAATCTCGGTAGCTCAACCACAAAAAGACCGATAAGTCATTCGATTTATCGGTTTTTTTGTATCTTTGACAAACTAAAGAGTACAAAGCATGGCTTTCCCTATTGAAAATAAACTCGTCGTTGCGGTGTCATCATCAGCACTCTTCGACCTATCGGAGTCAGACAAAGTATATAATGAACGTGGCTTAGCTGAGTATCGCCGCTACCAGGAGGAGAACATCGATATCCCTCTAGGTAAGGGCGTTGCCTTTCCATTTGTAAAGCGTCTATTGAGCTTCAACGAGATATTCTCCGACGAGCAACCCGTCGAGGTAGTACTCCTATCGCGCAACTCGCCAGAGACAGGTCTTCGTGTATTCCGCACCATTGAACACTATGGATTAAACATCTCACGAGCCTCATTCTTCTCGGGCGAGTCACCATATAAATACCTTCCTGCATTCAACGCATCGCTCTTCCTTTCGGCATCGGAGCGCGATGTTAAGCGTGCATGCGACGCAGGATATGCTGCCGGCCGTGTACTCAAGAGCGAGGTCATGGATGATAATAGCGACCATGAGCTACGCATAGCCTTCGACTTCGATGGCGTCATTGCAGATGACGAGTCGGAGAAGATATACAAGGAGCAGGGCCTCAAGGCGTTCCATAAGCATGAGGCATCCACACAACGCCCTCTTGACCCAGGACCATTGGCCGACCTATTGATGAAAATCTCGAACCTACAGCGATTGGAGAGTGAACGCATGGCTGGTGATGAGGAGTATCGTCGTTGGCTCAAGATATCTATTGTCACCGCCCGCAACGCACCAGCACACGAGCGTGTGGTTAACACCCTAAAGAGTTGGGGTGTAGAGGTGAACGAAGCCTTCTTCCTTGGCGGCATATCGAAGGATCGTGTATTGGAGATTATGCGCCCCCACATCTTCTTCGACGACCAGATGTCACACCTCGACCATCTGCGCAACGTGCCCGCGGTACATATCCCCATGGGCATTGCCAACGAGCAGTAAGATAGAATATAAAAAACGTATCCCCTCGGAAGATTTCCAAGGGGATACACTTTTTTTGGGGGAGGCAGACTACTCGTACTGACCAGTCTTAAGACGCATAACCTCATCCTTAGTGAGGAAGCGCCATGCGCCACGCTTGAGGTTCTTCTTAGTGAGACCTGCATAGTATACACGGTCGAGTTTCTGTACTGTGTAGCCAAGGTGCTCGAACATACGACGCACGATACGGTTACGACCAGAGTGAATCTCAACACCTACGGTCTTCTTATCCTCTGATGCATAGGCAATCTCATCGGCGAAGATATCACCATCCTCGAGTGTGATACCCTCAGTAAGCGAGTCCATATCGGCGCGAGTGAGAGGCTTATCGAGTGTTACCTGATATATCTTCTTCTTGTGGTACGATGGATGGGTAAGCTGACGTGTGATATCACCATCGTTGGTGATAAGAAGCAATCCAAGAGAGTTCTTATCGAGACGACCAACTGGGTAGACGCGCTCTGTGCAGGCATTCTTCACAAGATCCATAACAGTCTTGTCGGCGTGTGGATCGTCAAGCGATGTAACATAGCCCTTAGGCTTATTGAGAACGAGGTATACATTCTTCTCACCCTGAAGCTTCTCGTCGTGGAAGCGCACCTCGTCGGTAGGCAAAATCTTGGTACCGAGCTCGGTCACTACCTGACCATTAACAGTGACAACGCCTGCAAGGATGAAATCATCAGCCTCGCGACGTGAGCATACGCCCGACTGTGAGATGAAACGGTTTAGACGAATCTCACCCGTCTGCTTGTTAGGGTTATACTTAGGATAGCTACGTGGCTTATCATCCGTCTTTGCAGTGTAGCTCTTCTTGAAGCCACCCTTAGCGCCACGCTTGTCACCAAACGATGGTTTAGAGTCGCGCTTCTCGCCATATGCAGGACGCGCCTCACGCTTCTCACCATATGCTGGCTTCTTGCCGAAAGCTGGCTTATCGCTCTTTGCACGGAAGCTATTGCCACCACGGCCCTCGCTATTTCTATTGTTGCGACCACCACGTTCGTTGCGCTCCTCGCCATAGTCGAAGCCACGCTCCTCGCCACGGCCACGGTTTTCGTACTCTGGACGTAGACGGTTGTCTGCAGTGAAGTGGGGGTTGTACGATGTACGCTTTGTTGTTGTCGTTCTTGCTGGACGACGGCTCTCTGAGAACTCCTCATTGCCTCCATCGCGGCGGGGACGGGGAGTACGCTCAACACGCTCCGAAGAGCTTACACGCTGACGCTTGTCGCGTGCAAAACGCGAAAGGTTTGATGCTGAGTCTGTGTTGTTGTTTTTCATCTGATAATAATTAATATAAAATTGTGCGGCAAAGGTAACTATTTTTTTTGATATTAACCATTGCGGCAACATTCATGCCACAAAAATCTAAAAAATTACTACCTTTGTGCTCTAAATTAATGAGAAGATGAATAGAGAGATACTTCGTTTAGCCCTCCCCAATATCATTTCGAATATCACCGTACCCCTCATGGGCCTAGCCTCGACAATCATCGCGGGCCATGCCGCTGGCGAGAATGGCACATTGGCAATCGGAGCGCTATCCATCGGCGTATCCATCTTCAACTTCATATACTGGAACTGCTCATTCATACGCATGGGCACCTCAGGTCTCACGGCACAGGCCTATGGCGGAAATCAGCATAAGGAGTACACGCTAATGTTATGGCGCGCCCTTATCGTAGCACTCGGCATGGGCATCATTGCTCTAGCCCTACAATACCCTATCGGTGAGTTCTCAATTGGGTTTATGGGCATGGAGAGCGCAGAGGCTAACGCCATGATTACCGACTACCTCTATACGCGCATATGGGCTGTGCCTGCGGGTATCATGCTCTTCGCCTTCAACGGATGGCTCACGGGCATGCAGAATGCCGTATTACCGATGGTTACAGCCATACTTGTCAACATATTACACATCGGCTGCAGCATACTCTTCGCCATTGTTGGCGACATGGGTCTTCAGGGCATTGCCCTCGCCTCTGTTGTAGCGCAGTGGACAGGCATGGTGGTGACTGCCGTAGCAATATGGATACTATATCGCAAGCGCATAGTCAAAGTGACGCTACGTGAGATTATGGACATGAGTGCTATGAAGCGCTTCTTTGCCATTAATGGCGACATCATCGTGCGTACCTTCTGTCTTGTTGCCGTCTACACCTTCTTCACCAAGGCATCGGCAGATATGGGTGACGATACGCTGCTTGCCGTGAATGCAATCCTACTACAGCTCTTCACCCTATTTTCATATATGAACGACGGCATGGCATTTGCCGCCGAGGCACTAACGGGTCGCTTTATCGGAGCTAAGGATGTGACATCGCTACGACGATGCATAAAGCTATGCGTCATCTGGAGTTTCGTGGTATCGTTCCTATATGTTGGTGCATACATCGGTTGGTGGCAGGACATCTTCAAGCTCCTAGTATCCTCTGAGCAGGGTGATGTGGCTACCCTACTCAATATTGCCGGCAACTACATAAGTTGGATTATCATAATTCCACTCGCCTCAGCGCTACCATTTGTCCTCGATGGCATCATGGTGGGTGCTACGAATAGCCGCATCATGCGCAACTCGATGCTCTACTCTACGGCTATCTACTTCGCCATACTCTATGGTCTGCGTGAGCCTCTCGGCAACAACGCCATATGGCTCGCCTTCACCACCTTTATCTTTGCTCGCGGCGTCTTCCAGTACTTCATGTCCGACAGACTGAAGTCTATATACAAGAGGGCTGAGAATTAGTTATGTCGCAGATGCGCCATTACCAATTAATTTATCATCAGGAAGGCACAGAGTGTAACACTCAGCAAAAATGCCGTCGATGGGCAGTACTTGGCGTACGTTCCATTGACGGCATTATTTGTTAGGGGCCGCAATCGACCCCTTATCACAATAGATTACTCGATGCCCACGCGGTCGAAGATGAAGTCTACATTCTTGAGATAGTACTCCAAAGTGAAGCATGAGTCAAGCTCCTCGCGGCTGAGGACATCCATAACGGCAGGTGTCTCAGCTAGCAACTCCTGGTAGTCGGCACGCTCGCTCATAGCACGCATAGCTACAGGCTGAACAGTATCGTAGGCCTGCTCACGAGAGAAGCCCTTCTCGATAAGTGCGTTCATAACGCGCTGTGCGAAGATAACCTTGCGTGTGCGGTAGATATTCTCCTTCATGACATCCTCGAATACCACCAAGTTCTCCAAGATACCGCGGAAGCGGTTGAGCATATAGTCGAGAAGCATGGTTGCATCAGGAAGGATGATACGCTCGGTAGCTGAGTGTGAGATATCGCGCTCGTGCCACAAGGCAACGTTCTCATAGAAGGTAGCCATATAGCCACGCATAACGCGGGCACAACCACACATATTCTCCGATGAGATAGGATTACGCTTGTGAGGCATTGCCGATGAGCCCTTCTGGCCCTTGCCAAATGACTCCTCCACCTCGTGTACCTCGGTACGCTGCAAGTTACGGATCTCCATTGCCATCTGCTCGATGCTTGATGCGATAACGGCGAGAGTAGCCATATAGTAGGCGTGACGGTCACGCTGGATTACCTGTGTTGAGATATTTGCGCTCTCTGTGCCTAGCTTCTCGCACACATAGTCCTGGATGAATGGAGGGATGTTTGCGAAGTTACCCACAGCGCCAGAGATCTTACCAACCTCTACGCCGCGTGAAGCGGTGATGAAACGAGTGAGGTTACGCTTCATCTCCTCGTACCACAACGCCCACTTAAGGCCGAAGCTTGTGATGTCGGCATGGATACCATGTGTACGACCGATGCAAGGAGTACCCTTGAACTCGATTGCGCGCTTGCGCAACACCTCCAACATCTTCTCGATGTCGTCGAGGAGGATAGCGTTAGCCTGCTTGAGGAGGTAGCCGTTAGCGGTATCAACAACATCGGTACTTGTTAGACCATAGTGTACCCACTTACGCTCCTCACCCAAAGTCTCGCTCACAGCGCGAGTGAAGGCTACGATATCGTGGCGTGTCTGCTGCTCAATCTCATAGATGCGATTGATGTCGAACGACGCGTTCTTCCACAACTTCTCAACATCCTCCTTTGGTACTACGCCAAGCTGGCTCCAAGCCTCAGAGGCCAAAATCTCAACACGTAGGTAGGCCTCGAACTTATTCTGCTCTGTCCACACCTTGCGCATAATCTCTCTGCTATATCTTTCAATCATAAGGCAGGTTAGTTTTATTTGTTATTACTTGTTCATTCTATTGATAAACGTCTCCACGGTATTCTCCATTAGGCAAGCGATGGTCATAGGGCCTACACCACCAGGCACGGGGGTGATGGCAGATGCTACGTGCTGTGCCTCCTCAAAGTCGACATCACCACAGAGCTTTCCATTGCGGCTATCGCGATTTACACCAACATCGATGACCACAGCACCGGGCTTAATCATATCGGCAGTGACGAAGCGCTCACGACCAATAGCCACAACAAGGATATCGGCGCGGCGTGTCACCTCGGCGAGGTTCTTGGTTCTTGAGTGAGCAATGGTAACCGTTGCATTCTCGTCCATAAGGAGCTTGGCAACAGGCTGACCTACGATATTGCTACGACCAATGACAACGGCCTCCTTGCCTGCAATCTCCACGCCTGCGAAGCGCAAAAGCTTAATGATACCCTTAGGCGTACAGGGAAGAACACATGGTTGCTTGAGCCACAACTTAGCGACATTCAATGGATGGAAGGCATCGACATCTTTCTCAGGAGAGATGGCTGCGATAACCTTATTCTCGTCGATATGCTTAGGCAAAGGCAACTGAACGAGGATACCATCCACATCGTCGTCGTGGTTTAGCTCATCGACAAGTGACAAAAGCTCCTCCTCGGTGATACTCTCATCGCGACGCAAGGTAACATTGCGAATACCAACCTCAGTGGCAGCCTTAGCCTTACCAGTAACATAGGATACGCTACCTGGATCCTCTCCAACAAGGATTACTACAAGGTTAGGTGTACGACCATACTGCTGGCCGAGAGCCTCCACCTTTACCTTAAGATCCTCTTTAAGAGACTTAGATAAATCTTTACCACTTATAATCATACAAATAAGTTTTTAATCGTTAGCGAAATGCCTTGGCACCAATATCCGTACGGTGGAAGAGGTTGTCACACTCGATAAGTGCCACATCTGCCTCAGCCTTCTGCTGCGCCTCGCGGAGTGTTGGAGCCGAAGCCACAACAATCATCACACGACCACCAGCCGTAACAAGCTCACCATCCTTCATGGCAGTACCCATATGGTATACCTTAGATGCCACACGCTCGGTACCATGAATAGCATAGCCCTTAGCATAGTCGCCAGGATAGCCCTTCGATGCAAGTACTATGCCGAGGGTAGCCTCCTCGCTCCACTCTGCCTGAGGCTGATTATTCTGAGCTACAGCCATGAAGACATCCACTGCATCACTCTTGAGACGTGGCAACACAACCTCGGTCTCGGGATCACCAAAGCGAGCATTAAACTCGATAACCTTAATACCGTTAGGGGTCTTCATCAAGCCACCATACAACACGCCTGTGAATGGAGTGCCCTCGGCAACCATGGCATCAGCAACACGCTGCATGATATTCTCCATCGCGTAGGCGTGGTCCTCCTCGGTGATAAAAGGCAACTCGGTATATGCACCCATACCACCAGTATTTGGTCCCTCGTCGTTATCATAGGCGCGCTTGTGGTCCTGTGCTACAGGCATAGGGCAGATCTTATTACCAGCGACAAAGCACATGAGCGAGAACTCCTCGCCAGTGAGGAACTCCTCGATAACTACCCTACCCTCGCCAAACTTTGTGTCGAGGAGCATATCCTTTAGAGTAGCCTCAGCCTCCTCCATGGTAGTTGCAATGACAACACCCTTACCTGCTGCCAAGCCATCATACTTGAGCACTGTAGGCAACGAGCCCTTACGCACATATGCCATAGCCTCCTCATAGTCCGAGAAGGTGGCATAGGCAGCTGTAGGCACGTCGTACTTAACCATGAGGCGCTTAGCGAAGTCCTTGCTTGCCTCAATCTCAGCAGCAGCCTTTGTAGGGCCAAAAATCTTAAGACCCTCCTCGCGGAAGCGGTCTACGACGCCTACGGCAAGTGCTGCCTCAGGGCCTACGACGGTGAGCTCGATGTTGTTAGCCTTAGCGAACTCAACAAGCTTCTCGACCTCCGTATCCTTGATTGCCACACACTCAGCAAGCTCGGCGATGCCCGCATTACCAGGAGCAGCATATATCTTTGGGGCTTTAGGTGAGCGTGACAACGCCTCGACAATAGCGTGCTCGCGGCCACCCGAGCCAATAACCAATACGTTCATTTTAATTTGCAATTAGTGACAATAATACATTATATCAAATTTGTTGTTAGAAGGGGTTAGATACAACGCTCGGGAAATTTCGAAGCGATGGGCTGTACTTGACGTACTGCCCATTGCTGAGATAATTTGCTAGCGGCAGTAGATGACCCCTTATCACAACAAATTAATGTTTGAAGTGACGCATACCTGTCACAAGCATAGTCATACCGAACTCGTTAGCCTTCTTTACAGAGTCCTCGTCGCGGACTGAGCCTCCTGGCTGAACAAGAGCAGTAACGCCATACTGTTCGGCAAGGGTTACGGTGTCGTCAAATGGGAAGAAACCATCCGATGCGAGCACAAGACCCTCGGTAAAGCCCGCAGCCTTAGCCTGCTTGAGAGCAATCTCAGCTGAGCCCACACGGTTCATCTGACCTGCGCCAACACCCACGGTGTGACCATCCTTAACGGCAACAATAGCATTCGACTTAACATGCTTAACGATGCGCCAGCCGAAGTTCATGTCCTCAAGTTCGGCAGCTGATGGCTTACGCTCGGTAACACACATATCGGCAACAACCTCCTTGGTGTCGGTATCGAGCTGCTGAACGAGAAGACCGCCATTCACCGATACATACTGTGTCTGAGCGTTCTCCAACTCACCCATCTCTACCTGCAATAGACGCAAGTTCTTCTTGGCACATAGGATCTCGAGAGCCTCGTCGCTGAACGATGGAGCCATGATAATCTCCAAGAAGATAGGCTTCATAAGCTCTGCCACCTCCTTGGTAATCTCACGGTTTACGGCTACGATACCACCAAAGATGCTCACTTTGTCTGCCTCATAAGCCTTCTCCCAAGCCTCTTTGATATCCTTGCCGATGGCAGCGCCACATGGGTTCATGTGCTTGAGACCCACAGCGAAAGGCTCGCTGAACTCACGCACAATGTTAAGTGCGGCGTTAGCATCTTGGATGTTGTTATACGACATCTCCTTACCATTGAGCTGCTTTGCGGTAGCCAACGAATAAGGCACACGCTCAGCCGAAGCATAGAACTTAGCAGACTGATGTGGGTTCTCACCATAGCGCAACGACTGCACAAGGTCGAACGATGCGAAGAGCTTCTCGTTGAGCTCTGCCTGCTTGCGCATATATGTTGCGATGCACATATCATACTCTGCGGTGTGGGTATAGGCCTTAGCCGAGAGCTGCAAGCGTGTCTCAAGGGTTGTGTTACCACCCTGCTCAATCTCGCTGATGATGCGAGCATAGTCCTCAGGGTCGCACACCACAGTAACATCGCGGTAGTTCTTAGCTGCTGAGCGCAACATTGATGGGCCGCCGATGTCGATATTCTCGATGGCATCCTCCATCTTAACGTCGGGCTTAGCTATAGTCTGACGGAATGGGTATAGGTTGACGCACACCATGTCGATGAACTCGATAGAGTTATCCTTGAGAGCCTTAAGGTGGCTCTCATCGTCGCGGCGTGCCAAAAGGCCACCATGAACCTTTGGGTGGAGGGTCTTAACACGACCGTCACAAATCTCTGGAAAGCCAGTAACATCGCTAATACCGATGGTCTCAACACCACTATCATCGAGTAGCTTCTGAGTACCACCTGTGGCAATAATCTCCCAGCCAAGACGACGGAGGTTCTGGCAGAACTCCACAACGCCCCTCTTATCGCTAACACTTACTAATGCTCGCATATCTTTAGAATTTCTTATTTATTAACTTGTTAATAGTCTTTACATAGAGCTTATGCTCGATGTTATGTATGAGGTTTGTAAGCTCCTCTATATCGTTACCCTCGTAAACGACACCCGCCTGGTCGATGATGCGACCACCATCTAATGTCTCGTCAACATAGTGGGTGGTAACACCAAAGAGCTTAACGCCATAGTCCACAGCGTCCTGGATAGCGTGGGCACCCTTGAACGATGGGAGCAACGATGGGTGGATGTTTACAATGCGCTGCTCATAACGGCTCAACAACACCTTGCCAACAATACGCATATAGCCCGCAAGGCAGATATAGTCCACCTCACGCTCATCGAGCATCGTAGCAAGCAGCGTCTCGTATGCCTCGCGCGACTCATACTCCTTGGGGTTGAAAGCAAAGCTCTCGGTGCCAAACATCTTGGCACGCTCGAGGACCTTTGCTCCTGGCTTGTCGCAGACGAGCAACACTATCTCGGCATTGAGACGACCGTCAGCACACGCCTCGGCAATAGCCTGGTAGTTACTACCACTACCACTTGCGAATACTGCCAAACGACACTTCTTCATGGTCATGTGTTTAGATAATTGTTACACCCTCACCCTCGATAACACGGCCGATAACCGATGCACGCTCACCACACTCTGTAAGGATAGAGATAGCCTTCTGAGCATCAGCCTCAGGGAGTGCGATAACCATACCGATACCCATGTTGAAGATGTTGAACATCTCGCGATGTGACACCTTACCATACTTCTCCAAGAGACGGAATACTGGCAATATCTCCCAGCTACCCTCCTTAACCTCTACACCCTGACCATCCTTCAAGATACGAGGAATATTCTCGTCGAAGCCACCACCAGTGATATGGCTAATGCCGTGTACGTCGCACTCGGCAATAACCTTCAATACCTGCTTAACATAGATGCGGGTAGGGGTCAACAAAGCCTCACCCAATGTGCGCTCACCAAGCTCCTCATACTTCTCGCTAAGCTTGAGGTTATTATCGCTAACAACCTTGCGGACAAGGCTAAAACCATTAGAGTGAACACCGCTTGAGGCGATACCTACGAGGACATCACCCACCTTAACGCGCTCACCAGCATCGATGAGCTTAGAACGCTCAACAACACCTACGGTGAAACCAGCGATATCGTACTCGCCATCCTGATACATACCTGGCATCTCGGCAGTCTCGCCACCAACCAAGGCACAGCCAGCCTGGCGGCAACCCTCAGCTACACCAGCAACGATAGCCTCCACCTTGGCAGGCTCGTTGTGGCCAACAGCAACATAATCCAAGAATACCAAAGGCTCAGCACCCTGTGCCAAGACATCGTTAACACACATAGCAACAGCGTCGATACCGATAGTATCGTGCTTATCCATCTCAAACGCAAGCTTGAGCTTTGTGCCCACGCCGTCGGTACCGCTAACCAACACAGGCTCCTTGATGTTGAGCGCTGCGAGGTCGAACATACCACCAAAGGCACCGATATTACCCATAGAGCCTACGCGCTTGGTTGATGATACATGTGACTTGATACGTCTTACTACTTCGTAACCTGCCTCGAGATTTACACCGGCAGCTTCGTAACTTTTTGCCATACTTATATATATTATTATTATTTATTACAACTTGTTTTTGTAGAGCGATGTTGGGTAGCAGCCATTGAAGCATGCCATACACAACTCCGCACGATTACCAGCCTTCAAGAGCGACGCCTCAGAGAGGAACTCCAATGAGTCTGCCTCGATAGCCTTGCATGCCTCATCCTTGGTCATGCGAGCACACAACAACTCCTCACGGGTAGACATATCGATGCCATAGAAGCAAGGGTTGGTGATTGCAGGGCTTGCGATACGTACGTGTACCTCCTTGGCACCAGCCTCCTTCAAGAGGCGGACAATGCGCAACGAGGTGGTACCACGAACGATAGAGTCGTCGATCAAGACTACCGACTTATCCTTGACGAGTGAGCGCACCGCCGAGAGCTTCATACGCACACCCTTCTCGCGCATCTCCTGCGAAGGCTGGATGAAGGTACGAGCGATGTACTTATTCTTGATAAGACCCATCTCATAGGGGATACCGCTCGCCTCGGAGTAGCCGATAGCAGCACTTATGCTTGAGTCGGGAACACCAATAACGACATCGGCCTTTGTTGGGCACTGCTCATAGAGGTAGCGGCCTGAGAGCTTACGGAAGGTATGCACGTTGCAACCCTCGATATCGCTATCGGGGCGAGCAAAGTAGATATACTCCATAGCGCACATCAGGTGGCGCTGATACTGCGAGTAGCGGCTAGAGCGGATGCCGTGGTGGTCGATAGTAACAATCTCACCAGGCTCGATATCGCGGATATACTCAGCACCCACAATATCCAAGGCACAGGTCTCCGAGCTGATGACATAGCCATCGCCGAGCTTACCGATAGCCAATGGGCGCAAGCCATGCTTATCGCGACAAGCGTAGATGCGGTTCTTGGTCATGATGAGGAAGGCAAAAGCACCCTCAATCATATTTAGTGCCTCGATGATGTTGTCGATACGCTTATCCTCGCGGTTGTCCTTCTTAACGAGGTGCGCCAAGAGCTCACTATCCGATGATGAGTGGAAGAGGCTACCACGAACCTCGAGGTACTCAGCCAACTCGCGAGAGTTCACCAAGTTACCGTTATGAGCCAAGGCAAAATCACCTGTATGGTGGTGGAACGAGAATGGCTGTACGTTATTTGCGCCACCGCCACCTGTAGTAGCATAGCGCACATGGCCGATGGCAATACGACCGCTGAGCTTCGAGAGCTTCTGCTGGTTGAAGACCTCGGTGACAAGACCCTCACCCTTGACAGTACTCAACTTATCGTTATCGAAAGCTGAGATACCGCAAGCCTCCTGGCCACGGTGCTGCAACGCATGCAGACCATAGTAGGCAAGGTTTGGGGCGTCGTTAACACCAAAAACACCAAACACACCGCACTCCTCGTGCAGGTCGTCGCCATATATATCTAATGATTCTTTAAGCATACCTATATTTATTTAAGTGCGTTGTGTAGACGTTTAGCAACCTCCTCGTAGGCCTCGCGCACATGACCAAGGTCACGGCGGAAGCGGTCCTTATCCATACGCTCACCAGTGGCCTTATCCCACAAACGGCAAGTGTTGGGCGAGAGCTCATCGGCAAGAACAAGCTCACCATTAGCATCGCGGCCAAACTCAATCTTGAAGTCTACGACCGTAATACCAGCCTTATCGTAAAGGTCGGTGATGAGGTTATTGATAGCAGCCGACATCTCGTACATCTTAGCAAGCTCCTCGTAGCTCAACAGGCCCAAGGCAACGGCATGGTGGTCGTTGATGAGTGGGTCGCCCAGATCGCTACGACGTAGGCATAGATCAAAGATAGTATTCTCGGGGACGATACCCTCATCCAAGCCGAGACGCTTAGCCATAGAGCCTGCAACGACATTGCGCACGATAACCTCCACAGGGATGTGCTCAACGACGCGACACAACTGACCATCATCATCAACACGCTCAATGAAGTGCGTGTTGATGTTGTGGTTGTTGAGATAGCCGAGGACCATGGATGATATATCACATGCCATGCGGCCCATATTCTCTATGGTTGCGCGCTTGATGCCATAGAACGCCGAGGTATCATCCTTGAAGCGTACAACGACACAATCGTCGCTATCGGTCTTAAATATCTGTTTGCTCTTACCCTCGTAGAGTAGTTCCATCTGCTTCATAAGGTTACTTTTTGAGGAAGTAGTTTACAGCGTTAGAGAAGATATCCTGAACCTTCTCGCCATGGATATTCTTCATAAGGTCGCGCTCATAACGCTCGGTGTGACCCATCTTACCGAGGATGTGACCTGTTGGGTCGATGATACCCTCGATAGCGAAGCTCGAACCGTTAGGGTTCCATGGTGAGTCGGTGGTAGGTCTGTTCTCAGCATCTACATACTGGAAGGCAACCTGACCATTGCGGAAGAGCTCCTCGGCCATCTGGTCGCTAACGACGAACTTACCCTCACCGTGGCTAACGGCGATAGAGTGGATGTCGCCGACCTCGAATGAGCGCAACCATGGTGATGAGACGGTACCCACGCGTGTAGATACAACCTGTGAGATATGGCGGTTGATATCGTTGCGGAAGAGCGTTGGTGACTCCTTAGTAACCATGCCGAGGCGGCCGTAAGGCAACAAGCCCGACTTAACGAGGGCCTGGAAGCCGTTACAGATACCGAGCATCAAACCACCACGATCGAGAAGGGCGTGGATGGCATCGGCAACCTCCTTATTATTAAGTACGTTGGCAATGAACTTACCGCTACCATCGGGCTCATCACCCGCTGAGAAACCACCAGCAAGAGCCATGATATGGCAGTTAGCGATATGCTCCTTCATCTCACGGATCGAGGCGATAACATCCTCACCTGTTAGGTTCTTGAAGACAGACAAGGTGACCTCAGCGCCAGCACGCTCGAAAGCACGAGCAGTGTCGTAGTCGCAGTTAGTACCTGGGAATACGGGGATGTAGACCTTAACCTTATCGACCTTAGGACCATCATACTCCTTCATGTGTATCTTGCCATCGCTAACGCGTGTAGGCTCGCCCTGCTTACCCTTGTCGGCATATACTGAGGTATACTTTGTGGTGTTAGCCTCGAGGAGCTCCTCCAATGGTAGACGTGTGCCATTGACGAAGATAGCCTCCTTGTTGAGGGTATTACCGATATACTCTGCCGATGGGTGGTTGAGGGTGCGGCGGCTCTCAACAACGATAGAGCCGTAAGAGTAGTTATAGAGCATCTGCTCGTCGCACTCAAGCTCAGCACCAATCTTATTACCGAACGACATCTTAGCCACTGCCTCGGCAACACCACCAAAGCCTACGGCATAGGCTGAGAGGATGTCGCCCTGCATAATCTTCTCCGACACGAAGTCGAAGTTAGCCTTGAGGGCATCGGTATCGGGCATATAGTTAGCCTTAGGGGTGTGGCGAATGACGTATATCTTATTGCCGCCAGCCTTGAACTCTGGGCTGATGACATTGCGAGCATCTACGGTGGTGATACCAAAAGCCATGAGCATTGGTGGCACGTTGATATCGCGGAAGGTACCACTCATAGAGTCCTTACCGCCGATTGATGGGAGACCCAACTCAACCTGCATCTTCAAGGCACCAAGCAACGCCGCCATAGGCTTACCCCACGACTTATCGTCGGTCATACGCTCGAAGTACTCCTGGTATGAGAAGCGCATATTGTCGTAGCGAGCACCTGCAGCAACAACCTTAGCGCAGGCATCAACAACGGCATAGGCAGCACCATGGTATGGGCTCCACTTCGCGAGGAATGGGTTATAGCCGTAGGCCATGATACTTGCTGTGTTGGTGAAGCCACCGCCAACAGGCAACTTCTGCACTGAGACCTGTGTCTCGGTGGTCTGTGTCTTACCGCCATAAGGCATCAAGACGGTTGAGGCACCGATGGTAGAGTCAAACATCTCGATAAGGCCCTTCTGCGATACTACATTGTCGTCAGAGAGGTTGTTCTTCATACGCTTGGTGACGGTAGCACCCTCCACCTTGCGCTCGAATGGATTTACGTTATCAACGCCACCGATGCGCACCTTGGTGTAGTGCTTAGCGCCTGCCGAGTCGATGAAGTCGCGCGATAGGTCGACGACAATCTTGTCGTCCCAGAACATACGCATACGGCGAGTGTCGGTAACATCGGCAACATAAGTAACCTCCACGTTCTCCTCGTGGCAGAGCTCCATGAAGCGCTCCATATCCTTGCGCTCGATGACAACAGACATACGCTCCTGAGACTCACTAATAGCGAGCTCCGAGAAGTTCAAGCCGTTATATTTTGTAGGCACACGGTTGAGGTAGATATCGAGGCCGTCGGTAAGCTCACCGATAGCCACGCTGACACCACCAGCGCCAAAGTCGTTAGACTTCTTAATGAGGCGTGTTACATCGCCACGACGGAAGAGGCGAGCAAGCTTACGCTCCTCAGGAGCATTACCCTTCTGCACCTCTGAGCTACACTCCTCCAACGATGTTAGGGTGTGCTCCTTAGATGAGCCTGTAGCACCACCAACGCCATCGCGGCCAGTGCGACCACCGAGCAACAATACTACATCGCCAGGGGCTGGGCTCTCGCGGCGTACGTTGTCGGCCTTAACGGCACCAACAACAGCGCCCACCTCCAAGCGCTTAGCTACGTAGTCGGGGTGGTATACCTCGCGGACATGGGTTGTGGCAAGACCTATCTGGTTACCATAGCTCGAGTAGCCAGCAGCAGCCTTAGTAGAGATGATGCGCTGTGGGAGCTTACCCTCCATGGTCTGGTCCACAGGCTTATATATGTCGCCAGCACCTGTCACACGCATAGCCTGGTATACGTAGCTACGGCCTGACAATGGGTCGCGGATAGCACCGCCAAGACATGTTGATGCACCACCGAAAGGCTCAATCTCTGTTGGGTGGTTGTGGGTCTCATTCTTGAACTGCAACAGCCACTTCTCCATAACGCCGTCAACATCGACATTTACGAAGATAGAGCAAGCATTGTTCTCCTCGCTCTGCTCCATATCGTCGAGCTTACCCACCTTCTTAAGGTAGCGAGCGCCGATGGTAGCAAGCTCCATGAGGCAGAGGCTCTTCTGCTCACGGCCGAGCTCCTTGCGAATGTTGCGCATGAGTTCCAACGACTCCTCCATCTCCTCCTTCATGAACGACTCGTCGAGGGTTATCTCCTCAATCTCGGTGGTGAAGGTGGTATGGCGGCAGTGGTCACTCCAATAGGTATCGAGGATGCGGAGCTCTGTCTCCACAGGGTCGCGACCCTCCTTGAGGAAGTAGTTTACAACCTCACGAAGGTCGTCGGCATTCATCGCCAAGCCATTAGCCTTGCAGTATGGCGCCAACTCCTCCTCCTTCATGTTGCGGAAGCCCTCCAATACGGCTACAGGCTTCACCTCTGCACTCTCGGCATCAGACAAGACATCGAGGTTCTTCTTGCGCGACTCCACGGCGTTGATGAGATACTTCTCGATGCGTGCCATAGCCTCGGGGGTAACGCCCTCGTCGAAGATATAGAGGCGTGATGACTTAATCTTCACCTCGGCATTAGGCTCGATGAGGTGTACGCAGTCTACAGCCGACGCAGCACGCTGGTCGAACTGACCTGGTAGGAACTCTACTGCGAGGTGTGGCATGCCTGCCATGTCGCACTCGTCGGTTACAGCGTCGGTAACAACCTCGCCAAAGACGCTATAGCGGCTCTTCTCGACAAGCTCGTCGCTGAAGCCGAAGAGGTCGTAAACATTGATATAACGAAGGCTCTCGATGTTGAGGCCCAGGTTGGTATTTAGCTCGCGTCGCAAAGTATCGGCCTCCACCTGGAAGCGTGGATACTTCTCAACATATATGCGGCGATTCTTCATGATAAATCTTATTTAGTTTTTGGGTTAGGGTTTATAGCTCTGCTGCAAGCACCTTCTCGGTCTGTGCCTTGCGGAAGGCAATCAAACGCTCCTCCAAAGCCTTGTCGGTGAGGGCGAAGATTGATGCTGCGATGAGGGCAGCATTCTTAGCGCCATTGATAGCGGTAGTTGACACTGGGATACCGCCAGGCATCTGCACGATAGAGAGCAATGAGTCGAGACCGCCAAGAGCCGATGTCTTGATAGGCACGCCGATTACAGGCACGGTGGTCAACGCTGCGGTAACACCCGCAACATGAGCGGCACCGCCAGCACCTGCGATGATAGCGCCAATACCGCGCTCGCGAGCTGCCTCGGCATACTCAACCATAAGATGTGGGGTGCGGTGAGCAGAGATAACACGCTTCTCATACTCGATACCCAACTCCTCCAATGTCTCGACTGCGGCCTTCATAATCTCCCAGTCGCTGGTAGAACCCATGATAACTGCTACTTTCATAAATCTAAATATTTTGTTAATTACTCAATTATTTCAAAAACAAACGACCGCCAAACATTTGAATGTCAGCGGTCTATACTCTAATATACTCTATATCCTGGTCGCTCCATGGCCACAGCATAGGCACACAACACCTCAGATAGTTGGTGCGCAGCGCTATCAGCTATTGCGTCGTGCGCAATACTCCAGCTGCATAATGCCGTTATTTTAGCCGTCTGAGTGTTGGATTGTAGCGATATATAATTCATGCAACAAAGATAGCGATAATTTCTTAAATAAGAAATATGGCGACGCTCTTTTATTAACTTTTTTTTAACATATGGCGTAGCTACTGGGCAGGGAGGGTAGGATGAGCGCGGACAGGGCGCAGACATTAAGGAAGTTAGGGAGCGCGGACATTAGGGAAGTTAAGGAATTTAGGGAATTTAAGGAGGGCGCAATCGACATTCCCTTAAACTCCTTAAGTTCCATAATTTCCTTAATCTCCCTATTCTTCCCCGGTCACTTGCCACATGTCACAAGAGCCCCTCACCCCACACCCAGAGAGCAACTACCAAAAATATATAAAAATAGTTGTTAAAATACTTGACAACGCCTCTTAAATGTTGTATATTTGCAGTGGGATTACCACGCAACTGTTGATAGCTAACCACCCGCATTAACCCCACTGAGACTATCAGTAGATATACATCAGTATATATTAATATATATTGATATATAAGGCTATATATATTATGATAGATAATATATAGCCCGTAGGTGTATATCCATAAAACAACACTATGTTTTATGGTAGTATCTATCAGTGGGGGATGGTACTCGCTGGGTAAACTATTGAACGTACCAGACTGCACTGAGAGATTAAAGAAGTTAAGGAAATTAGGGAATTTAAAGAACTTAAGGAGATTAAGGAGAAGATGTCTGCGCTTTCCCTAAATTCCCTAAATTCCCTAAATTCCCTAACTTCCTTAATGACTGCGCCCTCCTTAACTTCCCTAAATTCCTTAACTTCCCTAACGGCCGCGCTCTCTCTGCGCCCTCCCTAACTTCCTTAACCGCTGCGCCATACCCGCGCCCAACTACTGCACCCTTCCTCCGCCCACCGAAGGGATTTTCGTTTTATACGGCAAAATCTCGCCCTAAACTATTGCAAGATTTAAGAAAAATCCTTATCTTTGCGCAAATATTATTGAAGTATATGAAGCGTGCGATAAACAACCATAATTCTAATGCTCTGACTAACGTAGAGTTGTCGAGCAATTATCGACGTTTTAATTCATTTGCTATCACTGTTTTTAATTGATATTGGCGGCTCTTTGGGCCGCCTATTTTTTGATATATCGATATGAGTAGACTAATCCTCAAGGGAGGCGTAACAGCCTCAGGCGAAAAAGCCGACATAGCTATCGAGAACGAGACCGTCGTGGCCGTTGCCCAGAGCATATCACCCGCAGATGGTGACACCGTGGTGGATGCCTCAGGACTCATCGTAGCACCAGCATTTGTAGATGTCCATGTACACCTCCGTGAGCCAGGCTATGGCTACAAGGAGCGCATAGCAACAGGCACCATGGCAGCAGCACGCGGCGGCTATAGCACCGTATGCCCCATGCCTAACCTTAACCCCGTGCCCGACACGGTGGAGAACCTCAAGGTGCAGCAGGATATCATAGATAGCGACGCCAAGATTGAGGTACTACCCTACGCCGCCATCACCATTGGTCGCAAGGGCGAGGAGCTAGTAGATGTTGCAGCCCTCCACGACAAGGTTATCGCCTTCTCCGACGACGGCAGTGGCGTACAGGTGGATGGCATGATGGAGCGCGCCATGACCGAGGCTGTGAAGTACGACGCCCTCATCGCCGCACACTGCGAGGTGGAGGAGCTACTCAAGGGTGGTTACATCCACGATGGCGAGTATGCCCGTCAGCATGGCCATAAGGGCATATGCTCGGAGAGTGAGTGGGCACAGGTGGAGCGTGACATTAAGATTGCAGAGCGTCTCGGCTGCCGCTACCATGTATGCCACATATCGACAAAGGAGACCGTACAGCTCATCCGTGAGGCCAAGGCACGTGGCGTCAAGGTCACCTGTGAGACAGGCCCCCACTACCTCATCTTCACCGACATGGACCTCCAGGAGGATGCTCGCTGGAAGATGAACCCACCATTGCGCTCGGCAGAGGACCGCGCGGCACTCATCGAGGGTATCAAGGATGGCACCATCGACATGATAGCTACCGACCACGCCCCACATAGCGTCGAGGAGAAGTCTCGCGGATTGAAGGATAGCGCCATGGGTATCGTAGGCCTTGAGACCGCCTTTGCAGCACTCAACACACACCTCGTGCGCAAGGGCATCATCACCATGGAGCGTCTTGTGGAGATTATGAGTATCAACCCTCGCAAGGTGTTCCGCATCCAGGGTGGTATCAACGTGAGCGATCGTGCCGACGTGGTACTCATCGATCCAAACAAGGAGTGGAGAGTGGACAGCACGAAGTTCTACTCTATGGGTAAGATAAGCATGTTCGACGGCCGTGATATGGTTGGCGACGTGGCGATGACCATACATCGCGGCAAGATTGTATACGACAACAAAACAAAATAATATAAAAACAATTATTCGATGAAACCTTTTACCAAGAAACTTGTACTTGAGAACGGCAAGGAGTTTCCAGGCTATGGATTCGGCTCTAACCGCGTAGCGGTATGTGAGATCGTCTTCAACACCTCAATGGTGGGCTACCAGGAGATTGTTTCCGACCCAACGTACACCGACCAGATTGTGGTTATGACCTACCCTCTTATGGGCAACTATGGCTTCATGGACGAAGACTATGAGAGTAAGTTCCCAACAATGGGTGGTATGGTTGTCCGCGAGTACTGCGAGGCACCCAGCAACTTCCGCTACACAAAGACCATGAACGAGACCTTCGAGGAGCTCGACATCCCAGCTATCTGCGGTGTGGACACCCGCATGATAACACGCATCATCCGCAATGAGGGCACACAGAAGGCCGTCATCGTAGATATCGACATGCCTACCGAGGAGGCACTCAAGCTCATCCAGAGCACCGAGCCTCGTCGCAACCAGGTGGAGAGAGTAAGCTGCAAGAAGCGCTGGTTCTCACGTACCCCTAACCATAAGTGGGATGTTGTGGCTATCGACTGCGGTATCAAGTATAGCTTCATCCGCCAGCTCAACATGAAGGGCTGCAATGTCACCATCGTGCCTTTCAACTCAACCGCTGAGGAGATCATGGCCTTCAATCCAGATGGCATCTTCGTATCTAACGGTCCAGGTAACCCTGCCGATGTGGCAGTCGTAGGTCAGACCATCGCCGCTCTTCGTGGTAAGTTGCCAATCTTCGGCGTTGACCTCGGCCACCAGATTATCGCCACTACCTATGGTGCAACTATCGACAAACTCAAGTTCGGTCACCACGGTTCTAACCACCCTGTGAAGTACCTCGACAACGCGAAGCTTGAGATTGTGACACAGAACCACAACCATGTTGTTAACGAGGCATCTCTAGCCTCTACACCTCTCACCGTGACACACCGCAACCTTTTGGATAATACCATTGCGGGTATTGAGGCGGCTGCTGACCACGTATTCTCAGTGCAATATCAGCCAGACTGTACGCCTGAGGGAAGCAGCACATATCTTTTCGATAAATTCATTAAATTGATGGAGGACCAGAAAAATGCCTAAGAGAACAGATATAAAGAAAGTAATGGTCATCGGCTCAGGACCTATCGTCATTGGTCAGGCCGCAGAGTTCGACTACGCAGGTACACAGGCGTGTCTTGCACTCAAGGAGGAGGGTTATCAGGTAATCCTCGTTAACTCTAACCCCGCAACAATCATGACCGACACCCATATTGCCGACAAGGTATATATGGAGCCACTCACCTTGGAGTACGTAGCAAAGATTATCCGCTACGAGCGTCCCGATGCTATCGTTCCAGGCCTCGGCGGCCAGACAGGTCTTAACCTCGCCGTGCAGCTCGCTAAGAAGGGTATCCTCGAGGAGTGTGGCGTCAAGATCTTGGGTACATCGTTCACCTCTATCGAGGAGGCTGAGGACCGCGAGCTCTTCAAGGAGCTATGCTTGCGCATCGGCGAGCCTGTAATCCCCTCATACATCACCAACTCTATCGAGGAGGGTGTCGAGGCAGCAAATAAGATTGGCTACCCTGTAGTGTTGCGTCCAGCCTTCACACTCGGTGGTACGGGTGGTGGCTTCGCCGACAACGAGGAGGAGTTGCGCGACACCATGCGTAACGCTCTTGCCCTCTCACCTATCCACCAGGTGCTCGTCGAGAAGAGCATCAAGGGCTACAAGGAGATTGAGTTCGAGGTTATGCGCGACAAGAACGACACGGCTATCGCCATCTGTTCTATGGAGAACGTAGACCCTGTGGGTATCCACACTGGTGACTCTATCGTTGTTGCCCCCAGCCAGACACTCGCAGCCAAGGAGTACAACATGCTCCGCTCAAGTGCCTTGAAGCTCATCCGCGCGCTCAAGATTGAGGGTGGTTGCAACGTTCAGTTTGCCCTCGACCCACTATCATTCAAGTACTATATCATCGAGGTTAACCCTCGCGTGAGCCGCTCTTCAGCCCTCGCCTCAAAGGCCAGCGGCTACCCTATCGCTCGCGTTACAGCCAAGGTTGCTGTGGGCTTGACCCTCGACGAGATTCAGATTGCCAACACCCCTGCCAGCTTCGAGCCAACACTCGACTATATCGTCACCAAGGTTGCTCGCTTCCCATTCGATAAGTTCAGCGACGCCTCGAACGAGCTTGGCACACAGATGAAGGCTACAGGTGAGGTTATGTCCGTAGGTCGCACCTTTGAGGAGGGTCTTTTGAAGGCCGTACGCTCACTCGAGACTGGCGTATGCCACATCTACCATAAGAAGTTCGACACCATGTCTGTAGAGGGCATCCTCGCATACATTCGCAAGGGTACCGACGACCGCATCTACGCTATTGCCGAGCTTATCCGTCGTGGTGTAGACCTATTGCACGTCTACGACAACACCAAGATCGACCTCTTCTTCTTGGAGAAGCTGAAGAACATCGTCGAGATGGAGAGCGTCGTTAAGGCCAACGTGCGCGACATCGAGACATTGAAGGATGCAAAGCGCATGGGCTTCAGCGATAAGTTCATCGGCCGCTTGTGGGATATGACTGAGTCGGAGGTATTCCTCTTGCGTAAGGCTAACAATGTCTACCCAGTATATAAGATGATTGACACCTGCGCTGCTGAGTTCGACTCTAAGGTACCATACCTATACTCTACATATGAGCAGGAGAACGAGTCTGTGGTCACCGACCGCAAGAAGATCATCGTTCTCGGTTCTGGCCCTATCCGTATCGGCCAGGGTGTCGAGTTCGACTACTCTTCCGTACACGCCATCTGGGCTATCCGCGAGGCTGGCTACGAGGCTATCATCATCAACAATAACCCCGAGACCGTATCTACCGACTATACCACCAGCGACAAGCTCTACTTCGAGCCATTGACCGTTGAGGATGTTATGAACGTCATCGAGTTGGAGAAGCCTACAGGCGTCGTTGTATCACTCGGTGGTCAGACAGCCATCAACCTTGCTAAGCCACTTGCAGACCTTGGTGTAAACATCATCGGTACAGGCATTGAGGCTATCAATAACGCTGAGGATAGAAAGTGCTTCGAGGCAATCATGCGTAAGGCAGGTATCCCACAGCCTGATGCTGAGGCTATCACCGACATCGAGCGCGGTGTTGCAGCAGCAGAGCGTATCGGCTACCCAGTATTGGTACGTCCAAGCTATGTGTTGGGTGGTCGTGCAATGCAGATCGTATCTAACGAGGAGGCCTTGCGCCACTATCTCAAGACCGCAGTAGAGGTCAACGAGGACCAGCCAGTGCTTGTAGATAAATATATCATGGGTAAGGAGTTGGAGGTTGATGCTATCTGCGACGGCACCGACGTATTCATCCCAGGTATCATGGAGCACGTTGAGCGCACAGGTATCCACTCTGGTGACTCAATCAGCGTATATCCTACCTTCAGCGTTAGCCAGAAGGTCAAGGACACCATCATCGACTACACCATCCGTCTCGGTAAGGAGATTGGCATCGTTGGCTTGTACAACATCCAGTTCATCGCCGACGACAACGATATGGTCTATGTTATCGAGGTTAACCCACGCTCATCACGTACCGTGCCATTCCTCTCAAAGGCTACCGGCACACCTATGGCCAACATCGCCACTAACGTGATGCTCGGCAAGTCGCTCAAGGAGCAGGGCGTAACCAAGGTTATCGCTGACGAGAAGAAGCGCTGGTATGTCAAGACCCCAGCCTTCTCATTCGCCAAGATTCGCGGTGTAGACTCATACCTATCACCAGAGATGAAGTCTACAGGTGAGGCTATCGGCTACGACTCATCGTTGCGCCGTGCGTTGTATAAGTCCTTGCAGTCGTCAGGCATGAAGATTGCCAACTATGGTACCATCTTCATCTCTATCGCCGATGCCGACAAGCCACGCGCTTTGCCTCTTATCCGTCGTTTCTACGAGCTCGGCTTCAACATCGAGGCTACAAGCGGTACAGCCAAGTTCTTGCGCGAGAATGGCATCCGCACACGCTGTCTCAAGAAGCTCAGCGAGGGTTCATCGGAGATCTTCGACTCAATCCGCAAGGGTCATATCAACTATGTAATCAACACTATCGACATCAACCAGCATAGTGCACGCCTCGATGGCTACGACATCCGTCGTTGCGCTGTTGAGAACAACGTTACCATCTTCACAGCATTGGAGACCGTGAGCGTACTTCTCGACGTCTTGGAGGAGATCACTTTGGGTGTATCGACAATTGATGCAGAATAACTATGTATAAGAAAGGTATATATACAATATTGAGTAACGAGCCTCTAACACCTGCGGTCTATCGTATGGTGTTGGAGGGCGATACCCAGTATATCACCCGCTCGGGACAGTTCATCAACATCGAGCTTGAGGGTAAGTACCTCCGCCGTCCTATCTCGGTTGCCGACTACGACGAGCGCACCGTAACCATAATATATAAGGTTGTGGGACGTGGTACTGAGCAGATGCGCCACCTCGCCGTGGGCACACAGCTCGACATCCTCACAGGTCTGGGCAATGGTTTCAACACCGACAACCAGGCACAGCGTCCATTGCTTGTTGGTGGTGGCGTTGGCGTGCCTCCTATGTACAACCTCTGCAAGCGTCTTCTTGCTGAGGGCAAGCAGCCACAGGTAATCATCGGCTTCAACACCTCTAATGAGGTCTTCTACCTCGATGAGTTCAAGGCGTTGGGCGTCGATGTATATTGCTCTACGGCTGATGGCTCTGTTGGCACCAAGGGCTTCGTTACGGATGTCATCCGTGAGAAGGGTCTTGTGTTCGACTACATCTACTCTTGTGGTCCTCTACCAATGCTCAAGGCGTTATACGACGCTACGGAGGTAGATGCAGAGTTCAGCTTCGAGGAGCGTATGGGTTGTGGCTTTGGTGCCTGCATGGGTTGCACATGCAAGACCAAGTATGGCAACAAGCGTATTTGCAAGGATGGTCCAGTACTTAAACGCGAAGAGATTATATGGTAAAGCACTATGACACATCTGTTGAGCTTTGCGGCGTGAAGCTCGACAACCCCATTATTCCCGCCTCGGGAACTTTTGGCTTCGGTCGTGAATTCGCAGAGTACTACGACCTAGACTGCCTTGGTGCTATATCGTTCAAGGGTACTACACGCGATGCTCGCTTTGGTAACCCTACACCTCGTATTGCAGAGTGCACCTCAGGCCTTATCAACTCAGTAGGCTTGCAGAACCCAGGCATCGACAAGGTCATCGCCGAGGAGCTACCCCACCTACGCGAGATCTTCCATAAGCCTATCGTCGCCAACATCAGCGGCTTCTCGTTGGAGGAGTATGAGGAGTGCTGCGCGAAGATAGATAAGGAGGAGCAGGTGGCAATCATCGAGGTTAACGTATCGTGCCCTAACGTGCATAACGGAGGTATGAGCTTCGGCACACAGCCCGAGTCGGCTGCCGAGGTCACCCGCCGTGTTAAGGCCGTTACCACCAAGCCTGTATTCATCAAGCTTAGCCCCAACGTCACCGACATCGTGTCTATAGCACGTGCGTGCGAGGAGGCTGGTGCAGATGGTATCTGCCTAATAAACACTCTTCTCGGCATGCGCATCGACACTATGCGTCGTAAGCCTGTTATCGCCAATAAGATGGGCGGTTTCTCTGGCGACGCCATCTTCCCTGTTGCTGTACGCATGGTCTACCAGGTGGCTAATGCCTGCAACATCCCAGTTATGGGCTGCGGCGGTGTAAGCTCTGCCTCGGACGTCATCGAGATGATGATGGCTGGTGCTACAGCCGTTCAGGTAGGTGCTGCCAACTTGAAGAATCCTTACGCCTCAAAGGAGATTATCGAGGCATTGCCCAAGGAGATGGAGCGTCTTGGCATCGAGCGCCTTAGCGACATCATTGGTATTGTAAAATAATAAAACATAGATAGTTATGAGTAAGCGAGATGTAATTATTGCTTGTGATTTCAGCAGCAAGGAGCAGACATTGAACTTCTTGGATAAGTTCACAGGTCGTAAGCCCTTTGTGAAGATTGGCATGGAGCTCTTCTATGCTGAGGGTCCAGAGATCGTGCGCACCATCAAGGAGCGTGGCCACCGTATCTTCCTTGACTTGAAGCTTCACGACATTCCAAATACTGTTAAGAAGGCCATGTCGGTACTTCGCAACTTGGATGTAGACATGACCAACGTTCATGCAGCAGGTACTGTCGATATGATGAAGGCCGCTATCGAGGGTCTCACCCGTGAGGATGGCACACGTCCACTCCTCATCGCCGTGACACAGCTCACCTCTACATCTGAGGAGCGCATGCAGAAGGAGTTGCTCATCGGTGCATCTATCAACGACACTATCGTTAAGTATGCCGAGAACGCCAAGGCTGCTGGCTTGGACGGTGTTGTTTGCTCACCATTGGAGGCAGCCATGGTTAAGGAGGCTTGCGGTGCTGAGTTCATGACCGTGACACCAGGTGTACGCTTCGCCGATGGCGATGTTGGCGACCAGGTACGCGTCACAACACCTGAGCGCGCAAAGGAGATTGGCTCCGACTTCATCGTTGTTGGCCGTCCTATCACCGCTGCTGACGATCCTGTAGCAGCATATGAGCGTTGCATGCGTGAGTTCGCCGAGTAGTAAATCATAAACCAATAAAAACAAGAATATTATGGAGAGGAAAATAGCAAAAGACCTTTTGTCTATCGGCGCAGTATTTTTGCGTCCTGAGCAGCCTTTTACATGGGCAAGTGGTATTAAGAGCCCTATCTATTGCGACAACCGTCTAACACTCACCGCTCCAGAGGTGCGCAACCACGTGGAGGAGGGTCTCGCAGAGCTTATCCGCAAGCACTACCCAGAGGTAGAGGTTTTGAAGGGTACATCAACAGCAGGTATCGCACACGCTGCCATCACCGCAACAATCCTTAACCTCCCTATGGGCTATGTTCGTTCAGGCTCTAAGGACCACGGCCGTGGCAACCAGATCGAGGGTAAGCTTGAGGCTGGACAGAAGGTAGTTGTTGTTGAGGATCTCATCTCAACAGCAGGCAGCTGCATCGAGGTTGTCGAGGCTTTGCGTAATGCTGGTGCCGACGTTTTGGGTATCGTGAGCATCTTCACCTACGGTATGCAGAAGGGCTTGGACCGTTTGGCTGCTGCCGAGGCTAAGAACTACTCACTCTCTAACCTCGACGCATTGGTTGAGGTAGCAGCCGAGGAGGGTTACATCAAGGCTGAGGACAAGGAGCGCATCCTTAAGTTCCGCAACAACCCATCTGACGAGAGCTGGATTAAGTAATAAACAGATAAAAAGATATATGGTATGAAGCACCTGATTGACCCTACTGATCTCTCTATTGAGGAGATTGCCGAGATTATCGCCGTAGCCGAGGATATCATCGCCAACCGCGAGAAGTATAGCGATGTATGCCGAGGCAAGAAGCTCGCTACGCTCTTCTATGAGCCAAGTACACGCACACGACTAAGCTTCACCGCAGCAATGATGGAGCTTGGAGGCAACGTCTTGGGCTTTGCCGACGCCAAGTCATCGTCAGTATCAAAGGGCGAGACAGTGCAGGATACGGTGAGGGTTATCAACTGCTTTGCCGACATCATCGCCATGCGCCATAAGGTGGAGGGAGCTCCCCTTGCAGCTACTGAGGTATCGCGCACACCAATCATCAATGCTGGCGACGGCTCACACAGCCATCCTACGCAGACGATGACTGACCTACTTACAATAAAGCGTGAGTTAGGCACACTTAACAACCTGACTATAGGCCTTGTAGGTGACTTAAAGTATGGCCGTACTGTACACTCACTCATCAAGGCTATGGCTCGCTATGAGAATACTAAGTTTGTTCTCATTGCACCTCCCGAGTTGGCACTACCCGACTACATCAAGCACGACGTATGCGACCGCTATGGCATTCCTTACCGCGAGGTCGACAACATCGAGAGCGTCATTGGCGAGGTGGACATCCTCTATATGACACGTGTGCAGCAGGAGCGCTTCACCGACCTTGAGGAGTACGAGCGTGTCAAGGACTGCTTCGTCTTGGATGCTGCCAAGATGCGTTTCGCCAAGGAGCATATGGCAGTACTCCATCCACTACCACGCGTCAATGAGATTGCCATCGACGTAGATGACGACCCACGTGCTGCCTACTTCCGTCAGGTTGAGAATGGCAAGTTTGTACGCATGGCACTCATACTAAAACTTCTTGAGTGGCAGAACGACTCGAAGCGTAAGTTCGACCACGGTGGCGAGGCTATGAATTGCACCTGCCCTAACCCATTGTGCATCTCCAATCTTGAGCCTGTGCGTAAGAGATTTGAGAGTGTTGATGGTATTGTGCGCTGCGTGTACTGCGAGTCTCAGGCAAAGTAACATACCTATATTCATCGATAACATGAGGGGTGGCGATATAGATCGCTGCCCCTTTTGTCGTTTCAGGGTGCATATTATCCGCTTCACCCCACCTTTTAGTCGTTTGACAGCTACGGCAAATTGATATAGGGGATGTGTGTAGTAACTTTGTTATAGCAAACAAAACATTACTACAATGAAACGACTCATCACACTACTCATTGCGACCTTCAGCGTCGCTGCGCTCAACGCCTCAGAGCCGACAACCGTCTACTGTTCCATAAGTGGAGGTCACCTCGCATCTATCTCTAATGGCTATATTGGCCAGGTGAATGTCAACTTCGGCCAGAAGCACTCTTCGAAGGATTACCTTGTTGACGATAACGGCAAGCGTCTGAACTTCGAAACAATGATTGCCGCTCTAAACTATATGTCTAAGGCGGGCTGGCAATTGGAGTCCACTTACACACAGTTCGAGCCCAGCCTCATCGAGGATAGTGGTCTCGACGAGTGCACCATCATTATGATACTCAGCAAGAGTATAACATCCGAGGAGCAGATTACCGAGGGTATCCTCACTCGCAAGATGTTCGAAAACCCAGGACAACCCATCTACAAATAACAAACACTAAACAACTATGAGAAGATTTACTCTACTACTACTCGCTTCGCTGCTCGGCGTTGCAGCCATGGCCCAACAACCCAAGAGAGTCTACTGCGCAATATGGGGCAGCAAGACATCCACCGTTGATGGTCGAGTATGGATAGACTATGGCCAGGATGATGACAAACATAACTGGCTTGTCGACGACAAGGGCAATACCAAGCGCTATGCCTCACTCATCCATGTGATGAACGAGCTTGCGGAGTACGACTGGCAACTTGAGGAGTGTTACACCAACCCAACTCGCTGGATACTATCCAAGGAGATCACCTCCGAAGAGCAAACCACCGATGGTATATACACCCGCAATATGCATAAAAAGCGTGATTAGATGTCAGAAAACACTATTTACAGTGTATTAATAAAAAAAATAACCCCCAACACGAAAAAAAATGCCTAAAAATTTGTGGGGGGGGGAAATGTATTATCTTTGTCCTCAGACAATTACAAACAAAAAATAATTACTTACATGAGAAAGATGTTACTATCACTCGCAGCACTACTTATTGCGGGTAGCGTATGGGCTCAGAGCCCCAACCTTATTAGTGGTCAACAGGTAAATGTGCGATTACTCAACTCTGTTGAGAGCAAGGCGAACATTCAGACCGCACCTACAGCCATCATCGACGCCAACATCGTTGACGCCAATGGCAACATTCTGGTTCGACGCGGCACACCTGTGCAGCTAACCATTGACACCCAGCACGCTCGAGGTCTTGGCAAGTCGGGATGCATCAACATCAACTGCCTAAGCACCACAGCTGTTGACGGCCAGCAGATATTCCTCTTGGGTGGCATCACCGCTATGGGAGACGACCGCGAGGGCTTGGCTATAGGCCTCGGCATTGGCGCAGGCATCGTCGTATTCCCCTTTGGTCTCTTCTGCCTATGCATCAAGGGCGAGGAGGCATACATTCCAAGCAATACAATAATCACAAACGTTGTTGTTGACGATAACTACACAATTAAATACTAAATCTATGAGACGTTTTCTTACTATTCTCTTTGCCGTCATGCTATACGCTGGCGCTACCACCACCTCGGAGGCTCAATACACCAACACAAGATATCAGGGCGAGGTGTATGTATCGGGTGGCTACGGTATAGGCAACATTCCGCTCAACCGTCTACAGCTACACACCGTACATGGAGCACGTGTTGGTGAATGTTTCTCCGCAGGTATTGGTCTTGGTGCCGACTGGTATACCCAGGACTTTAATTCAGGATTGCTTATGGTTCCCATCTTCGCCGACTTCAAGGTCTATGCTCCCACAGCGAGTCGCTTCGATCCCTTCGTCATGCTCGACCTTGGCTACTCATTCCAACCCGAGTCTCCAAGTCTTGGAGGCATGATGTTCGGCGCTGGTTTAGGCTTCCATGCTGGATGCTTTGCCCTATCAGCAGGCTACCATCTACAACAGCTAAGCATCGCAGGTATCAACCTAAACATGGGTGCTATACAGCTGAAACTAGGCGTTGCATTCTAAATAAACAACTCCCAATGATAGGTGTCGGGCCATAGCTCGGCACCTTTTTAATTGAAAAAAAATGGCGTTTTATTTGGATAATTGATAAATTATATTTAATTTTGTATCAAACAAAACCTAAAACCTAATTTATTATTAACCTTAAAAACACTGCGACTATGAAAAAATGGTTACTAATTTTGGCAGTTTGCACTATCACTGTATCATGTAAGTGGTATCATGAGACATTCGATTCTCCAGAGGAGTGCGCAGAGTGGTACTCAGAGCAGATGTGGAAAGCTATCCAGGACAATGATGTTGATGAGTTTATTGAGGTATACAACGATGCTGACGCATATCGTAAGTCTCTCGGTGAGGTAGATCAGAAGAAGGCTGATGAGGCAAGCGATAAGTGGATGGAGAAGAATGTTGATAAAGAGAAGTTGAAGGAGTTCTACGAGAAGAACGCTGAGAAACTAAAGGATGTCCTATAATTAATTATAGCTGATGGCTACTTGAAAAGGTAGCCATCTTTTTTTTCTAGTATCCGACATGGTGAATGTATAAACTAGAGTCAATTTCATTTGGATATTCGACAAATTTTGTTTAATTTTGCTAAAGGCAAAAACTAAAACAATCTATTATTAACCCTAAAACACTACGACTATGAAAAAATGGTTACTAATTTTGGCAGTAGGCTTGACTGCTGCATCTTGCCAGTGGTGGCACGAGACATTTGACGATCCCGAGGAGTGCGCAGTATGGTATCTCGAGAAGATGGCTGATGCCGAAGATCTTGAGGAGTTTGAGGATATCTCCGAGGATTTTTCTTTGTGGGCAAAAGATCTTGGTCGCGTAGATGGGTGGAAGTGCGACAAAGCCTATGAAGAGTGGGCTGAGGATAACGAGAGTAAGGCTGAAAAGATTGAAGATAGATACGAAGAGGTATACGAGAAGTATGCAGATGACTAATGATTATCATTTAGTTGAAACAAATATTAACCAAATAGACTAACTATAAAATTTTACCAATATGAAGAAGTGGTTACTTATATTGGCAGTAGGCTTGACTGCTGCATCTTGCCAGTGGTGGCACGAGACATTCAACGATCCTGAAGAGTGCGTGGTATGGTATCTCGATAAGTTGGCCGAGACAAAGGATTTGGATGAGTTTGAGGAGTTGTATAATGACTACACAATATGGTTCGAAGACCTTGGTTACATAGACCAGATAAAGTGCGAGAAGGCTGCACGCGAGTGGAGAGAAGATCATGAGGATGAGTGGGAGGATATCGATGAAAGAAATGATAAACTCTACGAAAAGTACCGCTACGAGCCTAAATAACCAGGCTTAAGATACAACTTAAACTATTAACAGATTATTAGAATTTACAGATATGAAAAAGTGGTTACTTATATTGGCAGTGGGTTTGACTGCTGCATCTTGCCAGTGGTGGCACGAGACATTTGACGATGTTAAGGAGTGCGAGAAGTGGTATCTCGATAAGTTGGCCGATACTGAAGACTTGGATGACTTCGAGGAGGTATACAACGACTATACAATCTGGCGTGGTGACCTTGGCCAAATTGATAGACTAAAAGCTAATACAGCAGAGCAGGAATGGGAGGACGACAACGAGAAGAAGAGTGAGAAAATCTACGAGAGAATAGATAAGCTTCGCGACTTATATCGTGACTAACCATCCGACACACTAATATGAACAATGGCTACCTTATGGTAGCCATTGTTTTTATCATAGATATCAGTTAAACGAAACTTAGCTCCGATGCATCTCTCCAGCCGAGGAGCAACTCCTTGATTGCCATGCGTTTTTTGCCTGCCAGCTGAACCGATTCTAAATATACAACACCATCCTTGCAGCGTACGCCATAGCAACTCTTCATGTCGGTAACAACACTACCCACACTACCCTGCTTATCGTCTGCAACAAAGCGTACATCGAAGAGCTTCACAGAGCCCACCTCGGCACCCTGCTTAAAGATTGGCGACCACGCCGCAGGATAGGGCGACAAGCCACGAACAAGGTTTACTATATCGCGACCCTCGCGTGACCAATCTACGCGACAGTCATCCTTAAAGATCTTAGGCGCAGGCTTCAGTGTACTCTCATCAATATGCATCTGCTCAATAGGTGTATAGTCACCCTTAGCCACCGCATCAACAGTCTTAGTGACAAGCTCCGCACCTATATTCATAAGCTTATCGTAGAGCGTACCGATGTTATCCTCTGCGAGAATATCTACCTCCTGCTGAGCAATGATAGCGCCCTTGTCAATCTCGTGGTTGAGCAAGAAGGTAGTAACGCCCGTACGTGTCTCGCCATTGATAATCGCCCAGTTGATAGGCGCTGCACCACGATACTCTGGAAGAAGCGATGCGTGGAGGTTAAAGGTGCCAAGGCGTGGCATAGCCCACACCACCTCGGGCAACATACGGAAGGCGATGACAATACCTAGGTCTATATCGAGTGCTCTAATAGCCTCCAAGAAGCTCTCGTCGCGCAACTTCTCGGGCTGAAGGATTGGGAGCCCCAGTTCCTTTGCCGTAAGCTTAACATCGCTCTCATGCATCTTCTGACCACGACCAGCGGGTTTATCGGGTGTGGTAACAACAGCCACAACATTATACCCCTCCGCAACAAGGTGACGGAGCGACGTTGAGGCGAACTCGGGTGTACCCATAAAGAGTATTCGTAGATTCTTCATAGAGCCAATTATTTAGAACTATCCTTTTTCTTCTTACCAATCTTCATCCACGCAGGGATATACTTCGACACCTTGCGGCGCAACTTACGTATCTTACCATCGTACCAATCGGTATCGAGCAACGATGAGTCGTTCGTAGCCTTATACATAAGGTATACCGCAACGGGCGTCAGCACAAATGTCGGTAGCCACATACCATATAATGGCTCCCACAAGCCCTCGCCTGACATCTTAGAGCCTGAGATGCTGATGACGTAGTAGATAACGAAGAATATCAGCGATATCACGATAGGAGTACCAAAGCCACCCTTACGGATAATAGCACCGAGAGGTGCTCCGATAAGGAAGAAGACTATAATAGATACTGGCAGCGTCAGCTTACGGTGCCACTCGTTATGTGCACGGTAGAGCTGCGTGATAGCAATCTTGGACATCTGCTCATCAACGACATTTGAGCCCTTGGCAACACGCGCCGAGTTGCTAGCATCTACAATGAGCTTTGAGCGATCACGCATCGACAGTCCATCAATAGAGTCGGCAATATTGAGGAGCTTAAACTCACTCTTATCGTAGACAATAGAGTCACCACCAAGTATTGAGTGGTCATAAGGGAAGATGCGCTCCTTGACAAGTGGGCCATAGGTAGCCGCCGTCGTATGGCGTATATAGATATTCAACGAGTCTATAAGTTCGTCGAGACCCTCCATATCACGGGTCTGCGACTCACTGAACTCACGCGTCATATCCTGCTCTGGGAGCGATAACTTAGCAATAGGTATTGTGGCGTCCTGACGTTCGAACTTATGGCTACGCAGTGTTTTATCGGTATACCACGATGAGCTACGCGTATGCTCATGTGTGACGCCATTGTAGAGCGTCACATTAAGGTAACTCTTGTCGTCGGACATCTTCATATAGCCCGAGTCGGCAAGTGTAGTGGTCATATCGCCATCAGCATCGCTAAAGTCAAAAATTACAATCTTATCGAGCTTACCAGTCGTCTCATCTTGATGAGCAACCTTGACAACCATATTTGGAAGACCAGTGAAGAATACATCATCTGGGAACTTCATCTCCTCGCGCTGCTCTCGCACATCAATGATGATGTCGTACATACGCTGATTGGCTTTGGGGACAAGATTGTTTGATACATAGAAGCTACCCGCCGATATTAGCAATACAAGGACAAATAGCGGACGGAATATCTTCATAAGCGACATGCCCGCAGCTTTCATCGCTAACAGCTCGAAACTCTCACCAAGGTTACCCATAGCCATAATTGCCGAGAGGAGCATCGCCAATGGAAGTCCCAGTGGGATCATACTTGCCGAGGCACAACCAAAGAGCTCAATAATGGTAGATATATCAAGACCTTTACCCGTAAGCTCGTCGATATAACGCCACACAAAGTTCAACATCAGCACAAACTGCACGATGAAGAACGTGGCGAGCAACGGACCTATATAGGCCTTGAGGACAAGTTTATGTATCTTTTTCATTAGCGACGTAATCTATTTCGGCACAAAGATAGGATTTTTACACAAATAAGCATCGCCACAAGGGTAAATATTATGCAACTACCGGTAGGCAAATCCCACTCATAGCTAATAATAAAACCCGCAACATTGCCTAATACTGCCACCACAGACGACCACAGTGCCATCCAACGATAATCCTTGGTTAGCGTATTGGCAACAACGGCAGGTATGGTCATCAACGATAGTAATAGTATGATACCCATAACCTTAATGGATAGGACAATTGTCACAGCAACGACTATCGACATAATATATGCTATTAGCGCTTGGTTTATACCCTGACTCTTGGCATACACCTCGTCGAAGGTCACAAACATTAGTTTGCGAAGAAGCAATATAGAGCCTAAAGTAACAAATAATGTAAGCCACGCAAGATACTCTATATCTGTATTATTCACCAGAAGTATATTACCAAACATATAGCTGGTCAAATCCGTTGAATAGCCTGGGCGCAACGACATAAAAACAACACCTACAGCCATACCCAACGCCCATATGATACCCACCGCCGAGTCCTCACGAATACGCCCTCGACGCGACGCAAACTCAATGCCCATAGAGGAGAGCGCCGCGAACGACAACGAGCCAAGCAAGGGGTCGAAACCTCCGTAGAGAGCCATACCAAGACCGCCGAACGAGGCATGAGTTATACCTCCACTAAGGAAGACCATGCGACGTGCCACGACATAACAACCCACAATACCACAAGTGATACCCGAGAGTATCGAGGCGATGAGGGCTCTCATTAGGAAGTCGTACGACAGTATGTCAATTATAATCTCGTTTATATCCATAGAAGAGTTTAATAGCGTGCAAAAATAACTTTTTTTCGTAAGAATACGAAAAGATATTTTAGAAACTGTTTATTTTTTGTAACTTCGCCAGCGGATTTTAACAGTTTCATACAATATGACACAAAAGAGAGTCAGCTTTCACACGTTGGGTTGCAAACTCAACTTCTCGGAATCTTCGACCATAGCACGCGAATTTGAGCGTGGTGGCTACACTCGCGTCGAGCCCTCAGAGCCAACCGACGTAGCAGTGATAAATAGCTGCTCTGTAACCGAACACGCCGACAAGAAATGTCGTAACATAATACGCAAAATACACCGTCGAAACCCCAACGCCATAATAGCTGTTACGGGTTGCTATGCACAGCTAAAACCAAACGATATTGCAGCCATCGAGGGTGTAGATATAGTATTGAGCAACAACGATAAGGGCGATTTATATAAACGCGTTGTTGAGCTCCAAGATAGAGGTAGAACCGAGGTCTATAGCTGCTCTGTGGAGAACATCACCCGCTTCTTTGCGGCATACTCATCAGGCGACCGCACACGCTCCTTCCTTAAGGTACAGGACGGCTGCGACTACAAGTGTGCATATTGTACTATCCACTATGCCCGTGGCTCAAGTCGCAACATGCCTATTGCTGACATTGTTGAGGAGGCAAAAGAGATTGCCTCAGCAGGCCAAAAAGAGATTGTCATAACAGGCATCAACACTGGTGATTTCGGTCGCACAACAGGTGAGAAATTCATCGATTTACTACGCGAACTCGACAAGGTAGATGGCATCGAGCGCTATCGCATATCGAGCATCGAACCCAACCTTATAACTGACGAGATTATAGAGTTTTGCGCTGCATCACCTAAATTCATGCCTCACTTCCATATTCCACTCCAGAGTGGCTCCACAAAGCTACTAGGCATGATGCGCCGCCGATACACAGCTGAGCGCTATCGCGAGCGCATCGCTAAGATACGCTCACTCATGCCCGACACCTTCCTTGGCGTGGATGTCATCGTTGGTTTCCCTGGCGAGGGCGAGGAGGAGTTTATGGAGAGTTACCGTCTCCTAGAAGAGGTGGGCGCCTCATTCCTCCACATCTTCCCTTTCTCGGAGCGTCCCGGCACACCTGCAGTTGAGATGCCAAACAAGGTGCAACCACGCATATCCACCGAGCGTGTAGCACGCCTTGAGGAGCTCAGCACAAAGCTACATAGAGCATTCAGCCAGAAGTTTTTGGGCACAGAGCGAGAGGTACTCTTCGAGAGCACCGAGCACGAGGGCATGATGTACGGCTATACAGATAACTACTTGCGCGTTTATGCCCCATATAACAAGCAGATAATCAACACTATTTGTCGCGTCAAACTAATAGAGTTGGACACCGATGGTAATATTCGCTGCGAAATTGTTGGATAATTGACACAAAAGTATTACTTTTGTCAAGATTTACCCATTAGAACAACATCGCACAACTACCATGTGGAGAAAGATAACTGACTTTTTCAAGATTGAGAGCCTAACGACACGCGTTCGTTTAGCTTTTCTCAGCATCACCCTACTACTCCTATTCTCAGGAGTCATGTCGCTATTGGAGCTCGAGCGCGTCGGCACCGACACTGAGAAGATCCTCTTGGCAAGCAAGTCGAATGTAGACCTTGCCGAGGAGATGCGTAACGCCCTCGATAAGCAGGATAGAGCCATAAGAGATATGGCGGTTATGGGCCACGACATCAATCGTCATCGTACCGTATGCGAGGAGAGTATTAGAGATCTCTCATCAGCAATATCAGAGGCCAGAGATGTTGTCGCAAAATCAGATACACCTGACGTTGCAGACTCGTTGGTATTCTACGCCAACAAACTTAATGCACTATCAAGAAGCTACATTAGTGGCGAGATTAATGATGAGATTGCCGCCATCCACGAGGCCGACTCAACATCGACATACTCAGCACACACATGGTACAACGAGAACTACTACTCGGAGTACTTCAACGTATCGCGTCAGATAACCAGCTATATGACAGGTGTGCACAACACCCTTGGCCCAGAGGTTAACAACCTAAGTCACACAGCACGACGCACTGTAACACCTGTATTCATCACCCTCATAGTGATGATTGCCATCATGCTGATGTTCTACTTCTTTGTCATGGTTACTATCGTCAAGCCTATTATACGCATCAACAAGAGTTTGGGCACCTATTTGGCATTCAAGACTCCGTTCGACGATAGCATTCGCAGCCGTGATGAGGTGCGCACACTTCGCGACAGAATTGCTGCGCTCATTTCACGTTTCAGATAATCCACAGAGCACAAGGTCATGAGATTTGATGTTGTAATACGATATATCGGCATGGTGCTGCAGTTCATTGCGGCATTTATGTTGGCAGCTGCCGGTGTCTCGATGTACAATAACTTTGACTCGGGCTTCTACCCTCTTCTTCTCTCAGCCATCATCACTGCCCTACTCGGCATGTTCCCGATGATATTCACCGATAGATCTGAGGATGTAAAGACTAAGGAGGGTTATGCCATCGTCGTGGGATCGTGGTTGCTAGCGTGTATCGTAGGCTCATTCCCCTACCTCATATGGGGTGGCGAGTTTAACGCCATAAACGCCTGGTTCGAGAGTGTCTCTGGATTTACAACCACAGGTGCATCCATACTCAACGATATCGAGTTTCTACCTCAGGGATTGCTCTTCTGGCGCTCTGCATCGGCATGGATTGGAGGTATCGGCGTTGTAATGTTCGCCCTTGTCATCCTCCCCTCAATGGGACATAGCCGACATATGCTATCAAGCCAAGAGCTATCATCCATAGCCAAGGACAACTTCCACTACCGTTCAAAGGTTATCATACGCATCATCATCTCGGTATATGTCGGTCTTACAATATTGACCACCCTCCTACTCAAGTATGAGGGTATGAACTGGTACGATGCGATAAATCACGCCATGAGTGCTTGTGGAACATGTGGTTTTAGCACTAAGAATAGCTCAATGGCATTCTTTGATAATCCATCCATGGAGCTGACAATCATGTTTGCCATGGTGCTGTCGGGTATTCATTTCGGCATTCTCTACGCGACACTCACAGGCAAACGCAACAACATCTTCCGCTCGGAGATTGTACGCGTTTATATCGGAATGATGGTAGCAATAAGCCTCATCATCGCCCTTAGCCTAATGTCGGAGAACATCTACGACTCCTTTGGCGAGGCATTACGCCATGCATCCTTCCAGGTGGCAAGCATCACCACCACATCGGGTTTTGCCACTGCTGACACCAACACATGGACCCCTGTAGCCATAATACTCCTAATATTCTGCACGGTGATATGCGGTTGTGCGGGCTCTACATCTGGTGGCATCAAGGTTGATAGACTTGTCATCTCTGCTAAGGTGATACGCAACAGAATACGCATCCAGCAACATCCCAATGCTATCCTGCGCATTAAGGTTGGCGGCATAGTACAGGATACAGGCACACAGGGTCTTGTCATCACCTTTATTGTGGCCTACATACTACTTGCCCTTGTTGGCACGTTTATATTTGCGCTCTTTGGCTGCGACCTTATGACAAGCTTTACAGCTGCCATATCATGCATAAGCAACGTTGGCCCAGGCTTTGGCGAGATAGGCTCGATGGATAATTATGCGGACCTGCCATCGACACTTAAGTTTATATCGACGATACTCATGCTTATCGGCCGTTTGGAGATATTTGGATTTATACAGCTATTCTTCATTAGTTCATGGAGATAGCATAGGATAACGACATCAGACACAAACAATTATATATGTTTAAGAAGCACACTATAACACTTGCAGCAACTATAGGCATTGCCATCTCGACATTCGCCATAACCAGCATGGACAATCCCAACACCCCGCTGGAGGAGAATGAGGAGTATAAGACCCTTATGGCCGAGAGCGAGCGACTCACCATCATGAGCGACTCGATTAACGACCTTTTAGTACAGACACGTGCCGATATGCGTCTATACTTAGACACGGTGACAACAGAGCCGTCGCGCGACTTCATCTATGAGTACAACCAGCGCATCGTTGAGCTGGAGAGCGAGACATTCAACATCACCCAGAAGCAGGGCGAGATAGCAAGCCGCATCAACGAGTTAGAGATGAAGGCCATCGAGGAGCAGTTCAACACCTCGTTTGGCACTATCTTAGGACAGAACGACACTAAGGTGGAGGAGCCTGCAGATGATAATAGTGTAAATGACGAGCAGCCAACCGAGACAAAGACCGAGGAGGTAGTACCTTCAGAGAAGGTAGACGACACGACATCTAAGGTCGAGGAGAATAGTGCTATTAATACTCCTACTCAGAGCGAGAAGACCGAGGAGCAGACAGAGGTAGCCCCCGAGTATACAGAAGTGACGCCAGAGCAGGTAGAGAGTGGCGAGGAACAGGTAGAGGTAATGCCAGAACAAACTGAGGTTGCCACCGAGCAGGCAGATGAGGTTACGCCTATGCCTCGTCGAAATATTACCGACGATGAGCGATTTGTAAACTCATTGAGCAAGAAGGATTTCGATGATTTATGTCACACCAAGATTGAGGAGACTAACGTAGTGCAGCTTTGCAACGAATATATCGAGCTATACTCTACCGTAAGAGAGCTCGACGCCGCCTACAACAAGGCTACAAATCAGCCCGAGGCCGACTCAATATATGAGGCATATGCGAATACCATTGCCGCACTCGATGCACTCAACAGCGAGATTGGCCAGAAGTGGAACTTTGTTATCGATACCAAGTACTATGCTTATGGCTATGTTATCGAGAAAGAGCGCAACAAGAGCCTTCTTAATAAGCTCGACACAGACTTCTCGACAATGCTTCAGCAGTGCGCTAATAACGACGACTGTTACGCCTCTAATGGTGTCATGCGCTACGCCATAGGTCGTCCTGCCATCCTCGACTTCGAGATTACCCTTGCTCAGGAGTTTGGCTTGACAGATGCAGCAGACTCTCTAACGGTGGTACGCCAGGAGTTCGTAGCTCCCGATTATCAGCTTTCTCCTGTTGAACTTCCCGAGCAGCGTCTATTTATCGACTATAGCGACATCTCTTTTGGTCGCACTAACTACTACAATAGCACCAACCCTCTACCCGAGGTAAAGGTCTACGAGCGAGGCACCATCTATCGCATCTTGCTTGGCGTATTCAAATCACGTCAGCCAATGACACTATTTAAGGGTGTCCATCCGTTATATATCGAGACCGACGCGAGCGGCCTTAACCACTACTACGCTGGCGGCTTTGCTACACTCGAGGAGGCTGAGGCAGCACAGAAGCTTCTCCACGACAGAGGCTTCAAGGCTCCCGAGATCTGCCGATGGAGTGATGGCATCATGATAAACCTCACTGCAGGTGGTGACATTACCACAAACAATGAGCCTACAAACGTAGCGACAAAGCGCTATATGCTTTGCATAGCTGAACAGGATATGTCCGCAGAGCTTAAGCAACGCATAGCGACACTACACCCTGGCAAGAGTGTGACCCTAACCCATGATGGCTATGTTATAGGTTCATTCGAGAGCCACGACGAGGTGACACGCCTCTTCATAACCCTCAGCGATGAGTTTAGCGTAAATTTGGAGATTTTAGAAGTTGAAATAAAATAATAAAGTATAGATGAAACGAGCATTATACACACTGCTATTTATTGCGACACTTGGCATGACCACTCTTGCCGTATCATGCAAGAAGGAGGCAACAGAAACACTCAAAGTTCCCTCTGAGAGTATATTGGTAAGCATGCCAGGCGAGGAGGGTACTACATATTTCACATCGCACAACATAGCATCCATCAGTGCCATCAGCACGCCTAAGGGCTGGGAGGTAGTTAACATAAGCATGTACGCCAAAAGCATCACTGTCAAGGCTCCCGAGAAGTTCGATGACGGCGAGGAGAAGAGTGGCGACATGACCATCAAGGGCTACACCCCATTGGGTGAGGATGTGATGGTGACAATATACCTCGCAATACTCGAGAAGCCCGATGTGGACTATACCAACGCTCCAGCAAACTGCTACATTGCAAACAAGGCCTCTACACGCTACCTCTTCAACCCTATGATTGGTGGTAGCGCTACCCCACTCAACACCGAGCGCATAGAGCTCATATGGGAGTCGGACCTTGGTGTTATTAAGTATCTCGATATGCAGGATGGCGTAGCTTCGTTCTACATTCAGCCCGTGCTCGATGAGAACAACGAGATTATCGACATGGTGCGCCCTGGCAATGCACTCATCGGCGCCTACGATGCTGAGGACAACCTCATCTGGTCATGGCACATATGGATTACGAACAACGACCCTACTACCGACACTATCACTCTTGGTGATGCCACGCTGATGAACATCAACCTTGGTGCTAATGGCAATAGCGAGGGTGAAAAGTCGTCTACACAGATCTTCGAGTCTTATGGCTTGTACTACCAGTGGGGACGCCGCACTCCATTTATCGGTCCTGAGACATGGAACTTCCAGTTCAACAACGACAAGACTATATACACTGCTAAGGGCTACGAGCGTAAGCCTAAGTATGAGGCATCATCTGCCAAGTGCGGTAATGTGGAGTGGGCAAACGAGAATCCAATGTTCATAATAACCGGCAACAAGGATAATGGCTACGACTGGCTTTACGAGGGCCACGAGGAGCTATGGAGTGCCAATAGCAAGAGTGAGCACGACCCATGTCCTGCCGGCTGGCGCATACCCGACAGCTCTATATATGCCAACCTCACCATCAGCGATGTTGACGACAACCTCGCATGGCAGGAGGCGCAGGGCATGTACGGCTGGCATCTTGTGGATGTCAACGATAGCAGCAAGAGCTACTTCTTCACAGCCCAGGGTCGCCGCAACTACCTCGATGGTCGCCTCGACATCATCAACGATGACGCCACACGACCTATTCCATGGGCTGGTTACTATTGGACCGCCTCATCAACAGATGACGGCATGGCAAAGGCGATGTTCTTCGACCTAAATAGTGCCACCCGCACATGGAATGGCTTCGATGCAGCACGCGCCATGCAGCGCGCCAATGCCCTACCAGTACGCTGCGTAAAGGAGTAGTAACAACAATCCTGTTAACTGAGAACGCGCCTAAGCACCTATGCCTGGGCGCGTTTTTCATTCCACCCCTCACGGCATGGGTATCTTTTTGAGTACTCACATTGTCAATCCTCCACGGTCATGCCGAGCCACTTTAATGCCAAGAGGTTTTCCCTCCACCGTCATACCAAGATACCTCCCCATCACCGTCACACCGAGGAGTCTCCACCCCACCGTCATGCCGAGGAGCGAAGCGACGTGGGCATCTCTGATAAAGCAATGAGCTAATGGACGTGAGCTGTGAGATTGCCACGGCTTGTGCCAAGCCTCGCAATGACGCGCTGGATAGTCACGGGTATCTTTTTTAATACCCGCGATATGTGAGAGACGGGTGCGAGGGGGAGGTCATGAGTTCGAATACCTCAAAAAAAAGACACCACGAAGGTGTCTATTTTTTTGTGGAGGATATGAGATTCGAACCCGCGTATGCACGCGGCATTTTATATCTACAATCCACCTAACCTCCTTTGAAAAGGAGGAACTAAGAGGTCGATCGAGCAAATCTCATATTCTCCATACAAAAAAAGCAACCCTAAGGTTGCTTGTGTGGAGGATATGAGATTCGAACTCACGACCTCTTGCATGCCATGCAAGCGCTCTAACCAGCTGAGCTAAACCCCCAAATCGTGCGACAAAGATATACCTTATTTCTTAATGTCCAAAATATTCATGAGAGAAAATGAAAAACAACATACAAAAATATTGGGAAGCTGATAAAAGAACAAGAAAGAAATTGCATGGTAAATTATCCTCTTTCAAAGATTATTTCATTTGCATACTCATTACAACGTTGCATCATATCGGCTGGCGATATATCTCGAGAGCAGAATTGCCTGATAGTTGGAAATAAGAAGCGGCATAAATTTTATTAGAAAATATTTCTATATTGGCGCGTCTATTTCTGCTTCTAAAAAAAAGGTTGCACAACCGCAAAGTTGTGCAACCCTATTCTTAAAAAAACAGCCCAATGTGCCTACTCATACAAGTCTGAAGCAACATCCATCTGCTTCTTAGAATAATCTACAGCATCCTCTGCGCTCACATTGCCGTCAGCAGCCTTACCTGCAAACTCTGCAGCATTTTTAGTAGCCTCAGCAGCAGCCTTCTCCTCCTTAGACTTGTCAGCACATGCTACAAGTGTACCTGCAATAGCCAAAAGCAAGAAAAATTTTTTCATCTCTTTGTGTTTTTAAGGTTAATAATAAATATTTCATTCCTGCACCACTCATAAAGCGAGTGCAATTACTACTTACAATTACAAAGATACATCAACCATTTTATCCTAACAAGTCCTTTTTGGTTCTTTTTATTGGGGTTAAATACAACATTTTCGGAATAAAAAAGAGGCTGCCCGACTATTGGGGGCACTTCAGTCGCTTTTGTGTAGGATATGAGTTCCGAACCGGCGTATGCACGCGCCATTCCATATCTACAATCCACTCAACCCTCCTTTTATAAGGAGATATTTAGAGGTCGAGAGTTCGAATACTTCACAAAAAACTAATGGGAAGGAGGTAAAAGAACAAGGAAAATAAAATTGGGCGGTAGATTATCTTCAGCCGAAGATTAATTTGTTTTATTATCATTAAACAATGTCTCCACAGGGTGTTGTTCGTTTCGAAAATTCTTTTTATATTTGTAGTGCTATCAGATAGATAGCAGACATATAGAAAGTGTTTTTCGCAATCCTTACTTGAAAATGTGGAAGTTTTCTGAACTAAGGGATAGACGAACAGCACTCATCTCTTGTATAGCTATGTGGCTACATGCACTCTGCATGCCTACCCCATACTATCCAAGTGTGGGGCATTGTATCGTTTGTTTTAGTTCAGGTCATTCCACAACCTTCAAGTAGACATTCGTAAAATCAACTCCACACTTTCTTTTTTTTATAATAATCCACCGCCAAGGAGTTGAGACGGGAGTATAGCATATACAAACAAAACATATACTATTATGAAACGTCTACTATCTCTATTTTTATTATTAGTTGTTGGTTGCAATAGTGGCCAGCAAGCGAATAATAACAATCAATCACCCGAGACCAATTTAACACCTACGCATTGCGAGAGAGGCTCATCAGCATTCGAGCATGGTGATAGCAACAACATCTATGTCAACACCAATGCTGTGCAACCTGTTGAAGCAGCATCAAAAATATACTATAAATCTACCGACAGCTCAGTTATACAACCAAACGAGAAGGCCATATTCAATGCACGCATTGTAAGCAACACCTACGAAAATGGCATTGGCGTTATATGCTTCGATGGTCCAATTACAACCATTGGCAGAGAGGCTTTTTTTGGCAACAACAAATTATCCTCTATTATTATCCCCGATGGTGTTAAAACAATTGGCGCTCTTGCATTCAAGGATTGCTCATCGCTTAGGTATATAACCATACCTAATAGTGTAAGAGTAATTTGCAATAGTGCTTTTATGAATTGTACTAATGCCAACATAAACATTCCGGAGGGTGTAACCACTATTGAAAGATCTGCTTTTTCCAATATAGATGATGCTAAGGATATTACCCTACCCAATACTCTAATATCTATTGGAGCCAAGGCTTTTTATGATTGCGATGGCATTGTAAATGTTACTATCCCAGAGAGTGTACATACTATTGGAGCCAATGCTTTTCAAGATTGCGATAGTATTGAAAGTGTGACTATCCCAGAGAGCGTACATACTATTGGATACAACGCTTTTGCAAGTTGCTTCAAATTGGAATATATTACTATCAATAGTGAATCAACTATCATTGAGCCTCACGCTTTTGGATGGTATGAAATATCACGATTCTATGGTAAAGCTGCGACACCTGATGGTAAAGCTCTAATTCAGAATGGTGTACTTACTCACTACGCTATAGATAACAGTGCATCATCATATAAGATTCCTAACAGCGTAACATCAATTGGAGAATACGCATTCTTCTCTTGTGAAAATCTCACAAGCATAACAATTCCCAATAGCGTAACTTCGATTGGAGATCAGGCATTCGAGCAATGTGAAAATCTTACAAGCATAACAATTCCCAACAGCGTAACTTCGATTGGAAATGGTGCATTCGATGGTTGTGAAAATCTCACAAGCATAACAATTCCCAACAGCGTAACTTCGATTGGAGACTGGGCATTCGCGGAGTGTGAAAATCTCACAAGCATAACAATTCCTAACAGCGTAACTTCAATTGGAGATGGTGTGTTTGCTTATAACAAAAGGCTAAAATACTTCTATGGTAAATTTGCAACACCTGATGGTAAGGCTCTAATTCATAATGGCGTGTTAATTAACTACGCTGCAGGTAACATTGCAACATCATATAAGATTCCTAACAGCGTAACATCAATTGGAGAATACGCATTCTTCTCTTGTGAAAATCTCACAAGCATAACAATTCCCAACAGCGTAACTTCGATTGGAGACTGGGCATTCGCGGAGTGTGAAAATCTCACAAGCATAACAATTCCTAACAGCGTAACTTCGATTGGAAATGGTGCATTCGATGGTTGTGAAAATCTCACAAGCATAACAATTCCCAACAGCGTAACTTCGATTGGAGATCAGGCATTCTACAACTGCATAAATCTCACAAGCGTAACAATTCCAGAGAGCGTAACTTCAATTGGAAATTATGCATTCGCGGGTTGTAAAAATCTTACAAGCGTAACAATTCCAGAAAGCGTAACTTCGATTGGAGACAGCGCATTCTCTGGTTGCACAAGCCTTAC